>DATGFT010000027.1:0-108996 GCA_035308915.1 Solirubrobacteraceae bacterium
GAATGGCGGCGGCGGGGGCGGGAGTTCCTGCCTGCCGACCGACAATCCGACCTTGACCTCGGGCAGCGCGACGTGCTTTGACGGCAACGCCGCGCATGGGATCTTCGTCTCGCCGAGCGGCAACGACGCCAATCCCGGAACCATAGACGCGCCGAAACGAACGCTTGCCGCGGGCGTCTCCGCCGCCACCCTCGTGGACCGGGACGTGTACGTCGCCGCGGGCGTCTATCCGGAGCTGCTGACGGTCTCAAATGGCGTCAGCGTTTATGGCGGCTACAACTCGAACTGGCAACGCTCCCCGTCGAACCTGACGGAGATCACTGGAGGGGATGTGGGGATCGACATCCTCGGGGCGCAGGCCAGCAACATCACCAAGTCCACAACTCTGCAGCTGGTTAGGCTCGAGCCGGGCACGTCCCGCTTCTCCGGGGGAAGCTCGTATGGCCTGGAGGGAACCGGGGACACAGGTCTGGTGCTCGACCACATGACCGTGCTCGCCGCGTCGGGCGCGGCCGGCGCCGCGGGCGCCGATGGGGCGCAAGGCCTGTCCGGCGGAAACGGAGCCGCCGGCGTGTGCTGTGGGGGTACGCCCGGTGGCGGTGGTGGCGGCGAGGGCGGTTCGAGCCCGGTAGGCCACGCCGGGGGCCTCGCAGGTATGGGCGCGATCACATCAAACGGGGACTGCTCGAATGAGAACGGCCAGACCGGCGCCTCCGGGCAGTCGACCACCCCTGATCCCTTCGGCCGCATGGGTGGCCCCGGCGGCACGGGTGGTACCGGCGGCGACAAACCCAAACCGGGCGCGACCGGATCTGCCGGCGACACCGGCGTGCTCGGAGGCAACGGAGCGGGCGGAGGATCGGGGAACAGCGCCTCCGGTTCTGGCTTCTGGATCAGCGAGAGCGGTGCCAACGGCGCCAACGGCTCCAACGGCCACGGTGGCGGTGGCGGTGGCGGTGGCGGTGCTCAGTGCGCGGGATTTCTTCAGGGGCCCTACTACGGCGGCAACGGCGGTGGTGGCGGTGGTGGTGGCCAGGGCGGTGGTGGTGGCCAGGGTGGCCAGGGTGGCGGCGGATCGCTCGGCATCTTCCTCGTGAATTCGACCGGTGCGGTGGTCAGGAACTCGAGCGTGACCGCCCAAGACGGCGGCGCGGGCGGAGCTGGGGGCGGCTTCGCGTTTGGTGGCGCTGGCGGCGTGGGCGGCGCCGGGGCACCCGGCGACAGCAACGGCGCGGCGGGTGGCTTGGGCGGCCCCGGTGGCGGTGGCGGCAGCGGGGGCGCCGGCGGTGGCGGTGCCGGCGGAGCGAGCATCGGGATCTTCGGCCTAACTGCCGCCGCAACGCCGGGAACCACCGTCAACCATGGGCAGGGCGGGAACGGCGGAGCAGGCGGGAATGGCGCGATATTCAATGGCGCCCCGGGCGCAACCGGCCTCGCCACGGACTACATGTAGCGCAAGCGGTAGAGCGTCGGCCGCTTCCTACTGACGCGGTAGTCGAGGCCGCGCGTGCGGATGCTCTCGGCCCGGCTGACGACGGGCGATGCCATCGGAGTCAAGCCCTGCTTGACCTAGACCGTGAATCGCCCTGGTGCCCGTTCACGCTGGCATATCGGGCACTGGAAAATGAAATGACAGAAAAGTGAAAATCCGATAACTCTCTACATCTATCCGCAGCCTGTGTTGAACCCGCAGCTCGAGCACGTGTAGCAGCTGCCCGTCCGCTGCATCATGCCGCCGCACTGCTGACACGCGGGGCCTAGATCCAGTCCCGCTCGCGCGGCCGGATGAACCGGGGGTTCATCGGTGAGCGCGCGAGTCGCGGGGACCGCAGCCGCGGATCCAGCGCCGTTGCCGTTGCCCTCAGCCTTGGGCTCGCCGTTGGCGCCGCCGTTCGTCGGGCTCGCGGTGTCGCTGGCGTGTGAGCTCGCCGCGTCCTGGGCTGCCTTGCGGGCGCGCACCTCGGGGGTGAGTATCCCGAGTTCTTCCTGGAGGTCGACGTCGAGGAACCGTGACGCCAGCCAGCGCATGATGTAGTCCGGCATGGACTTTGCGAACGGGATCTCCGGGTTGGAGGTCATCCCCTCGGGCTCGAAGCGCATGTAGCTGAACTTGCGCACAAGGGTTTCCAGCGGCACTCCGTACTGCAGGGAGATCGAGATCGCGGTCGCGAACGAGTTCATCATCCCGCGCAGCGTCGAGCCCTCCTTGCCGATGTCGGTGAGGAAGATCTCGCCCACGGTTCCGTCCTCGTACATCCCTGCCGTGATGTAGCCCTCGTGCCCTCCGATGGAGAACTTGTGGGTGATGGACTGACGCTCGCGTGGCATCCGCCGGCGCTTGGGCGGCGCCTTGGCCAGAGCGTCCTTGACCGCCTTGTCGATCGCCTCTTCAGTCGACTCCGAGAGCGGCGCGTCCTTCTGGGCGTCGGTGCGAAGCGCCTGTGCGGTCTTCGAACCGTCGCGGTAGATCGCCAGAGCCTTGACCCCGAGGCGCCATGCCTGGAGATACGCATCAGCGATGTCCGCAACCGTGGCGGACTCAGGGAGGTTCACGGTCTTCGAGATGGCGCCACTGATGAACGGCTGAACCGCTCCCATCATCTTGATGTGGCCCATGTGCGAGATCGCCCGCTGACCGACCGCGACGTCGAACACCGGGAGGTGTTCGTCAGCCAGGTCCGGCGCACCGATGATCGTCCCATGCTCGTTGATGTAGGCGACGATCTGCTCGATCTGTTCGTCCGAGTAGCCGAGCGTCTGCAGCGCCAAGGGAACGGTCCGGTTGACGATCGTCATCTGACCGCCCCCGACGAGCTCCTTGAACTTGACCAGCGAGAAGTCAGGCTCGACCCCGGTGGTGTCACAGTCCATGAGGAAGCTGATCGTTCCCGTCGGAGCAAGCACGGTTGCTTGTGCGTTTCGGTAGCCGTGCTTATCACCGACGGCGACCGCGTCCTCCCACGTGGTGCGTGCGGCCTCGAGCAACGCAGCATCAGCGCTAGCTGAATCAGGGATTGCCTCCGCCGCGTCACGGTGCATCCGCATCACCGCGTTGTGGGCATCGCGGTTTTCCGCGTACCGCTCATACGGTCCGATTGCAGCGGCAATCCGTGCCGACTCACGATAGGCCCGCCCGGTCATCAACGCAGTAATTGCCGCCGCTGTCGCTCGCCCCGCCTCTGAGTCGTACGGCGTCCCGTTCGACATCAGGTAGGCCCCGAGGTTTGCGTAGCCGAGTCCGAGCTGCCGGAACGCGCGCGCGTTCTCACCGATCTTCTCGGTCGGATAGCTCGACGGAGAAACGATGATCTCCTGGGCCAAGAACACGACGTCAACTGCGTGCTTGAACGAGTCGACGTCGAATGTCCCGTCTGGCCGGCGGAACTTCATCAGGTTCAGCGAGGCGAGATTGCACGCTGAGTCATCGACGTGCATGTACTCACTGCATGGGTTCGAAGCATTGATCCGCCCGGATACCGGGCATGTGTGCCACTGGTTGATCATGGAGTCGTACTGAACGCCCGGATCAGCGCAGCGCCATGCGGCCTCGGCGATCTCCTTCATGAGCTCACGGGCGGGAATCGGCTCTCCAATCGGCTCGCCCGTAGTGCGCGCGATCAAGTGCCAGTCCTCGTCGTTTTCCACGGCCTTCATGAACTCGTCGGTCACCCGCACGGAGTTGTTGGCGTTCTGGTACTGGATCGAGAAGAAGCCCTCGCCGTCGATCGACATGTCGAACCCGGCGTCCCGAAGCGCGGCAGCCTTGTCTTCCTCCTTGGCCTTGCACCAGATGAACTCGCGGATGTCGGGGTGGTCGATATCGAGCACGACCATCTTTGCTGCACGCCGCGTGCCGCCACCCGACTTGATCGAGCCGGCCCACGCGTCGGCGCCGCGCATGAACGACACCGGGCCAGAGGCCGTTCCGCCGCGACTGAGAGGCTCCATCGAGCCGCGGATCTTTGAAAGATTGATACCCGATCCCGACCCGCCACGGAAGATGATCCCTTCCTTGGTGTTCCACTCGAGGATCGACTCCATGTTGTCCTCGACCGAGAGGATGAAGCAGGCGCTGGCCTGCATTTTGGGATCCCCGACCGCGTGCCATCCCACGTTGAACCAGACCGGCGAGTTGAACGCCGCCATTTGGTGAAGCAGGATGTAGGTGAGTTCGGCCTCGAAGGCGTCGGCGTCCTCATCGGTCGCGAAGTAGCCGCGCTCACGGCCCCAGCCCGCGATCGTGCCCGCGATGCGCCCGATCATCTGCTTGACCGATTGTTCGCGTGCCGGTGAGCCGAGCTGGCCGCGGAAATATTTCTGCGCGACGATGTTGGTCGCGTTCTGCGACCACGACTTCGGGAACTCGACGCCACGCTGCTCAAAGGAGACCTTGTCACCATGGCCGATGCGGGCGTCGCGGAGCTCCCACTCGACGGTCTCGAACGGGTGCTGCCCGCGCGTCGTGAAGTGGCGTTGGACGGTGAGGCCTTGGCCGGTCCGGGGCTCTGCGGTTAGTTGTGTGTGAGGGGTTTTCTCCATACCGGCCGGCTCCATTTCTTCGCTCCCTTGGCGTCTTTTGCTCGACTCCGGATCGGCCGAGCGGGCAGTAAATGCTGCCGGGTGCCCCGGACGGAAAAAGACTGTGACGACCGGGTCACGAGCGGGAGTTCGGGAAGCTCGGAAGTAGCTTCAATTTTACTCTCGGCCGGCGAGAAAGCCTGGATTTTGGGGGCTTGGAGCTGGCCACCCGAACGCTTGAACCTGGCAGGCTACGGGCGGTGAAGCTGCTCGTAACGGGAGGAGCCGGGTACATCGGGTCGATCGTCGCGCGTGACCTAGTCGCGGCTGGACACGACGTCGTCGTCCTCGACAACCTCAGGCAGGGCCACCGGGACGCCGTGCCACAGGGGACGCGTCTGGCCGTCGTCGACCTGCATGACAGGGATGCCGTGCACGAGCTCACATCGGAGGGGTTTGACGGGGTTCTGCACTTCGCAGCCCTGGCTCTGGTCGGCGAATCGGTCGAGTACCCGGAGCGCTACTGGCACACCAACGTCGGCGGCACCCTCAACCTGCTCGAAGGCATGACCAAGGCGGGGATCCCTCGGCTGGTCTTCTCATCCACGTGTGCCGTGTACGGCCAGCCGGACGAGGTTCCGATCTCCGAGAAGGCGTCGCTACGCCCGATCAACGCCTACGGCGCGTCCAAGCTCGCCGTGGATCAGATGATCTCGAGCTTCTGTACCGCTCACGAGCTGTCCGCGGTCAGCCTTCGCTACTTCAACGTCGCGGGCGCCAGCGGCGAGCTAGGGGAGGACCACCAGCCGGAGACTCACCTCATCCCAAACATCCTGCGGGCCGCCCTCGGTCACAACCCATACGTGCAGATCTTCGGAACCGACTACCCGACACCCGACGGCACGGCGATTCGCGATTACATCCATATTGACGATCTCTCGCGGGCACACCTGCTGGCGCTGGAAGGACAGGAGAAGGGCCGGCACCGGATATTCAATCTCGGTAACGGGAGCGGCTTCTCGGTCCGCGAGGTCATCGCCGCTGCCGAAACTGTCACCGGGGCCGAGATCCCTACGCGAGAGGCTGAGCGACGCCCGGGCGATCCCCCGATGCTGGTGGCCGCCGGCGACCGGATCCGCAGCGATCTCGGCTGGAAGCCTCTGAAGCCGGAGCTCGAGCAGATCGTCGGAGACGCATGGGCGTTCATGCAGGCCCACCCCCGCGGCTATTCAGAGTAGATCCGCCAGCTCGGCCAGCGCAGCCTCCAGCACGTCCTCGCGTGGACGGCTGGCATCGATCCGCCTGACCCGGTCAGGCTCCCGCTCGGCCAGCTCCGCGTACGTGCTGCGGACTGCCTCGAAGAACTCATCCTCCTCGGCCTCGAGCCGGTCGAGGACCTCGCCGCGGGCTCGCGAGCGTGACCGACCGAGCTCGGGATCGAGCTCGAGCAGAAGGGTCCGGTCCGGCTTGAGGCCTCCCGTCGCGAACCGGTTGATCGAACCCACCTCGTCCACCCCCAGCCCGCGCGCCCCGCCCTGGTAGGCGAGCGAGGAGTCAACGAAGCGATCGAGCAGCACCCACCCGCCCGCGCCCAGCACCGGCTCGACCGCCTCCTCGATCAGCTGGGCTCGAGCCGCCGCATAGATCAGTGCCTCGGCACGGGCGCCAAGCTGGACGGTCGGGTCCTTGACCAGCTCACGCAAGCGTTCGGCCACGGCAACGCCCCCGGGTTCGCGGAGCACCGTGACCTCCACGCCGCGTTCCGCGAGCTCGCGCTGGAGCTCTGCGGCAAGCGTCGTCTTGCCCGCGCCGTCGAGGCCTTCGATTGTGATGAGGCGTCCGCGGGCCATTCCGGCCTGGACCGTAGCGAGGCCTGCGACGAACGCGATCGGCAGGTCAATAGCATCGGGGTGTGCTCGCCGAGCTCGACCGCCATCCTCATGCTCGCGCGGTGCTCGAGCCCGCGTTCGCCCCGGGCGGGCAGGCCTCCCACGCCTACCTTTTCCATGGCCCGGAGGGATCAGGAAAACGCGCCGCGGCGCGGGCCCTGGCGGCTGAGCTGCTGGTCGCGGGCTCGAGCGATGCCGACGGCGCCCGAGCGCGAGTCCTCTCGGGCGCCCATCCCGATCTGACCTGGGTCACCCCGAGCGGGGCCCACGAGATCCTTGTCGGCGATATCGACGGGCCGGTCGTAGCGGCGGCCAGCAAGACTCCGTTCGAAGCCCAGCGGCGCGTGTTCGTGATCGAGCGGGTCGACGAGCTCGGGGACGAAGCGGCCAACCGGATGCTGAAGACGCTCGAGGAACCCGCCTGGTTCGTGCACCTGATCCTGATCACCGACCGGCTGAGCGAGGTGCTACCGACGATCACCTCTCGCTGTCAGCTCGTGCGGTTCGACGCGCCGCCGGTGGCGAAGGTCGCGGGCGCGCTCGAAGCGGCCGGGGTCGAGTGGGAGACCGCGATGGCCTGTGCGCGGCTGTCGCTCGGGGACGCTCGACGGGCGCACCTCCTGTCAGATGACGAAGGTCGTGCGCTCCGAGCGGCGGGGGAGGGGTTGGCGCGCGCGAGCCTCAACGGCGAGGTCGCCAACAAGCGGCCGTGGTCTGATCTTCTCGCCGTTGTGAGGGCGAAGGGCGAGGCCGTTCGAGCCCAGCTTGAACGTCAGGCAAACGCCGACCTCGAGCTCTACCCGCGCAAGGAGCGACGCCGGATCGAGACCGAGTGGTCTGAGCGGATCAGGCGGCTGCGTCGCCGTGAGGAGACGACGGCGCTCGATCTCGGGCTTCAGGTGACAGCTCTGTGGTTCGCAGATCTTGCTGCATTCGCCTGGGGGGCCGAGGAGCTCATCCGTAACGTCGACCGTATGGCGGAGCTGCGGGCGGATGCGGGCGTCGAGCCGACCCACCTGCTACGCGCGGTCGAGCTCGTGGAGGAGACTCGGCAGCGCTTCCAGCTGAACGTGTCCGAAGAGCTGGCCTGCGAGGCGCTCGCCTATCGCCTGGAGGCGGTGGTCGGTGGCTGAGCGGGACGGCCGCGAGACGACGCGGGTCTTCCTCCGGCCCCCCGTCGCCTCAGACCGGGACGAGTTCATCTCGTTGATGCGCGCGAGCCGCTCGTTCCATCGCCCGTGGGCCACCGCGCCGACCGACGATGATCGGTTTGCCGCCTACATCGCGGACTCGTTGCGGCCGGACTTCGAGGCGATGCTTGTCTGCCGTGTCGACGATGCAGCCATCGTCGGCTTCTTCAATCTTTCTCAGATAGTGCGCCGAGCCTTACAGAGCGCGTACCTCGGATATGCGGTGGGAAAGCCGTACGCCGGTCAGGGGTTCATGCGCCAGGGTCTCGACCTGGTGCTCCGCCGTGCGTTCACCGAACTTCGACTACACCGAATCGAGGCGAACATCCAGCCCGGCAACCACGCCTCGATTGCGTTGGCCAAGGGTGCGGGATTCCGGCGGGAGGGCTTCTCACCCCGCTACCTGAAGATCGGCGGCCGGTGGCGTGACCACGAGCGGTGGGCCATCCTGGCCGACGACTGGCGCGTGCGCATCGAGCTCGCATCCGGGCCCAGGGTGGCCGACCTCCGGCGTTAGACTCACCCCGGCGCCGACGTAGCTCAGCTGGTAGAGCACTTCACTCGTAATGAAGGGGTCCCCGGTTCGAGTCCGGGCGTCGGCTCTGGGCGTCTTGCCCGGCGCCTTCAGACCTGGTTCCTCTGGGTGCTCGCTGGCAGCACAGCCGGCGCGTCGACGTGGACGTGAACCGGCTCGGGGACGATTCCCGGCGCCGGTGACCGATCGGGCTCGTTGCTGGCGGTCACGAGGGCACCAGCTCTCCGTTTGTGGACGCTGGCGCCGGAGGCGAGGCGGCGGGAAGCGCTCCTGCGGCTTTGCTTTCGCGTTCCATGAACGCTCCGAGTTCGGAGATCGTGCTCATCAGTGGGGCGGGGAAGACGACGGTGGAGTTCTTGTCGACGGCAACTTCGACCAGCGTCTGGAGGTTGCGCAGCTGTAGCGCGAGGGGGTGGGCCATCATCACGTCGGAGGCGGCCGCGAGCTCGCCGGCGGCGAGCGCCTCGCCCTGGGCGGCGATGATCTTGGCGCGTTTCTCGCGCTCGGCCTCGGCCTGGCGCGCCATCGCCCGCTGCATGCTCTCGGGCAGCTGAATGTCGCGGAGCTCGACGACCGTGACCTTGATCCCCCACTCCTCGGTCTGCACGTCGAGGATCTCGCGGATCGCCTGATTGATCGTGTCGGTCTCAGACAGCGTCTCATCGAGCGTGTGCCGCCCGACCACGGCGCGTAGCGTCGTCTGGGCGATCTGGTTGATCGCTGCTTGCACGTTCTCGATCGCGATCACCGACTTGACGGGATCCTCGACCCGGTAGTAGGCGACCGCGGACACGTCGATGCTGACGTTGTCCTTGGTGATGATCCCCTGGGACTGGATTGGCAGTGTGACGATCCGCAACGACACGCGATGAATCCGATTGACTAACGGGGCGACGAAAATCAGCCCCGGCCCTCTTGCCGGGCCCTCGACCTTCCCGAGCCTGAACACGACGGCGCGCTCGTACTGCTTGATGACGAAGAAAGCGATCATGGTCCTGCCTTTCTGGGTGGAGTGATCGGGACCGGCGGGGTAACTACGAACGTGGCTCCGCAGAGCGGGAGGCGCTGGTGGTCTGGGGGCGGGTATCGCGCTGGCCGCGAGGTCGTCGGTTGCGCCTTTGCTCGGCGTCCGCGACGCGCCCGCGTGTGCGCTTTGCCGCGCGTACGAGGTAGTCCCGTCGGCGTGTGAACGCGGCGTCCCCTGCGGGCTCGACGGTGTTGTGGTGCTCGAGTTCGAGCTGGGTCTGACGCGCCACGCGGCGAAGGATGCGTAAGTGGCGGTCGCTCATGGTCGCGTCGCTTCTGGCTCGGGTACGGGTATCGACACGGCGACCGCCTCCGGGAGCGAGGGGGGAACGTCCTCGAGTCCGAGGAGTCTGAATCCAACGGTGTCTCGCAGGCTCGATGCTCGGAGCGGCTCACCGCATTCGGGGCACGCGTCGAGGTATGCGGCGGCGAGGATGAAGCGGAGCCGGCAGGTTGGGCAGCAGAGGCGAGTCATGGCTGCGGTCACCGCGGGTTCTTTCCGGGCAGTCCGTACGCACACTCGGGGCAGACCCGGTCCATGATGGGGTCCTCTGAGCGCTTGTCATCGAGCTCGAAGTAGACGCGGTGGCGTCCGAGGCCGGCCACGCGCAGGTCGTGCCCGCACTCGGCGCAGGTGTACGGCGGCCGTAACCGCGGGTTGGCTGGGGGCGGGGGCCGCTGGGGCGGCGCGGTCAGCGTCCCGCTGGTCATCGGGTCACCGCCTGGCTGCTGAAGCTGCCGCCCTCGTCCAACCAGCGCTCGGCGTCCAAGCGATCTCGCGCGGCGTTGCGGCGAGCGGGGAGATCGATGAACGGCGGGTTGGTGGAGCCCGGGTCGAACGCCGCTCGGGAGGCGCCGCGATGCACGATCCCCGCGGCCTGTTGGGCTTGCTCGTAGGACCCAAGACTGGCCGATCGCACGAGCGTCTCGCCGTCGGCGACGATCGTCCAGTGGTAGCCGCCGCCGTTGTCCTCATAGATCAGGAATGTCATCGCCGGCTCGGGCGGGGAGCTCGGGGCCGCCCGAGCCTTGCGCATCGCGCTCACGGCTTGCGTGACTTGCGCGGCGCGGGTCATGAGTCTGCACCGCCTCGGCGCCGCGGGGCGCGGGTGCGCCAGTGGAATGTGGCGCTGGTCGCGAGGCCGAGCAGCCAGCCGAGGATCGCGGCGAACAGCACCAGCCACACGAGCGATACATGGGAGCTGCCGAACACCCAGTTGACCTTCACGTGCGCGGTGTTCGAGGCCGCGAGCGCGATCAGGAACGCGACCAGGGCGACGGCGACGATCGCGTAGCCGTGCAGTCGGGTGCGGTGGGCCTTGCGGCGAAAGCGTCCCACGCGGGTCTCCCCGCCCGTCGCACTCTGAGCGGTTGGCCGCGCCGGCGCTGAGTCCGGCGCGCGGGCGACAGGTGCGCCGTTGGTAGCGGGGCCCGTGACCGTGTAGGGGATCACTCCCGGGGCGGGCGAGTCGACCGCCGTGCTGCGGGTCTTGGGGAGCATTTTGAGGACCTCCTCATCGGTGGTGTGAGGGGATTCCTGGTCCTCTCATGAATACATAGACCAATATAGCATGAAATAAAAATCTAGAAATGCTAAACTACTTTGTATGGCTGAGAACACCGGACTCGGCTGGACGTTCTTGACCAACCACGCCCAGGTGCTGGTATGCATCGCCCGTGACCCCGGGATCCGCTTGCGCGAGATCGGCGACCGGGTCGGGATCACCGAGCGCGCCGCGCATCGGATCGTCGTCGAGCTCGCCGACGCCGGTTACATCACCCGGTCGCGAAACGGCCGCCGGAACCACTACACGATCAACCCGCACTTCCCGCTCCCGGATCCGGTCGCCCGCGAGCAGAACGTCGGCGAGCTGCTGGCGATCCTCACCGATCAGCCGGCGACCAACCGGCGGGTCGGTCGCTCGGGAACAAGCGAATGATCGCTGGGCTGCTGCTGGCGCTCGGCTGCGCGCTGGCCGGCAGCGTCGGGGTGCTGCTCAAGCAGCGGGGCGCCGTCGCGGCACCCACCGTTCTCGCGCGCCATCCCCTGCGCAGCGCGATCAACCTGTTTGGCTCGAAGTGGTGGACGGTGGGCTGGCTGGTCGCGCTGGGTGCGTGGCTGCTGCACGTCGGTGCGCTGTCGCGGGCGCCGCTGTCGACCGTGCAAGCCGTGATCTCCGGCGGGCTCGTGTTCGTGGCGATCCTCGGGGAACGGTGCTTCGGCTTCCAGCTCGGACGCCGGCAATGGACCGGGCTCGTGGTCACGGCAATCGCGCTTGCCGTGCTGGGGCTGACCGCGGGGCCCGCCACCCACGATCGCGCCTCGACGGCCGCGCTGATCGCCGTCGAGTGCACCGCGATGGTCCTCAGCGGCGCGCTGATCTGCGCGTCGATCCGCCTCAAGCGCCTGCATCTACGAGAAGGGATCCTCCTCGCCACGGCCGCCGGCGCCCTATTCGGCACCTCGGACATCGCGATCAAGCACCTCGCCCACCCCGCACTGGGCCACCTGATGCTGCTCGTCAACCCGTGGACGCTATCGGCGCTGATCGCGATGGTCGTCGCGTTCTACGCCTCCGCGCGCAGCCTGCAGCTCGGCCCAGCGATCGCGGTCATCACATTCACCTCGCTGACCGCCAACATCGTCGCCCTGCTCGGCGGAATCCTCGTCTTCCACGACCCGATCGGCCACACCCCACCCCAGATCGCCGCGCGGCTCGCCGCCTTCTGCCTCGTCATCCTCGGCGCCGCGCTGCTCCCCGGCCGGCACCGCGCCGACGCGCCCACGAACCACATCGACGCCGCCCTCGCCGTCGAGGTGTTCGCGCTCGAGCCCGCCGACGCGGCCTGACACGGCGACGATCTCAACCTCGACATTTCCTGAGCGCCCCTTCGACGGCTCACGCGCGGGTCAGCACGCCACCTGACCTCGAAACACCTGTGCAGACGCTTCGGGAAACTTCAGCCTACGAGTGCAAGAACCACGACGCTGAGTTCCCCGAACCCGGAGAGGGGCCAGACTAGGACGTCACTCGTGCCCGCTGCGAGATCGGTAAGCCAACCCAGGCGAGCTCTGCCGGCGGGTTAGCGGGCCAGCGGACGTTGAGCGCAGCGGCCGGTCACAGATTGACGGAGGCCATCCCCGATTCGTTGTAGCGGGCGCCCGCTACCGCGGGTAACTCCGCGTCGATTCGGTCCAAGTCATCCCGGGTCAGCTCGACGTCGACTGCGGCGGCATTCTCTTCGAGGTACTTGCGGCGCTTGGTGCCCGGAATCGGGACAAGGTCATCGCCCTGGGCGAGCACCCACGCGAGCGCCAGCTGCGCGGGCGTGATCGCCTTCTCTGCCGCGATCTCGGCAATCTTCGAGGCGAGATGCAGATTTGCCTCGAGGTTCTCGCCGGTAAAGCGGGGCCCCGAGCGGCGGAAGTCGTCGTCCGCGAGCTCGTCGGCTGACTTGAAGCGCCCTGAAAGGAACCCGCGACCGAGCGGCGAGTAGGGCACGAACCCAATCCCCAGCTCGCGGCACGTGGGCAGCACCTCCTGTTCCGGGTCGCGCGTCCAGAGGCTGTACTCCGTCTGCACAGCCGTGATCGGATGCACGGCGTGGGCGCGGCGGATCGTCTCCGGCGCTGCCTCGCTCAGTCCGATGTGCAGCACCTTGCCCTCCTTGATCAGATCGGCCATCGCCCCGACGGTCTCCTCGATCGGAACGTTCGGGTCGACCCGGTGCTGGTAGTACAGATCGACATGATCGACGTTCAGGCACTTCAGGGAGACTTCGATCGAGCGGCGGACATGGTCGGCGGAGCCGTCGAGAGCGCCGATGGTCGACATGTCGCCCGGCACCGCCTCGTCCATGCGCCGGGCGAACTTCGTCGCGATCACGTACTCGCCTCGGCGGCCTTTGATCGCCCGGCCCACGAGCTCCTCGTTGGTTAGCGGGCCGTACAGCTGGGCGGTGTCGAGGAAGTTGATCCCCAACTCGAGCGCGCGGTGAATCGTCGCGATCGCCTCATCCTCGTCGGTGACGCCGTAGAAGGCCGACATCCCCATGCAACCGAGCCCGAGCGCCGAGACCTCGAGCGTTCCAAGCTTGCGCGTCTTCATAGTTGCTCCAATCTTTCGCCGGCCAGGTTGCAGGGATTGTCCCGCGGGCGCCGCCGGCGTGTATGCGACGCAGGAGCGATCTCGGGCTACAGGCTCACCCAGCGGCGCCCGAGCCTTGACTTAGGAGGAGAGCCAGGAGTAGGTTCGATCCGGAACCGGGCAAGGCAATGCTGCATCCGTTCACTCGGGGGCCCGTGCGAGCGTCGCGCGGGCGGGGAATCGGCTCACGCGGTGTGCTGGGGCTCGCCGCGCGCATAGCGTGTGGCCGCGTATTTGTGTACGGCCGTCGGATCGCGGCGGGTGTCTGCGTTTGCGGCGGAGCCGCGGTTGCAGTTGCGCTCGCCCCGGCCAGCGCCTGGGCTGCCGGTACGCCGACCCCGCCTGGGTCCTTTACCGGTAAGGAGATCAAGGTTCAGGAAACCGGCGATTACTTCTTGTGCTATCCGGTCAGCAACGGCGTCTGTTCAGCAGGAGATGGGCCGGGTGCCGGGTGGACGGAGACGGTCACCCACGTCAACGACAACTACGACTTCAAGGATGTAGCGCTCAGCAACCAGCTGAACAACCCGAGCCAGCTCAGCGGTGGCGGCTGGCCGACCACGATCAACGGCAGCGAGCACCACGAACAGATTTACATCGATAAGAGCTCGAAGCGCCACGACTGCCAGTGGGACGCCACCCTGAGCGCGGATCCGACCCACTTCCCGGTCGGACAGCTCACCCTCCAGGGCAGCGCCAAGCCGCTGACGGCGTCGCTTGGGGTGACGGTTGGAGTCATCGTCACCGCCACCAACGTCACTGGCTGCGGAACCTTCGACGGGTTCCACATCGGGCCTGATCCGACCGAGTCAGACATCATCTTCGCGGACGGCGCCTACGATCCGGCCGCCGGCAAGGTCACGCTGAACTCCGGCAACTGCTCGCACGACCCGCCGATCTTCGTCGCGAACGGCGTTGCCGGGGGCGGGGGCGCCTGCGCTGTATCCGGGACACTCAGCGCGTTCAGCCCGCGGATCTGGAGCGTCACCTTGCAGGGGACTCCGGTGGTGTCTGACCAGCCACTCCGCGGCGGAGGCGGCGGCAGCCCGCCAGTGACCGTCGACGCGTTCAACCCGTGTGGCGACAGCCACGCCGACTGGTTGAGTTGCGCCTCGCCGCCCGCCGCGACGCCGGACAAGAACTGGCCGGTGATCCTCACACGGGGAACGTCTCTGGGGATCGACGAGCTGCGCTTCAAGAGCGACGTTCCTCCGCCCCAGCCCACGAGCGGCCAATACCGGCTGCAGGTGACCGGGCAGCTCGCAAGCGGGGCGAAAGTCTCATTCGACCCGGTTCCGTTGTCGGTCTCCGGCGATGAGCTCGTGACGACCGGGGCCCTCCTCTCGACCAGCCCCCTACCCGCCGCCGTATCTGCGGACCAACTCACCCTGTCGTACACGCTGCTCGACGGCTCGACGCAGATCGATATGGGTCAAACCACGCAGCCGGTGTTCGTCACGAACGGCCAAATCGCCACCAGTGACGCAAACGACCCGGAGGCGCCACGAGAGCTGAGCATCGTCGAGATGACCGCGAGCGCAGCTAGCGGCCAGCAGACGCCGGACGGGATCTTCGCCAAGATCTGGGCGCAGTTCCAGAACCGCAGCCTCCATCCGACGGTGCTCGACCCCACCAGTGGCGACGTGACCCCTGACCTGGGGCCGACGTTGCACTACTACGTCTCCGGCGATTGGACACTCTTGAACGCGCTCGCCGGCGAGGGCATCGGCACCATCTCCTGCCCAGTTTCAGGCGGGGCTACGAACATCCTGACCCTCAGCCCGAGTGGTTACGTGGGGCGCTGCCGTGACTGGGCCTTGTTCATGGTCGATGCGCTCGCATCGGAAGGCATCTCGGGGGAGTACAAGACCGTCGGGGACTTCGGATCGGCTTTCGCGTCAGTCGTTCCCGAGTACTCACCCACGAGCGTTGGCACGACGCCGGACATCTGGATGCTCATCAAGCCCTGGTCGTTCTCTGGACACCACGGAACGTTCCTTGGTTACTCGCGACGTGACCGCTATCGCGACGGGGCGCTCGTGGGTCCGGTGGACGCGACATACCCCGCGCCTGGCGCCCCTGGCGTAGGGCAGGGCTCGGTTCGCTATCCACCCGGCTGGTTCATCTGGGGAGACCATGCGCTCGTGATCCACGACGGCCGTATCTACGACCCCTCCTACGGACTGCCGGCCACCGGTGAGGAGGGTTATCCGACGATCGCAGCATGGTCCGATGACGCGCTCGCGGGCTACGGCTTCATCTTTGGTCCCTGTGGTGGAAAGCTGGGCTGCACCCTAAACGTCCACAGCGGGGCAAATGAGAACGGTGTTCCCCCGGTCATCCCGCGAGCGCGGATGTCTCCGGACAGCTTTTTCCCGAGCACACGCGTGACACCCACGTCCGGGAGGAGCGCAAGGGCCCGCGGCGCCACCCTGAAATACGCCCTCAGCACCCCTGCCACGGTCCGGATTCAGATCGGGCGCCGGTCCCACAACCGATGGCTGCGTGTCGCGACGCTCTCACGGCGGTCTCACGGAGGCGCAAACCGGGTCCCGTTCAGCGGAAAAATTGGACACCGCCAGCTCGCTGCGGGACGCTATGAGGCGATACTCACGGCTCGCAATCGATCGCACCGTGAGTCGAAACCCGTGGTCGTCAAGTTCACCATTCGGTAGGGCGACGCCGGTCGGACAGGTGGCGACCGGTACGCTTGGCCTGACTCGACGGAGGGAGCGACGGGTGAGAGGACGTCTTGCCGCCCCACTTGTGGCGCTCACAGGCCTTGCCGCGTGTGCGTGCGCAACCGCTGGTGCCGTCACCTCCACGGTCGGCGATAGTCCGCCCGCGCTGAACGGCATCTACCAAACGCGCGTTGACAGCGAGTTTCAATCGGGGGCGCTGAACGGTGGGTGGAAGCTCCGGCTAGACGACGGTGCCTACACCTTCAACCACACCGGAAGGTCAGCTAAGAACGTGATCATCTCCGGCGTGTATAAGGTCGCGGGCAGGCGAATCACCTTCAAGGATCGGAGCGCAGCCTGCTCGGCAAAGCCCGGCTCGGGAGGTTGTCGGTACCTCGGATGCGCGCACCCCGGCACCTACACCTTCACGCGGACGAGGGAAGGCCTGAGCTTCGCCAAGCTCCGTGACCCAAACACCGACTGCGAACTGCCGGTCGTCTTGCTCTCTGGCGGGTTTCACCGCGTGGCCTGACTGAGTCTCTCCGGCGACGGGGAGCAGTTCCGTGCCGGATGGGGACGCCGCCCCCCGTTTCAGCTCACGAAGATTGCTTGCTCGAGGCTGGTCCCTCCGGCCAGGTTGTCGCGGAGCGGTATTCGGGCGAAACCCTTACCGCGCGGCCTGAGGATCCAGAAGAGGCCCCGGGGGGACTCGGTGCCGACGATCACATCGCCCGCGTATCTGGCCAGCGAGGGCGCCGGCGCCATGTAGGTGTACCCCGTCTTGTCATCGTTGAGATAGAGGCCTGGACGAGGAGCGCTGGTTCTCCCGGTCGCACTCGGGAGCCTTGGGATCGCGGCGATCGGATTCGGACCCGCGGGAAGGGTCGCGATCGGCCTCGTCCGCCCGCTCGGGGTCATCGCGACGACGGCGCCGCCGCTCCCGCCGGCGTCGACGGTCAGGAGCGCGTCCCCGGCCACGGATCCGAATCGACGCGGTGCGATCACGAGTTCATCGGCGCCCCCCGGCCCGGGGTAGGTTCCGACCCGCTGCACGTGCCCGGAAGCATCGATCGCGTACACGACGCCCCCGGCCGCGCTGGAGCTGCCCGAGCGTCCGGTCGCCGCGAGCAGCCGGTAGCCGAAGCGGCCGACGCCGTCGAATGCCAGGGCCCCGTCCGCCGCCGGTGGATACGGCGCAGGGAGGCTCGCGAGCACTCGCTCGTGCGTGCCGTCCGAGCTGATCTCATAGATCTTGTTGTCCGGCGCGTGACAGTAGATCGCGCCGGGCGGGAAACCGTGACGGCGCGGCGAGAGGACGTAGCGTGTCTCCTCCACGAGTCTTGGCATCGTGGCGAACCGATGAAGAGGCCGCCCTGCCGGGGGCGCAGCCCAGACGGTGTTCGCGGTGTTCTGAACGTAGAGGAACTGCCTGCCGGTCCAGAGGAGGCTGTCCAACTTCTGCGTCGTCTTCGTGACGACGTGGAACGTCAGCATCGGCCTCCGCGCGGCTGGCCCCGGTGCCGCCGCCCCCGAGCTACAGGACGTGAGCGAGCTGGCGAGCATGAACGTGACCGTGCCGGCCAGCCCGCACATGCCACCGACTCGGCTCATTCGAGCTGAGCATAGTTCGATGCACGCCCCCAGCCTGGCTTCCCAGGCTAGGCTCGTGCCCGTGGCCACTGTCTTGGTCGAGCTGCCCGGGGGCGAGGGGATCGTTCGACGCGACGATGGTGAGATCGTGCTCACCCACGACGTCACCTTGGACTGGGGGCAACCGCTCCAGCCGTGGGACAGGTATCAGCCGCTTCGCATTGGGCTCGGGGATGAGCGGATGCTGTTCGGTGGGCTGCTCCCGCCGGGAGCCGTCAGCGCCGAGGCGGTCGAGGCGACGGGCGCGCGGAGGGCCGCGGTCGTGGGCGGTGGCACGTATGCGGTGATCGTCGAGGACGGGGAGCCCAGCGAACCTGCTCTGGGGTACCGTGACGCGGAGGGGGCGTTTGTCAGCCGGCCGATGCCGGCCGAGTACCGGCATCAGCCGGTGACGGATGCCGAGGAACCCTGCCCGGTGTGCGGGGCCATCGAGTACGAGGAGTACTTTCCGACCGAGGACTGGCGCGGCGGCCGCGGGCGAAAAGGAAGCGACTCGTTCGTCCCCAGCCCGCTGATCGTCTGTCGCCGATGCGGGCACCAGGAGCAGGTGGGGGCGATCATGCGCCTTGGGCATGATGATGCCGACGAGGATGCGGCTGCGCGAGCCGCACGGATGGCCCGGATTCGTGCCGAGCAAGATGTGCAGCGCTGGTACTCCAACAAGATGACGCTGATGGGCGTCACGTTCCCGATCTACGCCGCCGAGGGCTGGCCGGCACGGATCAACGGACAAAGCTCCAGCGGCGACGACCTCACATCGCTGACGATCGCCCACGCCGACTCACTGCCCGACTCGATGTTCGTCGAGCGCCCGCGGATCGAGGTCACAACCTCAATCGAGTCCCACCAACGAGGTGAACTGGCCGTCGCGCGCGACGGGTTTGCAGCGCAGATCGAGGCAGACGCGAACCGGCGACCCACCGGAGATCTCTCCGACGCTGCGCTGACGCTCTGGTTCCGGGCCGCGCGCCGCGACCGCGTCGCGGGCTCGCACAAAGCACCGGTCGGCGAGACCGAAATCACGATCGACGGGACGCCGGAGCCGTTTGTCATCGTCGGCGCTCCGAACGCTCACTGGGTCGCCGTCCGCCGCCACGACGACCTGACGATCACGATCGCCGCGCGGGAGGTCGATCCGTCTTCGCTGATCATCGAGCCGATCGCGGATCCGGCCGCCCGCCTCCTCGGCCCCGAGCCGGGCGAGCCGTGAATGACAAGGAGCGCGCTCTCGCCCAGCGTCTGCTGGATGAGATCGTCGCGTTCAACGTCCAGGTAACCGGCATCACGGACGCGAGCGAGCTCCTGTTCGTCGAACGTGATGCCGACGGGGAGCTGGTCGCGGGAGTCCATGGTTGGAGCTGGGGCGGAACCTGTTGGATCCAGGCGCTCTGGGTACGTGAGGACATGAGGCAGCGCGGCGTGGGCTCGCGGCTGCTCGCCGCGGCCGAAGCCGAGGCGCGTCGCAACGGTTGTCAACAGATCGCGCTCGACACGCACACATTCCAGGCTCCGGGTTTCTACGAGCGACACGGTTTCGAAGTTGTCGGCGCCGTGGCCGACTACCCGCGGGGCCATTCAAAGCTGCTCCTTCGCAAACGCCTCGAGGCCTGACCGGGGCAACGCCAGCCGCGACGGCCCGGGTAAGGTCTTGAGCGCAGGGGAGCCAGCGGTGAGCGACTCAGGCGACATCCAGATCACACTCATCGGCGCCGGAAGCGTCGAGTTCACGCGGATCCTGCTCGCCGATCTGGTCGAGTTCCCGGAGCTGCGGGACGCGAAGATCGCGCTCCACGACATCAACCCCGACCGGCTCCAAACCGCCGAGAGGATCGCCCGATACACGGTCGAGAGCACCGGCGCGAAGCTGAGCGTGCGAACCGAGCTCGACCGTCGGGCGGCGCTTGACGGCGCAGACTTCGTCATCAACGAGATCCAGGTTGGCGGATTCGAGGCCACGCTCCGCGACTTCGAGATCCCGAAGAAACATGGCGTGCGCCAGACGATCGGCGACACGATCGGCGTCGGCGGGGTGTTCCGTGGCCTGCGGACGATCCCAGTGCTGGTCGAGATCGCCACCGACGTGGCGGATGTGTGCCCGGATGCCTACCTGCTCAACTACACCAACCCGATGGCGATGCTCCCGTGGGCGGTGTGGGAGGCGGTCGGGCTCCCCAAGGCCATCGGGCTCTGTCACTCGGTGCAGAACACCCACGAGCAGCTCGCGGAGATCGTCGATGTTCCGGAGGCTGAGATCGAGTTCCTAACCGCCGGGCTGAACCACCAAGCATTCGTCCTGCGCTTCGAGCGCGCTGGCGAGAGCCTCTATCCGCTGCTGGACGCCGCGATCGAGCGAGATCCCGAGGGTCTCGGCCGGCGGGTCCGAATCGAGCTCTACCGCCAGTTCGGCTTCTTCCCGACCGAATCGAGCGAGCACAGTGCCGAGTACGTCCCGTGGTTCATGCGACACGACGATCAGCTCGAGCGCTACCGGATACCCGTCGACGAGTACATCCAGCGCTCGCTCGACAACCTCGACGAATACGAGCGAATCCGGGCAAGCCTTGCCGAGGGCGCCGGCTTCGCAATCGAGGGCGAAGGTGAGCTGGCGCCCCGCTACATCCATTCGCTCATCACTGGCCAGCCCCGGCTCGAGTACGGGAATGTTCGCAACGAGGGCCTGATCGACGACCTTCCAGCGGGCTGCTGCGTCGAGGTGCCCTGCCAGATCGACGGTGATGGCGTGCATCCAATCCGCATCGGCCGCCTTCCCCCGCAATGCGCGGCGCTCAACCGGACGTTCGTGAACGTGGCCGAGCTGACGATGAGGGCCGCGCTCGAGCAGCGGCGTGACCACGTCTATCAGGCAGTCATGCTTGACCCGAATGCCGGCGCGACGCTGACCATCGACGCGATCCACGCGATGGTCGATGAGCTGATCGATGCCCACGGCGAGCTGATACCCGAGGGGATTCGGGCCGGAGCGCGCATCACACGGTCGTGACCTCGATCCCGCGTTCGCGTAACGCGGTAAGCGCGTCCGCATCGGCCTCGTCGTCCGTGATCAGCTCGTCCGCTTCCGCCACCTGACAGATCCGCGCGAACGCCACCTTGCCGATCTTCGAGCTGTCGGCCACGACGATCACCTGCCGCGCGCGCTGGAGCAGCGCGCGGTTGGTGCCGGCCTCGATTTCGTGATGCGTCGTCAGCCCCGCACCTGGCGAAATCCCGTTGACGGCAAGGAACACGATGTCGAGATTCAGCCCGTTGAGGCTGGCCTCGGCGAGCGGGCCAACCAGCTCGTAGGACTCCGCGCGTGCGACCCCGCCGGTTACCACCAGCTTGAGGTTGGGCCGGACGGCCAGTTCCGAGGCGATGTTGAGCGCGTTGGTGACCACGGTGAGCCGCTGCCGGTCGACGAGAACGCGCGCGACTTCCGTGGTGGTCGTCCCGCCCGTGAGGCCGATCGCCGAGCCTTCGGGTACTCGGGAGCCCGCCTCGCGTGCGATGCGGAGCTTCTGGTCATGCGCTCGCGCGCCCTTGTAGCGGAGCGGTAGCTCGTACAGGACGCCCTGCGACATCGCGCCCCCGTGCGTGCGCTCGAGCAGGCGCTGACTCTGGAGCAGCCGTAGGTCCCGGCGGATCGTGGCCGAGGAAACCTCGAACTCTTCCGCCAGCTGGGCGACGCCGATCGTTCCGTTCGCCGAGAGCCGCTCGAGGATCGCGCCCAGCCGCTCAGGCTGTCGCATGACCAGTCCGTGCGAAGGCACTCGGCACCGCGATCATTTTCCATCCTCACAGATGTTGAATCCTGCTCGGGTCAAGCATATATTGCGCATAAGTGAGCGTCATTCTGGGCGAGATCGAAACTCAGCCCGCCGCGTGGCTGCTAAGCGAGCACGATCGCGCAGGAGGCTGCGTCGAGACTGCCCGCCAACGATCAGCGGATTGCCCTCTGACCAGGTCGGTCGTGCTGCCATCAACTGACGGAGGAACGAGATGAAGCGCGTATGCCTGTTCGTCATTGGGATTGCACTGCTGGTCGCGGGCTGCGGAGGCAGTGGCGGGTCCTCCTCAACCACCTCGGGGAACGGTGGTCACGTCAACATCGTGATCTGGCACGGCTACACGCAGGCCGAGGCGACGGCGATCAAGACGCTCACCAACGAGTTCAACGCGACGCATCCGAACATCACCGTCACGCCGCAGTTCTATGGCAACTCCGACTACGCGTTGCAAAAGGTTCTCGCTGCGATCGCCGGCGGCAAGCCGCCGGACATCTCCTACCTCTACGGCTCGTGGGCGGCGAACATCGCCACCAACCCAGGGACGGTCAACCTCACGCCCTATGTGTCCCAGTCGTCGTTTGGCTGGAGCGACTTCTGGCCGGCGGAGAGAAACGTGGCCACGGTCAACGGCAAGGTCATCGGGGTCCCGGCGCTGGTCGACAATCTCGCGCTTGTCTACAACAAGCGACTGTTCGCGCAGGCAGGGCTGGCGCCGCCAACCCCCAGTTGGACATGGAGCGATTTCGAGAACGCGGCCATCAAGCTGACCAACCCAGCCAAGAAGCAGTTCGGATGGGCTTATGTGAATGACGCCAGCGAGGACACGGTCTGGCGCTATTGGGCCTTGCTGTGGCAGGCTGGCGGCTCGATTCTCACGCCGGACGGCAAGCACGCCGCGTTCGATTCTCCCGCCGGGGTGAAGGCGCTCACATTCCTGCAAACGCTCGCGCAGCATCATGCGATCTACTTCGACAACGGCAGCGGCAACTACCTGGGACTGTTCACCTCAGGTCACATCGGGATGCTGTACACCGGACCCTGGGACCTCGGCCAGATCACCGCGGGGAACCAGCCATACGGCGTCCAGATTCTGCCTGGAGACCAGAATCATCAGACGATCTCCGGCCCCGACAACTGGGTCGTGTTCAATAACGGCGCCGCGCGGGTCAAGGCCGCGGTCGAGTTCCTGAAGTGGTTCACCTCGCCGGCCATCGACCTCAAGTGGTGTTTGATGACCGGCGACCTGCCGATCCGGGCCGCGGTGGCCAAGCTCCCCGGCTACAAGCAATTCATTCAGAAGTATCCCGGCGTGGGGACCTGGGTCGAGAACCTGAACAACGCGACCCAGTCCCGCCCAGTGACTACGACCTATCCCAAGATCTCGACGGTGATCGGTCAGATGGTCCAGTCCGTGCTGCTCGGCAAGGCGCAGCCACAGCAGGCACTGAGCTCGGCCGCCCAGCAGGTGAACGGCATTCTCGCGGCACCGAGCTAGGCCGCACGGCGCAGCTATGACGGCGCGGGCGGAGCGAAGCCGAGCCGTGGGGCTGGAGCGTCCGCCTGCGTGGAAGCGGATTCTCGGATCAGAGCATCTGGCGGGCTGGGCCTTCGTAATGCCCGCGTTCATCCTGATCGGGATCTTCGCCCTGGTCCCGATCGGGTGGTCGCTGATCCTTTCGCTGCAGAACAACAACCTGCTCGCGCCGGGGCACTACGTCGGGTTCGCCAACTACAGGGCGTTGGCGAAGGATCCGGCGTTCCGCTCCGCGGTCGGCCACACGCTCGTGTACACGGTGCTGTTCGTCCCGATCTCGGTGGTCGGTGCGCTCGGCCTTGCCGTCGCCCTGAACCGCAAGATTCGCGGGATCCGGTTTTACCGCCTCGCGGTGTTCGTCCCGCTCGTGACCTCGACCGTGGCGACCGGAATCGTGTTTCTGTGGCTCCTGGATCCCACCTTCGGGTTGTTCAACTACATCCTGCATGCCGTTGGCCTGCCCCAGCAGCAGTTTCTCCAGGATCCGAACCAGGCCCTCTACTGCATCGTCGCCATGACCGTGTGGGGATGGTTGGGGTTCGACGTGATCGTCTATCTGGCCGCCCTGCAGGGAATCCCGGACGAGCTGCTCGAAGCCTCAAAGATCGACGGCGCCAGCAGTTGGAGGACGTTCCGGAGCGTGGTCGTCCCGCTGCTCGGCCCGGCCACGTTGTTTCTGGTCGTGTGGTCGACGATCAATGCGCTGCAGCTGTTCGATGAGATCTACGTGACCACCCGGGGCGGCCCGCTGGGCTCGACCACGGTGATCGTCTACTACCTCTACGAGCAGGCGTTCCAATTCTTCAATGGCGGCTATGGCGCGGCTGTCGCGTATGTCCTGTTCCTCGGCATCCTGATCGTCACGCTCGTTCAGCTGTTGGTCGGCCGGCGGACGGTCTATTACCGCTCTTGAGATGACAGACCAGGTGATGACTGCGCCTCGCCTGCTCCCGGTGGAGACCCCCCCGGAGAAGCCGCGGCGCCGGCTGCCGTTCAGCCCCCGGCACCTGTTCCTGATGCCGGTCGCAGCGATCATGCTCGTCCCGCTGCTGTGGATGGTCATCCTATCGCTGGAGACCGAGGTTCAGGCGCGCAGCTTCCCGCCCGTGCTGATCCCGTCGGGGCTTCACTTCGCCAACTATCCGGCCGCCTGGAACGCGGTCCCGTTCGGCGACTTCTTCCTCAACAGCACCATCTACGCGCTCTCGACGGTGGCGGGCAACCTCCTGTTCTGCAGCCTCGCCGCCTACGCCTTTGCCCGCCTGCGCTTCGTCGGGAGCAACCTCCTCTTCATCGTGTTCCTGGCCACGCTGATGGTGCCCTACCAGGTCCTGTTGATCCCCACCTTCCTGATTGTCAAGAAGCTCGGCATGGTCGATAGCGTCGGCGGCCTGATCGCCCCGAACCTGTGCAGTGCGTTCGGGGTGTTCATGCTTCGCCAGTTCTTCCGGACGCTGCCGATCGAGCTCGAGGAGGCGGCGCGGATCGATGGCACCTCGCGCCTCGGAATTCTGTTCCGGATCGTCCTGCCGCTGTCACTCCCGGCGTTGGCGACGCTCGGAATCATCCAGTTCATGTGGTCCTGGAATGACTTTCTCTGGCCCCTGATCATCATCGACACCGCCAACCACGCGCCGCTTCAGCTTGGGCTCTCGATGCTTCAGGGGGCGCACAGCACGCAATGGAATCTGCTGATGGCCGGCACGGTCATGAGCCAGATCCCGATGCTGGCGATCTTCCTCTTTGCGCAGCGGTGGTTCATCCGCTCGATCGCGTTCACTGGGATCAAGCAATGACGCCGAGGTCCTGAGATGCCGGGAGTGGTCCTCGAGGACGTGACGAAGGTCTTCCCGGGCGGCACTGTCGCGGTCGATCAGCTTTCGCTCGAGATTGCCGACGGGGAGTTCGTGATCCTGGTCGGCCCTTCGGGCTGCGGCAAGACGACCGCGCTGCGCATGATCGCCGGGCTGGAGCGGCCGACCACCGGGACGATCCGGATCGGCGGGGGTGTCGTCAACGAGATCTCGCCGCGGGATCGGGACATCGCGATGGTGTTCCAGAACTACGCGCTGTATCCGCATATGACCGTCTACCGAAACCTTGCCTATCCACTTCGGCAGCGGCGAATGCCGCGGCGCGACATCGACAAGCGGGTGCGCGAGGTGGCTGAGATGCTGAGCCTCGAGGACCTCCTCAAGCGGCGTCCGGCGCAGCTCTCGGGTGGCCAGCGTCAGCGCGTCGCGATGGGGCGGGCGCTGGTTCGCGAGCCGGACGTGTTCCTGCTCGATGAGCCGCTGTCGAACCTCGACGCCAAGCTACGCGTCCAGATGCGCGCCGGGCTGAAGCGGCTGCACACCCGGCTGGGGATCACGACCGTTTACGTCACCCACGACCAGGTCGAAGCGATGACCCTCGGCGAGCGGATCGCCGTTCTGTCCGACGGCAAGCTCCAGCAACTTGGACCTCCCCAGGAGGTCTATGACCGCCCTGCGAACGTGTTCGTGGCGGGGTTCATCGGCAGTCCGCCCATGAACCTGCTGCGTGGTGCAGCCCGCGGGGGACGGGTGACCGCTGGGCAGCTCGTGCTCGAGCGGCCTGGGGTTCCCGATGGTGACGTGGTTGTCGGGCTGCGCCCTGAGTCGATGCGAACGGCGGTCGACGGAATGCCGGCGGTTGACTTTCGCGTCGACGTGGTCGAGCCGCTGGGTGACGAGGTAATCGTTCACGGCGCGCTGGCGGCGGAGCTAATCGCGGTCGACACCGCGGCCAACGACGCTCAGGTTGGGTCCCTGAACGGAAGCGGAATCGAAGCGGTGGCGCGGCTCGACCCGCGTCATCGCCCAGCGGAGGGCACCACGATCCGTCTCGGAATCGAGACCACGGAGGTGCATCTGTTCGACGCCGCGACCGGCCTCGCTATTCGGTGAGGCAGTCGCGCTATTCGCCCATCGGAGTGTCGGACGCCGGACGCACCTCCGCGGCGCCCGCCAGCGCACGGGCTCTCTCGGGATCGAGCCTTCCCGCTCCAGCCACCTCGGCGTTTGCCGATGCCGCGCCGAGACCCAAGGCGACCGCGGTCGGCCATGGCTCGCCTCGCTCGAGCGCGACGAGCATCCCGCCGAGGAATGCGTCCCCGCTCCCCACCGGATAGCCCCCGCGCGCGTCCAGCCACCCGCGCCATACGTTCCCGTCGGGGCCTGCCATCGCCATCCCCTGTTCGCCCGCCGTGACGACTGCGGCGTGGCCCGGACCGCCCGCCCGCGCTCGTACCTCGGCCGCAGCCCGCTGGGCGTCCTCGATTCCAGCCACCGGCTCCCCGAGCAGTTGCTCGGCCTCGTACGCGTTGATCTTCACGAGCTGCGGACCCTCACGAAGAGTCCGGGCCAGGGCCTCGCCTCGCGTATCGAGGGCCACGGACAGGCCCGCCTCCCTGGCATCTGTCAGCAGCCTGGCGTAGCCGTCGGGCGGCGCTCCCGGCGGCAGCGAGCCGGCGAGCGTCACCCACGCCGCGCCCGGCAAAAGCGATCGCACCGTCGACTCGAGCCCTCGCCAATCGTCATCGGTGACGGGGACCCCGGCCTCGTAGAACTCGGTCAACCGCCCGGTCTCGCGGTCGGCCACGGACAGGCTCGAGCGAGTTTCCCGGGCGGTCCACGTGAAGCGGCTCGCCACGCCTTCCGCCGCGAGCGCCTCGGCAACCCAGTGGCCGGCATGGCCGCCGAGGATCCCTGTCACGACCGCGTCGGCTCCGAGCTGCGACGCCACCTGCGCCACGTGAATCCCCTTGCCGCCCGGGAGTTGCACGAAGCGTCGCGGGCGATGGATCTCGCCGGGCTTCAGCACATCTACCTCGAACAGCTTGTCGATCGACGGGTTGGCGGCGACGCAGAGGATCATGCGAGGGCTTCACGCGCCGCAAGCGCCTCGCTCAGCGTCGGCTGGCCAGCTGTACCGCCGGCCGCCTGAGTGGACAGCGCCCCGCAGGCGCAGCCGAGCGAGACAGCCTGCTCGACGCCCTCGCCGCTGAGCAGCCCAGCCAAGACGCCGGCGTCGAACGAGTCGCCCGCGCCGATCGCGTCGACTGGATCGACTCCTCCGACCGGCGCAACGCGGGTTGAGTCACCGCCAGGGCGAGCTGCCACTGCACCATCGGAGCCCAGCTTGACCGCGACCAACGGACCGTACTCAGCGAGCGCCCGCGCCGCTGAGCAGGGGTCGCCCCGTTGGGTGATCCGCATCGCCTCCTCGCCGTTGGGAAGGAACACGTCGGTGTGGGGAAGCAGCGCGAGCAATCCGCCGTCCCAACGCTCTGCGGGATCCCAGTTGGGATCAATCGACGTCGAGGCGCCGGCCCGCCTGGCCAGAGCGAACAGCTCTGGCAGCGCCGGAGCCAAGCCCGTCTGGAGAAAAAACGAGGACACGTGCACGTGCCGGGTGCTCTGGAGCAACTGGTAGGAGACCGCCCCGGCGGTGAGGGATCCGATGGTTCCCGGAAAGGTCAGCATCGCGCGATCGCCGTGACGCTCGAGAATCACGGTGATCCCGGTTCGGGCACTCGAGTCGACGACCACAGCCTCGGTCTCCACGCCGCGGTCAGCCAGGGCCTGCAACATGAAGCGGCCGAACAAATCGTCGCCGACGATGCCCGCCAGCGCCGTCCGCAAGCCCAGTCGAGCCGCCCCGCAGGCGACGATGCTCCCCGACCCGCCGATCGTCAACTCGGCCTTCTCCACCAGGCGCTCAGCTTGCCCGAACCGCGGCTCGACGTCCTCAGCGGCGAGGATCAGATCCGGGTTGCAATCACCGAGGACGAGGAGATCGATGCGTGGTTGGCGCGGGGGCATGCCCCGGAAACTTAGGCTCTCCGTCCACCGCGGCGCGCGAAGCGCTCACGGCAGCTTCCCGTATTCACTCGGATCCCAGGCGAGCATGGCGTAGATCTGGAGCATGGCTCCTTGATCGAGGAGCTGGTAGCCGTTCCCCGAGTGGGAGGCGAAGGTGAAGAGCCCGTTCACGCTGCGATGGTTGGCCCAGGCATCGCTGGCGTAGGTCTGGATCGTCTGGATGATCTCGGACTGCAGCTGCGTATCGCTGGTCACCGAGTAGAGGACGAGTAACCCTCTGAAGTAGATCGCGTTGAAGGCCGCGGAGTGGCTGATGTAGTAGCTCTCGTTGAAGGTGGACAACGCGGTCCTCGCGATGGCCTCGGCTTCTGAGAGGTACATCGGGTTCCCTGTCTTCTGGTACTCCCGCACGTTGGCCGCGATCATCGTGCCCTGGTTATAGGTGTAGAGCGTCTCGTCGATCGTGTTCTGACCCGTCACCTTGTCGAGCATCAGCGCCGGCTGGTTGGGGTCGTAGTTGGGATTTGGCGCGGTCGGATCGGTGGGGTTGGTGTTCACGTTGTAGAGGTAGTGGTCCACCCAGGCGTAGATGTTGGTCGCCGCGGCGTCGTAGGTGGGGGCATTGGCGGGATCGAAGTTCTCGAGTAGCAAGGCGACCTCCGCGTTGGGCGCGTTCGACGTCGTTGTCCGGTCGTGGTTACCCGCGCCCACGCCGATCCCCTGATTTACCCAGTAGATGCCACCCGGCTCGTACGAAGCCGTGCCTGCCCAGCCGCTCGGGAAGACGAAGTTGAACGCGTTCTTCGCGTCGGCCAGCGACGTCGGGTCGCCGGTCAGGGCGTAATTCTCAGCGCTCGCCAGTCCAACCCAGGCGTCGTCGTCGTAGTACTTGTCGCCGCCGACGCCGTAGGGCGCGGCGGGATAGGAGGCATAGCCTGGCGCCGGTGGGGTGTTCTCCCAGAAACGCGAGAGGCCTGTGAGCCGGTCGGCGACGTCGGCTTGGTAGTTGGCGCCGCCGAGGAGGGTGGAGGGGATCCCGGCGAGTGTGATCGTCCCGGCCAGCACGCGGGAGAACGGCCATAGGTAGCAGTAGCGATTGCCGCTCTGCGGATAGTTCTCGGTGTAGAGGCTGCTGGTATCGCCGGAGTAGACGTGCGGCGCGTAGAAATCCTGCTGGATCGCGTTGTAGGTGGCGACGGCCCGGCTGGCGGCTAACTGCTGTGGGGTCATGACGGTCGTGAACGTGCGGTCGGAGCTGCAGGCCGGGCCCGCCGCGTTGCTGGCATAGATGCGGTAGTGGTAGGTCGTCCCGGGACTCAACCCGGTGAGGCTCGCGGTGACGCTGACCGCCCGTCTCCCGGCGCGAACCCCCCGGCGCGCGGTGGCGGCGCCGTAGGACGTGCTCGTCCCATATTCGAAGTAGTAGGTGGTATAGCGGCCGTTCGAGTTGACGGTCCCGGCCAGGTTGGCCGCGACCTGCGTGACCGAGCCCGCCCCGCCGCTCGTCGAACTCGGGGCGAGGCCGCCACGAGTGTGCGAGCCGAACCATTCAAACGCTGCCGGCTTGGTCCCGCGCACCCGCTCGAGCCTTCGCAGGTCAGAGACACGACGCCTTCCCAGTCGGTAGACGAGGCGTAGTTCGGTGTAGCGCCCGTTTCGCGCCCCGAAGGCCTCGATTGACACCTGGTGGGGCCGGAAGGAGCGTGAGCCGCAGCTCGGGACGCCGTTATCGATCCAAAGCAGACCACTGCCATCAGCCCGAGATGAGCCCCAGTCCTTCCACCGGATCCGTCCCCGCTTCCCCGACCCGAACGCCTTGGCCGACACGCCCGGGCCGCCGACTATGAGTTGGCCGCAGCACCCCAATGTGATGGTGGCTGGCCGGCCTGCGAAGCGTGAGCTCACGTCGGCACGTAGGAGGCGCGGCAGGTGAGTCGCGGCCAGTGAGCTCGCGCCAAGTCCCCAGACGAGCACGCTGAGCGCCGCTACGACCGGCGCGGCTTTCCGCACGGCGCCCCTCAGCTGGGCAGCCGAAATCGGTGCCACCAATCGCGCAGCGATACGAGCCGGCCCCCGCCTGCCAAGGAAACGCCCCATCCGCCGCGATTCTGCCGCCCGAGAGGTTTCAGGTCAACGCCTGGGCCTTACCTCCCAGTCCGCGCGTCGACTGCGACGATTCGCCGATGCAGGCCCACTGGCTGAAGGCGGTTGGACACGCCCGCGGGCCGCTGCCCGCGCGCTGGATCGAGGAGGGACGGACGAGTGTGCTGCGGGAGGGCGGGTTCCCGCGGCGCCCGCGCGTGCGCGAGGATGACCGTCTCGTGCTCTACGCCAGCGTGTGGCGACGCGTGTTCGGCGTGGTGGTGGCGGTCGGGGAGACCTACCGGGTGGAGCACCCGCGTTGGCCGTGGCGGATCGTGGTCGAGCCGCTGCTCGTGGTGCCGGATCTCGACCTGGCTCCGCCGGTCGAAGCGATCGGCGTGGCGGCCCGCTCGATGTCTCAGCAGTCCCACATCCGACTCGAGCCGAGCCATTACGCCCGAGCGGTCGAGGCGCTCGGCTCGATAGCGCTCTGAGTGAGCCGCTCGTCCCGGCCGAGCGCTCTCCGCCTAGCCCTGCTCGATCCGGAGGCGGTTACCCGCAGGGTCGCGGACGGCGGCGTCGCGGACTCCCCAGGGCTGACTCGCGGGCTCAGATAGAACCTCGGCCCCGGGAGTGGTGACGATCCGGTCGAAGGTGGTGTCGAGGTCGTCCGCGCGGAAATGGGCGGGGTAGAGCTCGCCCTTGGCGAGCAGCGCGGCCAGTGCGTCCCCGTCCTCCTGGGAGCGGCCGGCGTGAGGCTGTGAGAGCACGATCTGGATCTCCGGCTGGCTGTCGGTGACGAGCGTGATCCAACGAAAGCCCTCCCGCGCGACCTCATTACGCACGGTCAGGCCAAGCGTGTCCCGATAGAAGGCCAGGGCGGCGTCAGGGTCGTCCACGAGGATGTGCACAGTGCTTAGGGAAACGGTCATGGGTCCTGACTTTAGGGGCGGGCAGCCGCGGAGGCTTCTTCGAAACTGCTTTGTTTCGTGCCGCCCCTAAGGCTCCGCCGGGGCCGGGTCAGCACCATCATCTGACACGGCGCGACGACGCGCAGCTCATCATGATCCCGAGCGCGATAGGCCGAGGGCGTTTCGCCGACCAGCTCGGTGAAGCGAGCCGAGAACGAGCCAAGACTGGTGCAGCCAACCTCGAAGCAGACCTCCGTCACGCTCAGCTCGCCCTGGCGGAGCAGCGCCTTGGCGCGCTCGATGCGGCGGGTCATCAGGTAGGAGTACGGCGTCTCCGAGTAGGCCTCTCGGAAGCGGCGGCTGAAGTGCGCGGGTGACATCAACGCCGTGCTTGCGAGCGTGGGGACGTCGAGCGGCTGCGCATACTCGCGGTCCATGCGGTCACGGGCTCGGCGCAGGCGGCGCAGCTCGTCGAGGTCGGCGCTCATGCGCCCATTCTGCCGCCCCGCAAATATGCCTCGGGCGGCCACAGGTGTGTCCCGGTGAAACGGTGCACTGCCGTCCCCTCCGGCTCCGCGTGGACCGGGGGCAGAAACCGGAAGGGGACGACGTGCGTTTCCTGTGCGATGCACACCGGCGCCTCCACAAGGCTCCGGGGCACAGTAGGTATCGGCAGTTGTGCGCCTTACCCACACGTTCAATACGCGTAGGCCAGATGTATTAGTCAGGACTCTGACGTGCAAAACGGCCGGGGCGCGTGGCCGGGGCGACGCGGGCTGACCGGCAGCCCGCGGGGCGCGTGGCCGCCACGCAGTGCGGACCGCCTTCGCAGATACAGCGACGGGCGTCGCCAGCAGGAATCGGCGAGCGCTCTCAGAGAGAGTGGACCGCAAACGCGCAAATCTTGCGGGCGCCGACCCAGCCGTGCACATTGACCCGCTGTGGCGCCGCAAACGCGCACGAGTTTCCGCTCGCGCGCGTGTCATGCGCGTTTGCGTTGTCCTGTTACGGACCGATGCGCACCCGCCCGTTACCCTCCACCCAGGTCATGAGCGTGGTCATGTATGTCAAGCCGGGGTGCCCGTATTGCCAGGCTGCGCGTGAACACCTGGCCGAGACCGGGGAGACGGTCGAGGAGAGAGACGCCACCAAGAACCGGGAGTGGCGCGCGGAGCTCATGGGCTACACGAACAATCGCGGTGTCGTCCCGACCATCGTCCGTGACGGTGGCGAGAACGTTCAGGTTGGGTTCCCGCCCGGGCGTGGCTGAAGCGTCCCCTGAGCGGTCGGTCGGCCGCAGCTCGGAGGCAGACGGCGGGTCCGGGTCGGGAGCCGGCGCTGTCGTGAACCAGGCGCGCCCACCGGGATGGCTGCCCGAAGAAGAATTTCACGCCATCTACCGACGTGTGCCTCGGTTGTGTGTCGAGGTGATGATGCTCGATGCCGAGCAGCGCGTGCTGCTCATGCTGCGCGACATACCCCCGAATATCGGGGCCTGGCACATCCCGGGCGGGACTGTCCTGTTCGGCGAATCTCTGGCCGACGCAGTCAGGCGGGTGGCGCAGGACGAGCTCGGGCTGAGCGTCGTCCCAGGCGAACTGCTGGGCTACATCGAGTATCCGAGCCACTACAGGAGCGGCCTGGATTCGCCGGTCGGCCTCGCGTTCCGGGTCGAACCCGACGGCATCCCGGCCTCGGAAGTGAAATTACCTGCGGGCGGGCAGTGGTTCGGTCGCCTGCCGCGGGGTCTGTACGCCGAACAGCGTGAGTTCCTAACGCAGCGACTCGGCTTCGACAGCGATTAGTGCATCAACGTGGCCAGGCGATGGAGGGCGGCGACGTCGGGCCGACCCTGCATCAGGTTGACGTGCAGGTCGGCCAGCACGGCCCCGGTCAGGGGGAGGAACGTGATCGCGGCGAAGGCGGTGAAGGCGAGGGCGGCCCGGCGGAGTTGCGGGCTCAGGCTGAGGGCTGCCAGGGGCAGGGCCCAGCTTACGTACCAGGGCATGAACCAGCTCATGCAGACGAGCAGCGCCAGGGTCGCCCAGCCGGCCCCCGAAAGCCAGCCCGGCCGTCCGCGGCGGGCGGCGAGCACGAGCGCGGCAGCCACGGCGAGCAGCGCCACCTTGCTCGCGATCTCGAGCCCGGGAGTGGTTCCCCCCAAGCCGAAGATCACCCCGACCAGGTTGACCACGCTGAGGGCCGTGACGATCGTGCTCTGATCGGCCGCATTGGGCAGCGCGAAGCCGAAAACGGCGACGCTCGCGGCGGCAAGCGGGATGCCGCCGGCCACGACCCCGACCAGGACGTGGAGGCTGCGCCGGGCCGGCCGTGCCGCGATCATCAGAAACGGCAGCAGCAGGACGGCGGTGAACTTGACCGCGATGGCGACGGCCAGGGCGGCTCCGGCCCACTTATAGCGCCGGGCCAGCAGCAGCGAGATGGCGGCCATCGCCGGCACGAGCATCACCGGATCGTTGTGAAAGCCGGCGACCTCATAGATCAGCATGATCGGGTTCGCGGCGACGAACAGGACCGGGAAGCGAGGGTCGTGCCCGAGCTGGCGCGCGCACTGCCAGACCAGCGCGATAAAGCCGGCGCTGAGCAGCACCATCGCCACCTTCATGATCCAGTAGCCGGCCGACAGCGACAGGCCCCCCAACGGATACGTGAGGAGCGTGAACAGCGGGCCGTAGGGACTCGGCCAGTGGTGCCAGGAGACGAACAGCGAGACCGGGTCGAACTGCTCGTTGGCGATCACGTGCGTGTACGGGTTGAGCCCGTGCAGAGCGCCCAGGCGCGCGTAGCCCAGATAGTTGAAGATGTCGCTCAGCTCAAGCTGGGGGCTCAGGGCGATGACGGCATACATGGCGCCGATGGCAATGACGATCGCGCGCATCGAGACCATCCGGGCCGACGCCAGGACGAGCCCGTAGGCGGCCAGCATGAGAAGGAACAGGCCACTGAAGGCGTAGCTGAAATCAGGCGAGAAGCCCCCCCGGCCGATCAGCGCCTGGACGGGTCCCGCGAAAACGTCATGCAGCGGCCCCGCCATCCACTCCGGAAACAGGCCCCGGCTTCCCTGCACGAGGTTCGTCGGCACCGCGCTGGCGACCACGACGACCGCGACGCAACACGCGACGAGCACCCACAGCGCGACCGACGGCCGCACCGCCACCGGCCGCGGGCGGGGGAGGGTCGCGCGGGCGAGCGATCCGGGCCGCGGGAGGGCAACTGCACCACTTCCCTGAGGGCTCGGGAAGGCCATCAGCTGCGGCTCCCAGCGACCCTGGACGTGCGCTGAGCTGGCTCCTGCAGCATCGCGAAAATGCTGACCGCAACGGCGTTGGCACCTCGTCGCGAGGGCGTTTGAATCCGGTTAAGCCGGCTAGGTCTGGTCCCCGGCGAGCTCGGGCGCGGCTTGGAAGAGCGCCGAGCGGTCAAGCTCGGCAAACGACGTATGCCCGGTCAGGGCGAGGGCAACGTCGAGGTCAGCCTTGATGACGCCCAGCATGTGCCGCACTCCGGACTGCCCCCGGGCGGCCACCGCCCACACCCAGGCCCGACCCAGCAGCACGGCCCGAGCCCCCAGGGCAACCATCTTCACCACGTCCAGCCCGGTGCGGACGCCGCCGTCGACCAGCACCTCGACCTGGGAGCCGACGGCGTCGACCACCCCAGGGAGCGCCCGCACCGTCGAGGGAACCGAATCGAGCTGGCGTCCGCCGTGGTTGGAGACGATCACGCCATCGACCCCGACCTCGGCGGCGCGCCGCGCGTCCTCCGGGTCGAGTATTCCCTTGACGACGAGACGGCCGTTCCAGTTCTCGCGGACCCAGGCGATGTCGTCCCAGGTCACGCTCGGGTCGAACTGCGAATCGACCCAGTCCCGGAACGCCGCCGGCGTGCCCGCTCCGGGCACTGCGTTCTCGAGGTTGCCGAAGGTCAGTGGGCGGCCGCCGATCCCCACCTCTCGGAGCCAGCGCGGGTGAAGCCCCAGGTCAAGCCCGCGTATCGCCCGACCCCACGGCGACGCCCGGCCGACAACGGCGTTGCGCACATCCCGGTGCCGAGCACCAACCACCGCGAGGTCCACGGTCAACACGAGAACCGGCGCTTTGACGGCGCGTGCCCGGGACATCAGCTCCTCCGCGTAGCCGCGGTCTCGCATCACGTAGAGCTGAAACCACGGGGGATGCTCGAGCGCAGCCGCGACCTCCTCGAGGCTGCAGATCGAGAGCGTCGACTCGATGAAGGGGATTCCGGCCGCGGCCGCCGCTCGAGCGGCCTGAACCTCGGCCCGGCGGGCGAACATCCCGCCCAGACCGACTGGCGCCAGGATCACCGGCATGGCGAGCTGCTGGCCCAGTACCTCAACCGCGTGCTCCCGGCGGGAAACGTCGCGCATGACGATCTGCCGCAGCAGCACCTGCTCGAGATCAGCCACGTTGGCGCGCATCGTCGCCTCCTCGTACGCGCCTCCGTCGACGTAGTCGAACAGCTGCCGCGGGAGCCGGCGACGCGCCAGCTCGCGGTAGTCGAGAACCGTCGCTGGCGCGACACCGAGGGGGCGATCCGCCCTGAACCGCACGGCGCGAGCCTAACCGACCGCCGCTCTGCCGGGCGCAGGAAGCTGGGCACGCGCAGCCGGGCCCGGCCGACGTCCCGGCCTTCGAGTACTCTCGGGTCGATGGCGATTCAGGCGCGCAGAGGGGCGATTTGTGCGTTGTTATCGGTCGGAGCCCTCGCCGGCTGCGGCGGTAGCTCCGGCAACGGCGTGGCGTCAAAATCGCCCAACGCGATCGTGCGAGAAGCCAACAACGCCATCGCGCGAGCCAGCGCGGTTCACGTGGCCGGCTCGATCTTCGACAACGGCGTCCCGCTGACCCTCGATCTCAGCCTGGTTTCCGGCAAGGGCGGCATCGGCCAGCTCTCAGAGGCGGGTTTCGCGTTGCGGGTCATCACGGTGGGGAAGAACGTCTATGTCAAGGGGACGCCGGCATTCCTGGCGCACTTCGCCAGCCCGGCTGCGGCCCGGACCTTCGCCGGGCAATGGCTGCGGGCTCCGGCGTCCGGTGCCTTCGCGCCGATCGCCTCGTTGACCAACATGCAGCAGCTGTTCAGCCGCGTGCTGCTCAGCCATGGCGTCCTCAAGAAGGGCGGGACCACGACGGTCAACGGTAAACGCGTGATCGCCCTCAGGGATTCGACGCAGGGCGGAACGCTGTACGTCGCCACCACGGGTCCGCCCTACCCCGTCGAGGTGGTAAAGCAGGGCGCGGCCGGCGGACGCATCGTCTTTGACCGGATCAACCAGCCGGTGACGCTCAGCCCTCCGGCGCATTCCCGGGATCTCTCTCAGGTTCACTGACCTCACGCCGATGATCGACGCCACCGAGCAGGCACGGCTGGTTCGGGATGGGGAGGCGTCCGCCTCGGAACTCGTCGAGGAGGCGATCCAGCGCCTCGAGCGCCTGAACCCGCAGCTCAACGCGATGATCCACCCGCTGGTCGACGAGGCCCGGCAAGCCGCGTCAGGCGAGCTTCCCGACGGGCCCTTCAGGGGCGTGCCCTTCCTGGTCAAGGACCTCTCCTGTTATATGAAGGGCGTGCCCGTGCACGAGGGGATGCGGGCGCTGAAGGAGGCCGGCCACGTGGCCGACCACGACATGTGGATCACGCGGCGCTTTCGCGCGGCGGGGTTTGTCCCGCTCGGTCGGACCAACGTGCCCGAGCTGGGGATTCTTCCCACCACCGAACCCGTGGCCTACGGGCCCACGCACAACCCCTGGGACCTCGACCGCTCTCCGGGCGGGTCAAGCGGAGGCTCCGCCGCGGCCGTCTCGGCGGGGATCGTGGCCGCCGCCCACGCCAACGATGGCGGTGGCTCGATCCGGATCCCGGCCAGCCATTGCGGCCTTGTGGGGCTCAAGCCGACGCGGGCACGCGTCTCGCTGGCGCCGGACTTCGGCGATCTCTTCGGTGGCCTGGTGATCGAACTCGCGCTCACCCGGAGCGTGCGCGACACGGCGGCGATTCTCGACGCGGTTCAGGGCCCGGCGCCGGGTGATCCGTACGCCGTGCCCGCACCGGCGCGGCCGTACGTCGACGAGGTCGGGGCCGACCCCGGGCGCCTGCGGATCGGCGTCATGACCACGCCGCCCGGGGGCCAGTTCGAGACCCACCCCGAATGCATAACCGCGGTGCGGAACGCCGCAGCCGCGCTCGAGGAGCTTGGCCACGACATCGAGGAATCGCATCCGGCTGAGATGGACGTTCCCGAGCTTGTGGCGAACTTCATCGTGCGCTGGACGGCGGCGCAGGATTACAACCTCAAGTACTGGGGTGGCGTCATCGGGCGTGAGCTCGGGCCCGAGGACGTCGAGCCGGGGACGTGGGCGCTGGCCGAGCAGGGGCGCTCCCAGACCGGCGGCGACCTGCTGCTGGCGGTCGAGCAGGCCCAGGCCTCGTCACGCCGGCTGGCCGAGTGGTGGGCGAACGACGGGTTCGACCTGCTCCTCACGCCGACGTGCGCCGAGCCCCCACCGAGGCTGGGGGAGTTCGACGCGCCGCCGGACAACCCGTTGGCGCCGTTGGTGCGGTCGATTCCCTTCGGGACCTTCACGGCTGGCTTCAACACCACAGGCCAGCCGGCGATCTCTCTGCCGCTGCACATGACGGAGGACGGACTCCCAGTCGGGGTTCAGCTCGTCGCCGCCTACGGCCGGGAGGATGTCCTGCTCCGCGTGGCGTCCCAGCTTGAGCAGGCGCGTCCCTGGGCGGAGCGGGTTCCGCCGCTTCACGCCGAGAGCCCAAGCTCGGCTGCCGGCTAGGCCTGCCGTGGCCTACGACGAGGAGCTGGCAAACCGGATCCGGGAGCTCGTGGGCCACGAGCCCGGGCTGAGCGAGAAGCGCATGTTCGGCGGCCTGGCCTTCCTGATCAACGGGAACATGTCTGTCGCCGCGAGTGGACAGGGCGGCCTGCTGCTGCGCGTCGATCCGGATGAGTCGGACAAGCTGATCGAGAGCCCCCACGCCGAGCTCATGGTGATGCGCGGGCGGGCGATGCAGGGATGGCTGCGCGTCGCCCCGGAGGCGCTCCGAACCAAGCGTCAGCTCGAGCGGTGGGTCAAGCGTGGCGTCAGCTACGCCCGAGGCCTTCCCAGCAAGTAGCGAGCCGCTCCGCCGCTGCTCAGCTCGGTCCGGCGTTGGCGCCGAGGCTGTTCAGCCACGCCCGCATGTAGCGCCCAGCCCCGGTGACCTGCCCCTCCTCGTAGCCGCTCGTGGCCACGGCGAGCGTCGTCCCGTTGGGGGTCGACCACCCGAACTCGATCCCGGTGCCCGCCGCCGCATAGCGGGCGATCGCCTGTCCCTGCTCGAGGATCAATCCCGGCTTCGCGATGTCCGTGATCTCCTCGGCCACGTACTGAACCTGCCCCGCCTGCGGGCCATCGAGCAGCTCCCAGTAGACAAGCGGCTGTCCGGCATACCAGTCCGGCTCGACGGCGAGGATCTTCACGCGGCCGGGGGCCAGGATCGGCGCCCCGACCGGCATGTTGGCATCGACGCCCTGGTCCGTGCGCTCCCAGTGGTTGACGTACTGGAGCGGGTCGATGTACGAGTCGCTCGTCGGCGGGGCGTAGACGAGCTCCAGGTGGAGCTCGTGCCTCACCTCGGCCAGGGGCGGCGCGTGGGCGTGGACGTCACCCACGGGGTCAAGCGCCACGGAGGCGGCCTGCTGTCCCGCTGCCGGCTCGATCGCCTGGGGATGTGCGGCCAGGACGCCGCCTGGGGGATCGCCGCCCGCGGTGGTGGCTGCATGCCGGGAGGACCCGCATCCAGCGAGGACGAGCGCCAGAACGAGGACGAGGAGCGCGACGCGCTTCATCTTCAGGGGTCGAGTATGCCCGGCGAGGCGGATCGGCATGACAGTAGGGACGCGATATAGGTTTCGGCACAGGGAGCGCCGGGCTGGAGGGCGAATACCATCGCCGCAGCGATGATGAGTGGGAGGGCACATCCAGAAGGCCCGGCCTACCAGGTCCCGCGGGAGTACCTGGAGCGCTACGCCGACGTTCTCGTCAACTTCGCTCTGGGCGGGGGGGCGGGAATCCGGCCGGGCGAGGTGGTCCACGTGATCTCGCGGGAGAGCGCCAGGCCGTTCTACGCCGAGCTCTGCCGCGCCGTGTGGCGGGCCGGCGGCCACGTTCTCGGCGACTACCGCCCCGATGACGGGCCAGAGCTGAACCTGACGCGCGATTTCTACGAGCTCGCCGGTCCAGGTCAGCACGCGTTCTTTCCCGCTCTCTATTGGCGCGGCGTGGTCGAGCAGATCGATCACTCGGTGTACATCCGCTGCGACGCCGATCCTCACGCGCTGCGCGACGTCGAGCCCGAGCGGGTGCTGACTCACGAACGGTCTTTCGGCCCGCTCGTCGAGTGGGAGACCGCCAAGGAGCGCGCCGGCCTCTTCACCTGGACGATCGGCCTGTACGGGACCGAGGCGATGGCGGCGGAGGCCGGGCTCTCGCTCGAGGACTACTGGGGGCAGATCATCAAGGCCTGCTTTCTCGACCATCCGGACCCCAAGGCGAGCTGGCGAGCTGTCGCCACACGCCTCGACGCCTGCACGGCGGCGCTCGACTCGCTGCCGATCGATCGCATGCACCTGCGGGGCGAGGACGTCGATCTGTGGCTGACGCTGGGCGAGCAGCGTCGTTGGATCGGGGGCGGCGGTCGCAACATCCCGAGCTTCGAGATCTTCACCAGCCCCGACTGGCGAGGGACGGAGGGCTGGATCCGGTTCAGCGAGCCCCTCTACATATACGGCTCGCTGATCACGGGGATCGAGCTCACCTTCCGTAACGGGAGCGTCACTCGTGCGCGCGCGGCCCAGAATGAGGAGCTTCTGCTGGAGATGCTCGCCACCGAGCGCGCCGATCGGGTGGGCGAGTTCTCACTCACCGATGCTCGGCTCTCCCCGATCTCGCATTTCATGGCCGAGACGCTGTTCGACGAGAACATGGGCGGGCCCTTCGGCAATACCCACATCGCCGTCGGCAAGTCGATTCAACAGTGCTACGCCGGCAACCCGGGTGAACTGTCGCTCGGAGACTGGCAGCGCCTCGGGTTCAACGACTCGGTCATCCATACGGACATCGTCTCGACGACCGACCGTGAGGTAACCGCCGTGATGCGCGACGGGACCCGCCAGACCATCTACGGCGGCGGCCAGTTCCAGCTCGACTGAGCGACGCCGCTGACGCGGCCGCGGCGGATCAGAGCGGCTTGGGCAACCGGCGACTGCCGGGAGCGCGCAGCCCGTCGAGGATGATCTCGACCAGCCGTGGCCAGCGCCCGACGCTCGGGGGCGGCGGGGACTGCGTGACCGAACCCAGCCCGCACGCGATCATCGGGATGTCCTGCCACTCGACATCCCGTCGGAGCTGACCAGACGCCTGGGCACGTCTGACCAGCTGGTCGCAGAGCTGCGGCAGCTCCGCGCCATGGGCGGCCGAGTCACTCAGCTGCGGACGTGACCCCATCACCTCGCACAGGCCGCGATCCTCGGCTTGGATCTGAGCCGCGAAGCGAATGAAATCCGCGAGTCCCGTCCAGGGGTCGGCGGCCTGGAGAGCCTCCCGCCCCTTGGCGGCCAAGCGCTCGAAGCGATCTCCGGCCAGGGCCGCGATCAGGTGGTCCTTGGTGGGGAAGTGCCGGTAGACCGTACCCACGCCGACATTCGCCTCCCTGGCCACATCGGGCATCTGCGCCTCGAGCCCGCGTTCGGCGAACAGGCGCTTGGCAGCGGCGATCACGGCCTCCCGGTTGCGGCGAGCGTCGGCGCGCAGCGTCCTGGGGACGGGAGGCGTTTTGACTGCGATGTCAGGCGTGGCGGAGGTTGTCATTCCCGATCGGCTCTCGATCAGCCCGGCTGGATTCGATTAGCCCGGCCAGATTCTCGCGTAGACACCCGACGGGCTTGCAAGCGGAACCACGATTCCGTATATTTCCGAAACCGGAATTCATGTTCCGGAATGAGGATATCTCATCGACTGTCCCCTGCGGCGGTCGCCGTTCGTCTCAACGGTGCAAGCTCGAAGCAAGTCAGAAACGGGAGAAACACATGACCACACGAGAGCAATACCTGGACCGCCGGTGGACGGCGCTGATCCTGCTGTGCGTGGCCCAGTTCGTCGTCGTCCTCGACGCCTCGATCGTCAACGTGGCGCTGCCCAGCATCGGCCGGGGGCTGCACTTCGTGGAGCGGAACCTCCCCTGGATCGTCAACGCCTATGTGATCGCCTTCGGAGGCTTTCTTCTGCTGGGCGGGAGGGCGGCCGACCTGCTGGGCCGCAGGCGGGTATTCATGGCCGGTCTGCTCGTCGTGGCCGTGGCCTCGCTGCTCGCGGGTTTCGCGGCCACCCAGGCCGAGCTGATTGCCGCCCGCGCCGCCCAGGGGCTGGGCGCGGCGATCATCTCGCCGTCGGCACTGTCGATCGTTACCACGCTGTTCCGTGACGGCGCGGAGCGCAACAAGGCCCTTGGAGCATGGGGCGCCGTCGCGGGCTCGGCGGGAGCCGCGGGCGTGCTGCTCGGCGGCGTTCTGACCACCGGGCTGGGTTGGCAGTGGGTGCTGTGGGTGAACGTCCCGGTGTCGGTGATCGCCCTCGTCCTGACCCCCGGCCTGATCCCCGAGAGCCGCTCGGAGGCCGCCAAGCGGCACTTCGACGCCGCCGGGGCCGTCAGCGTCACGGCCGGGCTTTCGCTCCTGGCCTATGCGCTACTCGACGCGAGCAGCGCTGGGTGGGGTTCGGCGAAGACGCTCGGCCTGCTCGCCAGCGCCGTCGTCCTGCTCGGCGCGTTCGTGGCCATCGAGCTCCGATCCAGCGCGCCGCTCGTCCCCTTCCGGATCTTCCGTCTCCGGACGCTCACGGGCGCCAACATCGTCGGGATCCTGCTCGGCGCCTCGCTGTTCTCGATGTTCTTCTTCATCTCCCTCTACATGCAGCAGGTGCTCGGATACAGCCCGATCCACGCGGGCCTCTCCTACCTCCCGCTGGCGGTGACGATCATCCTCGCGGCCGGCGTTGGCGGTCAGCTCGTGACGCGAGCGGGCTTCAAGCCTGTGCTGGCGGCCGGGATGCTCCTGGTGGCGCTGGGGTTGGTGTGGTTCAGTCGCGTCTCGGTGGGCGGTGGCTTCCTCAGCGACATTCTCGGCCCCTCGCTGTTGGCCGCCATGGGGTTGGGATTCGGCTTCGTCACCTCCACGATCGCCGCGGTGTCGGGCGTGCGTGAGCACGAGCAGGGTCTGGCCGGCGGGCTGATCAACACCTCACAGCAGATCGGCGGCGCCTTGGGCCTGGCCGTTCTCTCCACGATCGCCACGACCCGGACGCACGACGTTCTGGCTGGCGGCGGGAACGTGCATGAAGCCCTCACGCACGGGTTCCAGGCTGCCTTTCTGGGCGGCTCGGTGATCGCGGCGCTCGGCTTCGCCGCGACCTTGATCCTGATCCGTACGCGTGACAGCCGCGCCCACCTCGAGATGGCCAATGCCCAGGCCGTGCCCGCGCAGTGACTAGGCTGCGCGGGCACAGATGCAGCTCACCGATACCGAGAAGAGGGTCTGCGCCGAAATCGACGACCGCCACGCCGCGCTCGTCGAGTTGGCGAGCCGGCTGATCGCCTTCGACACGACGGCACGGGAGATCGAAGACCCTCCCCGCCAGGAGACGCCGCTTCAGGAATACCTAGCGGCACGCCTGGCCGCGGCGGGAGCCGAGGTCGATCTGTGGGAACCGGACGCCGCGGCTCTGGCCGGCCGACCGCTCGTTCCACCAGGCCTCGACTTCACTTCTCGCCCGCAGCTGATCGCGCGTTTTCCTGGCCAGGGCGAGGGTCGGTCACTGGTCTTCAACGGCCATATAGATGCCGTCTCAGCCGAGCCCCGTCAGGCGTGGACCAGCGACCCCTTCACGCCTGAGGTGCGGGACGGAAAGCTCTACGGCCGCGGCGCGTGCGACATGAAGGGCGGGATCGCGGCCATGGTGATGGCCACCGAGACCCTGGCCGAGCTCGGGGTCAGGCTGAGCGGCGAGCTGTTGGTGGCCACCAACACCGACGAGGAATCCTCGGGCGCGGGGGGGACGGCGCTCGTCGAGCGGGGGCTGCGGGCCGATGCCGGGATCGTCACCGAGCCCACGGGCTTCGACGTCTGGACGTCGTGTCGGGGCTCGGAGTATTGCGAGATCCACGTTCCCGGCCGTCCCGGTCACGCCGAGGTCAGGCAGCCGGACTGGCGCCGAGGCGGCGCCGTGAACGCGATCGAGAAGGCAGGCGCCGTCATCGCCGCGATCCAGGCCCTGCGGCGCGAGTGGGCAGAGCGTCCAGGCCTCGAGCACGCGGTTCTCTCACGGCCGGATCTGCTGCCGACCATGGCCCGGGCCGGAGAGTGGGCGGTCACCTATCCGGCCGAGTGCCGGCTCACCCTGGCCGTGATGTACCTCCCCGGCCAGGCCGACGCCCAGGGCTGGGGCAGCGCCGTCCGGCGTGAGGTCGAGGAGTGGCTCACGCGGGAGACCGCGCACGACGATTGGCTGGCCGAGCATCCGCCCACCATCAGGTGGTGGCCGAACGCCGTGATGCCGCTCGAGATCCCGCGCCACGAGCCGATCATCGACACGGTGCTCGAGGCGGGTGCCGACGTGGGGCTTCCCACGCGAATCACGGGCCTCGACTCCTGGTATGACGGGGCGACGCTGACCAAGCTGGCGGGGATTCCCGCGATCGGCTTTGGACCCCCGGGATTCGACCCCGACGGCGCGAGCGTGGCGCACACGATCGACGAATACGTGCCGGTCGACGGCCTCGTCGCCGCCGCCAAGGCGCTCGCGGTGGCCGCGATGCGCTTCTGCGGCGTGTGAACACCCGCGTGCGTACCTAGCCTCGTCGGTGACTCGCCTGGCCGATGTCGTCGGCGCCTCTGAGCAGGTCGCCGCCACGAGCGCCCGCTCAGCCAAGGTCGCGGTCCTGGCCGAGCTGCTGAGGCGTTTGGAACCGGCGGAGGTCCGAATCGTCGTCGGCTTCCTGTCCGGGGTGCCACGGCAGGGCCGAATCGGCGTCGGCTATTCGACGATTCACGCGCTGCCGACGCACGGCGCAAGCCAACCGTCGCTGAGCATCCTCGACGCAGACCGCGCCATCGCCGAAGTGCAGGTGGCGAGTGGAAGCGGGTCCGCGGCGCGGCGCAGGCAGATCCTCACCGCGCTGTTTGAGCGGGCCACTGAGCTCGAGGCGGCCTTCCTTCGAGGGCTCTTCACGGGGGAGCTCAGGCAGGGAGCGCTGACGGGAGTGATGACCGACGCAGTGGCCAGGGCGGCGGGCGTCCCGCTGGCGCTCGCCCGACGGGGACTGATGCTCTCAGGCGATCTGGGGTGCACCGCCGAGATCGCACTCGGGACCGGTGAACCGGGTTTGCGGGAGATCGGTATTGAGATCTTTCGCCCCATGCTGCCGATGCTCGCCGGGACCGCCACCGACGTCGCCGAAGCAGTCTTGAGCTTCACGCTGTCCTCGGTCGAGTGGAAGCTCGACGGGATACGCGTCCAGATCCACCGCCGCGGCGAGGAGGTCAGGATCTACACCCGCAATCTCAACGAGATCACGGGAGCGCTTCCGGGGATCGTCGACGCCGTCCGCGCCCTGCCCGTGGATCAGGTTGTGCTCGACGGAGAGGCGCTGTGGATGGGCGAGGAGGGACCGGCCGCGTTCCAGGACACCGTCTCCCAGATCGATCGCGATGCGCCTCCGGAGGGGATCGTCACCTTCCTGTTCGATCTCCTGCACCTCGACGGCGAGGATCTCCTCGACGCTCCACTCGTCGACCGTGCGGCCAGGCTCGAATCGATTGCCGCTCACCTCAGGATCCCGAGTGTCACCACCTCCGACCCTCGCGAGGCCGAGCGTGTCCTCGAGGAGGCGCTGGCCGCGGGCCACGAGGGAGTCGTGGTCAAGGACACGTCCTCGGCCTACGCGGCCGGTCGGCGGGGCGGGGCCTGGCGGAAGGTCAAGCCGGTCCAGACCTATGACCTCGTCGTCCTCGCCGCGGAGTGGGGGCACGGGCGGCGTCGCGGCTGGCTCTCGAATCTCCACCTCGGGGCCCGCGACCGGAACGGAGGATTCGTGATGGTGGGCAAGACGTTCAAGGGCCTCACCGACGAGCTTCTCGCCTGGCAGACCGAGGCGTTGCTGGCGCGGGAGACCGGCCGAAGCGGGATCGCGGTTCTCGTGCGGCCCGAGCTCGTGGTCGAGATCGCCCTCGATGGCGTGCAGACCTCGACCCGTTACGCGGGCGGGGTGGCGCTCCGGTTCGCTCGCGTGAAGCGGTACCGCTCCGACAAGGCCCCGAGCGAGGCCGACACGATCGAGGACCTGCGAGCGCTGCTTCCTGCGCGGAGCCGATAGCCCCGTCAGGCTTCGACGAGCGGCGAGCTTGTCGGCTCGAGCAGGATGTGGGCGTATCGGTCGGGCCGGCGGTCAGCGAAGGCGTCGTTGCGCTCGCTGCTGCGCTTGTCCCGCGCCGTCTCGAGGTCGAGCTCCGCATACAGGATCGCCTCGCCGCGGTCCTCGACCGGACCCGCGCGGTGCGCTCCGGCCGGCCCGGCGATGACGCTCCCGCCCTGGAACTCGACTCCTCGCTCGGTCCCGCACCGATCGCAAACGGCGACGAACACCTTGTTCAGGTAGCCCGTGACCGCGGGCAGCGAATGGAGGATCGGCCGCCCGTCGGGCGGATTGACGTCCCGGGGCCAGTTGGCGGGGAGCGCGATCAGGTCGGCACCCTGCAGGGCCAGGCCGCGCATCAGCTCGGGGAACTCGATGTCGTAACAGATCGCGAGTCCAATACGCCCGTAACGGGTCTCGACGACCGGCGGCGATATCGGACCCGGCTTGAACCAGCGTTCCTCTTCGTCCCAAAGGTGGATCTTGCGGTAGATCGCCTGGACGCCCTCGCCGTCGACCAGGGCGGAGCTGTTGTACAGCTGGCCGTCGGCACCGAGCTCGCAGAAGCCGCCGATGACCATCGCGTCGCCGCGTGCCGCCTCGGCCGCCCAGTCTTGGAGCAGCGGGTCGTCGGGACGGATCGCCGCCGCGCGCGCCTCATCCTCGGAGCGAAATATGTAGCCGCTGTTCGAGAGCTCGGGAACCACGACGATCGCGGCGCCGGCGTCGATCGCCTCCGCGATCGCAGCTCTGGTCCTGGCCGCGGACGCGGCCGGGTCTTCGACATCAGTGGCGAGTTGACAGCAGGCCACGCGGACGGCGTCACTCATCGGCCTCACCTCGTCGGGTTCCGGGAATGTCCCGGAAAGCATGACATCTGTGTCGAGCCCGGCGGGGGTATGGTGGCCGCCGATGAGTTCTCGACGTCCGCGCGGTCAATAGGGTGAACTGAAGGAAAGGAACCTCGTGACCGCGCACCTCAGCACCCGCACCCGCTGGCTGGCCCTCGTGATCCTCTGCGTGGGCGACCTGATGATCGTCGTCGATACGACGGTGGTGAACGTCGCTCTGCCGTCCATCCGCCACGACCTCGGCTTCTCGCAGACGTCCCTGGCCTGGGTGGTGAACGCGTACATGCTCACCTTCGGGGGCTTCCTCCTCCTGGCCGGGCGCTTTGGCGACCTCTTCGGCCACCGCCGGTTGTTTCTCGCCGGCACGGCGGCCTTCACCACGGCCAGTTTGATCTGCGGGGTCTCGACCTCGCAGGGGATGCTCATCGCCGCGCGCGCCATCCAGGGGCTGGGCGGGGCGGTGGTCTCCGCTCTGGCTTTCTCGCTCATCGTCGTGCTCTTCACCGAGCCCGCAGAGCGCGCCAAGGCGATGGGCGTGTTTGGCTTCGTCATGTCCGGCGGCGGGAGCATCGGGGTGCTGGCCGGGGGCGTTCTCACCGACCTCGTCGGCTGGCACTGGATCTTCCTCGTCAATCTGCCGATCGGGATCGCCGTCACCGTGACCGGGTTGCGCTACCTCCCCACCGTGCGACCCCACGGCGGGCGCCAGCGGGTCGATTTCGGAGGCGCGGTGGCGATCACGCTCGGCTCGGTGCTAGCCGTCTACGCGGTCGTCAACGGCAACAGCGCCGGGTGGACCTCGGCGCAGACGCTCGGGCTGCTGGGCACCGCGGCGGCGATTCTCGCGCTCTTCGTGGCCTGGGAGGCCCGGGTGAGCGCGCCGCTGATGCCGCTCCGGATCTTCCGGCACCGCAATCTGAGCGTGGCCAATGTGGTTGGCGTTCTCTGGGCCGCGGCGATGTTCGCGCTCTTCTTCCTCTCGGCGCTGTACCTCCAGCTCGTGCTCGGCTACAGCCCCCTCGACGTCGGCCTCGCCTTCCTGCCAGGCAACCTCCTGATGATGGCCTTCTCGCTCGGTCTCTCGGCCAAGCTCGTTCTTCGCTACGGCTTCCGGGCACCCCTCGCCGCCGGTCTGCTCGTGGCGGCCGCGTCGTTGCTCTGGTTGGCCCGCGCGCCCGTGCACGGGTCTTTTGTCGTGGACGTGCTCCCGTCGATGCTCCTGATCGGCATCGGCGGCGGGCTGGCTTTCAACCCAGTGCTCATGGCGGCGATGAGCGATGTGGCACCCGAGGAGTCAGGGCTCGCTTCGGGTATCGCCAACACCTCATTCATGATGGGCGGCGCGATCGGCCTGGCCGTGCTGGCCAGTGTCGCCTCGGCCCGGACCTCGCATCTGCTCGCGAGCGGCCATGGCGGTCTCAGCGCGCTGACCGGCGGCTACCACCTCGCCTTCATGGTCGGTGCCGTGTTCGCGGTCGCCGCGGCAGCCGTCGGGGCGACGTTCCTGCGCACCCGGACGGCCGCCGCGGCGCCTCAGCAGGCGCAGCCCGCACTCGAGCCCGCCTGCTGAGGCCAGCGGGGCTCTACAGCCGCTGCGCCTCCTCAGGCGAGGGAACGACCACCGGCTCGGGCGCGGGCTGGGTGATGCGGATCGGGTTACCGAACGGATCACGCAGGGCGCAGTCGGTGCCGTAGAAGCGTTCGGTCGGCTCCTGGGTGAACTCGACTCCTGCGTCGCGGAGCTTCGCGTAGGTGCCCTGGCAATCCTCGGTTTCGAAGATCACCCCACCGCCCGCGGCGCCCTTGGCGACGAGCTCACGGACCTCCTCGGTGGTGGCGTCGTCGTAGACCGGCGGCCCCGGGCGCATCAAGGCAAGCTGGAGGTCTGGTTGCCCCGGCGGGCTGACCGTCAGCCAGCGCATGAAGCCGAGGTCGGCGTCGACGTTGACGACCATCCCCAGTTTCCCCACGTAGAAGTCGAGCGCCTTGTCCTGGTCGAGGACGTGAATGAATGTGTGAGTGATTCGGTTGAGCATGGCCACGACGCTAGACCGCGGCGCGGCTGAGCGCTTCTCCGTACGTGCTCTTTCAGCCTGCCGGCCGCAGCCAGGCCATGGCCCAGCAGGCCGGCACGCGGAGGGCGTTCCCCTCGCCCGCGAACCGGGCGCGGTAGCCCGAGGGCGATTCGCCGACGATGGCCCGGAAGGTTCGGCTGAAGGTTCCAAGGCTGCCAAACCCGACGTCGAAGCAGATCTCGGTCACGGGCCGATCGGTCTCACGCAGCAGCTCCATCGCGCGCTCCACCCTGCGGCGCTGGAGGTAGCGATGCGGTGTCTCACCGAACGTGGCCCGGAACTGCCGGCTGAAATGAGCTGGAGAGACATGGGCCACCCGGGCCAGCGAAGGGACGTCAAGCGGCCGGGCGAAGGCGCGGTCCATCGTGTCTCGAGCCCTCAGCATCCGGCGATTGCGATCCTCGATGACGCGCGACAGCGAATCAGCGCGGGGTGAGGACGAGGACGGGGATCAGCCGCTCGGTCTTCTGCTGGTACTCCGCGAACTGGGGTGAGCGCTCGGCCTGGGCGGCGAACAGCCGGTCTCGCTCCTCGCCCGTCGCCTCGGTCGCGGTTACCGGAAACGTGTCCCCGCCAACCTCGATCGTCGTCTCGGGGTGTGCTTTGAGGTTGTGGTACCAGTCCGGGTTGCTCGGCGCGCCGGCCTTCGACGCGAAGATCACGTAGCGGCCGTTGTCCTCGAGGTAGGCCACGGGGTTCACCCGCTCGGTGCCTGACTTCGCGCCACGGTGATGGACGAGAAGCAGCGGCGAGGTCCCGCTCCAGCTCGGAGGCTTGCCGCCGTGGGCCCGGAACTCGTCGATGATCCGCTGGTTGTAATCCGAGATCGAGGACATGACCGCGCAAACTAGCAACCGCCCGCCCAGCCATCGCCCACTTCGCGCCGCAGCCCTCCGCGGGTATTGCCTGTCCTTCGCCGGCTCCGAGGAGACGTTTCCCTTCGGAGCGGACACGTCGGTGTTCAAGGTGGCGGGAAGAATGTTCGCGTTGTCGCGGCTGGCCGGACGCCCGCTCCAGATCAGCCTCAAGTGCGAGCCACTGCTCGCTGAGCAGCTTCGTGCCGCGCATCCGTCGGTGCGGCCCGGCTATCACCTGAACAAGCGACACTGGAACACCGTGGTCCTCGACGGAACCCTGTCCCCACAGCTGGTCAAGGACATGATCGAGGACTCCTATGACCTCGTCGTGAGCCGGCTTCCGGCGGCTCGCCGGCGCGCGCTGGGTTGGCGCTCTAAAGCGCCGTAGTCCTCGGTGGCGCGCCGAGGAGCCGGCCCCCCGTCAGTAGCCCGATCATCGTCCGGCGCCGCGGCCGAGGCGTTCGGCGAGCGCCGCCAGGTGCTCGCGAAGCTCTGGCGGCTCGCCGAGCTCGAAGTCGAACCCGAGCATCGCGATCCGCATCGCGAGCCGCCTGAGGTCATCGTCGCCGCTGCGGTACTCGCAGCGCTCGGCGTCGATCGGCGTGATCGTCCCCCAGTGAAAGGGTGCCTGGCTCAGGACCTCCTCGGCTCCGGCGTGAAGGATGACCCGCGCCTCGAAGCGATTCGGCGCCGCGGCGATGCTCTGTTGGACGTACACCGCAGGGTCCTTGGCCGGTAGGGCCCGCGCGGGGAAGCGTAGCCCGGCGCCGCTTGGCCTCGTAAGGCGGTCCACGCGGAACGTCCTCCAGTCCTCACGGTTCCGGTCCCAGGCCACCAGGTACCAGCGACGCCCGGTGTTGACGAGCGCGTGCGGCTCGACCAGGCGGCGACTCTCGGTGCCGTCACGGCTCTCGTAGGCGAAGCGCAGGCACTCGTTGTCCCGGCAGGCGGCGGCGATCACCGTGAGGTGCTGTGGGTCGACGGTCGGCCCGACCACCGGAGCCGAGATCGTCGCCGAGCCGAGCGCGGTCACGCGGCGGCGCAGGTGAGTGGGCAGCACCTGCTCGAGCTTCACCAGTGCCCGCACCGAGGCATCCTCGATCCCGCTCACCGAGGCGCGGGCAGCTGTCCGAAGCCCAACGGCGATGGCGATGGCCTCGTCATCGTCGAGCAGCAGCGGCGGCATCGCCGTCCCGGCCTGCAGCCGGTAGCCGCCGGCCGGGCCGGTGAGCGACTCGACCGGATACCCGAGTTCGCGCAGCCGCTCGATGTCACGTCGCACGGTTCGCCCGGATACCCCGAGCCGGTCCGCCAGCTCGCCGCCAGGCCAGTCGCGGCGCGCCTGGAGGAACGAGAGCAGGGCCAGAAGTCGACTTGAAGTTCCTGCCACGGCGATCAATGGTCGCGGAAATTGAGGACAGATCCTGACCTAAATTGTGTTTAGGGTGCGCTCACTGTCAGCTACCAAAGGAGCAGCAATGCCTGAGCGAGACGGCTACATCCCCGGCGTGCCGTGCTGGGTCGACGCAAGCCAGCCTGACCCCGAGGCCGCGGTGGCTTTCTACAGCGGCCTTTTCGGCTGGAAGTTCGAGAACGTGATGCCAGCGGGATCGGAGGGCGCGTACTTCATCGCGCGGATCCGCGGAGGCGACGTCGCGGCCGTGACCGCACCGCCTCAGGAGTCGCCGCACGCCGCCATGTGGAACACCTACATCTCGGTGGCCCGGGCCGATGACGCGGCGGCCAGGGCGCTGGAGGCCGGCGGCGAGGTGCTGGTGCCCCCATTCGACGTCATGGAGGCGGGGCGCACCGCGGTGCTCGCCGACCCGGAGGGCGCGATCTTCTGCGTCTGGGAGGCGCGGAGGCATCGGGGCGCCCAGATCGTCAACGAGCACGGAGCGGTGAATTTCAACGGCCTGCACACGCGGGACCTCGAGGCGGCCAAGCGCTTCTACGGTTCGGTGTTCGGTTGGGAGACGTTGACCCTGGACGGCGGCAATCAGATGTGGACGCTTCCCGGCTACGGCGATGAGCTCGAGCGCGAAGCGCCCGGGCGCCGCGCCCAGACGCTTGCCTTCGGGGTTCCCGCCGAGTTCATGGATGTCGTGGCCAACATCAGCCCGATTCCCGCCGAGGAGCGGGATGTGCCGCCCCACTGGGACGTCACCTTCGGCGTCGATGACGCGGACGGGATCGCCGAGCGTGCCACCGAGCTCGGAGCGACGGTGCTCGCCGGTCCGGTCGATGTGCCGTGGGCGCGAATGACCATGATCAGCGATCCGCAGGGTGCGACGTTCATCGCCAACCAGTTCGTCCCTGAGAATCGCGACATCGCCACCCGGTCAGACGTGCCGGTGAATGCGGCCTAGCTCTGAGGCGAATGCCCGCCGGGAGGTCTGGCGGGCATTCGCCGGCGCCGGGGAGTGCGCCATCATCAGCCGCCTGCCGATGAATAGCGACAGCCGACAGGGTCTAAACGACACGATGAGCGCGATCAAGCTGCGTGGGTTCGTCAAGCGTTTCGGCGCCATCACCGCCGTCGACGGGCTCGACCTCGACGTGCCCTACGGCACCTGCGTCGGCCTGCTCGGGCCAAACGGCGCCGGGAAATCGACGACGATGAAGGCGCTCACCGCCCAGGTCATTGCCGATGAGGGAGAACTCGAGGTCCTCGGCTACCGGCTTCCCGGGGATTCGAAGCAGGCACGCGCGCAGATGGGCGTCGTGCCGCAGCTCGACAACCTCGACGTGTCGTTGACGGTCGAGCAGAACCTGATCGTGTTCGCCCACCTGTACCGCGTGCCGAAGCGCGAGCGGGCGGCGGCCATCGACCGGGCGCTCACCGTCGCCAACCTGCGCGAGCGCCGTACTTCCAAGGTCGACGAGCTGAGTGGCGGGATGCGCCGGCGCCTACTCATCGCGCGCGGGCTCCTCCACCAGCCGCGGCTGATCCTCCTCGACGAGCCGACCGTGGGCCTCGATCCCCAGGTCCGCCAGGAGCTCTGGGCGCTGATCGACCAGCTGCGATCAGACGGCGTCTCGATCCTGATGAGCACGCACTACATCGAGGAGGCCGAGAGGCTCTGCGACACGGTGACGATCATGTCCCACGGCAAGGCGGTGGCGGTCGGCCCGCCTCGCGAGCTGATCGACCACTTCGCCGGGCGCGAGGCGGTCGAGGTCTACGGACCGCCGACTCGCCTGGCCGAGGTCGAGAGCCTGGCCCAGACTCGCGGGTGGCGCACGCGGCGTACCGGGACGTCGGTCGCGGTGCTGCACAGCAACGGCTCAGGCGAGCTTGACGGCCATCGCCGCGTCACGAACCTCGAGGACGTCTTCGTGCTTTTGACCGGAGAGGAGATCGAATGATCGCCACGACTCGCAGGCTCGGCCGCCTCGAGCCCGCCGCGCTGCGCGGGGTGATCGCGCGGGAGGTCGTCAACTTCTCGTCCTTCTGGCGCTCCTCGACCTTCTCATCCACGGTCGATCCCACGATCTACCTGCTGGCCTTCGGGTTCGGGTTCGGGTCTCTGGTCAGCCGCGTTGCCGGCTACCGCTATATCGACTTCGTCGGCACCGGGATCGTGGCCACCACGGTCCTCTTCTCTGGCGCCTTCACCGCCATGTACTCCACCTTCATCAAGTACTCCTTCCAGCACACCTACGACGCCATCCTGGCCGCGCCTGTCGACACCGAGGAGCTGGTCACCGGCGAGGCGCTCTGGGTTGCCGCGCGCACCGGGATCTATGGCTGCGTGCCGATGCTCGTCGCCGTCATCTTCGGCCTGAGCCCCAGCTGGGGGATGCTGCTGGTCCCGCTGATCGCGGGACTAGCCGGATACGGCTGGGCCGTGTTCGGCATCTTCATCGCCGCTCGCTCATCGAAGATCGAGAGCTTCTCCTACTGGCAGAGCGGGTTGCTCACGCCGATGTTCCTCGTCGCCGGCACGTTCTTCCCGCTGAGCAAGCTGCCCCAATGGGCGCAGATCCTCGGCAACTTCAATCCGCTGTTTCACTGCGTGCAGCTTGTCCGGCATGTCGTGTTCGCGCAGGAAAGCGTCGCCGACCTCGGTCACCTGGCGTTCCTGATCGGGTTTGCTCTGATCGGCTGGCGGCTCGCGATCCGGTTCATGGAGCGCAAGCTGATCACCTGACGGCGCGCACGCGTGGCTGATTTCTGGCGGCGTCCGTAAGCCTTGACATGCCGGCGCCGCAGCGGGTTAGATTGCTCCTGGTAGTTAGGTAGCCGTTGAACGTGACCGGGCCGGAGCTAGTGAACGCACATGAACCCCTGGACCTGGCGCCCTTCGGGATCAGGGTGGAGTTTCTGCGCACGGGCGAGGACACCGCGGGAGAGCTGCTGGAGATGGAGGTGAGCGGCCGCCCTCGCGGCTTCTTCTCTCAGCGCCACGTGCATCCGTCCCAGGTCGAGCGTCTGGAGGTCGTCTCAGGCCAGTTGAAGGTGACGATGAACGGTCGGGAGACCACTCTGCACCCTGGGGACGTGATCGAGGTGCCCGCGGGCACGCCCCACACGCAGGTGCCGGTCGGCGAGGGCGACGGCCGGGTTCGGATTCAGGTCCGTCCAGCCAGCCGGACCCAGCAGTTCCTCGAGCAGTTGGCGAAGCTCTGTCGCGAGGGCGCCGTCACCCGCTCCGGGTTCCCGCGCCCCACCGCGGCCGCCGAGCTCATCCTCGAGTTTTCCGAGACCGGCCACGCCAGCATCCCCTCGCTCCGGGTGCAGCGGACATTGGCCCGGCTGGTCCTGGCCGCGGCAAACGCGTCCCGGCCCTACCTGTTCGTTGACGAATGGGACGTGGCGGCCCCGCCGGAGGCGGTCTTCGACGCGCTGGCGGATGCTCGGACGTACCCGGTTTGGTGGCAGCCCGTATACCTCGAGGTCGCCGCCGACGGACCAGCCCAGCTCGGCTCGGAGTCACACCAGCACTTCAAGGGCCGGCTGCCCTACCACCTGCACACGACCTCGGTCGTTACCGAGCTCGACCCGCCGCGTCGCGTCGCCGCGGAGGTAACTGGTGACCTCCGCGGCCGAGGCGTATGGACGCTCACCCCGTCAGGGGCGGGAACGCACGTCCGCTTCGATTGGCAGGTCCATGCCGACCGTAGGCTCCTCCGCATCCTGACCCCTCTCCTGCGGCCCGTATTCCGGTGGAATCACAGCTGGGCCATCAAGGCCGCGATGCGTGGGCTCGAGCCGTACGCGCGTGAGCGGGCGCTCAATCGGCCGGAGGAGCCTGCGGTTCAGTCCTGAACCAGCCCGAGGACGTTGCCGTCGGGGTCGGTGAAGCTCGCCACCAGGCGGCCGCCACCTACGTCGTGCGCAGGCTCCTTCACGGTGGCGCCCGCGGCCGTCACCTCGGCCAACTTCGCCTCGATGTCAGCCACGTGCCAGTAGGCCACCGGCGAGGTCATCGCCTGCGGGCCGCCATTCGGCACCAACCCGATCTGCTGCCCCGCTGCCTCGAACCCCACGTAGTACGGCGAATCGGTCTTCGGCGCCATGCCCAGCAATGCGCCGTAGACGGCCTTGGCCTTCTCGAGGTCCGACACGGGGTGCAGCATTGTCTTGATTCCAAGGGTGGATGAGTCGGTCATCTTCACTCCTTCTGTGGGTCTGAAGTCACCTCGATCGAGGTGCCGCCAGACTAGGAGCCGGCGCTGCCGAGCGCTTCTTGAAAACTGCTCAGTTACCGGCGGGGTGATGGCCCCGAGGCTTGGCATCGCGCTGAGCTTGTTCGAGACTACGGCGATAACCCGCAAAGGAGAGCCGCCTTGCAGATCACGCGCAACTCGCTCGACACGAGCCGAGGTCCCGCCGACTGGTTCACCGGAACCGTGTATCTCGACAGCGTCGCGGTGCCCACCTCGCCGTCGCGTGTCGGGGCGGCGCTGGTTCACTTCACCCCCGGCGCCCGCACGGCCTGGCACCAGCACCCGTACGGCCAGACCATCTTCGTTACCGAGGGGATCGGCCGTTGCCAGCGCCGAGGTGGTCCGATCGAGGAGCTTCACCCCGGCGATCGCGTTTACTTCGAGCCCGGCGAGGAGCACTGGCATGGCGCGGCGCCAAATCGACTGATGACCCATGTTGCGATCCACGAAGCCGACGACAGCGGGAGCTCGGTGACGTGGGGTGAACACGTGACCGATCAGGAGTACGGAGCCGGGGCCTGATCCCGTCCCCCTTGGCGCGCATCGCGCGCGGACCCGCGACGCGCCCGAACGCCTGTTCGTGGTCGGATTAGACTTTGCCTGCGTGGCGTTCGTCGTCCAGCCCTCGCTTCTGGCTCGCTGGGCGAGCCGTTCGTGAGCGTGGGGCTCTGTCTGTACCGCGACGGGAGCGACAGGGTGGCCTGGCACGGTGACCGCATCGCCCGCGAAAGCCCGCGTGACACCATGGTGGCGATTGTCTCGCTGGGTGCCCGACGGCCGTTCGGGCCACGGCCGAGGTCGGAAGGTCCGGGGCTGCGGCTCCAGCTCGGGCACGGGGATCTCCTCGTGATGGGCGGAAGCGCTCAGCGGACCTGGCTGCACGGCGTCCCCAAGGTGCCCAGCTGTTTGGGTGCGCGGATCAGCGTCCAATTCCGCCCGCGGTGGGGCGAGAACCTCCGGGCAGGATGAGCAGGTCGGCGTGGTGCACGATGACCCGCAGCTCTCCGGCGGCTGCCTGATCCAGACGCCGGCCGGTGTAGGCCTCGGCCGCGGTAGCCAGCGCAGCGTCTTGCTCGCAGGCGGCGCCGATCCATCCGGTGAGCCACTCGGCGGCGAGCTCGCGGTGGTCGGGCCCGAGTCGCCACGGGCTCGGGCTCACGAGGACCTCCGCGCCCAGTCGCATGGACTGCTCGACCGCAGCCGCCACGGCGTCCGGGCCCAGCAGAGCGCCCCGGTCGGTCACGCGACGTTGGTGGGCGTCAAACGCGGCCGCGATCTGGCGATCCAACGGCTCAGGCGCAATCAGCTCGACGAGACCGACGACGGATAGCGTCAGCAGGACCGGGCACGCCACGGCTGAGCACACGCCGATCAGCCTCGCCAGCTCCTCCTCGGTCAGGATGTCCAGCAACGCGGACGCCGTGATCAGACTTGCCCCGGCGAGATCGCTGGACTCCAGCCGCGTGATGTCAGATTGTCTGAGCTCGAGCGTTACCGGGGAGGCGTCGAGGGACCGGCTGGCTGGCCGGTTTGCGGCGACGGCCAGCAGATCGCTGTCCCGATCGTGCAGGACCCAATGCTGCGCCCCGGGGAGACGTGGCGTGAGCCAGCGGCCCATCGCGCCGGTGCCGCAACCGAGGTCATGGATCACCCAGCCCGCCGCGGCGGGCCGCTCCCGCTTCAGGTGCTCGACGAGGTCGCGCGCGCGAGCCTCGGCGTCGGCCGGTTCCCGCAGGGAGAGCCATTCCGGGCTGACCCGGAGGACCGAAGCCGTCACCGGAACGCTCCGCCCAGGGCGCCGGCCAGGACGGCTGCGGTACGCGACCAAGGGCGCAGCGAGTCACGCCGCCTGAGGGCCTGCCGACGCAGTCGCCCTCTGAGCCTGCCCTCGCTGAGCCACCTGCGCACGGCGGCCCCAAGCGCCGCAGGGTCGTCTGGTGCGACGAGAAGTCCGGGCCGGGCGCCCTCGGCGCCGTAGCCGAGCGCCTCGCTTACCCCGCCCACCTCGGCAGCCACGACTGGCAGGCCGTGAGCCAGAGCCTCGGTGATGACCATCCCGAATGTCTCGGCCCGCGATGCCAGCACCAATAGATCGGCGTCCGCGTAGCAACGGTCAAGCTCGGCTCCAATCCGCGGGCCCACCAGGTCAACGCGGTCTTCGAGTCCGACGTCAAGCGAGCGCCGGCGGAGTGCTTCCACGAAGGCTGGATCCCGGTCAACGCGGCCAACGCAAGCGCAGCGCCAGGAGAGGTCTGACACCGTCCGCAGCGCCTCGAGCAGGATGTCATGGCCCTTCTCAGGTATTACCGCGGCGACGCAAAGCAGCCTCGAGCCGGCCTCGCTCCCCGTGGCCAGCTCGGCAGCGTCGACTCCGGGCTCGGCGACGTGTATCCGGTCAGCCGCAAGCGGGTAGAGCTCGAGCAGGCGGCGTCGGCTCCACTCGCTCGTCGTGATGACCGCCGCGGCCGCCTCAAGCACGGCGCCTTCACGCGTCCGGATGTCCTCGGCCGCGCCGCCGGTTGGGCGGTGCCCCAGCGGCATGTGGACCAGCATGACCAACTGCAGGCGGTCGGTATGCCCTACGAGGACGTCGGCCGCCGCCGAGGCCACGAGCCCGTCGACGAGCGCGACGGCGTCATCCGGGATAGGCTCGATGACACGGCTCAGGGCCCCCAGCGCCTGTGGGTCTCGGGTCGGCCAGGAGCCGGGCACAGGGTGCTCATGCACCGACCAGCCCAGCGATCTGAGGCCGCGGGCGACCCGGCGGTCATAGACGTTGCCCCCGGTCGGCCGCGCCGGATCGTCGACGCTGTCGGGCACGACGAAGTGCAGCGTCCTCACAGCACCCGCTCGTAGCTCGCCCAGGCGACGTGCGACTCACGCAGGGTCACGATCAATCCGTCGAGCTCCCGGGCGGCCTCTCCCAAGGCGCCGGAGTACACCCTTTCGGCGAGTCGATCCGCGACGAGATGGGCGAGCGCCTCGGTGGTGGTGTTCAGTCCCGCGAGTGCCGGTTCCTCGTCGAGGTTGCGGTAGGTCAACTCCGCCACGACCTCGTGCAGCTGCTCGGCTGCCCGACCGATGTCGACCACGACGTTGTCGGCGTCTAGGCTGGCGCGCCGGAAGCTCGCGTCGACGATGTACGTCGCCCCGTGCACTCGCTGCGCGGGTCCGAACGCCTCGCCGCGCAGACTGTGGGCGATCATCATGTGGTCACGAACGGTGACGCTGAACATCGCTACGCCCCGTCGTAGGTGACCGTGTGACAGAGCGCCGGCATGGTTCCCGAGGCCAGCCGGGCCATCACGTCAGGCAGCTCGGAGAACGGCGATTCGCCAGTGATAAGCGCGTCGAACGCCGGATCTCGGAGCATCTCGAGGGCTAGCCTGCGCCGCTCGCCCGCCGTGCGTCGCGCGGCACGGGCCGGGGACACGGTGCCGACCTGGCTGGCGCGGATCCCGAGGCGAGCCGAATGAAACGCGCCTCCCAGCGATATCCGCACGTCGCGGTCGCCGTACCAGCTGAGGTCGATGACCGTGCCTTCGGGCGCCAGCAAGTCAAGTGAGCGCTGGAGCCCAGCGGAGGTCGCGCTGGCGTGCACGACGAGGTCACGGCCGCCCGCGGCGTCGTCCAGCAGCGCGAAATCCAATCCCAGCGCCGCCGCGACGTCGGCCCGGCGAGGATCGACGTCGACCAGCGTTACCTCGACGGCCGGGAACCGGCTCAGCACCTGTGCGACGCAGCAGCCGACCATCCCGGCACCCACGACCGCGACCCGATCACCGAGCAGTGGTGGGGCGTCCCACATCGCATTCACGGCAGTCTCCACGGTGCCGGCAAGCACCGCGCGAGCAGGCGGTACGCCCTCAGGAACCAGGCTCACCGCGTCGGCCGGCACCACGTATGCGGTCTGGTGGGGGTAAAGGCAGAAGACCATGCGGCCGCGTAGCGTCGCCGGTCCCTGCTCCACGACGCCCACGTTCAGGTAGCCGTACTTGACCGGCGCGGGAAAGTCTCCCTCCTGAAACGGAGCGCGCATCGTGGCGTACTGGCTCGCCGGCACACCGCCGCGGAACACGAGCGTCTCGGTGCCGCGGCTGATGCCGGAACGCACGGCGCGGACCAGGACCTCGCCGGGCCCCGGCTCGGCGAGCGCGGCCGGCCGGATCTCTCCGCGGCCGGGCGCGCACAGCCAGAACGCATGAGCGTCCAGACGCATTGGGCTCACCTTGTCGGTGGCCGGAGCGAACGCACTATGGCCTCGCATGGTCGACGGCAGCCCTTTCCTTTGCTTAAGCGACGCGGCGCGGACCGGAACCTTCCCACGTCCACGGAGGTGTTGGCGGACCGCCGGTCGAGGCGCTTGCGAAGGACGCGCCGGACCGGGAAGCTTTCGAGCTGAGCGACGTCCTCACTCCCGATGACATTCAGAACCGAGAGCCGAAGAACCATCGCGGGCAGCGTCTCTGAGGTCTGGGCGTACCTATGTGAAGTCGGACGCTGGCCGGAGTGGGCGCCGACGGTTCTCGAGTGCTGGGTTCGCGGAGGCGCTCCGCTCGAGCCCGGGGCTTGGGTGGAGCAGAGGGCGAAGGGGATCCTCGGATCCAGCCGTCGCCGGAGCCAGCAGGTGACGGCGGTCGAGGCCCCGCGCAGCATCGCGTTCGCTGGGCCGCTGGGTACTTCCGCAGCCCGTTGGGGGATGGAGCTCGAGCCGATGGAGACGGGTCAGACCGACGCCACGATGTGGATTGAGGTCGACCTCGCGGGCATCATGCGCGCCCTCCCCGTGGGCCTTCTCAGGGGCAGGATCCAGCGCGTGAGCGATCACGAGATGGCTGAGATCAAGGCTGCGGTCGAGGCCGCGGCGCTGGTAGGGGCGGCGTCCTAGGGTGGCTGGCATGCGCTACCACGGCGACGCCGCCGGAATCGAGCATCAGACCCTGCGTGAGATCGACCCCGCCCGAGAGCGCCTGATCGAGACCTACCGCAAGAAGGCGAAGCACTACGACATCACCTCCAGGCTCTACCCGGCGCCGGGCTACCCGCAGCGCGCACAACGCCTTCGCGCTGTGCAGGCCCTCGGGCTGCGCCCGGGTGACCGCGTGATCGACATGGCCTGCGGCACGGGTCTGAATTTCAGGCTCATCGAGGAGCTGATCGGTCCCGGCGGCCGGATCGTGGGTGTCGACTTGACGGACGCGATGCTGGCCGAGGCGGAGAACCGGATCCAGGCCAATCGCTGGCGCAACATCCGCCTAGTGCAGGCCGACGCGGCCAACTTCGATTTCCCGACCGACGTCGACGCGATCCTCTCCACCTACGGCCTGTCGCAGGTTCCTGAGTCCGCGGAGGTGATCGCCCGCGGCGCCGCGGCGCTCTCCGAGGGTGGACGGTTCGTCGTGTTGGATCTGAAGATCCCCGATAACACGCCGCGGTGGCTCTCGCAGCTGGGAACCGCCATCGTCCGCCGTTTCGCGTCCATCGATGAGTGGATCATGCGCCGCCCGTGGGAGACGATTCGCTCCGCCATGCAGCAAGAACTGACTGATCCCTCCTGGACCGAGCTGTTCTTCGGGACCGCGTTCATCGCCGCCGGGTCCCGTGGTCCCAGTGTCTTAGCCGAAGACGCCTTAGCCGCCTGACCTGCCGGCCTCACCCGGCCGAGAGCGGAATGTCGAGCGAGTGGTCGCCTCTCTGCGCCTTCGTGGCCAGGTAACGCGCGTTGGCGGATGACAGGTGCACCGCGGTCGGTACCCGGGCGCTCACCGCCACGCCGAAGCGGCGGAGCTGTCGGGCCTTGTCCGGGTTGTTCGTGAGCAGAGCAACCCGCTGCACGCCGAGGGCGCGGAGCATCTGCGCCGCGACGAGGTAGCTGCGCTCGTCCTCGCGGTGGCCCAGCGCCAGGTTGGCTTCATAGGTGTCGAGCCCGGCGTCCTGTAGCCCGTATGCCTCGAGCTTGGGGTAAAGACCGATGCCACGTCCCTCCTGGCGCAGGTACAGCAGAAAGCCCCCGCGGTCGGCGATCCGCTCCACAGCTTCACGCAGCTGCGGCCCGCAGTCGCACCGCTGGCTTCCGAACACATCGCCGGTGAGACACTCGCTGTGCAGCCGGACGAGTGGTAGGGGGTCGCGTTCGGCGGATGTGACTGCGGCGGCGCGACCGCCCAGACCGAAGGCCAGATGCTCCTGGCCGTCGACCAGGTCCTTGAAGCTGAAGACTCGCGCCTGGGTCGAGTATCCGTCCGCGAAGCGCAGGGGTAGCGGTACCTGGGTACGGATGCCCGCGATCGGTGGCGGCAACGCTCTCCGGCTCCTCGTCAGCCGGTCTGAAATCGGGGAGACAGCGCGTAGCGCAGCAAGACGACGTCGCCGATCTGACGGACCTCGGCGAGCGTCGCGCGCCGCCCCGGGTTCCAGGGAAAGCGCCCGTCGCTCACGAAGCGCGGGGCGCGAGAGTCGCCGACGAACAGGGGAGCCACGACCAGCTGGAGCTCGTCCGCCAGATTCCGGGTCAGGAACTGGGTGTGCACCTGACCGCCCCCCTCGACCATCAACCGCTCTACCCCCCGTGCGCAGAGGTCCTCGCTCACTCTGCGCATCTCGACCGGTTGTCCGCCATCGACAACGGTGGCCACCTTTCCCAGGCGTGAGCGGGCGTCCCGGACGCGCGGGCTGGCGCAGTAGACGAGCTTCTCGCCTTCGCCGGTGGTGAAGAAGTCCGCCCCCGGGTCCAGCTCCACGCGCCCGGTGACCGTGACCTTGATCGGCGAGGGGGGGAGCCCGCGATCGGTCCGCTCGTTACGACGGCTCTGCGACCGCACCAGCAGCCGCGGGTTGTCGTTACGCACGGTCGCCGCGCCGACGAGGATCGCATCGCACGAGGCGCGCACCGCATCGACCCGGTCGAAGTCGGCATCGTTGGACAGCTCGAGGCGCCGCGGCGCGGCGCAGTCGAGATAGCCGTCGATCGACATGCCACAGCTCAACACGGTGTAAGGGCGCTCAAGCACGTGCCGCTCCCTCCCGAAGCGCCGGCTCGGCCGGCTGCGGGGATGGGTTGCGATGGAACCATGCCACCACGAGGACGGCGGCGCCGGGCAGGGTGGCCACGAGGATCATGACGCCGTAGACGACGGCCGCGGCCAGCCCTCGCTGAGCACCCAGACCCGCCGCCGCGAACACCCATGCCGCCACGCCCTCACGCGGGCCCCAGCCGCCGATGCTGGGCAGCGTCATGGCCGCGATCACGAGCAGCGCGATCGGCAGCATCCGTGAGGGCGGCGCGGTGGCGCCGACCGTCCGTGCGGCGAGGAGAAAGGTGGCCGCGTGGCCGCCGAGTCCCAGAGCCGAGGCCAGCGCGATGCCGGGCCACGCCCGGCGGGCGAGGAGACCGGTGCGAATGTCATCGGCTACCGCGCGGCGGAGGCGTGACCAGCGAGACCGAGCACTTGGGAGCTGTCGTCGGCCCAGAAGCAGGGCAACAACCGCCGCCGAGCCGAGCGCAACGGCGAGCCACGGCATAAAGCTGTGCACGGGCGAGGGGAGGACGAGCAGCACGATGACGGTCAGGAGCAGCTGCACGACCTGTCCCGCGAAGCGCTCCCACGCGACGGCGCGCAGGGCCAGCCCGACATCTCGCACGTCGCGGCCGTGGCTCACGCCGCGGTGCACGTCACCCACGATCCCGCCGGGCAGCGTGGCGTTGAGAAACAGCGCCCGGTAGTACGCCGCGATTGCGGCGGATAGCGGCAGATCGACCCCGAGACCACTGGCCACGAGCTTCCACCGCCAGGCGTAACCCACCGTCGTCAAGACCGCCAGGCCCGCCGCGCCCGCGAGCGCCTCGCCGTTCACCGAGCGCAGCCCGGCGAGGAACGGACCCGTGCCCAGGCGCAGGACGAGCACCCCCAACACCACCGCCGCGCCGACGAGCTGTCCCCAGGTCAGGAGCTTGCGTCTCATCCGGGTGCCGATCCGTACGCGGTGAGGAACCGGTCGCGAAACGCGCTCATCCGCCAGACCGGAGCCTGTGGGCTCGGAAGCAGGCCCGGCTGCCAGCGCCAGCCGCTGATGCGCTTCAAAACCGACGGCTCGTGGGCGATGATCGAGATCGGGACGTCGTGGCTGGCGCCCTGGCCGCTGACGATCGGCAGCGGCTGCTCATCACCCACGATGACAAGCACGAGATTCTTCCTGCCGTAGTGCCGGACGAAGGAGATCAGGGTGTTGAGCGAGTACTCGAGCGACCGCGCATAGGCGGCCTTCACCGCCCGCGGGTGCCACCAGAACGAGCTCGGCTCGGTGAACGTCGGCGTGCGGTTGAAGATCGAGCCATTCCCGACCTCGCTCCAGGGGACCATCTGCGGGATTCGGTCCCACGGCATGTGACTTGAGACCGTGTCCACCTCGGCGAACAGCGGACGGCGGTGGGTCTTGGAAAGCTCGAGGCGCTCGAGCGCCGCGAACATGTACTGATCGGGCAGCGGCGCATAGTTGTAATTCGGGCCCCGGTAACCGAGCTGACGCCGGTCGTAGAGCTTGTCGTAGTGGTAGAACGACGTCCCGTCCGTCCAGGCGCGATCATCGGCGGGAGCGAAGTTGATGGTCCGCCATCTGGCGCGCCTGAAGCCGTCGCTCAGGGTGAACCGGTTGCTTCCGACGAGCTGGTCGTAACGGCGCTGGCTGTTGGCCCAGACGCCCGACTGGAGGGTGGAGTGCGCCAGCCAGCTGATGCCCCCGAAGCCCGGCGAGGTGACGAAGGCGCTCCGAGCCGAGAAGCCGGCCGCCTTCAGCCGCTTGGTTCCTCGCCTCAGGAGCTGGTCGATGGCCGGCGAAAAGGAGGCGCCCTGGACCGAGACGCGGCCGTAGGACTCGACGAACACGAGCAGGACGTCCTGTCCACGCAGCCCGGTCAGGAGCTGGTTGCCCGGTGTGAGACGGAAGGGGTCGTGTCTGATCTGGTTGGCGAAGATGCCCTCGTCGCGAATGTCGGCCTGGACCGTTCGCACTTCACGGACGATCAGGCCGGCGGCGCTCGTCGAAGCGACCGGGACATGGGAGAGAAGCTCGGCTCCGGAGGCCGAACAGATGCCCCAGACAACGATCAGCGCGCCGAGGATGCCGAGCGACTGCCGCCGCCGGCTCGCCGCCACGCGCGTGAGCCGAAGCACGGCCAGCGTTGTGAACACGAGCAGGGCGACGACGAGGACCACCGCGCCGACGACAATCAGGTTCGCGGCGGTCTGACCAATCGCGGCGCGCAGCGTCTCAACTCCGATCCCGGCATTCCCGAGATCGCCAACGGGGTCAAAGGGCCGCTCGAAGGTCGTGTAGAACCCGATGTCGAGGACTTTCACGATCACCACCAGCGCCAGCAGCGGGCCGGCGATCGCGGCCACGACCCGGCGAGCGGTGGTGGGAAGGACGACCGCCAAGAACACGAGGACGAGGCCCTCGAGCGGGACTCTCACGAACCCGGCCGGTGTGAGCGCCGATGGCTGGTCAGGAGCCACGAGCGCCGCCCACACGATCAGTCCGGAGACCGTCGTGAGAACGGCGGCGATAACGGTTCGTGCGCGGCTGCGCCTGGCGTGCTCAGAAGTTGGGACGGCAAGATCGGAGGATGGCTGGGCGCCCGCCGCCACTGGGGCGTCCACGGCCGCCCGGTGAGTCCACAGCCACCACGTGTCTCGCCCGAACGACTCGCCCAGCAGCACGAGGGCCGCCACGAGGACGGCCCGGTTGAGCCCGGGCGCCAGGGCGTCTGCCGCCGCCACGGTAAGCACGATCCCCTGTATCGCTGCTACGACCTTGCGCCAGTGGCGCGCCGGGAGCCGGGCGCGCATCCAGGGCAGCGGCCACGCCGCGGCGAGAAACGCGTAACGCGCCGCGCCGATCAGCAGCACCCAGGTGCCGGCGAAGCCGGAGACGTAGACACTGAGGACAAGGATCAGGAACGCGTCGACCTCACCGTCGAATTGGGCACCGAAGGGGGCCGCGGTGTCAGTTCGGCGCGCGAGCCATCCGTCGACCGCGTCGAGCGTGAGCGAAGCGGCAGCGAGCGACACCAGCACCGCGACCGCCGCCGGGCGGCCGAGCGAATCCGCGACGAGCGCGGCGACGCCGACCGCCAGCGACGCCCGCGTGAGGGTGACCCAGTCGGCTAGGCCCAGTCGCTCGAGTCCGCAGCGCGCGAGCCCGTACGTCAACGCGGCATTGAGGACCGCGCCGCAACCAAGTCCAACTGCCCACGCCACGGCGCTCAGGCCGACGGTTGCGGCGAGCGCCGCGAGTAACAGCAGCAGAGCGATGGCGCCCGCCACCGGTCCGGCGCGCGACGGCAAGGTGCGCCTCGCCCTCAGCGCCCCCAGTGCCTGTGCGCTTGCCTCCATTACGCCTCCATGACGCTGGCGCCCCGCCAACTCTTCCCGAGCCGGCCTGTCATCGTGGGCCGCGTGAACCACCCGCTGCGCATCGGGATCGACCACCCGTGAAGCAGGACGAGCGCGCGCCGTTCGTCTGGGCGCTGCAACGAGCTCGCGAGTCGGCCTACGCGGCCGGCGAGTTCGTCGAGCAGGAGAGCTTCATGAGCGCCACGGAGATTCGCGCCCTGGCCGCGGCGGCGGGGATCGCGCCCGGAGTCTCGGTGCTCGATTTGTGTTGCGGAATCGCCGGCCCGGGCCGCTTCATCACGCGGGAGCTCGGGTGTACCTATCTCGGTGTGGATCTCAGCGCCAGCGCCATCGAGATCGCGCGCGAGCGCGCTGGCGGCCTGCCTTGTCGCTTTGAGGTATCGCGGATCCCGCCCATCCCGCGTGGCCCTTTCGACGTCGTGCTCCTGCTCGAGACGATGCTCGCCTTCCGTGACAAGCCGCCGCTGCTTGCGGCGATATCCGAGGAATTGACGCCACGAGGGCTGTTCGCCTTCACGGTGGAGGAGGGGATGCCCCTTACAGACGTCGAGCGAGCGATGATGCCTGATGCCGACACAGTCTGGCTGACCCCCCTGACGCAGATGCACACCTACCTCGCGGACGCGGGGTTCGAAATCTGCTGGCAGAGCGACGACACTCGGTCACACCAGGCTGTCGCGGAGTCGCTGGGCCATGCCTTCGCGGAGGATGCGCCGCACATTGCCGCCGAGATCGGACGGCAGGCGCTGGACGAGCTGCTGAGCTCCCACCGGCTCTGGAGCGACTGGCTGCGGGAGGGCCGCGTGCGGAAGTTCGCCATCGTCGTGGAGAAACTGGCCTAGGCCTGGCTGCCTCCGAGGCCGAGACGGCGGCGGCCTGAAGTTATCTCCTCGCGCGTGTCTCAACTACCACCCAACCCACTGCGGCCGCGCCGAGGCGGGCCACCACCAAAGGAGGTAGCTAGATGAGACGCACCACGATCATCCTGTCTGTTGCTCTGATGCTGCTCGCGCTACCGCGACGAACGGCGGCGCGTCCGATAACGCCGGCACGGTGCAGGCGTTCAACAACGGCTTGCTAACGATCGTGCTGAACGATGGCTCCACGGTCAGCGGCGCGGTCAACCGGGTCGGGCCCCGACGGTGGCTCCGGAGCGACGACGGCAACCTCGCCCGAGGGGAGCTCAGGAGGCGGGAGCGCCACGAGCGGGGGCACTGACGGCGGCTTGGCGTCGATCGCCTCTGGGTCAGATGGAGGCACGAGCGACGGCGGGCCGGCTCCGAGCAGCGGCACTCAAGTGACGACGACGCAGACAACGTCCGATGGCGGCTCAGGTTTGGACGGCGGATCGAGCGACCTGAGTGGCTCGTCTGGATCCGGCGACCCGACCGCAACCATGACCAGTTCGCCTTAGGTCAGCAGCGATTGGGGTGGAGCGGTCCGGTCAGCCGAAAGACCTGGATCGCCCGGCTGGGGGAAAGCACAAGCCGCGCGGCGGAGTCGGTCCGGGTCCAGTCGACCTCCGGTGACCGCACGAGTTGCCTGGTGAAGAAGACCGCGGTCGCGGTGGTGACTACGTACTGGTAATGGCCTCGGTTCAGCGCCGTGCGCCAGACCCGACAGCTGATGATCGGTCGGAACGAGCCATGTGGGCCGCGCTGTCCGATGTAAGCGACACGGTTGGAATCGTCCACGCCCCAGAGGGGATAGCCGAAGAACCAACCGAACGTGCCTGCGAGCGCGAGCCGCGCGTGGTGCAGGCCCCGTGCCCAGCGCCACATCTTGTAGACGGCGAACGGGCCGTACTTCGCCGTATATCGCTGCCTAAGATAATCCCGGGTCCCCATGTAGCCAACCGCAACCCCGGCCAGCCCGAGCGAAAGCGCCAGCGTTGCGGAGGTGACGCGGACCAGCGGACGCCGGCTCGGGAGCAGGGACCACGGTCTCAGGGCCGCGATCGCCGCTACCACGAGGACCAGCATCACGGCGCGGTGGGCTCCGGCCAGGTCGTAGTCGTGTGCCCACATCCGGCGCAGGGCCACAGTGGCTACGAACAAAGTCGTTAGTCCGGCCGCCGCTGCCCAGCGACCAAGGCGGCTCCGGAACAACAGGGCCAGCGGCGTGATGGCCAGCGCCACGCTCAGGGCAGGCGCTCCGTAGCGCATCGTGAACATGAGGCAGTAGGGATGTCCCCAGGGCCCGCAGGCCGTGAGCGGAGTCAACGGGTAGGCGGCCAGCGAGGCCAAGGCGATCAGCGCCGCGGCCCAGATCACTCGGTCGTCCTTGGAGAAGAGACAGACGAGCGGACCGACGACGGCAACGGCGACCAACGCCGGCCACCAGGGCCCGAGGTTCAGGTTCAAGGCCGGGATCAGCCAGTGGCGGACGATTCGCGGGTAGGTTGCGTAGCCAGCCAGGGAATAGTTGTTGCCGTGCTGCTGCGGCGGCGGCTGCGGCGTCGGCAGCACTCCGAAGCTGACCCACGGAAGCGGGTTCCCGGCCGCGATGAGATTCCGCACATACCAATAGCCCCCGCCCACGGCAAGCCCTCCCATCCACCACCCCGTCGCGCGACGTCGCCCGCCCCGCCGGGTAAACGCGATCGCGAGGAGCGTGAGTGCGGCCACCGGAGCCAGCAGGTTCAGTTTCACCGACAGCGCCAGCCCGGCCACCACGGCGGCGAAGACGCTGCCGGCGCGGTACGCCCGCGTATCGGCCGTGGACACGTCGGCGGTACGCATCCACAAAGCCAACGCAGCCATGACAAAGAACACACCCAGAAGGTCGTTGTCGGCGGTGCCGCCGTTGCTGCCGACCATCATGGGTGTAGCCATTACGACACCCGCGGCCAGCATCGAAGTCGAGCCGAACCCCCGGAGCGAACCGATGCACCAGGCCGCAAGCATCGTGAGCGCAAGCCAGATCAGGTTGATCCCCGGCGAGAGCACATCGTGGCCCATCAGGACGATGCCGAAGGCATGAAACAGCTCCGAGGTCGCCGGATAGAACCCGTTCAGGTAGGCGAAGTCGGTGTAGCGGATCCCCGTGATCTGACCGGTCTGGGCGTAGGACGCGGCGTGCGGCAAGTGGTAGGCGAGCGAATCAGGGCCGGTGATCCCGTGCTCGTACGACTGGAGACTCCGTCCCGCCCATAGCAGCAGCACGACGACGAGCACGACGACGGAGCTGAGAATGAGGATCGCGGCGGCAGTGCCGGGGCGGGCGACTCGGCGGCGCGCGGCCTGCTCCCTGGAGTGGGACGTGAGTGCGACTCGCAGCGCCGAACCCACGACGACCGAGCCAACGACGATCGGGACGATCCTGAACAGTCCCACGCTCCCAAGCAGCTCCAGCATCCCGACCAGGAGGGCGCAGGCGATGACGATTTCGGCCAGCCGGGCAACGGCGCCACGCCAGTCGGGGAGGAGACAGCGCCGGAGGGCGGCCGCCCCGACTCCCAGCGAGCCGAGCACGCAGGCCAGCGCAGCGACGCCGATCAGATAGCGCCCAAGGTTCATCTCGGGACTCGGATAAAGACGACCGCCGCGGGGAGCTTCTTCCCAAAGCTCGGCCGGTGTTTGGACTCAACGTGGGGACGCGCGACCATGGAGCACCACAGTCGGCTCGCGGCAGTTCGGGCGGTTTGGGAAGAACCGCGCCTCACGGGCGTCAGACGTTATCTGAGCACCCGCGCCGCGAAATGACCTCCCGGGACCAGTCCACTCAAGCCCGAATCCGGACTATGGTTGAGCTCGAGCTGGTCGACTGGCGGCGCGCGATGTCTGAGCTCTATGCCCGGGTACGGGCTGAGTCGTCGCCTCGTGCCGCTCATGCCGTCTGGCGATCGGGGCGCGACCGGCTATTTCGCGAGCATCCGCAGAGTCCACTTTCCAAGCGGGATGGCCTGCCCGACACCGGCCTTCCGTACTGGCCTTACGACGAAAGCCTTCGCTTCGAGCTCGCGCTTACCCCGACCGGCTCACCGAAGCGCCTACCGTTGGCCACTGGGGCGGATGGCGTGACGACGTTGCGGAGCCTCGGATGCGTTCAGCTTCCGTCTCCGCTGAACGCGCGTATCGAGGCGTGGTGGCTTGAGCAGTACGGGGGAGGGCTGTTCTTGCCCTTGCGCGACGGAACTTCAGGCGAGACGAGCTATGGCGGCGGCCGATATCTGCTCGACACCGCCAAGGGGGCCGATCTTGGATCGAGCGGCTCGAAGCTCATCATCGACCTGAACTTCTTGTATCACCCTTCCTGTCGCTATAGCGATCACTGGCAATGCCCGCTCGCGCCGGCCGAGAACACTGTGACGGCGGGAATACGCGCGGGTGAGAAGCTGTGAGCGGTGGTAAGGCTCAGTCGTCGTCGAGCGCTAAGAAGGGCGTGCGCGACACATCCAAGACCACCGCGTTTGTGCTCTCGGGAGGCGCCGCCCTGGGGGTGATCCAGGTGCGGATGCTGGAAGCAGTCCCGCTCCGTGTGATCGCCACCGACGTGCTCCGAGGCGAGGAGGTGCGGCTCTCCCGCGGGCCTCTGGTCGCCGCGATCATGGCCAGCGCGGCGATCCCCTGCGTATTCCCATCGGTCGAGTGGGAGGGGCGCCGTCTGATCGATGGCGGTGTCTCCAACAACGCTCCACTCAGCCGCGCGCTCGCGATTGGTGCAGATCGGATCTATGTGCTTCCGACCGGCGCCCCCTGCGAGCTGAACGCGCCTCCCCGCGGCGCCCTGCCGATGCTCCTCTACGCGACCAGCCTGCTGATCGGCCACCGCCTCCAGCCAGAGCTGGCCCACCTCAGCTCCGACGCGAAGGTGGTCGTACTCCCCCCGTCGTTCCCCTTGGCGGTGCAGCCGACCGATTTCAGCCATGCCGGCGAGCTGATCAACCGCGCCCGGCGTGACGCCGAACGCCATCTGCAGGCGCATGATGCCCCTTCGAGGCGGCTCCGAGGACCACACACGGTCCGAGCGCGTTCTGCCGCATCACGCCGGCCGGCTGGCCACGAACGACGGCCGAAGGCTTGACAGCCATGACCTCACGCAGTCGGCGGCTATCTGATCTCGAGACCGCTCGCCCGCGGTTCTGGCTCGTCAGCGGCCTCGTGCAGGGCGGGCATCTTGGTCCGCCTTCTCGTGGTCGCTGGTTTGCCGTTGCCGTTCCCGTTGGTGGATTTCCTGGCACTACCGCCGTTGGCGTGAGGGTCCCGGTCCGGGTGTCCGTTGGCCGCGGCCAGGAGGTCGTCGTGACCCCGGTTCGACGTCGAGTCTGCGGACAGACGGTCGGCGACCGTGACACGGTCTCGACCGTCTTGCTTTGACCGGTACAGCGCCTCGTCGGCGATCTGGAATAGCTGCTCCATCGAAACCGCAACGGTGCTGTCGGTGACTCCGAAGCTGACGGTGAAGCGTGGGTGCGCGCCGGAATGTGCTGACTTGAGCGAGTCGCGGATTCGGTCGAGCACCGGCACGGCCTGATGGCGGTCGATCCCGAGGAGCACGATCGTGAACTCCTCACCGCCCCAGCGCGCAAACAGGTCACCCTCGCGTAGCCCCGCGGACGCGACCTGCGAGAAGAACCTCAGGACCCGGTCTCCGGTCTCGTGACCGTAGGTGTCGTTGATCGGTTTGAACCTGTCGAGGTCGGCGACGGCCAGCGCAAAGGGCGTTCCCGACCGGAGAAGCTCGCGGATCTCGACCTCCAGCCGGCGCCGGTTGGTCAGACCGGTGAGTCCGTCGGTGGAGGCCTGAAGCTGCGTCTTCTCGAACGCGCGGACGGTGCCGATCCTCGCCCCGGCCTGCGTGGCCAGCGTCGCCATCTGCGCCATCTGATCTGCGCTCGGCGGCGAGTCCACCGGACCGGTCGCATGCAGCACCCCGAGCGCCCTACCCATGAAACCGACTGGGACGCACACCGCGGAGCACGGGCCGGACTCCCGGCCTCGCAGCTTCGGGCATGCGTTCAGCGCCTCGCTGGAGTCGAACGCGACCGGCTGACCTCGTCTGACCGCCACGCATGCAAACGGCGACTCCACGGGGCAGCCTGGTGCGCCGGCCAGGGGGCTCGAGGCAACCCGTCGAAGATGGGCTCGGCTGGAGTCGGCCAGCAGCAGCTCGGCCGGAGTGCTCTCAGAGATCTCCGCGATGGCTCGCTCGACGACCTCGTAGGCCGCTTCCTCCTCGTCGACCATCTCGAGCGCCTCGCTCAACTGCGTTCCGAACACGTCGCGCTGACTCTGGGCTTGGAGTTCGGCGGCGGCGGCCTCGAGCGCATCGCGCGCCTCGCGTTCGCGCTGGGCGGCGGCGTGCAACTCCCGCTCACGCTGGTCGGTCAGCGCGCGCGAGTGCCTCAGCGCGAGCCCGAACCGCAGTCCCGAGACGATCAGCGCGAGCAGCGCGGCGCCCATCGCGACCCGGCTGACGTCAGACACGATGCCGACGTAGAGGATCGCCAATGCCAGGAGCGACGCGATCGTGGGCACGAGAAATCCCGAGGAGTGGTTTTCCCGCGCCGCCCGACCTGATCCCGGAGCCAGCCACAACGCGGCCGCTATAACCAGCAGTGACGTCGGCCAGGCCGCGGCGTTCAGCGCGTTGCCGAGGATCCCGTCCGTCAGGGTCGGAAAAACCGCGACGCAATCACCCACGAGGTTGGCCAGCGCTGCTCCCGCGAACAGGCACCACCGCGCTCGCGTCCCCGGCGCCAGGAGGGCAACCCCGATCAGCACCAGACCGAGCACCGGCACGTCCAAGGCCGGATAGACGAGATTCGTCGCGACGGTAGCGGTGTCCCCTCCGGCGGCCTGGTGGATCACCGGGAACAGCAACATGATCAACGCCGCCGAGCAGGCGAGCACCAGCAGGCCATCGAGATAGTTCGCGGCGGTGACTTTGATCACGTCGCGATTCATCAAGGTCATGACGCCCGCGAACGCGAACAGGAAGAAGCCGGCCCAGAAGTAGTTGAACAACGCCGGGCTCGGTGGGGTCTCGCCATGCACACCCATATACGTGTTCACGAAATCTCCGAGCGCCCACGAGACTCCTCCCAAGCCAAGGAGAAACGCGAATCCCCGCGCCGGCTGATCAATCAGCCCGCGAGCGAAGATCAGCACGCTGGCGAGCAGCTCGAAGCCCGCGACGCCCCAACCATCGAGCCAAACCTGGGAACCGCTCACCGGCCGTGCGAACAGCGAGATGATGTAGCCGACCAGGATCGCGAACAGCACCCCGAACAGCGCTCGGACCTCGATCGAGGCAGCACCTGGCCGTTCGGAAAGATCGCCGCCGTCGTCGGTGAAGGCCGACGCCGGGCGCACAACCGCCGTTAGCAACCTGTTGTTACGAGTCTCTCCCACCGCTCTCACTCCTGGCTCCGATCCGGGGCCACAACGAACGCCAGCGGATACGAGCATGCGCAGGCGACGTCGACGACCCGTCAGAGCCCCGTCGTCCGTCAATAGCCCTTTATCGGCCAAACAGCGGATAGCGATAACTAAAAGACCTGCAGACTCGCCGGCTATTCGAGTGCGGCAATCACGCAACCGTTGACATCGAGTCGAGCCGCGCGGCTGTTCACGCGAGGGGGCCGGTGGTACGTTTCGTCGCGTTGGCTGCTCGCTAGGGGGTTCCCCATGGGTGCTCGGTCGGTGTCGGGGCGTTGTGCTGGTCGGCGGATGCGCTCGCGTGCGGCTAACAGGGGGGTCCTGGTGGCGTGCAGGCGGTCGGTGCTGGTGGTGGGGGTCCTAGCGGTCATGCCTACGTCTGCGACTGCGGCCGCGTGGGGGATCCAACCGACCCCGAACCCACCCGCCGCTACGAGCAGCCAGCTGCTCGGCGTGTCGTGCCCGTCCGCGAGTGCATGCACGGCCGTTGGCGCCTACGCGACCTCCTCAATTCTCGGCGCGTCGCTGGCGGAGCGGTGGAACGGGTCGACGTGGGAGATCCAGCCCACCCCGAACCCCGCACCGGGCGACGGATCCAATGACAGTTTGGACGCGGTGTCGTGCGCCTCGACGAGCGCCTGCATGGCCGTCGGGTTCTCTGACGTCGCCGGGGCGAGCACTCTGGCGGAAAGCTGGAATGGCTCGACGTGGGCGATTGAGCCAACCCCAAGCCTCCCGGCGGGGTCGTTCGGTGGGAGGCTCAATGGGGTGTCGTGCCCGTCGGCGACCGACTGCGTCGCCGTCGGGTATTACGAGAACTCCTCAAGCATCGACGTGCCGCTGGCCGAGCGCTGGAACGGGTCGACGTGGATGATCCAGGCAACCCCGACCCCGAACGGCTCGACCGGGAGCGATCTGAACGGCGTGTCGTGCGCGTCGCTGAATGCCTGCACCGCTGTCGGGTCTATCGCCTCGGGCAACGTGTTCTTGCCCATCTCGAAGACCCTGGCGGAGAGGTGGGATGGGTCGACCTGGGTAATCCAGCCGACCCCGAACCCAACCATAAACGGATCCCTTCCCTCGGACGCGCTCAACGGGGTCTCCTGCTCGTCGGGGTTGCTCAGCAGCGGCTGCACCGCGGTCGGCGACTACAACAGCGACGGCAATCCTCTGACGTTGGCTGAGAACTGGAACGGCAAGACCTGGTCGGTCCAACCGACGCCAAACCCGAGCCCGCCTTCGAACGCATTGAGTGTTCTGAGGGCAGTGTCATGCACGTACGGGTTGATCGCGCCCCGGTGCGCCGCGGTCGGCGGCCAAGGCGTTTTCGCATCATCCCAATTCGCCTTTCGCCGGCAGGGCCTGACCTGGACGGTTCAGCCAATGCCGCTGCCGCCCGGCGTGGTCAGCAGCGTCCTGTCGGGTATGTCCTGCACATCCGCGACCGCCTGCACCGCGGTCGGCTACTACCTGCCCCCGACCGGGACCTCCGGCGCCACGTTCGCCGAGCGTTACTCGTGATCCGAACTGCCCAACACTAGGGCTTCGAAGGTGGAGCTAGCCGAACCCGAACCGGCGACCTCCTGGGTGCGATCCAGGCGCTCTCCCAACTGAGCTATAGCCCCGGGCGGCGGTGGTGACCGCACGGTGGCGCTGTCTCGGCTGCGCGGTGCGTGTCCACCCTGCGAAGTTTGAGCCGTTCTGGACGTCTTATCGGTGTTCGCCACCCCGGTCGTTGGTGTGAAAGGCACGGTGGCCGCGGCGGTGCGGGTGGCCGTCTCTCTTTATGACGGCCGCGGGTGGTCTGGACTCGCGCCCGGACCGTTAGCCTGCTGGCACGATGACGAGCGCGGTTCGATCAGTCCGTGTTGGTCGGTCGGCCCAGATCAGAGGCCCCAGCCCCGAAGCGCGCTGGGTATGGCTCGCGGTCGTCCTTTTCATCGCAATGTCTGCCTGGTGGCTGACCCAAGACACTCGGATGCCTGATTGGGATAGCGGGATCCACGAACTCTTCGCCGCAGTAGTCCATAGCGAGCTGATCACACGCGGTCAGTTCTGGCGGCCGTTCACCGACTTCAATGTCGCGTACCCGCCGCTGGTGCACTTCGTTGGCGGGATGTCGATCTTCCTCACCGGCGTTCATCCGATGGCCTTGGTTCTGTCATCGAACGTTGTCTTCGTGCCGTTGCTCGCATTTGGATGCTTCGGCACCGGCAGATTCGCGTACGGCACCCGGGCCGGCTTACTGGCAGCGATCCTGGCGCTCGGCAGCCCAATGTTCGTCTCGATGATGCACGAATACGACCTGGACCCACCTGAAGCGGCGATGGTCGCGGTTAGCGTTTGGGCACTGTTGGAATCGCAGCGTTTTCGGCGTCTCGGAATAGCTCTGCTCGCCGGTGTGCTGAGTGGTCTCGCCCTAATGGTGAAGGAGACCGCGGTCATTTTCCTCGCGGGGTTTGTCGTAGTAACCATGCTCCGCGCCGGTCCTCGCCGTTGGCGAGGCATGATCGTCTACCTCGCAGCGGGAGCGGTCGTGGCGGGACCTTGGTATGTCTATCACTGGCACGACATCATCGGTTCGTTTAACACCATTGGGGGCCTGGCCCCGAATGCGGTCCAGGCGCCTCCGAGGTTCTCACTGCGCAACCTTAGCTGGTACTGGTGGAACCTCATCAACGAACAGGTGTTGACCCCGTTCGGCATCTCGTTCTTAATCGGTGTTGCGATCGCACTTCGGCGTCTTCTCCGAAAACGGGTGACTGCGGAGAACGTGGAACCCGAGCTCCTGGCTGGAGTCGTCGTCTCCTACCTGAGCATGACCTACCTGACCCATAAGGACCCCCGCTACACCCTGCCTATGCTCGTATACGTAGCCGTGTTGGCCACCGGGTGGATCGCGAGGCTTCCACGTCGGAAAATTCGCATCGGTCTGTCGGCCGGAGTTGTCGCCCTAGCAGCGGTCTACTTCGTGGGACTATCGGCTGGGATTGGTGGAGCCGTACGGATCCCACTCCCGGGAGCCCAGGACACCATTATCTATTCACGCCAGCTCACCCTCTATGAGACCTCTGGCTGGGTGCGAGGTGGGCCCGTCCGCGACGCCGAGGTGCAGCGATTGCTCGCTGGCCTCCCCGGACTCGGTATCAAGGGAATTATCGCCGAAACTGGACCGGATCCCGTTAACTTCAACACGTACGGCCTCCAGGTCTTAGCACTAGATACTGGGGTTGTCTACGGGCCATACCTGCCGCCGAACGAGGAGGCGTATCTGATCCTTCGGCCCCCGGGCTCCGGTGGCCCCGCTCCCTGCCAAACGATGAACGACGGATCTGGCATCTACGTCGTTCGCCTCCCAGCACCAGGAATAGACGTCTATGCACTCAGGAGTCCAGCCAACCCACACCAGACCTATACCGTCGTGTGCCCCGGTCGTCGACCCGTGGTTTACCCCTAACCGCATCGCGTTATTTGAGCCATGGGACGCGATCCGACAGGCCCAGCGTGCGACCACCGCCTGCAAGAGCTACACGCAATCGCCTGCCCGAGCCGGGCGCTGACTTCCGCTTTCGCTACCGGCGACGAGCGCTCGCGACTTGCGCTTCGGCGCCGAGAGGGCTCGCCGGCTGTGGAGCCTCTCCGACGTCGGCGCCGGCTTGCATTGTCGCGCTCGGCGAGCTGTCCCCGCGCTAAGGCTCGCACCGCATGTACCCGTTTTGTACCTGCCGCGGGAGGCGAGGACGGAGGCCGATGGACGGAACAAGACAAAGAGGCCCGGCTTTGCAGGCCCACGTCGAAGGTGGAGCTAGCCGGACTCGAACCGGCGACCTCCTGGGTGCGATCCAGGCGATCCTAGGCGGTCACGTCCTCGAAAAGAGCGGGCGCTGGGTGCGCCGCCTGGCTGTTAGTTGCCGCAGTCTTCGCAGGCGCCGTGGAGGACGATTTCGTGGTCGGCGACGCGCATCGGGACGCGGCGGCTGAGGTTCTTGATTGCCGTTTCGAGCGCGTTGTCCGTGAAGGGGGTGACGGTGCCGCAGTTGTCGCAGACGAGGTGGTGGTGGTGCCCGGCGCCGGTGCGGATCGGCTCGTAGCGGGCCATCTGTCCGATTTGGAGTTTTTGGACGAGTTGGAGACGTTCGAGTTCGTCGAGGATGCGGTAGATGCTGGCGCGGCCGACGGGCCGTTCGCTGGCCCGTAGGGCGTCTTCGATCTCGATCGCGGAGAGGGCACAGGTTTGGGTGTCGAGCAGTTCGACGATGGCTTGGCGGGCGGCGCCGGTGTGATGCTTGTGCTGGGCGAGGACGCGTTGCGCGTTCTCAGCCCACCGATCGTGGTCTTTGCCGACCATTGGTTTCAGTCTAGTTCTCGGTCTTGTCGGTGATGGGCGAGCTGGAGCCTGGGTCGCAGCTCGCGGAGGTTGGTGGTGGAGATGAACGCGACTAGGTAGATCGCGCTCGCGACGGCGATGATGGCCGAGCTTGGGGGGAGCTTGGGGACGAGGTAGCCGATCGTGAGCCCGGCCCAGGTCGCGAGAACGGCCAGTCCGGCGGCGAGGGCGAGCCCAAGGTATGGGTTCGGGGTGAGCCGGTGCGCCGCACCTGCGGGCGCGGCGAGCAGCCCGAGCAGCAGCAGCGCGCCGACCGCCTGGGTCGCTTCGGCGGCCGTGGCGCCGAGGAGCGCGAGGAAGATCAGCCCGACCGCGCGGACGGGGACGCCGCGCGCGGCGGCGGTCGCGGCGTCGACGCTGGCGAACAGAAGTGGTCGTGCGATCGCCGCAAGCAGCAGGATGATCGCGGCGGCGATGACGGCGGCGAGTCTGGCGTCGGCGGCGCCGAGTCCGAAGATCGACCCGAACAGGGTGCGTGCGCCGAGCAGGCCGTTGCCGCCGCCGGCGCCCGAGCTGAACACGGCGAGGAAGTACACGCCGAGGCCGAGGATCCACGCGAACGTGATCCCGATCGTGACGTCGTCGGCGTTGGAGCGGTTACCGAGCGCGCCGATCGCCAAGGCCACCGCGATCGTCGCGGCGAACAAGCCGATGCGCGGGTCGACACCGGCGGCGGCGGCCGCGATCGCGCCGGTGAAGGCGACATGCGTGAGCGCATCGCCGGCGAATACCTGGGCGCGCAGCACGACGAAATATCCGATCAGGCCGCACGCGAGGGCGACTCCCGTGCCGGCGAGGAGCGCGTTGCGCATGAACTCTTGGGCGAACATCACACACGCGCCTCGGCGAGCCGCGGTCGGCGTCGGAGCAGTGTTGGGTGGTCGATCAGCGCTCGGGCCACACGGGCGAGGACGTAGACGGTAAACGCGACCGTGGTGATGTAGAACCCGACCGGATGGTTGTAGAAGTAGGCGAGCGCGAGCCCGACCCAGGTGATCGCGACGCCGAGGATCACGCTCAGCGCGAGGCTCGCGCCGATCCGCGGGGTGATGAGCTGCGCGGTCGCCGGCGGGGCGACCAGCAGCGCGAACACGAGCAGCACGCCGGTGATCTGCGCGGTCGCGGCTACGGCGAGGCCGAGCACCAACAAGAACGCGGCCGACAGCCGGCGGATTGGCACGCCGCTGGAGCGTGCGACGGGCTCGTCAACGGAGGCGAACAGCAGCGGCCGCCCGGCGAGCGCGAAGAACGCGAGGGTCAGCACGGCGACGATCGCGAGCAGCAGCACCTGCCCACGCGTGATCCCCAGGAACGAGCCGAACAGCAGATTCTCGTAGCCCGCCAGCACGCCCCCGTAAAGGCTGAGGAACACGAGCCCGCAAGCGAGCCCGAATGCCTGCACCGCGCCGGTGACCGCGGACTCCTCGCCGCGGCGCCGGCCGGTTTTCGCGCTCGCCAGGCCGATCACGATCGCTGCCCCGCCTGAGAACAGGAAGTAGCCGGCGGCCGCAGGCAGGCCGACCAGTAGTGCGCCGCTGGCTCCCGGGAACGCCATCACCGAGAGCGTGTGCCCGGCGAACGTCTCTCGCCTGAGCACCATGAACCACCCGGCGACGCCGGCCATGATCGCGACGATCGTGCCCGCCTCGAGCGCGTTGACCATGAACGGGAACGCGGTCAGCTGCTGGAGATCGGAGATCGGGTCGATCGAGAGCGCCGCGAACGGGAGCGGGCTAAGCATGGTGCTCGTGGCGGTCGTGGTGGTGGGCGGGTGCCTCGGGCAGCCCGGCGACGAACAAACGCCCGTCGGCCGTGTTGAGCACCTCGACCGGCACGCCGTAGAGGCGGCTTAGCGTCTCACTGTTGATCACCTCTTTTGGGATGCCGACGGCGGCATGTCCGGCTCCGAAGTACACGACCCGGTCCAGGTAAGAGAGCAGTGGGTTGACGTCGTGCGCGACCAACAGCACCGTCACTCGCTCGCTGCGGCAGATCCTGGCCAGTAGCGCCGTCACCGCGGTCTGGTTTGGCAGATCGAGGCTGTCCAGCGGCTCGTCCAGGATCAGCAGGCTCGGACGGCCGACGAGCGCCTGGGCGATCAGCAACCGCTGCTGCTCGCCGCCGGACAGCCGACCGATCGGACGCGCCGCGTACTCCTGCGCGCCGACGAGATTGATCACATCCGCGATCCGCTCGCGCCCGGTGCGGCGCAACGGCAGGCCCCAGCGCGCGCCATCGAGCCCGAGCCTGACGAGATCCACACCGCGGATCCGGACGCCCTGGTCGAAGTGACGGCGCTGCGGCAGATACCCGATCTGCCGCTTCGCATCCCCCGGCGCACGCCCGAGCACCGACACCCGCCCGGACAACAGCGGGAGCTCGCCCAGCAGGACACGGAGCAGCGTCGTCTTCCCCGACCCGTTTGGCCCGAGGATCGCGGTGAACTCCCCGCCACCGATCTCCAGGCTCACATCGCTCCACACGACCCGGCCGCCGACCCGCGCCTGCGCGGCCTCGAGCGTCACGACCGGCCCCGAGCCAGCCGCTGCGAGGTCACGGCGGGTCGGCGCCGATGGATCGAGTCGGCCGGCGGCTGTCGTGGGCGTGGCGCTCATCTGCCCGTCGCCCGGTGAAGCGCCCGCTCCAGGCTCTGTAGCTCGGCGACCTGCCATTGCTCGAAGCTAGCCGACGCCGGGGAGAGGGTCTCGGTGATCGTCGTGATCGGGATATGCGCGGCCCGCGCGAGCTGGTTTACGCGCTGCACGTCCGGAGTTGCGTTCTGGCTGTTGTAGACCCACACCCTGATCATGTGCTGCTGTGCCTGCGCGTCCACCGTCTGCTTGTCGGACGCGCTCACATCGGTGCCCTCCGCGATCGCCTTCGCGAAGCTGTAGGGCGTCAACAGCCGTAGCCCCAGCGCCTGTCCGAGCGGCTGAAAGATGCTCTCGCTGTAGCCGACCGGCACCCCGGCATACCTGGCGCGGATCTGGGCGATCAGCCGGTCGTAGCCGGCCAGTCCCCTGGACTCAAACGCGGTGCGCTGTCGCTCGAAGTAGGCGTCATCCTTCGGATCCAACCGCTTGTAGTCGGCCACGATCTGATCGATCACGCGCCGCACCGAGGTGGGCGAGTACCACTGGTGTGGGTTATCGCCCTCGCTCAACCCCAGCAGATTCCCCACGTTCAACACGACCCGGGAACTCGACGGGTCAGCTGCCAAGAGCTGCGAGGCCCACCTGTCATAGCCGATCCCGTTGACGATCGCCATCTGCGACCTCGCCAGCACGACCCCATCCGCGGCGGTCGGCTCATACGAGTGCGGATCGGTCTCCGGGTTCACAATGATGCTGCGCACCGACACCTTGCTGCCCCCGAGCTGCCCGGCGATGCTGCCCCAAAAGTTCTCCGCCGCCACCACCTGCAACCGGCCTGAGGGTCCATCTCCTCCCGAGCCCGCGGAGCTCCCGCACCCAGCCAGCGCGCCGAGCAAAGCCACCACCACCGGGACCGTCAACCACCAAGACCTCCGCACGACAATCCTTCTCACAAGTTGGGTTCAAGCCGGCGCACTCGCCGTCCACCCACCGTATCATGAGAATGGGATCTAGTCTCGTTCTCGCTTTCGCACTCGACGCGAATCCTCGCGGGCGTCAGCCCCGGCGCTCAGTGCCGGCGCCCGAGGCCACTGGGGCGGCGTCGGCGTCGGCGCGTCATGCCACCGCGGCGCAAGGCGACGATGGTCGCGGCAACGGTGACGCAAACCGCCATGAGGATCGTGAGCGAGAGGCTGGTTCCGTTCCCGCCGCGTTGGGAACTTGGTCGGGCAGCTCCAGCCGCGAGGGGGTGGACCACGGCACTCGTGATCTTTCGGACCGCACTAACCGCGGCTTCGGCTAGGGCGTTGCCAGAGGGTCCGCGTGGTCTGGGAAGTGAGGCTATGACCGACTTGGCCGCGGCGGGTAAGCCCGCAGTGCCGTATCCGCTTGGCATCACGACCAGCAGCGGAACCTTGGACCCAAAGTTGATCTCCTGATCCAGGAAGACTGCGTACTGCTTCGGCTTGCCGAAGAAGGTTGGGATCGCGCCGAGGTCGAAGGGCTGTGCGATGAGCGCCACTTTGATCGGAAAGTGTGCGCGATGCGCGGCTGTGGTCTCGGCGTTCAGCGCCGCCTGTAGAGTCCGTGAGACTGGTGGGTCATAGGGGTAGAAGACGTTCTCGCCGAGCAGCACGTCGCTGGCGGGGTCGGCGTCAGCGAGCGCGTTTGGGCACAAGAGCACGATGGCGAGGAGGGCCAGGATCGCGGCGGCGGCGATCTCAGCCGCCGAGTGCGTAGCTCTGGATATCGGCATCGAGTGTGCCCTGGGAGTCGTATTGGCCGGTGTGGACGTAGACGAGGTTTCCCGCCCGGTTGATGAAGATCGTGGTGGGCAGTCCGGCCACTCCCTGCGGGACGAGGGCGCTGATGCTCGTGGTGCTGGTCTGGTAACTGGGGTAGCTGACGGGGTGCTGGGCGAGGAACGAGCGGGCGTCGCCCGCACCGTCGCCGGTATCGGCGCCGAGGAACGCCACCCGGCGCCCGTAGCGTGCTGACGCGCTGGCGAACAGCCCGAACTCGGATCGGCAGGGAGCGCACCAGGAAGCCCATGCGTTGATCACGACCGGATATCCGCGTAGTGCCCGCACACGGGCCGTCAACTCGGGTTGACTGCCGAGCAGGCGAGCGGCTTGCCCATGCAGGGCGGCCAGCGCCGGAGGTGAGCCGGCGAGCTGTGCCTGTGCTCCGGCGAGGGTCCCAGGTCCCCGGGCGGCGCGGGCGAGAGCCTCCCGCACCCGCTCGATGAGGTGGGAGGTGCTGGGCCAGCCGAGTGCGCTGACCGAGTAGTACCAAGCGATCCGGCCGGTCGCTGAGACGACCATCAGCCAGGGCAGGCCCTCGACCTCGTAGCCGTCGCCGACCCGGCCGCTGCGATCGACGGCGATCGGGAAAGGCAGCGGCCGGGGGAGTGACTGTAGGAACCGGCCGAGGGCGCCGGGGGGCTCTACGCTGGCCTCGTCAACCGCTTGAAGCGCGGGCAGCCCGAGGCGGCGGGCCGCCGTGCTGTAGCGGGCGAGGCCTTCAAGTCCGGCGGCCAGGCCGGTTACCTGCCGGTTCCACGTCGCGAAGAACACGTACAGCCGCGGGCGACCGGGAGCCAACCGAGCCGTGCCGCCGCCGCTCCGAGGCAGCGTGACGGCAGTCGCGGGGGTGATGCCGCTGATGTGGCTGTAGGGCAGGTGCGAGTTGACTGCGGGATGGCCGGGCAGCAGGCGTGAGGCCTCCTGGGCCACCAGCTGTGCGAGCTGGCCGACGGCGGCGTAGGACTGCTGGGTCATGTACAGCTTGCGCTCGCGGCCTTGGGGATCGATCACGAACAGCGCGGGCGTGTGGGCGATCTGACCGCCCTGGACCGCAGCCTCGACGGCGTAAGCTTTCCAAACGCGGCGGAGCGCGGGTAGGGATCCCGTCAGAAAGTCCCAGGCGCCGAGCATGCCGTGGAGCTGCGAATAGGAGAGGACGTCCTCGAGCGAGGTCGCCTTCGGGTTGGCGTCGATCCCCAGCAGCTGCACCCGCCCGGCGGCGGGGCCGAGCATTGCCTTCGCCTCGAGCATTGCCGTCGTGGTGAGCGGGCAGATGGTCGTGCACTCCGAGTCGTTGAAAGCGAGCAGCACCACCCGGCCGCGGAAGGAGCGCAGCGAGACGGGCTGGCCGAGCTCGTCGGTCAGGGTGAAGTCGGGCGCGGCCGCTGACAGCGGCGTCCCGGGGTCGAGCGTCGGATTCGTGGCCAACGCGTCGCTCTGGGCCGGGCTCGGCGACCCGGTCGTGGCGAGCGCGGCGATGCCTGCGCCGGCGGCGACGGTGACGAGCATGCTGATCCCTACGACGGTTCCCGGTCGGTGGACGCGCGGCCCTCGCGACCGTTTAGGACGCCGGAGCCGCCGACGCGCCAGCAGGGTGATCGCGCCGCTCGCCAGGAGCGCGACGACGACGATGGCCGCGATGGTGTCGGTGCTCGATCCGGCCGAGCCGCCGGGGGACGCGGCGGGCAGCGCGGGCGCTGGCACGGATCGGGCGGCGCTGCGCGGGGCCGCGTGGAGGGTGAGGTGGTCGGCCGCGGCCAGCGCGCTGACCGCGGTCTGGGCTGCGGAGGCCAGCCCGGCCCCCCCGCCGCCGATCTTGATCGAGCTGAGGGCCCGGTATGCGGCCGCGGCAGGATGGCCGGGCCAGTTGAAGCCGAACCCGTTTGGCATGATCACGAGCAGCCGTCCGGTGTAGGACAGGGAGAGCTCGATGCCGAGAAACCGCGCATAGGCGCGCGGCTTCCGCCACAGACCGGTGATGGCGCCCAGGTCGGAGGGGCTGGCGATGATCGCGACTCGGATCGGGAACCTGGAGCTGGCGGCTCCTCGAAGCAGCTGGCCCAGCCGAACCTGCTGGGAGGTCGAGACTCCGGCGTCGGCGGCCAAGAACAGTGGCTGGTACACCAGCACGTCGCTGCCCGGATCGCCGTCGGCGCGTGCTGACGGCGCGACGAAGCCGGCGCCGAGGAGCGCCACCAGGACGAGGGTTAGGAGATGCCGCCGCATGGGACCTAGCCGAGGGCGCTCCGCACGAGCAGGATGGCCAGCACGATGGCGACGGCTCCGGCGGCGAGCGCAACCATCGCGGCCGCGAGGCGCAACCGAATTGAACGGCTCATCCCAGCGTGCCTCGCCCTGTGCGGGTGAGGTTCGGTCATGCGCTTGCCTTCAAGGTGAATGGCGCCGTGAGGTAGCGCCCGCCGATGTGGGTCAGCAGGAACAGGCGCCAGGTCCCGGGTTCCGGCAAGAGCACGCCGACATGGAGCACGCCCGGGCCGCTGGAGCTGCCGGTGACCCTGGCGGCACCCAGGACCGAGGTGCAGTAGCTGGCGCCCGGGCTGCAGACGTGGGTGTGGAAGTAGTCCAGCGAGCCCTGATGGATGAAGATCGCGTGCGCGAGCGCGCCCCGCCAGCTTTCGAACACTGCCAGGCGGCCGCCCGGACCGGTGACGCGGATGGTGAGGAATGTGGCCTGGATCGCTTTTAGGCTGGGGTGTCCCTGAATCTGGAAGCGATAGCCGCCGGAGGTCACGGTCGGGGTGTAGGCCGGCACTGGCCGCGGGTGGTAGGCGCCCTTGACCGTGACCCACGTGAAGAGCTGGAAGTTGAGCGGCTGATCCGGGGTGGTGTGGGCCGGATAGGCGTCGACGACGACGCGGTAGCGGCCGGGCGTGGGAAAGACGACCGGCTGGGAGACGTGCCCGCCGCTGCCGATGTCGGAGTCGTCGTACTGGACGTGGCTGTCGTCGGCTCGCACGATGATCAGATCGACGCCGGCGTGGGGCTCGCAGCACTTTCGGTAGGCGCTCAACGGCTGCCCCGATGGCTGCTGGATCGTGAACGAGAGGACCGTGGGCCGGCCCGCGACGACGGGAGCCGCAGGCTGAAAGTTCTGCAGCCGATAGGTCCCGGCCGGCGCCACCTTGGGCACGCTGACCGCACCCGAGCCCGAGCCTCCGCAGGCGGCCAGCCCCACGAGGGCGGTCAACCCGAGGATCACGGTTGAGAGTCTTCGCATCGGTCTCATTATCCGTTTGCCTGATCGAGGATGAGCGCGCTGAACGGCGGTCCCGACCGCGGCGCGATCTGGAACGTGAGCCCCCATTCGCCCACCATCACGAGCGCCGGCGCGGCGCGGGTGTAGACACCGGGGCGGGTCTCGGCGAGCTGGTACTCCTGCTGGGGCATCTGCATCGTCGTCATGTCGAAGGTCAGCGTCACGTTGGCGCCCCGGACGGGTTGCCCGTCCCTGGTGATCCTCAGGGCGAACGAGTCCGGCGCCGCCGCGCGATTAGGTGAGACCAGCAGCTCTAGGCGGTACCCGGCTCGGTTGACCGTGCGCGCCACGGTTCCGGGACCGACCCGGGCCAGGGCCGAGTTCTGGAGCGCGAAGGCGGGGGGCGGCGGGGCTAGGCTGGAGAGCACCGCGGCGGCGAAGACAATCCCGGTCACCACGACCACCTCACCGCTCACGAGCCTTCGCAGCAGCCCGGCGGCGGGCGCCCCAAGCTCTGGGCGCTGGACGGCGGCGAGCAGCCTCGGCCGGGAGCGCAGAAGGTTTCCCGAGGCGATCAGGAGAGCCACGGCGAGCAGTCCGCTCTTGACCAGGATCGCCTGGCCGTAGCCGGTCAGCCATAGGGCATCTAGCGCCGGGAGATGGTCGACCGCCTCGCCAATCCCGCTCCCGGCCAGGACCAGCACTGAGGCAAACGCGACCGCCGAGAAGCGCGGCACAACTACCGACAAAGCCGGAACCCGCTCTCGCTGGCCGAGCGCGAGCCACAAGACGAGCAGGCCGCCGAGCCCGCCGAGCCACAGCGAACCCGCGGCCATGTGAAGCCAGTCAAACGCGAGCGTGAGCCCGCGCGGCGCCGTCTGCGCGGCGTGCCCGGCCGCACCGGGCACGACGAGAACCGCAGCGGCTGCGAGCAGCGCCCCCAGCGTCGCCCCTAGCTCGGCCACCGAGCGGCGCTCTCGCTCGGGCCGCTCGACCCAGATGGCGATCCACGCGGCCAGGCAGAAGAGCGCGAAGCACAGCTCGAGCTTGAGAATCGCCCGCCCGAACGCCGTCGCCCCGAACAAAGGCACCAGCGCGCCGACGTCGAACACCGAGCGCAGCGAATCGTTCGCGGTCGAGAAGTCGAGGTAGACCGGGGTCGCCACCAGCCCGAGCAGCGAGGCCGAGACGAACGCGATCGTGACCGCTCGCAGGCTCACGCCGGCGACGCGCCTGACCACGGGCCGCGCGATCAGGACCCGCAACACGAATAACCCGATCGCGCCCATCACGCCCACGAACATGAGCCAGCGCGTGATCAAAAGCTGCGGTGTCGTCGCCGTGGCGGAGATGCTCGGCACGCGGAACTGGGGCGCCGGCCCGGGGTTCGGCCCGACCGCGTAGGTGAACGCGCCCTGGACAGGATGCCCGTCGACCGAGATCGCGCGCCAGTAGATCAGATACCAGCCCTCGGGCAGGTGCGGGCGCAGGGGCACGAGAAGGGTGTCGGGATTGGCCGAGGAGCGATGGACCGGGCCGGTGGTCTCCTGCTGCCCTTGGGCGTTGGTCACTGAGATGATCGCGAAGCGCGGCTCGACCGCCTCGTCGTAGGTGAGCTGGATGTTGGGCGGGGATGAGTTGAGCTCCTGGCTCGCTGCCGGGACCGTCTTGACCAGATAGGCATGGGCGATGGCAGCGCTCGGCAGAACCAGGCATGCGCCGAGCGCCGCCCCACCCACGATCCACACCCGGAGGCTCACGCCAGCGAGCGCTCCCTCGATCCGCCGAGCAACGCGAACCCACCCGCTAGCAGACCGAGCACGCCCACGACGAGCGCGACGATCGTCAGCACGGACACGCCGCCGCCTCCGATCGAGTCGACCGCTTGGATCGTCGGCGCCGGCGCTTCCGATGACTCGGGGCCTGCCCAGTTGACGATCGATCCGTCCGAATAGGTCTGCTGCACCTGAAAGGTGTAGGTCTTCGCCGCGGCTGGCTGGGCGAGGAACTGAAACAGCGTGTCCTCGCCAGTGGGCGTGTGACCGCCGGTCAGCGTCACCTTTGTGATCACCGCGTTGTCCCCGGAGCCGGTCTGGGCCAGTTGCACGTGCCAGGGCGCCGCAGGGGCGACGAACGAATCGATGCCGAAGCCGCCCGGAACCGTCATCACGAGCTTGGTCGTACTCAGCCCGGACTTCTCGGTCGGGACGGCCAGGCTGTAGAGCTGGAGCTTGTTGGCCACCGACACGGCAGGGCTGACCCGCGCGTGCCCGAACGCCACCCCGGGCAACAGCAGGCCGGCGGCGATGACCAAGGCGGCGGCCGGCGCCGCCCGCGCCATCGAGCGCTTGAGATTCATTGAGTTGACCTCCTCGTTGACAGATCAGACGAGCACGATCGGTCTCGTCCCCGAACGGAAGCGTCCCGGCCGACCAGACGCCGCCGGAGAGCCCGCTCCGTCAGGACGAAGCGGCGCGCGAACCGAGCGTCAGCAAGCCCAGCCGATGTCCGGACGCCAGATCTCAGCGAGGAGGCCCGCGGCCCGACCAGCCCTCGGCCAGCGGAGAAAGCCGCGGCAAGCGCACATCGCGTGGGGCCCTCGCCAAGACCACGCCAGGCGCCGCGATCTGGTGGCCACAGCGTTCGGCGAACTCACGCAGCACCCAACGCGCGCCGTGGAACACGGCTGACAGCACAAGCCCGACCGCTAACGCGGCGGGGATAGACCACCAGCCGCCGTAGCCGAAGATGCCGATCAGCCCGCTCGGATGGCCGGTCGCGAACAGTCCCTCCAGGAACTCCTGCGTCACGTAGATCGCCACCAGACACGCCGCGCACACGAGCCACAGCGCGGTAAACGACAGCGTGTAGCGCGGGAGCGAGCGGTGCCCGCCCAGCGCGCGTCCGAGCGCGCGCAAAAACGCGCCGAGCGAGAGCGCAATCAACAGCACGATCCACGGCACCACCGAGTGCAGGTAGGAGTGGCCCTGGGCCTGTAGCTCCGCCCCGGCCCGGCTCCCGAAGGCCAGCCAGTAGCGCAGCTGATGCACCGCGAATGCGCCTGCCGGCATCAGCGCCAGCGGCCCGACCCGACCAATCAAAGCGGCGCGCTTACGGCCAACCAGCATTCCGGCTGGACGATACAGCGCCCTGGGTGGCGGACGACCTGGCCCGGCGCGTTGGAAGGCCGCCTCGTGCCCGGCCAGTCAGCTGCCAGGCGGGAACGTGTAGGAGGAGTGCGGCGGCACGTATGGGCCTACCTCCACGACGATCTCAGCGTGCCGCGACAAACGCACCCTGCCGGTCATCCCCTCCCAGCGGCGTCCGTCGACAAACACCGCGATCTGCTTGCCCGGCGTGGCCACAAACGACGCCACCCGGCGCCGGGACAGGGGTTGCCCCCAGGAGCGAAACAGGTCCGACAGGAACAGTCTTGAACCAGGGCGCACCAGGACCAGCCCGGTTGGCTCGAGCGTGACCAGCCGGCCAAAGCAGCCAGCGGATGAGATGCGACCGGCCGACAGGCGTATCGGTGGCCGCACGCCGATCCCAGACGGGACGATCACCACCCGGTCCGCGCCGAATACCTCAACGTGCACCCCGTAGCGCACACCCAGCCGCCGCCGGCAAGGACCGACTACTGGCCCAGTTGCCGGTGGGCGAAACCTCGGGCCCCGACCGATGGGACGCGCTTCGGCCAGAAGCTGCCGGGGGATCCCCGACGACGCCGAACTGTGCCCCTTACCCGAGCCGCACCCCGCTGGCACCACCGTCCCGGCCACAACCGTGGCAGCAATCAACGACCCCCGGCAGCGCAGTGATCTACTCAGGCCAGCTCCCAGGCGTCCTCGTCCTCCTCAAGCTCGCCCATCGACTGAGCGCCAGGACCTGACGCCTGTTCGTAGTCGTGCAAACGGAAGACCAGTAGCAACAACCCCGCCGCGGCACCCAGTGCGACGACACTCGCCGCGCGCGCCACAAACGCTGGGACGGCGATCAGGACGAACCCATTCAGCAACGTGGGGATCAGCTCGCCCCCTTCCCACAGAGCCACCACCGCGATCACGAGATACGAGAAGAACCCCGGACGCCCGAACACGACGCGGTACACGCCCCACCCCACGAACGCCGAGACGATCCCGAGCTCCACCAACTGGAGTACCGAAACGACCGGCCGCCCATGGAGCCCTCGGCCGAGCGCAGCGGCCGTGATCGCGCCCAGCGCGGCGAGCGCCAGCAACCGCGCCGTCCATCGGTCGAGCGCAGGCCTCCCGACCCGCCACGCCGCCAGCGCGCACAAGAACAGCACCGCGATCGGCCAGAACCAGACGACCGACGGGGCGTCGGCATGCCACAGCCCGCCGGAAATTGCCGCTGGATGACCGTCCACCAAGACCGGGATCCTCCACCTGCCCACAAACGAAGCCCCGGGGGCGCGCGCCACCGCGGCCAGCGCGTGGAGCCGCCCGTCATGCCAGCCATACTCATGACCGCTGCTGACCGGCGCCCAGCTCGGCGCCATCCTCGGGCTTAGGTTCGCCGGCGGCGTCTCGGCGAACGGCGTCATGTTCAGGTAGTACATGGCCGAGTTGTGGTTGACCTCGACCCCGACCCGCGAGAAGCGCAGATACGGCGCCCCCCGGTAGTCCAGCACGACCACCGTCTCGCCAGCGGGCACGCGCAGCCACATCCGCTGATCCCCGTCCACCACCTTCGTCTCCAAGCCCTGAGGAGCCCGGGACACTCGTGCGAGGTAGTCGAGCGCCACCGGCGCGACCGGGCCATGAGCCTCCGCCGGGGAGGCGGCCGCCCCCGCCGCCACCAAGACCGCGGCGAAAATGAGTGCCAACATCCATGGCCATGGCCGACCCCACCAGCGCACGCCGCCTGCAGCGGGCTGTCTGGGTTCTTCTGCAGACGATCGCACTGCTCGCCATGTTGGCACTCGCTTGCGCGTGGCCGATCGCGACCGCAAGAGCCGACGGCGACCCCGCCTCCGACGTGCTCGTCACCCAACACCTGTTCCTTCCGCAGGACGCCGCCAGCCCACCCCGCCAGCAGGCGCAGCTCGCCGCGCTGCTTCAGGAGGCCACCCGCAGCGGCTACCCAATCCGCGTCGCGCTGATCGCCTCCGCCGCCGACCTCGGATCGGTAACAGAACTCTGGCGCCAACCCCAAACCTACGCGCAATTCCTCGGGCAAGAGCTGGCGCTCGTGTACCGCGGCCCGCTGCTGGTCGTGATGCCCGACGGCTTCGGCACCTACCACCTCAACTCGCGTGCGGCCGCGCAGCGCTCCTCCCTCACAGCACCCAGCCCGGATCGCGGACTCGCGGCGGCAGCGATCCCTGCAATCCGCGCGCTCGCGGCAGCATCGGGGCACCCGCTGTCGCTGCCGGCCGTGAACGCGACCAACGCTTCCGCAGGCAGCAACACGATCGCGTGGATCGCATTCGCCATCGGCACCATCCTCGTCGCCCTCGCCTGGGGAGCCAGCTTCCGGGCGCGGCCAATCCGAGCGCCCCGCAGCCCAACCACCTCCGCCTGACCCGCCTGCGCCAGTGTCGAGTCTCTCTTGAGGGGAGTGTCAGAGGATCTGTGTAGGCATGATCGAAAGCGCTGGTGTGCATCGAGGAGGCCCCCGACGACACGTTCCCGGTGGGCGAGCACTACGCCGAGCTTTACTCGCTGGCGGTGGCGCCTCAGCTGAGAGGCAGAGGGATCGGGACGCGCCTGCTCGACTTAGTCGACCGGGAGCTGACCCCGACGATCAATCAAAGACCTGAAGGTCGCGGTGATGGCGGACAACGCGGGCGCCAAGCGACTGTACGAGCGTCTCGGCCTGCGACCGGCTGAGCTGGTCCTATACCGATTCGGGGGCCGGGTCAACCCCGCGGTCGATTGACCGGTACCCATCAGCGCACGCGGTCTTCGGTTTTCGAATTCCGGGGCGCCTCAAGGGAGCGCGCGACTTCCAGCACGGATCGGATCGCGGTTGTCTTTGGGGGGGCGCGGTAGGCGAGGTGGAAGGGCATCCGGACTGGGGGTGTCAGTGGTATGAACGCGGAGCCGGGTAGCTCTGCCGGGAATGCGCTTCGGGGATAGATGACGATTCCGAGGTTCTCGCGAACCGCTTGGAGGCCGAGGTCGGGGTAGGGGTCGGCGAGGGTGTGCGGAGCCATCCCCGCCGCGGCGAACGCTGATAGGACGTGATTGCTGAAGCCGTGCGAGTCATCGGTGGCCGCGACCAGAATCGTCTCGTCCTTGAGGTCCTCGAGCGTGAGCCGGGTTCGCGCCGCCAGGGGATGCTCGGTTGGAAGGTGAACGATCGTGGCTTCGTCGTCCAAGAGGACGAGCTCGACGCCGGGCGGCGGGTCGGGGGCGCAGAAGGTGATCGCGAGATCGAGCCGGCCTCGGGCGATGTCGCGCAGGAGCGCGCCGGTCGTGTTCTCGATCGTGTAGAGCATCACCGCTGGCACTTGTGTCGTGCAGGCGACGAGCAGACGCTGGGCAATCCCGTAGCGGGCCGTGGGCGACACCCCGAGGCTCAGGCGGCTGGCGCCGGCTTCGTGGCGATCGCGAACTTCATCGACGATGGCGTCCGCCTGGTCAAGGAGCTCGCGCCCGCGCTCCCGTAGAAGCTCACCGGCGGGGGTGATCTCGATCCTGCGGCCCGCACGGGCCAACAACTCGACGCCGAGCTGGGCCTCGAGCTGCCTGATCGCGGCGCTCAGCGATGGCTGGGAGATGTGCAGCCGTTCGGCCGCGCGTGTCACGTTGCCCTCCTCGGCGACGACCACGAAGTAGCGGATCAATCGCAGGTCGGGCGTCATAGGCCAAGCCTATGTGACCCCAGCCAACCGGTCTTGGACGGGTGCGACACGGGGACGGACACTGACGGCGTCCACTGACAGGAGACCCACATGCCTAGTACACGACTACTACACATAGGAGCGAGCCCGCGTGGCGCCGCGTCGGAGTCGCGCCGAATCGCCGAGACGTTCCTCGACGCTTATCGCGACGCTCGTCCGGGCAACGTGATCGAGACGTGGGATCTGTGGGACGGGTCAGTCCCGGAGTTCGGTCCGGCGGCGGCGGCGGCGAAGATGGCGGTGTTCGCTGGTGACACGCCTCAGGGCGAGGGAGCGGTCGCGTGGCAGGCGGCGAAGGAAGCGTTCGCGCGCTTCGACTCGGCCGAGCACCTGCTCTTCAGCGTTCCGATGTGGAACGCCGGGATCCCCTACATCCTCAAACAGCTGATCGACGTGATTTCCCAGCCCGGCATGGTGTTCGGCGTCGATCCCCACAGCGGCTACAGCCATCTACTGGAGGGCAAAGGCAAAAAGGCGGCGGTCATCTACACAAGCGCGGTCTGGGGCCCGGGACTCGGGTCCGCGTTTGGCAGCAACTTCCAGTCGACTTACTTCGAGGACTGGCTGCGCTGGACTGGCATCACCGACATCACCCAGATCCGCTACCACCCCACGCTCAACGGTGGGGCTGACGAGGAGCGCGGCAAAGCCCACGCCATTGCGCGCGAGCGCGCCCGCACGTTCTGATGACTCGGCTCAGCGCACGCGCACCTCGGTACCGCGAATCAGCGAGAACACCAGCAGGAACAGGCTGGGGCAGAGCGTCGCCACCCCAGGGAGGTCCCGGCTGCGGCTCCGCTCGTTGCGGGACTCCGCGAGGCGCAGGCGCGCGACGATGATCGCGACGATGTTTGTATGGACGGGACGACCAGCGACTTGATGCTGCCGCGGCTCCGGCTTGTGCAAGCGGGACCGCGTTCTTCCGGCTTGAGTTCTCCAACCGCTACGTCACCGGAATCGTGGCTGGACCAAGACTTGACAGGTTCCTCAGGCGTCGCCGCCGCTCCCCCAGCGGCCTGCCGCGCGCGGATTGACCCTGACGCCGCCCAGTGCTTGCCGGTTCCAGCGAGCTGTGCTATCGCTGCTCGAGCATTCCCACGATTGGCGTGGTCCGCCGGAAGGCGTGGAATTAGCCGATGGGCCGGTCGCGCGGTGTGTCACACCGGCGGCCGAGTCGATATCAGGCCACCGCCTTCTTGACGAGCGCGCGAATCTTGGCTTCGGTGGTGTCGTCCAGCGAGGTGAGTGTCCACGCGACGGGGTGCATGCTCGCGCCCTCCTCGTGAGCGGGATTCACGACTTCGCCAAAACCGAATGCGATGAAGTTCTTGTCCGGCTTGATGTAGCAGATGTCCTTGCCGTCCTTCACGTAGAAGGGGAGTCCCCAGCGCACGATCGGTTCCAGCGACGGCGCGCTTTCCCGGATGACGGCGTGCAGGCGTTCTCCAATCTCCCGGTACTGAGCGGGGGCCTCGCCGAGCTTGGCAAGGACTGCCGCATCGCCCTTCTTCGTGAACATGTGTTCAGGCCTCCTTCCAGTTCATCGTTCGGATGATCAAGAGTGACGGTCTCGCTCAGCTTCCACAAACCTGAATCATCGACAACGCCTGATCGAGCGTGAGCGCCCAGCCCCGCTTCAAGAACGCGACGATACTCGACACCCGGACGGCGCTGAGCCTCCTTTCCGAGAGCAGAAGTGCTCGGCGGGCCGTGGCGCTTGTGAGACTGTCCCTTATCGGCGGGAAGCAGAGGCCAATGTCAGTGAGGCGGCGGGGTTAGTCCACGATCGGGGCGGCGCCGGCCTCTTCGATCCCGGCGGCGGCCATTCTCCGGCACGCGTCTGCGACCTTCTGGCTGTCCTCGTAGGCATGGAAGTACACGACCCGGCCGCGGCGAATCCGGATGATGTGGGCGCCCTCGTTGACGTACGGGTCTCCGGCCTTCGGCGTTGCATGCCCGATCCACTCGACACCGACGGAGAGGTCCCACGGCGGGCCGGCCACGAACACCCGCTGAACGTCGAAACGAAGGTCGTACAAACGGAACACCCGCTCGAACCAGCGGCGAACCGCATCGCGGCTATGGCGCTCGCCGCCCAATGGATGATCGCCCGCGAACACGTGGTGAACGTCGTCCGCGAGCCCATCGAGCGCGACCGAGTAATCGCCGCGGGTCAAAGCATCAAAGATCTCACGAATCCGCCGACGAACCAGGGCGTGAAACACGGCCTAACGATATTGCGGCGTCGATCACAAGACGCGTCCCGCCGTCAGCATCTCTACTTCTATTCGAGCAGGGCGCGCGCGCCCGTAGCCACCGGTCTCGACCTCTTGTCGGCCGCCGCGGTCTCGCCGCTGGCGATGAGCAGGTACCCAACCGATTCGGAGTGCGACTCCTGCTTCGATGTTGGTGCGGTGCTCAGTTCTTCGTCTGAGGACGTGCCGCGTTTGGACTTCCGATGTTGCGGCACGCCCGCAACTGGACCCGTGAGCTGACGGACCGACGCAGGCTGCTCGTCCCCGGTGACGACGTCATACAGGACGTCGACCGCTTGCTGCACGAATGGTCGGGCTACTTCCGATACGGAAACTCAGCCCGGCGGTTCAACGACATCAACCTCTAGGCACTGACCGCCTATCGCAGTTCGTTGCAAAGCGCCACAAGAGCAGCTGGCGGTATGGGTGGAAGGCGGTCGCCTGCCAATCCCCAAACCGCCTCGGTTTGATCACCTGCGGGGTGGCCGGTGGGGAGTAGCCTGGTGTGATGGCGTCTGAGATGGCGTTTGCGGAGGAACCTTCGACCGAGGAGCGGGCGACGCTGAAACTCGTGAGTCAGCTCGTGGCTTCGGGGAATCTCCATCCGCTGATCGCGCGGCTCAGGGACGGGGAGATCGGACCAGAAAGCGCCCGCGACGCACTGCAGGTCCTCGCCGAGCTCGACCCCGCTCTGCTGGTGCAGATCACGCTCGACAGCTTGATCACGACATACCTCGATGACCCCGGGCTTGCGCATCAACCACGACGCGCGGTTCGCGGGGAAGGAACGGTCTCAGAGTGAACCGGACGCCTGCGCGCCAAGGAATACCCGGGGATGAGGACAGCGGCCGTGTCGCAGATGAGCCGCTGAGCGAGGTAAGTCTGTTGCGAGTGTGGCCCGACATCGCCGGGAGCCTTGCTCCCGAGGAACGCGGCGCTGCCGAGCGCGCGCTCCTGGCCCCGCTGGTCAGCGCGCGCGATCAGGACCTCGCCGCGGCACTCGAAGTTGAGCCCGGCGACGCGTTCAATTTCGTGCTGGTCTCCGGGACCGTGCTCAAAGAGACCACACTGGCGAGCAGTTCGGCGCTTGAACTCCTCGGCCCTGGCGACGTCCTCGCGCCGCCTCTAAGCGCCACCCGCCAACTTGAGTCTCGCGCCGCGAGCCGCTACTTGGCCTTCGGCGATGCGTCGATCGCGACGCTCGGGATGCGGTTTGAGCGTGTCGCAATGCGCTGGCCGCAGGTCTCCGGCTTTCTCCACCGTCAGATCGCCGAGCAGGCACACCGCGCGTCGATGCACCTTGCGATGCTGCACCTGCCGCGAGCCGAGGACCGGATACTCGCCCTGTTTGCCGACCTCGGCGAGCGCTTCGGCCGCGTCACTCCCGACGGCATTCTGATCGACCTACCGCTCAACCATGAGCTCATCGGCCGGTTGACCGCCAGCCGCCGACCGACCGCGACGATAGCGCTGCAAAACCTCTACCAGCAAGGTCTGCTTACCAGGCATGCCGACAACTCGTGGAAGCTTTGCAGGAAGTTCTCGATGGAGCTAGCCGGACTCGAACCGGCGACCTCCTGGGTGCGATCCAGGCGCTCTCCCAACTGAGCTATAGCCCCGGGCGGCGGTGGTGACCGCACGGTGGCGCCGATTCTAGTGCCCGCTTTCGGTTGCTCTTAGGCGAAGCGTGGAAGGGTTATGGCTGCACGGTCAAGAGCGGACGAGCTGCGTCGCTCCGGAGCGGCAGAACCGCGGCATTTGCGGGGATTTTGCCGATACGCTCAAAGCCGGCGAAATCAATGAGCTTTCGCGCCCGCCTGACCAGCTTCTTCGTACTGATCGTGGTCGTCCCGATGATCGCCGTCGCGTTCCTTGTGTTCCGGCTGATCAGCGACAGCGACCAGGGGAAGGCGGATGCGCGGGCAAATGGCGTGCTCGGAACGGCGATCAGCCTCTACCAGTCCGAAAGCCTCGCGGCGAGCGCGGATGCGCGCTCGATCGCCCAACAGCTCGGCTCACGAACCGGCGGCGGCTCGGTCTCGCCGCCGCTCGCCCGCAGCATCGCCGGCGCGGCGGCGGGCCAGGCCGGCTTGGCCCGAGTGCTGGTCACGGCAGGCCCTCGAACGCTGGCTGACGTGGGCAGTCGCCGCGCCATCGCCCCGGGATCGGTGAGCGTTCGGGGGCGCAGGCTGCGAGTCGTGGCCTCGGAGATCACCGCGGGTCAATACGCCCGCGAGCTGAGCGCCCAGGGGGTGATAGTGCTGGTCCGCCAGGGGCCGGAGCTGCTCGCGGCCGAGGGTGCGAACGTCGCTGGCCAGCCGGTGCCGGCTCAGGGATCCGTGAGCCTCGGCGGCTCGACCTATCGCGCTGTGAGCCAGCGCGTGCCCGGATTCAGCCGCTCTGGTATCGAGCTGACGGTCCTGGCCGCCGTCGCGTCAGGTGGGTCCTCGACGGGCAGCCGAGTCTTGGCCGCAGGGTTCATCGTCGCCTTCCTGCTGCTTGCTTTGGCGTTTGCCGTGCTGGCTTCTCGGGGCCTCCAGGGTCAGGTCAGCCGTTTCCTCCACGCCGCCCGGCGGCTTGCGGGCGGCGATTTCTCCTCCCCGATACGAGTGGAGGGGCGGGATGAGTTCGCCGCCCTGGGGCAGGAGTTCAACAACATGTCGAACCAGCTCGAGCAGCGGCTCGACGAGCTATCCCAAGAGCGGGTTCGCCTTCGTGAGGCCATCCGCCGGATCGGGCAGACGTTCGCGTCGAACCTCGACCGCCCGGCGCTGCTCGATCTGGCGCTGCGAACGGCCATCGACGCCGTCCGCGGAACCGGCGGCCGAATCAGCATCAGAGCAGCTCCTGACCAGCCGCTGGCCGAGAGCCTTCGGCACGGTGGCCTCGACGATCTGGCGGACGCGCTTCAGGAGGCGGAGCGCACCGTCCATGAGGCGGGGGACGTCGGCCAAAGCCAGGCCTCGGGAACCCATGTGATCGCCGTTCCCATGGGCACGCCAGAGTCGGGCGGTTACATCCACGGGTTGATCACGGTCGTGCGCACAGGCGAGCCGTTCTCAAGCGATGACCAGGAGTTGCTGCGATCGCTGGCCGCCCAGGCCACCCTGGCGCTTGAGAACGTCGATCTGCACGTGCAGGTGAGCCGCCAGGCGGTTACCGACGAGCTGACGGGGTTGGCCAACCATCGCCGCTTTCAGGATCTGCTGCTGGCCGAGATCGAGGAGGTCAGGCGCTACAACCACCCCCTCGGCCTGATCATGCTGGACATCGACGATTTCAAGTCGATCAACGACACCTATGGTCATCAGCAGGGGGATGTCGTGCTGAGGCGGGTCGCGCGAGTCCTGGCCGAGAACTCACGTGAGGTCGACTATCCGGCGCGCTACGGGGGGGAGGAACTGGCGGTCATCCTGCCTCACACCGAGCTCGAAGGGGCCTACGCGATCGCCGAGCGCATTCGCACCTCGGTCGAGGCGCTTCAGATCCCCCAGATGGACAACCGGGGGATGCTCAAGATCACCGCGAGTCTCGGCGTCGCGTCGTCAGCCGAGGGCCAGAAGGACGCCCTCATCGCGGAGGCCGATGCCGCCCTCTACCAGGCTAAGCGGCTGGGTAAGAACCGCACCGTGACCGCGCCGCGCCGAGCCGCGAACGTACTCAGCGGCGAGTAGCCTTACGAGGATGGGTCTACTCGACGACGCGATTCGCGAGCATCTTGACCTCAAGCGCCGCCGTGGCGCCGACCCGTCCGAGGTCGACCGCCTCGAGCGCGAGGCATTGGGTCCGGTTCGCCGGGCGCCGCAGGAGCCATCGGACTTGGTAGGCGCCGAGGAGACAGCCCCAGCCGGAACCTACCCGTTTGATGAGGAGCCCCCGGAGGCTGGCTATGCGGCCGACGAGGATCTCCCCCGGTGGGCAGATGCCCCCGAGGAGTCGGAACCGTACGGCGAGCACGAGCGCGAGCCTGAGTTCGACCAGGGGCCTCGGGCCCGGCATCACGAGATCGCTGAGGAGTGGGAAGCGCATTCGCGCGGCGAGGTCGCCGGCGAGCCGGCGGGCCTCGTGCCCGACCTGCCCGCTCCGGCCCCGCCGCCGCCCCGGCCGGCCGGCGAGCTGCCGCCCGGGACCGGTTCTGAGTTCGAAGAGGTCACCGCCGAGCATAGGCTCGACGAGGAAGCGATCGAGGAGCCGCGGGAAGGCGAGGACGTGCTCGAAGAGACGCCGGACTTTCTCCAGGACACGCCCGACCACGACCGACTGTGGTTCGAGCAGCGCCCCCCGCGCGACTTCGATTTCGACGGTTAGACTGGCTTCACGCGGGGCCATAGCTCAGTTGGGAGAGCGCCTGCTTTGCACGCAGGAGGTCGCCGGTTCGAATCCGGCTGGCTCCACCTGGGCGGCGTCAGTGTCGAGTTAGCCCCCAGGAATTCGGCCACCGGCTGCCCGCGCCGATAAGGAAGTCATGACGGACGAACGACCAGGGCCGCCCGAACCGACCCGGCCCGAGGACCTCGACGGCGACAGTGATGCCTACCGGCGGCTGCTGGAACAAGTGCCGGCCGCCTTTTACATCGCCGACATCGGCGAGACCGGCAGGTTCCACTACATGAGCCCCCAGATCGAGGCGCTCCTCGGCTATACGGCCGAGGAGTGGTGCGCCGATCCGCTGTTGTGGCGCCAGGTCGTGCACCCAGACGACCTCGAGGAGATTCTCGCCGCCGAGGCGGAATTGGCCGTTGACGAGACGACGGCGCCCGTGGACGAGTACCGGATGCTCCACCGTGATGGCCACGTGGTCTGGATCCGCGACGACGGCTCATTGGTTCGCGACAGTGCCGGCCGCCTGCGGTGGTATGGCGTGCTCTCGGACATCACCGAGCAGAAACGCACCGAGGCCGAGCTGGAGCGTCGGGCCGCGCAGCAGGCGGCGGTAGCCCGGCTGGGCGAGCGAGCGCTCGAGCGTGTCGGCATCGCCGAGCTGATCGAGCAAGCGTGCGTCGTCGCGACCGACGTTCTCGAGGTGGAGCTCGCCTCGGTGGCCGAGTTCTTCCCTGACCAGGAGCTGTTTCGCCTCATCGGCGGGGCCGGCTGGCCGGCCGATCAGATCGGGGCCGCGACCGTCCCCGCCGGCCCGACCACCCAAGTGGGGTACACGATCCTCACCGGGGCGCCGGTCGTGGTGACCGATTGGGAAGCAGAGGACCGCTTCACCGAATCGAAAGTTCTCGAACTCGGCGCGCGCAGCGGCGTCTCGGTGACGATCGAAGGCCTTGCGGAGCCGTTCGGCGTGTTTGCGGTCCACTCCAAGCGCCCCCGGCAATACGGCGCGGGCGATGTCGATTTCATCCAATCCGTCGCCAACGTGCTCGCGGATGCGCTCGCGCGCCAGGCCACCGAGGATGAGATCCGCCACCGAGCACTGCATGACTCGCTCACCGGGCTGCCCAACCGGGTTCTGTTCCTCGACCGGCTCGAGCAGGCGCTCACCCGCCTGCGCCGCGGGCGGTCACTGGCGGCGGTGATGTTTCTCGACCTCGACCGCTTCAAGGTCGTCAACGACAGTCTTGGCCATCACGCCGGCGACGAGATTCTGACCGCGGTGGCGCCGCGGCTGAAGCAGGCGCTCCGCGCCACCGACACCGTGGCCCGGTTTGGTGGCGACGAATTCGGGATCCTGCTCGAGGACATCTCCAGCGAGCTTGCCGCCACCCAGACCGCCGAGAAGATCGCCGCGGTCTTCGCCAGGCCGTTCGTGCTGGGGACCGCGGAGCACTTCGTCACCGCCAGCCTTGGCATCGCGATCGCGCGTGGGGGAGAGCGTGCCGACGAGCTGGTCCGGGACGCCGACACCGCCATGTACCGAGCCAAGGAAGGTGGGCGCGCTCGCTACGAGCTGTTCGACGACGAGCTTCGGGCCCGTGCCGTAGGCCGGTTGAGGATGGAAACCGAGCTGCGCCGCGCACTCGAGCGCCGCGAGTTGTGGCTCGAGTACCAGCCGGTTGTCTCGTTGGGCGACGAGTCGATTGTCAGCGTCGAGGCGCTGCTGCGCTGGCAGCATCCCGAGCGGGGGCTCATCCCGCCGGCCGAGTTCGTCCCGGTGGCTGAGGAAACCGGCCTGATCGAATCGATCGGATCGTGGGTACTCGACGAGGCGTGCCGGCAGGCCGCTCATTGGTCCGCCGCGATGCCCGATCGCCTCCCGGTGGCAATCTCGATCAACCTCTCCGCGGTCCAGATCGCCAACGCGACCCTGCCGGACACCGTCAGGATGGCGATGCGCGCGGCCGACCTCGACCCAGCGACGCTCAGGCTGGAGATCACCGAGAGCGTGCTGATTGGGGAAACCGCGCGACTCACCGAGACGCTGACCAGCCTGCGGAAACTCGGCGTTCAGCTCGTGTTGGACGACTTCGGCACGGGGTACTCGGCGCTCGGCTATCTCACCCGGCTGCCCCTGGACGCGCTGAAGATTGACCGCGCGTTCGTTGCCGGCCTTGGGCACGACCCCCAGGACACGAGCATCACCGAGGCGATCATCGCCATGGCCCGTGCGCTCTCCCTCCCGGTGATCTGTGAGGGGGTCGAAACCGAGATGCAGCTCGCGGAGCTGCGCCGGATGGGATGTCACCAGGTGCAGGGCTACTACTTCTCGCGGCCCGTCGACGCGCGCGCAATCACGTCGATGCTGGTGCACGGGGCGCCGTGGGCGCGGGACCGGGCTGAACCCTCCCGCCGACATGATCCGTACAGCCGTGGTTAGAGGCCGGACCGTTGGCCTCGGCAGGATGGCCAGAATCCTTGACCATTTGCGTGCCTCGCGCTACACCGGTTTGTGGCCGAATATCAAGCGGGCCGGGAGGAGACGGGCATGATCGAGGACGCTGCAGGCTCTACAACAGGCGCCAAGCGGCTGGAACGCCGAGCGCTTTACCGGCTGCGTAAATCACGCGTCCGCCGCACCCGCCGCCCGGGTTCGTCGTCGGCCGGGGTCGATCCGCGAGCCGTCGAGCGCGCCCGCGCGTTGCTGGGGTGCGCGACCAGAGGCATCCGGCCTCCGGGTTCCTAGCCGGCACCCGTAGGTCCTCTCGCTCCTGCGCTCTCGGATCAAGGCGACGGATTTTGCCGACCTCGGCCCGCGCGGGCGGGGGCGGTCCCGCCTGCGCGGCCCCCACAAAGGCCGAGGTTTGGACGAGGCGGCGGGCGTCGGCGTACGCTGCCGCCTCGTCTTGTCCGGAGCTTTGGGTTTGCTCACAGACGCGTAACAAAGATGCAATGAAAAGCAGGTCCACGCACCTTTGTTAGGCGAGTAACCTACCAGGCGCGCGTGCGCTGTCAAGCACCTGGGGCACGTGTCCAATCGCTCCCGGGTGCGTGGAGGCGGCGTGACTGATCGCCGAGCAGCCCAATATGTTGAAACGAGATCGCGAGGCAGGATGACCTCACAGAGCAACAAGCCCTTTGGCGAGTCACTTCGTCTCCTCATGGAGGAGAACGACTTCAGCTATCGCGCGCTGGCCCAGCGAACGCGTGAGCTGGATGGTCGGGGCATGACCCATGCGCACATCAACATGCTCGCCAAAGGCCATGACCGCCCGTCAATGCGGGCGATGGAGCTGATCGCCGAGGCCTGCGGAGTCGACCCGGATTACTTCGCCGAATATCGCCTGGCCAGGGCGATGCGTGAGCTCGACCCTTCGGAGGTCGGCCTCGAGCAGGCGCTCGAGAACCTCAACCTCCGGCTTGCCGGTCGCCGAAGAGGCGCCGCCAGAGAACAGCCAAAGCCAAGCCGCCGAGCCCGACCTCATCCCACCGGGTAGTAAACGGATCGATCGGGCTGAGCGCCACGATCAGAAGCGCCGCCCACACGATCCAGGCCATCTGGACGCCACGGCGCGTCACCTCGGGATAGCGCCAGACCGCGGCCGCCAACCGGCCGGAGAAGAAGCCGAGCTCGTGGTCCTCTCCGAGGAGTCGTGCGGCCGCAGACAGGGCTGCCAACCCGGCCACGAAGGCGAGGTATCCGAACGGGAGGATCGCCAGTCGAAGAGCCCGCTTCATCAAATCCCTGGGTGAGTAAACGTACCACCACCGGTAAGGCTGGATCTGGGCAACTCCGCTCCATTCTCCCGATGCCCCGGCTCCCGGCTTAGCTCACCATCGGAGCATGAATTCACTGAAACACCAAGATCCGCTGTGGGGGCCTCTCGTCATCCGAAGGGCAGTCGCAGGTGACCAGCCTGCGCTACGCAATCTGGCCGCGCTTGACTCCGCGCGCCCGCTCAGGGACCCCGTGCTGATCGGTGAGCTTCGAGGCGAGCCCGTGGCCGCGCTCGAGCTGAGGGACGGCACGGTGGTCGCAGATCCGTTCGTGGCCACGGCTGAGATCGTCGAGCTGCTGCGCCTCCGGGCCAGGCAGGTCGAACGGGAGCCGGCGCGGCCGCGGGCAGCGCTGGCCCACAGGTAAGCGAAGCCCCTGAGCTGATAGGTCCTCGCGCAGGCAACGCCTCGACCTCCCGCCCGTACACTGGCCGGGCGGGAGGTCAATGCAAGCCAGTGCATGTTCGACGGCTCTTCACCGGCCGTGCGGCGGTTCGGAATCGCTCCCAACCCTCGGCCTCCCGACTACACGTGGCCGGCCGACAGCAGGCTCCAGTCGTTCGCGCTCGCGGCAACCACCCATCAGCCGTTCGCCTACCTGTGGACCACGCTCGAGGGAGTTGTGAAGTACGTGGCGCCGTCGATCGGCGGCCCAACGATGATCGGGTGGTCGCAGGCGCAGCTGATTCCCGGACTGCACGATCCGTCGGTGGAGGCCGCGGCGGATGCCGAGGTCGCGAGCTATTACCCGCACCACCCGATCATCCACCACAGCTTGCGGGCGCTCGATGCCTACGCCAAAGCCGCGCGGGTTGAAGGCCCGCTGACCGCGGTCCTCCTCCTCCTCATGGTCGCGGGGTTTCTCCTGGCCCGCGGCCCGCGCGCGGGTCGCGGCCGGCCTGTTCGGGTGGATGACGGTCGCGATGGTCCTCGCGCCCGTGCTCCTGCTCTTTCTACGACACTCGGTACGCCACGCCGGTCTATGGCCCGCTGGCCGCCGGGGGAGCCATGGGACTCGGCCTCGTGCTCGAGCGAGGGCTCCTTCGGGAGCTCCGAAGCCGCTTGCCCATCAGCCGGACGCGCGTGGCCACCGGGCTCGATTGAGCGGCGTGACACAGTCCGCCGCGGCCGTCCTCAAGAGAACAGATGGCGGGCGGTGAGGCGCCGAAACTCACCCGCGAGCGCGGCCCTTCCAGCCTGGGCGCCCGCCTAGATGACTCTGATCATCACTCTCTATGTCGGCACGCGGGCGTAAAGCCTTAGCCGCCAGCGAGGAAACGTCAGGCGTTCGCCTTGCTCCTGGAGGAGCCCGCTCGGGATTCGTCCTCCGCCGCGGGGTCGAGGTCGTCCGGATCCTCCGCTCCGTGCTGCGGCGATGGTTGCTCGCCTTCCCCGGCCTCCTCGACCGGCGTCTTCTTCAGCGTCGTGGCGAGATCTCCGGCACCGCGAGCCAGTTCCTCGGACAGACGCTTGGCCGTGGCGTAGACGTCGGCGAGGCTGCTGTTCTGAGTCCGCAGGGTCTCGATCTCCGATTCCAGCGCGTCGACCTGCTTCTGGAGGTTCTTGTGCTGCTCGTTCAGCACGCTGTGCTGGGTGCTGAGGGCGTCATGCTCGCTCGTCAGGGTGGCGTTGCGCTCGGTCTGCGCGGACAGCTTGGCCCGGAGGTCTCGCTCGCTGACCGCGTATCCCTCACGCTCGAGCTCGAACTCGTTGCGCATCTTCTCGAGCATCGAGTGGGCTTCGAGCACCCGGCGCTCCACATCTCCCATCTCGATCAGCTTCTGCTCCGCGACGGCCAGCTTCTCCGCCGCCTCGCTGTTGGCGCGCGCCTCGCTGGTCGCCCGTTCGAGATCGGTGCGGGTGTCCTTGAGCTCTGATTTGAGGTTGGACGCCTCCTGCTGGGCGCCGTCGAGCTCCGAGCGGGTCGCCTCGAGCTCCTCCCGGGCGCTGTCGCGGCTGGCGCGGGCTTCGCTCACTGCGCGCTCGAGGTCGGCGACGACCGCCTCGTGCTCCGCGCGGACCGTCTCCAGCTCATCTCGCGCCGCGTCGCGCCCGGCCTGCGCCTCGGTCACGGCGCGCTCAAGGTCGCTGCGCGTCATCTCGAGCTCTTCCCGGAGCGCGCTGGCCCGGGACTCGGCCTCGGCCAGGCCCGTCTGCGCCGCCTCCAGCTGTTCCTGTGCGGCATCGCGTTGGACGCGCACGCCTTCGACCTGCTCCTGCGCGGCCTCATACTCGGCGCGTATCCCGGTCAGCTCTTCGCGCGCCGCGTCGCGCTCGGCGCGCAGCGCGTGCATCCGCTCCTGCGCGGCATCACGCTCGCCTTGCAGGCTCTCAAGCCGCTCCTCGACGGACTCGCGCTCGGCCTGCAGGGCCTGGAGCTGCTCCTGACCCGCATCGCGCTCGGCGCGCAGGCTCTCCAACCTCTCCTCCGCGACGTCGCGCTCGTGCTGCAGGGTCTCGACCCGCTGCTGCGCGGCATCACGCTCGGCCTCAAGGCCGGCGACCCGTTGCTCGGCCGCGTCGCGTTCGCCCTCCAGGACCTCGACGCGCGCCTGACCGCTGTCGCGTTCGAACCGCAACCCCTCGAGACGCTCCTGCGCGGACTCCAGTTCGCCTCGGAGGGCTTCCACCTGCACCTGGGCCGCATCTCGCTCGGCCTGCAGGAAATCCAGTCGCTCGAGGGCGGAGTCGCGCTCGGTGAGGGCGCTCTTGAGCTCCTCCTGCGCGCTGTCTCGGCCGGCCAGAGCTGCGCCCAGTTCGTCCTCGATCCCCTCGCGCTCGGAGCGTGCGGCCTCGACCTCCACGCGGGCGGCGTCACGATCGGCCCGCGCCTCGCTGATCACTCGGTCGAGCTCAGCACCGGCGCTGGCCAGCTCGGCGCGCACCGTTTCAAGCTCCGACTGGGCCGCGTGAAGCTCGCCCCGCAGATCATCGAGCTGGGCGCTGGTCGTCTCCTTCTCGGCTCGGGCGGCCTGAAGCTCCTCCCAGGCGCCGTCACGCTCATCGCGCGCGGTTTCCAGCTCGCCGCGGGCGGCGTCGCGCTCGGCCTTCAGCGCCTCCACGGCATCCTCAGTGTCGCTGCCGCGCGTCCGCAGGTCGTCAAGCTCCTCTCGCGCACGGTCGCGCTCGGCCCGCATCACCTCGAGCTCCGCCCGCACCGATCCAAGTTCGCTGCGCAGGCTGTCGAGCTGGCCGGCGGCGACGTCATCACTCGTGCGCGCGGCCTCGAGCTCAGACCGGGCGGTGTCCCGCTCGAGCTGGACGGTCTCGATCTGGAGTTGCGCGCCCTCGAGCTCGGAGCGGGCGGCGGCCAGCTCCGACTGCACCGCCTCGAGCTCGCCGCGGGCGCTCTGAAGCTCGCTCTGGAGCGAATCGACGACCGGTTGCTGATCCTCGCTGGCCGCGGCCTGTTCAAGCTCGCCGACCACCTCGGCGTGCCGGGCGCGCTCGTCCGCGAGCGCCGCCTTCGCCTCGGCGACCTCGCGGCGGAGAGCCTCGAGGCTCGCGGTCGCGTCCTCCAGCTCGCCGCGGAGGCGATCGAGCTCGGCCGTGTCGACCGGAGCCGGAGACGGCGGCGCCGCCGCCGGAAGGCTGCTGCCGTTGGCGTTGCCGTTGCTGGCAGCCTCGACCGGGGCGACCGCCGGGGCCGGGGTGGGGAAGTGCGAACCTCCGTCCTCGCTCGGCGGGAGCGGGAGCCGATCCGCCAGCTCGACGATGAGATCAGAGGCGGCGACGGCCGCCTGGACCTCGAGGTGGGTCATGAACGAGATGTCGTTGAGCGCGAGTGAGTCCGACGGATCTGCCATGGCCACGAGCAGGCTCCCGTCGGGCTCGAAGGACATGGGGACCGCCTTGTAGCGCTGGGCGGCTGGCGCCGGGAGGAGGTTGGCAGCGTCGGGATTGACGTCAAACTGGTTCAGGTCGATGTGGAGCAGTCCGTAGCGCGCCGCCAATGCGCGGGCCAGGTCGTCCTCGGAGAGACGGTTTTCCTGAACCAGGATCTGGCCGACCGTGGCTCCAGACTGGCGGGCCTCCTCGACCGCGCGATTGACATGGTCCTCGTCGGCCAGGCCGAGCTCGATGATCACGTCGGAGAGGAAGCGCGGCCCACCCTCCGGGGGCTGGTAGACGGTGACGCCAGGGCGAGATTCGAGCGAACCGGTGCTCATCAGTGCGCCATCCCCTGGCCGGCCGGCTCCGCGGCCAGCGCCGCCTCCGCGCTCAGCAGTGCCGCTTCCGCGGACTCGGCATCCATCAGCCGCTCGATTCCGTAGACGAGTTCGAGCTTTTCCGACCGGTGGCCGAGCTTGCGTTCGAACGATCCCTGAAGCCGCGCGAGAAAAGCTTCCACACCCTCGGTGCCGCGGCAGCCGACGAGAATCACCCCGAAGGTGGAGTCGCCGACACGCCCGGCAACATCGCTGCGGCGGACGTCGGTCGCCACGACCTCGCCCGTGCTCTGCACGAGCAGGTCGGCCACCGCGTCGCCACTGGTGACGCGGACGTCGTCGATGCCCAGCGGCTTGACGACGAGGACGTAGGACTCGGTGATGCCGCGCTGGGTCAGATGCCACTCACGATCGAGTTGCTCGAGGAACGCGTCCCGGAGCGGCAGTCCGGTCAATGGATCTCCGCTGAGCGCCCGCTGCTGCTGGGCGAGCTTTCTCAGCTTGCTCTCACGTGTCACCCGCTCCCATTCGTAGGCGATCAGTCGGGCGGCGATCGTCATCAGGTCACGCTGGCGCCAGTCGTAGCGATCACGTCGCGTGCTCATCGCGCACACGCTGGCCACGCGCGTGCCGTCGCCGAGCTCCACCGGGGCCGCGACATAGCTCTCGACCTTGGCCGACTTCTGAAGCTCGAGCTCGCCGTAGACCGGGTCCTTGCTGGCGCGACCGATCAGCGCGGGGGCCTCGTCGCCGGCCATGTGAACGCAGAAGGACTCACGCAGGGGAATACGCGCTCCGGCTCCCAGAGCATCGATGCCCTCGCCGCGAGCGTCGAGGACCCGGTACTCGTCGGTGTTGTAGTTGAGCTCACCGAAGATCACCCGCCCGTCGGGCACGTGAGACTCAAGCAACGTAAGCACAGATCGCACCGCGTCGCCGAGGCTTGCGAAGCGCTGCGCGCAGAGGCGCGCAAACTCCGACACCACAGCGTCTGTCATATGTGCGTTGTCGGTCGCTTGAGCCTTCGGCTTGAGCCTGGACGAGTTTCCTGGGCCCGTTGGTTATCGGGCGGCGAGGCTGCGGCGGCCGAGCTCGAGGCCGAGACTTGCGTAGCGGCGGAAGAGGTGCTCCTCAACCCCGCTCAGGACCTCCTCGAGGGCGGTGGCAAAGCGGCGGAGTTCGGCCTCGGGCGTGATCAGCGGCGGCAGCGCCTTGACGATGTTCATGTGGTGCCCCGCGACCTGGGTGAGGATCTGATGCTCGTGGAACAGCGGGACCGTGACCATCTGCGCGAACAAACCCGGCTGGCGACGCTCGATGGCCTCCCAGACGCGGCGGGCGGCGCGGCCCGTGGGCGGCCCCAGCTCGATCCCCCAGATGAGGCCAAGGCCGCGCACCTCGCGCACGATCTCGAAGCGCTCGACCAGCGGCTGGGTGAGCTCGAGCAGCAGCTTGCCCATCGCGTCCGCCCGCTTCACGAGGTCCTCGCGATCGAGCACGGTGAGCGTGGCCAGACCAGCCGCTGCCGCCATATCGCCGCCCCCGAACGTGGACCCGTGAACCACGCTGCGTTCCAGCGAGTCGAAGGTGGAATCGAAGACGTGGCGGCTGGCCAGCAGGGCTCCCGTGGGGATGTACCCGCCCGACAGCGCCTTGGCGATCGTGACCATGTCCGGCTTCACCCCCCAGTGCTCGAGAGCGAGGAAGCGACCCGTGCGGGCGAGCCCGGTCTGAATCTCGTCGACGATGAGCAGCGCTCCCGCGCCATGGCACAGCGCCTGAGCGCCCGGCAGGTAGTCCTCCGGCGCCAGGTACACGCCCTTGCCCTGGACCGGCTCGACGATGAAGGCGGCGACGTCGCCGCGACCCAGCTCACGCTCCAAGGCGGCGAGGTCTCCGAAGGGCACGGGATCGCAGTCGGGGAGCAGGGGACCGAAGCGCTCCCGGAACTCCTGGTTGCCGTTCACCGAGAGAGCCCCCAGGGTCAGGCCGTGGAACCCGCGCTCGCAGTAGAGGATCCGCGGGCGGTTCTGGGCCGCCCGGGCGAGCTTGATCGCCGCCTCGACGGCCTCGGCGCCTGAGTTTGTGAACAGCACAGCATCCAGTGGGGCCGGTGCCCGGGCGACGAGCTCGCGGCCGAGGACGCCGGCCAGGGTGCTGACGCCGAGCTGAGGCCATCCGGGCGTATCGGCCTCGAGGGTCTGCTCCAGCTGCGCCTTGATGTAGGGGTGGTTGCGGCCGAGCGAGAAGACTCCGTAGCCGGCCAGGAAATCGAGGTACTTCGCCCCGGTGCGATCGATCAGGTACGCGCCGTGGCCCTTGTCCCAGTCACGATCAAAGCCAAGGGTTTGGACCACGCGACCAAGCTGCGGGTTCAGGTGGCGCTGGTTGAGCGCCATCGCGTCGGCCGCCCCGGGCTCGAACAGGTCGGCGATCTCGTGGTGGTCTGAGTTGCCGCGAACGCTCTCGATAGGACTTGATGCTGCCACACGGCCGCGAGGATGTTTTCGCTAATACCGCAACACCGCTCCGGATTTCCGCTACCAATCAACCTATGCGACAAAGCGGCCAAAGCGTGTCACGGCTACGATCCCTCGGTGGGCGTGGTCGCAGTGCGGAGGAACAGGTCTGATCCGCGCCTGACGGCGTGTGTGGCCAGGTGGACTGCGGGGGAGGAATAACAGTGGATACGGCAGACACAGTCGCAGCATCAGGGCCGACCGCGGAGGCGCGAGCGCCTTCGGTACTCGAAGACAGCCCCCCGCGCCGCCGGCGCGGCAAGACCGTGGCCGCGCCCGCCGCCGCCGTCCAACGAACCATTACGCGCGCGCGCGAGCACCTTCTCTCGCTTCAGGAACCGCGCGGGTGGTGGAAGGCCGAGTTGCAAACCAACGTCACGATGGATGCCGAGGATCTTCTGCTGCGGGAATTTCTCGGTGTAAGCGATCCCGCTCTCACCGAACGGGCAGCGAGCTGGATCCGCTCACAGCAGGCCAGTGATGGCTCGTGGGCGAAGTTCTGGGGTGGCCCTGGTGACCTCTCGACGACCG
>DATGFT010000028.1:0-35911 GCA_035308915.1 Solirubrobacteraceae bacterium
GGGCTGGATCCGCTCGCAGCAGCGAGCCGACGGCTCCTGGGCCAAGTTCGCCGGCGGCCCCGGCGACCTGTCGACGACGATCGAGGCCTACGTGGCGCTGCGGCTCGCCGGCGACCCGCCCGAGGCCGAGCACATGCGCGCGGCGAGCTCCTTCGTGCGTGGCGCTGGGGGCCTTCAGCGCGCCCGGGTCTTCACCCATATCTGGCTGGCGCTGTTCGGCGCCTGGTCCTGGGACGAGGTGCCAACGCTTCCGCCGGAGATGATCCTGCTGCCGGCGTGGTTTCCCCTGAACCCCTATGACTTCGCCTGCTGGGCGCGCCAGACCGTGGTCGCGTTATCGGTGGTCATGGCCTATCGCCCGCAGCGGCGCTTTAACTTCACCCTGGAGGAGCTCTACAGCGGCGAGCCCTGGGCGCCCCCCGAAGCCGGCAACCTCACGGGACGGATATTCCTCGCGCTGGACCGGGTGCTGCGCCTCTACCAGCGGCGTCCGCTGCGACGGCTCCGTGAACACGCCCTCGCCCGAGCCGAGCGATGGATCGTCGACCGGCAGGAGGCGGACGGATCCTGGGGCGGCATTCAGCCGCCGTGGGTGTACTCCCTGATGGCCCTGCACCTCCGCGACTATCCGCTCGAGCATCCGGTGATGCGCCGCGGCCTCGAGGGGCTCGAGAGCTTCGCCATCGAGGAGCCGGGATCCCGCCGGCTCGAGGCCTGCCAGTCCCCGGTGTGGGACACCGCGCTGGCGCTCATCGCGCTCGCCGACAGTGGTCACCCCCGGGACGATCCGGCCGTCGTCAAGGCCGCTGACTGGCTGCTCGGCGAGCAGATCCTGGCCCGCGGGGACTGGGCGATCCGCCGCCCGTCGCTCGAGCCCGGCGGCTGGGCGTTCGAGTTTGCCAACGTCAACTATCCCGACATCGATGACACGGCTGAGGTCGTGCTGGCACTCCGCGCCGTCGAGCATCCCGACGCCGAGCGCGTGGCGCGGGCCGTCGAGCGCGGCGCCCGCTGGCTCGTCGGCATGCAGAGCTCGGATGGCGGTTGGGGGGCCTTCGACGCCGATAACTGTCGCTGGCTGATCCGGGATCTGCCCTTCTGCGACTTCGGCGAGGTCATCGATCCGCCGAGCGCTGATGTCACCGCGCACTCGCTGGAGATGCTCGCCGTGCTCGGACGATCCGGCGAGCCGGCGGCCCAGCGCGGCCTGGCCTGGCTTCGCGATCATCAGGAGGGAGACGGATCGTGGTTCGGGCGCTGGGGGGTCAATCACGTCTATGGGACTGGAGCAGTGCTGCCGGCCCTCGTGGCGGCAGGCGTCTCAACCGGCGACGACGCTATCCGGCGCGCGGTCCGGTGGCTCGAGCGCCATCAAAATCCCGACGGGGGCTGGGGCGAGGATGCGCGGTCCTATGACGATCCGGACTGGATCGGTCGCGGGACGAGCACGGCGTCGCAGACCGCGTGGGCGCTCCTGGCGCTCCACGCCGCGGGCGAGCGGTCGCCCGCGGTCCGTCGCGGAGTCGCCTGGCTCGTCGAGAATCAGCGCCCGGACGGGACGTGGGATGAGCCGCAGTACACCGGAACCGGATTCCCGTCTGACTTCTACATCAACTATCACCTCTACCGCCTCGTCTTCCCGCTGATGGCGCTCGGGAGGTGCGCCCGGTGAGCCTCAGCATCTCGAGCTCGCCCGCAGCCGCTTACGCGCCGGCCCAGGGTGGCGTGATGGCGCAGGCCTCGAGTGAGAACTTTCCCGTGGCCAGTCGCATCCTCGGGCGCCGCCAGCGCGCGAACCTGCTCGCGATCTACGGCTTCGCCCGGCTCGTGGACGACATCGGGGATGAGGTGCCGGGCGACCGCCTCGCCCTCCTCGACTGGCTCGAGGCGGAGCTCGACCAGGTGTATGCCGGGGGGTCGCTGGAGCACCCCGTGATGCGCTCGCTGGCCGGCGCGGTGGCCGAGTCGGCGCTCCCCAAGACCCCGTTTCAGCGCCTTATCGAGGCCAACCGGCGTGATCAGACGGTTGCGCGCTATCAGACCTTTGAGGAGCTTCTCGACTATTGCCAGCTGTCGGCCGCCCCCGTGGGCGAGCTGGTCCTGCACGTATTCGGATCGGCAACGCCGGACCGGGTCGAGCTCTCGAACCGGATCTGTGCCGGCCTGCAGGTGACCGAGCATCTCCAGGACGTGGCCGAGGACTACCGGCGCGGGCGGATCTACCTCCCGCGAGAGGACATGGAGCGGTTCGGCTGTGATGAGGCCGAGCTCGTGCCTGGGTCCCCGCGCGCGCCTCTAGGCAATCTGTTGGCGCACGAGTGTGAGCGGGCGCGATTGCTCCTGGCCGCGGGCGCGCCGCTCGCGCGAACGCTCGGGCTCCGCCCGCGGCTGGCCGTATCCGGCTTCGTCGCCGGCGGCCGCAGCGCGCTCGATGCCCTCGAGCGCTCCGGGTTCGAGCTCACGCTCGGCCATCGTTCGCGCAGCCGGGCCAGATTCGCCGCCGGCTGGTTGAAGGCGGTGAGCGGCCGATGAATGCACCAGCGATCGAGATCGATCACGCCTACGCGGTCTGCGATGACATCACGCGGCGCGCGGCGGCCAACTTCTATTACGGCATCCGGCTGCTTCCGCGTCCCAAGCGCCAGGCGATGAGCGCGGTGTACGCCTTCGCCCGGCGCGTGGATGACATCGGCGATGAAGATCTCGACGCCGAGACCGCGCTGGCCGCGCTGAGCGCCGAGCGCGCGCGGCTCGAGCAACTGGCCGGCTCCGGTATGACCGGAGTGCCCCTCCCCGCAGACGGTGAACTCGACCCGGTGATTCTCGCTCTCGCCCACGCACGCCAGAACTACGACCTCCCCGTCGAGGCGCTCGAGCTGCTGATCGAGGGCGTCGAGCTCGACGTGCGCGGCGCCCGATATCAGACCTTCGACGAGCTGGTGAGCTACTGCCGCGCCGTGGCGGGGTCGATCGGAAGGCTCTGCCTGGCCATCTTCACCGAGGGCCGGGCCGCCAACGGTGCGGGCCAGTTGGCCGACGACCTCGGCGTGGCCATGCAGCTCACCAATATCCTCCGCGACATCCGTGAGGATCAGGAGCGCGGGCGCGTCTACCTGCCCGCCGAGGATCTGGCGCGCTTCGGCTGCGCCGGCGTCGAGACGCTTTCACCTGAGCTGATCCAGTTCGAGGCTCGGCGCGCACAGCAGTGGTTCGACCACGGGAGCCGGCTGGTGGAGCTTCTGGAGCCGCGCAGCGCGTCCTGTGTCCTCGCCATGACCGGGATCTACCGGGCGATACTCGACCGGATCGTTGCTTCGCCGGAGGAGGTGCTGCGGCGTCGCATCTCGCTCCAGCCGTGGGAGAAGACGTGGGTGGCGGCGCGGAGCCTGTTCAGCGCTCGCTCCGCAGGCGGCTTGGTCGCGGTTGACGGAGGCGTGAGGTGACCGCGCGCCACGTGGCCATCGTCGGGGGCGGGCTGGCCGGGATCTCGGCCGCGCTCGAATGCCGGCGCGCGGGCGCCGCGGTGACGCTGCTCGAGTCGCGCGGGCGTCTCGGCGGGGCGGCCTTCTCGTTCACCCGGGAGGGCATGACCGCGGACAACGGGCAGCACGTGTTCCTGCGTTGCTGCACCGCTTACCGGCAGCTGCTCGACGAGCTCGAGGCCAACCACCTGGTCACGCTCCAGGATCGCCTGTCGATCCCGGTCGTCGCCCCGGGGGGCCGCCACGCGACACTGACACGCCTCCCAGCGCCCGCGCCCCTGCACCTCGCCGCCACTCTGTCGCGCTATCCGTTCCTGAGCCTCGCGGAGCGCGCCAGCGCCGCCCGCGCCATGCTCGCGCTGAGGCGGATCGACTTCGAGGATCCGCGCGTCGACGAGCGCTCGTTTGGTGAGTGGCTGCGCGAGCACCATCAGAGCCCGGCGGCGATCGACGCACTGTGGGGACTGATCGTCCGGCCCACGATCAACCTCGTCCCTGACGAGGCGTCGCTCGCCCAGGTCGCACAGGTATTCCAGGTCGGTCTGCTCCGCGATGCGAGCGCGGGCGACATCGGGTACGCGCGGGCTCCGCTCTCCGAGATCCACGACGTCGCCGCCCGGCGCGCGCTCCAGTCCCGCGGCGTCGATGTGCGCCTCCGCCACGGAGCGACCACGATCGTGCCGCTCGAGGCCGGGTTCCAGATCGAGATAAGCGGAGCCCCCACCGTCTCGGCCGACGTGGTCATCCTGGCCGTCCCGCCGGACCGCGCCGCGCGACTGCTGCCCTCGGGAAGCGGGATCACGCCGGGGCAGCTGACCGGCCTTGGCCGTTCGCCGATCGTAAACGTCCACGTCGTCTACGACCGCCCGGTCATGGACGAGCCCTTCGCGGCCGGGGTGCGGACGCCGGTCCAGTACGTCTTTGACCGCACCGACACGGCCGGGCTCACATCGGGCCAGTACCTCGTCGTCTCGCTTTCGGCCGCCGAAGCCGAGCTCGAGATGACCGGTGAGGAGCTCCGTGGCCGCTACCTGCCGGCGCTCGCGGAAGTGTTCCCGGCTGCGAGCGATGCCGGCGTCGAGTCGTTCTTCGTCACCCGCGAGCATTCGGCCACGTTCCGGGCCGCTCCGGGAGTCCGGGCGCTCCGACCCCAGGCCAGGACCGCTCTCCCCGGCCTGATCCTCGGCGGCGCCTGGACTGACACGGGGTGGCCGGCGACCATGGAGGGTGCCGTACGCAGCGGTCTCCTCGCCGCCCATGAGGCGTTGATGGCGCAGGTGCCAGAGCCTTCGACCGAGCTCACGACTGCCGTCGCCAGCGTCAACGGAAACGGCACCGGCCAGAACGGCCACGCCGTGTCGCGCAACGGCGGGCGGCCGCTTTCCGTCCCCGTGAAGGGGCGATCGTGACCGCGTCGGTTCACGCCCCCTCGCTTGCCGCCGAGCCTGACCTGCTCGTGCTCGCACCCCTGGCCCTCGAGGCCAAGGCCGTCCGCTCCGGAGCGCCGTGGGCGCACGTCGAACGGGTGGGGATGGGCCCCAAGCGCGCCTCGCGCTCCGCCGAGCTTCTCGACCACGGCGCGGGTTCGGCGGTTCTCATCGCGGGCTTCTGCGGCGCGCTTGACCCGGCGCTCGAGCCGGGGGATGTGGTGCTGGCGAGCGAGGTGCGCGGGCCGACCGGCACGACCGTCTGCTCGGATCCAGCGATCCTGGCCGGGGTCCTGCGCCGCGGTGGCCTGCGGGTCCATGTCGGGCCGATCGCCTCGAGCCAGCGGCTCGTGCTGCGCGACCGCCGGCGCGCGCTCCACCGTACGGGCGCTTTGGCGGTGGACATGGAGTCCGCATGGTTGGCGCCCGCGGCCCAGGGCCAGCCGTTGGTGACGCTGCGGGTGGTGGTGGACACCGATCGTCACGAGCTGCATCGTCCGCTGCGGACGGTGGCTGCCGCGGCGGCGGCGTATCGGTCGCTGCGCCACGCCTGCGCGCTGGTCGGCGAGTGGGCCCGCGCGCTTGGACCGCGTGAGGTCGTGCTGGCGGCGCCCCGGGCGTCCTGCGCGGGCGTCGAGCGGGCGGTGGAGGTTGTCGAGCGCACGCTCGAGGAGGTGGGACCGCCGGTCTTCGTGCGCAAGCAGATCGTCCACAACGCCCACGTGATCGCCGACCTCGAGTGCCGGGGGGCGGTGTTCGTGGACGAGCTGGATGAGGTGCCGGCGGGATCCACGGTGATCTTCTCCGCGCACGGCGTCTCGCCGGCCGTCCGCGCCCATGCCGCCGAGCGCGATCTGAACGTGATCGACGCCACCTGCCCGCTTGTCTCCAAGGTGCACGCGGAGGCCCGGCGCTACGCGGGGTCCGGATTTGACATCGTGCTTGTCGGCCACCAGGGCCACGAGGAGGTTGAGGGGACACTCGGGGAGGCGCCGGAGCGCACGCACGTGATCGCCGGCGCCGACGAGGTGGCAGGTCTCGAGATCGAGGATCCTGAGCGCGTGGCCTACCTGACCCAGACCACGCTCGCCGTCGATGAGACGACCGAGGTCGTCGACGCCCTGCGTGAGCGCTTTCCCGCTCTCGTCGGTCCGAAGGCCTCCGACATCTGCTACGCCACCCAGAACCGCCAGGACGCCGTGCGGGCGTTGGCCAGCGACTGCGATCTCGTGCTCGTCGTGGGCTCGACCAACTCTTCCAACTCGCGCCGGTTGGTTGAGGTGTCCGAGCGAGCGGGTTGTCCCGCGCTGCTCGTGGACGATGCGTCGGAGATACCGCCCGAGTTGCTCGTCGCCGTGAGCCGGGTAGGTCTTACGGCGGGTGCCTCGGCGCCCGAGTCGCTGGTTCAGGGGGTCGTGCGGGCGCTGGACGGGCTCGGGGGAGCCAGCGTGAGCGAGCGAACCGTGGCCACCGAGGACGTTTACTTCAAACTTCCCCCAGAGCTGAAACCAAAGAGGTAGATCGTTATGTCAGTCCCGTTGCGACAGTCGGCCCGCGTGGCCTCCTATTTGCTCAAGCAGAAGCTCCGCGGCCGGGACAAATTCCCCCTGCTGGTCGAGCTCGAGCCGCTGTTTCAGTGCAACCTGGCCTGTTCGTTCTGCGGCAAGATCCAGCATCCGGAGCACATCCTCAAGCAGCGGATGCCGGTGGAGCAGGCGTTGGCCGCAATCGAGGAATGCGGCGCCCCGATGGTCTCGATCGCCGGCGGCGAGCCGCTGGTGCACCCCGAGGTCCACGTGATCGCCGCCGAGCTTCTCAAGCGCAAGCGCTTCGTGTTTCTGTGCACGAACGGGATCCTGTTGAAGAAGAAGCTCGACAACTTCACCCCGTCGCCGTACTTCACCTGGGTCGTCCACCTCGATGGCATGCGTGAGCGCCACGACCAATTCGTCGAGCGCGCCGGCACCTTCGACAAGGCGGTAGAGGCGATCAAGGAGGCCAAGGCGCGCGGCTTTCGCGTCTCCACCAACACCACATTCCTGACCACGGACACGCCCCAGACGGTGCGTGACGTGCTCGACTACCTGAACGATGAGCTCCAGGTCGACCAGATGATGATCTCGCCGGCCTATGCCTATGAGAAGGCGCCTGACCAGGGCCACTTCCCGGGCGTCACGCAGACCCGGGCGCTGTTCTCGTCCGCGTTCGCCGACGGGGCACGGAAGCGTTGGCGCCTGAACCATTCCCCGCTCTTCCTCGATTTCCTCGAGGGCAAGGTCGACTTCCAGTGCACCCCGTGGGGCATCCCCAGCTACTCGCTCTTCGGCTGGCAGCGCCCCTGCTACCTGATGTCCGACGGCTACGCCAAGACCTATCAGGAGCTGATCGATACGACCGACTGGGACGCCTACGGCCGCGGCCGCGATCCACGCTGCGACAACTGCATGGCCCACTGCGGCTACGAGCCGACCGCGATGCTGGCCACCACGAAGTCGCTCAAGCAGTCGCTGCGCGCGCTGGTGAGCTGAGGTCCTGAGGGCGGCGCGTGGCGGCGCTGATCCTCGCCAACTTGCGCCGGCGGACGGCGCGGACCGCTCTGACGGCAGCCGGCATCGCCGTCGGCGTGGCCGCGATCGTGGCCCTGCTCGGCCTCTCCAACGGCTTGAACCGAACCGCGGGTCAGCTGATCCACCTGGGCCGGGCCGACGTCGGCCTCTTCCAGCGCGACGCCGGCGATCCCACGACCTCGGTCCTGCCGCTCTCGCTCATCTCTCGCCTGCGGGCCAAGCCATACGTGGCTGCGGCCGCGCCCATCCAGCTCGCCGTGGGCGTCGTCCCGAGTGCGCCCTCGGCGATCGTTTTCGGAATGGACCCCGGCACCTTCGTGGCCCGACGGCTCGTGTTCACCTCAGGCCAGGCGCCCGCGGCGGGCCAGGCGGCGATCGGCGATCTCATGGCCGCTCAGTTTCACCTGACGCCCGGCGATGAGCTTCGGCTCGGCCACCAGCGCGTCCGCATCGCAGGGATCTACCACTCGGGCACGGCCTTCCAGGACCAGGGCGTGGTCACCGACCTGGCCGAGGCCCAGCGGCTGGCCGGGCGCACGCCGCAGGAGACGACGACGATCGCGGTTCGCGTCCTGCCGCAGGTTCCCGTGGCCAGGGCACAGGCCAAGCTGCTCCGAGCCTTCCCCGGCCTTCAGGCAATCTCGACTCCCGACGAGGCGCTCCGCGCGGGTGCCAACAGCCAGCTCATCAGCAAGGCCGTGGTCCTGATCGTCGTGTTGGCCCTGATCATCGGCGCGCTGGCGGTGGCCAATACGATGCTCGCCGCGATCCTGGAGCGCCGGCGAGAGCTCGCGCTGCTCAGCACAATCGGATGGAGCGCGCCGCAGTTGGCGGGGCTCGTGCTCGGCGAGGCGGTGGCCGTCAGCGTCATCGGGACGGCGGTGGGCCTCCTCCTCGGTTACCTAGCCGCCGGACTGCTCCCCGGGGCACTCGGGCTTCAGAGCTTCATCTCGCCTGTCCTCACGGCTTGGACGCTCGGGCGGGCAACCCTGATCGGGGTGACCATCGGTGTGATCGGCGCGATCTTCCCGGTCTGGCGTGTCGCGCAGATGTGGGGGGCCGTGGGGCTGGCCCAGACCTAGGGCAGCTGGTCCACGACCTGCCCGTCCACCAGGTGAACCACACGATCGGCGCGGGCGGCGACGGCGGGATCGTGGCTGACCACGATGACGGTCATCCCGTGGCGATCGCGCAGCGAGGCGAGCAGATCGAGGGCACGCGAGGCGCTTCGCGAGTCAAGCGAGCCGGTCGGCTCGTCGGCGAGCAGCAGACGCGGGCGGTTGGCCAGCGCGCGGGCGATCGCGACCCCCTGGCGCTGGCCTCCCGAGAGCTCCGAGGGCAGATGCTGGGCGCGGTCGGCGAGCCCGACCTCGGCCAGCAACTCGGCGCCTCGCTCCCGCCGCTCCCGACGGCCCGCGTGGGTCGAGATCAGGGCCGCCTCGACGTTGGCCTGGGCGCTCAGATACGGAAGCAGCAGGTTGTCCTGGAATACGAAGCCCACCACCTGGCGGCGAAACTCGACCGCGTGTCGCGGGTCAGGCACCGGGACGCCCCCGACCGTGATGGATCCCGAGTCGGGAGGCTCGAGGCTGCCGATCAGGTTGAGCAGCGTGCTCTTGCCAGAGCCCGAGGGCCCGTTGATCGTCACGAACTCCGACGCCTCCACCGAGAGTGAGACACCGCGAACGGCCTGGATCGGTCCGAACGATTTCGTCACCCGGTCGACGACGACGTCGGCGCCGCCCGCCGCGCCGGCGGGCCGCGTCGGCGCGTCAGCAGCCGGGCGAGTGCTCAGCCGACCGCCCTCCAGCTCTGGCCGGTGCTCGGGTCCGACCTGAGCATCAGCTTCACTTCACCACCTTCACGGCCCAGCCCAGCGTGACGCTGCCGAGGTGCGTGTGGATCACCGTCTCGAAGGTCACCGGGACTCCGGCCGACTGGGGTGGAAACACGATGACATCGTGGAGGTGCCCGTCCTTGAGGTGGTGGGTCGGCGGCGTCTCGTGGCCCACCACCTGTCCCGCCACGAGGAACTGGCTGAACACGGTGCCGGAGAGCGGACGCCCGGAGCTGTCGCTGGCGGTGACCGTGTAGGACCAGTTCTTCTTGATCACCGGGCGGTGATTCTCGGCGCGCAGGGTCGCGTGGATGGACCCGGTTGTGATGGCCGCGGGCACGCTTCCGGCGCTGGCTCCGCCCGAGGTCGCGGCGGTCGCCGTCGGCGGCGGTGTGGAGCTCGTCTGCGTCGTATGCGAGCCGCCGCCGCACGCCGCCGCGACCAGCGCGCACGCGGCGATCGCCAGGGCTGGGGCGAGCCGTTTCATCGACGCGCTGATCATAGGCCGCGTCAGACTGTGATCTGGTCAAAAAACCGGGGTATAGTCGCCATCAGACCCCGGCAGGGGTGGCGTCGCCTGCCCGACGATGACATCAAATGATGTACCATCGATTGATGTTACGGTCGCGGGGGGAGCGGGTACAACCGGAGCGAGAGGCGACCCATGCCCGAAGTAGGCGCGAAACCGAAAGTTCCGAGGCTTCAGCGCGCAGCTCTGCGCGCCGTGCGCGCGTTCAGCACGCCGCTGCTTCCGGACGACTACCTGGAGCTGATCAACCCGCTGTGGTCGACTCGCGAGCTGCGCGGGCGGATCGAGCGGATCGACCACGTGACCAAGAACGCGGCCACCGTCATGATCAAGCCGGGCTATCGCTGGGAGGGACACACGGCGGGCCAGTACTGCCGGATCGGGGTCGACATTCGCGGCGTCCGGCATTGGCGCGCCTACTCGCTCACCTCCGAGCCCAATCGCCCCGACGGCTGCATCTCAATCACGCCGAAGCTCGTCGAGGGCGGCGTCGTCTCGCCGTACCTGGTCCGCCACGGTCGCCCGGGTGCGATCGTTTCCCTCGGCGGCGTCGAGGGCGACTTCATTCTCCCCGACCCGCTCCCGGAGAAGATGCTCTTCATCAGCGCCGGCAGCGGCATCACCCCGATCATGAGCATGCTCCGGGAGCTCGCGCGCGACGACGAGCTCACGGACTCGGTGCTCCTTCACTCGGCGCGAGATCCGGAGGACGTGATCTTCGGGGCCGAGCTTCGTTATCTCGACCGCTGCTTTGACGGCTTTCATCTCCACGAGCAGCACACCTCGACCATGGGCCGGATGGCGCCCGAGCATCTGGACGAGCTCTGCCCGGACTGGCGTGAGCGTGAGGTCTTCGCCTCCGGCCCCGGAGACATGCTCGATGCGCTGACCGAGTACTTCGACCGTGAGGGGCGTCTCGAGCATCTGCACATGGAGCGCTTCCAACCCAAGATCGGCGGCGGTGAGACCGGCGAGGGCGGAACCATCACGTTTCTCAAGAGCGACTGCAAGGTCGAGGCGGACGGCACCAAGCCGATCCTCGTGGAGGGCGAGGAGGCGGGCCTCGAGCTGCCCTTCGGCTGTCGCGAGGGCATCTGCCATACGTGTGTGGGAACCCTTCGCACCGGGAAGATCCGTGATCTGCGCAACGGTCAGGTATCAGGACAGGAAGGGGAGACGGTCCGAACCTGCATCAACGCCCCCGAGGGCGCCGTCGAGATCGAGCTCTGACCAAAACCACCTGGGAGAGAAATGGCTACCAACTACCGGACGCACGACCACAACGGGACGCCCAATCCGCTGGCGCGGCTCTCAGATGAGCAGCTCGCGGCGATCGGCCGGGAGTTCGATCAGCTGCACGAGGAGGTCAAGGCCGACCTGGGCGACCGAGACTCGCGCTACATCCGAGGCATCATCGCCCTCCAGCGGCGGCTGGCGCTGATCGGCCGCGCGGAGCTGTTCGCCAGCCGGTTCAAGCCCGCGTGGTGGCTGGGCATGGCCACGCTCTCGACGGCCAAGATCCTCGAGAACATGGAGATCGGCCACAACGTCATGCACGGCCAGTGGGACTGGATGAACGACCCGGTGATCAACTCCCAGGTCTGGGACTGGGACACCGCCTCGACCAAGGAGGCGTGGAAGCACTCCCACAACTACATCCACCACACCTACACGAACATTCTCGGCAAGGACAAGGATCTCGGCTACGAGATCATGCGGATCGACCCGCATCAGAAGTGGCACCCGGTCTACCTGCTCCAGCCGATCTACAACGTCCTGCTCATGCTGACCTTCGAGTGGGGCGTAGCGCTTCACGACATGAACTTCGAGGCCATCCGCTCCGGCGAGAAGAGCCAGAAGGAGGTCCTGAACGATCTCAAGGGGATCGCCGGTAAGGGCCGTCTGCAGATCCAGAAGGACTACATCGCGTGGCCGCTGCTCAGCGCGGGCGTCTCGACCGCCGTCCGGGCGGGCATCGATGCCTTGTCCCGGCGTCGGCGTTCGCGGTCCCGGCGCGGCCTCGACGCGCTCCGTGATCGTCTGCCGCTGCCCGGGCGCGGACCCCGGGAACAGGCGCGCTTCAACGCGGTTGAGGCATTCCGCGAGGCCTACGTCGGGACGGTGAAGGCCAACGCCTGGGCCAACGTGGTCCGCAACGTGTGGTCGAACGCGATCATCTTCTGCGGCCACTTCCCGGATCAGACATACGTGTTCAGCGAGGAGGAGGTCCGTGACGAGCAGCCGGGTGGCCGCTACGTCCGTCAGCTCATCGGCGCCGCCAACATCAACGGCAGCCCGATGTTCCACATCATGAGCGGCAACCTCGGCTACCAGGTCGAGCATCACCTCTATCCGGACATGCCCTCGAGTCGCTACGGCGAGATCGCGCCCCGCGTCCGCGAGATCTGCAAGAAGTACGGGCTGCCCTACAACACGGGCCCGTTCATGAAGCAGTGGGGCGGCGTCCAGCGCACCATCCTCCGTCTCGCCTTCCCAGGTGGCAAGCCGCGGCCGAAGCCCGGCCCCTGGAACGGCGAGACCTTCATCTCACGAGGTGAGCGTGAGCTCGCCGTGGCCGCCGAGGCGGCACGGGAGCGCGAGGCGGCAGCCGCGCAGAGCTAGCCGGCTGCCCCCCGGAGCTAGCCGGCTGCCCGCAGAGCTAGCCGGCTGCCGAGCGCGTTCTTCTCAGGCGATCGGGTAGAGCGCCGGCGGGAGGTCCTCCGCCGCCTCGGGGACAGGCCTGGGATGGGCTGGTGCGCCGATCGCCAGCATGCTGTCCAGCAGCTCCAGCACCTCGGCGTGCGTCTCGTCGGTGTGCTTGGGGATCGCACGTACCGCGAAGGTGCCGACGGCGTGCGCGGAGGGCTGGCGCCGGAGGCTCGCCATCCGCAGCCTCGCCAGCGGCAGGTAGCGGCTCGTCCAGTGGCGGCGCTGCACCTCGACCGCCCACTGGGCAAGCCGCTCGGCGCGGTCACGCTGGACGCTGACCGAGGCGCGGCTTCCGACCACCTGGGCGGCGTAGGTATAGAGATCTTGCCGGCGCTCGTCGTCGATCGAGTCGTTGTAGGCCCGCAGGAAGGACCCGATGACCGGGCAGACCGAGGCTGGATGGTCGCTGAACGGCTCGCCGGCGAGCATTGACGCCAGCTCCATGACGCAGGCGCCGTCGTCCGGCGACGAATGCTTCCCCTTGCTCAGCTTGATCGTTTGGTACGTGGCAGGTGACATGCGACTTCCCCGTGTTGGACTCCTGGGCTCTCACGGTCACAGATGCTCAGCGGTTGCGGACGCCAAACATCGACCGCAGGGCCTGGTTGCTGATCACACCGAATGGTGACGCCCAGGCCTCCTGCGGTCAATCCGGTTGCTCATCATCACCACCGCAGGCGCCGGGCGGCCGGGCCGTGGGGTGGACATCGCTTTGAGCTGAGTCCGCCCGGGTAGCCTGGCGCGATGCGTTGGTTCCCCGGCTACTCGCCGGACAAGCCCGTCGCGATGAGCGGCCACGCCGTCCTCACCGGCGCCTTCAACGCCTCTGTGGCCGCGTTCGCGCTCGCCCAGCGTCGCTCGGGGCAGGGTCTCCCTGAGCGCTACGGCGCCGGCGACCTGCTGCTCCTCTCGGTTGGCACCTACAAGCTCAGCCGGCTGATCGCCAAGGACCGGATCATGAGCTTCGCTCGCGCGCCCTTCACGCGCCTTCAGGGCGAGTCCGAGCGACCCGGCGAGGTGTCCGAGGAGCCGCGCGGCTCGGGTCTACGCCACGCCGTCGGGGAGCTGTTGGTGTGCCCGTACTGCCTGGGCCAGTGGATCGGAACCGGCTTTCTCATCACCTACATCCGCGAGCCGCGTCTGGCCCGAACCGTCGCCGCCGCGTTCGCGATCGTGGCCGGGTCAGATCTCCTCCAGGAGACCTGGGTCGCCGTGGACAAGCGGGCTTAGGCGCGGCCCTTCAGCTTCGCAAAGCCGGCGCCCAGCAGTCGCTCGGCCTGGTCGATCGTGTCCGCGGAGTGGAGCAGGACCACGCCCAGCCAGGCCTTCCCGCGTCGCGCCGTCGCGACGAGGCACGGCCCGGAGGCAACCGTGTAGCCCGTCTTGACGCCGTCCGTGCCCGGGTAGCGCATGATCAACAGGGGGTTGTTGTTGTAGAGGTAGAGCTTTCGTGCCTTGATCGGGAACGGGAGGACGGCGCTCGGGCTGGCGACGATCCGAGCTAACAGCGGCTGCTCCAGGACGAGGTGCGCGATCAGGGCGAGGTCGGCGGCGCATGAGTGGTTTCCCTGATCCACGATGCCTGAGACGGTCGTGAAGTGCGTGCAGCTCAGGCCGAGCTCGTGGGCCCGGGCGTTCATCATCCTGATCAGGCCCTGCTGGGTGCCGCCCGCGTGCTGGGCCAGCGCGATCGCGGCGTCATTGCCGGAGGGCAGGAGCAGGCCGTAGAGGAGGGCGAGCTCCGAGACGTGCTTGTGCACGGGGAGCAGGCCGACGCCCGAGCCTGTGAAGTGCACCGCGGCGCGCGTGATCAGCACGCGGTCGCTCGGCCGCGAACGCGCGAGCACGACCAATGCCGTCATCATCTTGGTCAGGCTGGCGATCGGAAGCACGCGCATTGGATCGCGCTCCCACAGGACCTGGCCGGTCGAGACGTCAAACAGCATCCCGCTCCGCAGCCCGCGCCTGAGCCGTATGTTCACCCGCTCGGCAGCCGGCGCGGGGACAGTGCCGTACGGGCTTCGTACCGGGGCGGTCGACACCGCGCGCTTGGGGGGGTGGGGGACGACGATCCTCGTCGGCCCGGTGGCGCGCGCTGCCATCAGCCCGAGCAGAACCGCGCCGAGCACCAGCACTCCCACGAGCGAGAAACCGACCCGCCGCCGGAGATGCCCTCTCTCCCGCCCCGCCGTCCCTCGCCGCCCTCCCTGTAGGGCTCCGTAACTCACTTACGTGGAGGATGCAGCAAAGCGCCGAGGACGCCAACTCCGCACACGACCAGGACGATCAGGCCCAGCACTCCGACGACGGTCAGGCCGTTGCTCGAGAGGTAGAGAGCGGTGAGCAGCCCCAAGGCGCCGATGAACACCACCGCGGCCGCGAAGACGACGTAGCGCACCCGATCAGTACACCGGATAGCGGCTGGCGGGGATCTGTTTTCGCCGCGTGGCGAGCAGACGCACGGTCAGGAGTCCGAAGACGAACCCGCCGACGTGCGCGAAGTACGCCACGCCACCACCTCCACCCGTGGGGGTGGTCAGGTTGGCGGCGCCGAACAACGCCTGCTCGGCGAACCAGATCCCGAGGAAGATCCACGCCGGGAGCTCGATCACGGTGAAGAAGAAGATGATGATCACGAGCGTCAGCACCCGTGCGCGGGGATAGAGCACGATGTATCCGGCCAGCACGGCGGCGATGGCGCCCGAGGCGCCAAGCGTCGGCACAGATGAATTCGGCCCGATCGCGACCTGGAGCGCGAGCGCCGCGATCCCGCCGAGGATGTAGAAGGCCAGGTACTTGACCGGCCCCATCGCATCTTCGACGTTGTTGCCGAAGATCCACAGGAACAGCATGTTGCCGCCGATGTGCAGGATCGAGGCGTGCATGAACATCGCCGTGAAGACCGTTTCCCAAGACGCGATCGTCCCGCGGGCCGGTACGTGGGCGATCGACCCGTCGGGCAGGTGCTGACCGCTGCAGAAGATGCCCACCGATTGGGGGCCGCTCAGCGTCTGGCGCGCGAACTCTCCACAGTGCGCGCCCGAGTGCGTGAGCGAGTAGGGGACCGCGCCGTACTTCAGGACCTCCTGCGTGTCGGGACCGCTGATGAACGAGCCGCCGTGGCGGACGGCCAGGATGTAGACGATGAAATTGGCCAGGATCAGCGCGACGGTTACGAGCGGGAAGCGATCCGTCGGGATGTTGTCCTTGATCGGGATCACGCGGGCACGGGAGCTTAGGCTGGGGCGCCTGGGGGCGCGCCTATAGCGAGGCTAGGTGGCTAGCGCGACGGGGCGACAGCCGAAATCCGCCACGGCTGCTCGGCGTCTCCGTCGAGGGCGAACGTCCAGCGTTCGGTGAAGCTCGTCCTGCGGTCGCGGCTCCCGGAGATGACCGCCGCCGTCCGACGGTCCTCGAGGTAGCGGTAGCCCTCGACCTCGACCTCGACGGTCATCGTCGGCGGCCGGGCCGCCGGGTCGAGGCCCGTGATCTGGATCTCCTTGACGTGAGGCCCGCGCACGACGATGCGCGTGCTCTGCGCGGCGTCGTCCGGGTGTAGCAACTCCGCGATTGCCGCCGGGTCGGCGATCTCCCGTAGCTCCTGCTTGCCGCCATCGACGGCTCGGGCCCACGCGGCCACCGCGCGGCGTGCCGCCACCTCGAGCACATCCGGGGCAAAGCGCCCGTCGGCCAGGCTCAGATCGAGCGCGGCGGCGCGGGCCTCGCCGTCGAAGTCGAGTTTGGCCACCTCGGTCACTGCGACGTCCTCGGGGAGCGCCTCGGCCACTGCGCCCTCAACCAGCGCCTGGTCACGCATGCCCTGCTCGTCGGACCATGGCGTGGCGATGATCTGATCCTCGAGCGAGTGCGCCCCTTCCGCCCCCTGCTCGATCGAGGCCAGGATCCAGCGGCCGGCGTCGTCCCGGCGCAGGGTCCAGAACTCCCGCATCGACACGATTTCGCTCATCCGACCGCGGCGCTTGATCAGGTTTCCATAGGCGTCCTGGACGACGTCGCGCAGGCGAGCCTGGATCCGCACGACGACCGTGTCGCGCGTCTGATCACCGTGATGGCTGAGGCCGACGTACTCGACGACTGGCTCATCCACGACCTCGACGCGGTTGCGCCAGCCTCGCCGCTCGAAGTCGGCCAGGCGAACTTCCCACTCGCGCAGCAGCTCGGGGGCGACGAGGCGCCTCAGGCGCACCCGGTCAGCCGCGTCCCAAGCCGCCTCGATCTCCTTGAAGAGACGTGCGGCGGCGGGACGTACGACGTCCGGCGAGAACGCCGGATCGTCTTCCGCCGCCTCCGCCGCAGCCAGTGTGACCCTGCGCTCACGGCGCTGGGTCCGCCGCCGGGCAGCCGGACCCTGGGTCTGCTGGCTGGCCCAAGCCGACTGCGCGCGAGGTGCGAGCCGCGTGAACAGGAAGGCCAACACGATCAGGCCGATCAGGATCAGAGCACCGAGCCCGTGCCCGAAGATCGCGATCCGGATCAGGATCTGGATGAGGATGTAGAGGCCCGCACCGCGACCTCCGCCGCCACCACCGCCGAACCCCGAAGACCCCCCGCCGGCCCCCGCCAAGGCGTCGGGCGCGACGAGGAGCGTAACCGCTACGGCCGCGAGGAGGATGAGGGTGAGCCGCCGGCGAGTCATCAACGGGCGAGGTTGGCCAGGGGGCTGGGTTCCGGTTGGTGCTTGCGGTCGGCCAGCGGCCCCTCTCCCGGCCGGTCCTGGCGAACGTGCTCGTCAGCGTGGTAGCTGCTTCGCACCAGCGGCCCGGCCGCGACGTGCTCGAAGCCGAGCTCGTACGCCGCGCGCTCGAGCTGGGCGAACTCATCCGGGTGCCAGTAGCGGACGATCGGCAGGTGGTTTTCGGTGGGGCGGAGGTACTGGCCGATGGTTAGGACCTGGACATGGTTCTCCCGCAGCCCGCCGAGGGTGTCGACCATCTCCTCGAAGCTCTCGCCCAGTCCCACCATCAGGCCTGACTTCGTGATGACCTCGTCGCCGGCCATCTCCTTGGCGGTGCGCAGGACCCGGCACGAGCGCTCGAATTTCGAGCCGCGTCGGGCCACTGGATACAGGCGCGGCACGACCTCGACGTTGTGGTTGAAGACATCGGGTCGCTCGACGATGACCTTGGCGAGCGGCATCTCCTCACCGCGGAAGTCGGGCGTCAGAACCTCGATCTTGCAGCCCGGCGCCTGGTCGCGGATCTGCCGGATCACGCCGACGAACGCCGAGGCGCCGTAGTCCGGGAGGTCGTCGCGGTCGACGCTCGTGATGACCGCGTGACGAAGCCCCATCCGGGCCACGCTCCGGGCCACTCGCGCGGGCTCGAGCGGATCGTTCCACGTCGGCTTTCCCGTCTTCACGTTGCAAAAGCCACAGCGGCGCGTGCACGTGTCTCCGAGGATCATGAAGGTGGCGGTCCCCCGCTGCCAGCACTCGCCGATGTTGGGGCACGCGGCCTCCTGGCAGACCGTGTGCAGGTTCTCCTCGATGATCAGTCTCTGGAGCTCGCGATAGCGAGGGCCTCCGGGCGCGGGCACCTTGAACCAGGGTGGCTTGCGCCCCCGGTGAGGCTGCACATCCGGCCCGAGGATCTCCAGCACGTTCGCGATCCCCCCCGGATGCGCGCGCGAGCGGGTGGGTGAACCCGGGGCGCGTGGTTGGGCCGACCCGGTTTCGGGGTTACGGCCGTTATGTGATGCCGTCTCCGCGGCGCGGCCCTCGAGCGGCGCCGTTTCCGCGGCGCGGCCCTCGAGCGGCTCTATCTCCGCGGTGCGGCCCTCGAGCGCCGCCGTTTTCGCGGCGCGGCCCTCGAGCGGCCCAGGATCACGCTCTCCGTTCACGATTCAAGGCTACTCCGGAGCACAGTTGTCACAGCGCGTTGCCCACGGGTGACGAAATCTGCTGAAAGATGGCTGGATGGGCGAACCTGGGCGAAATGGCGAACTGACAGGTGGCTCGTTCGCCCAGGTCCGGGTTGACGACGCGATCGTCGCTTTGGCGGTGGCCCAGCACGACGTATTCAGCATCGCTCAGCTGAAGAAACCGGCCTGAGCTCGCGGGCCGCTCAGGCGCGTGCGAAGGCGTCTCGGCTTCACCGCATCAGCCACGGCGTGTACTCACTCGTGCCGGCTGAGCTTCTGACCCGGGAAGGGCGCTGGATGGCGGCTGTGCTCGCGTGCGGGCCTCACGCCGTGGTGTCCCACCGCACCGCCGCGGCGCTCCTCGGGCCGAGGCCGACCGAGCGCACCAACATCGACGTGACCGTTCCGGGGCGATCGAGAACGACGCTGGATCAGGCCGAAGTCATGCAGGTGTTCGACCTCAAGGCCCTGGATGACCAGCTGGCGCGCAATCCGCATCATCCGGGAGCGCGGTTGCTGCGCGCGGTCCTCGAAGACCACTACGTCGGCAGCACGCCGACCGAGAGCGAGCTCGAGGAGGCTTTCCTCGCCCTCGTCCGCCGTCTGCGACTACCCGCACCGAAGGTCAACCGCTGGACTCGCTGCGTGATCAGCGGGCGATGCGAGCCGGCTGGCGCCCGCTCAGGACGACCTGGCGCCAGGTCATGCGGAGGCCGTGGGAGCTCGAGCCGACGCTGCTGGTCTTGGTGGGGTCGCCGGTTCCACTTCGGTCTGGGACCGCAACATCTGCGACGGCGGACCCGTCTCCTCCGCGGGACCCATCGCCGCCTCCAGCCGCCCCAAGCTCACGATCCGCTGGCGCCGTCCCAAGGCCTCGGCCACGCAGTAGGCGACGCGCCGGCGTACGCAGGGCATCTGCCCGGCAAGTCGACGCGTCTCGCTGATGAACGAGGTCATCCGTACCCCCTCCAGTCCGCATGGGACGATCCAGCTGAAGGGCTGGAGGTCGTTCTCGACGTTGAGCGCGAACCCATGGGTGGTGACTCCGCGCGCGACGTGCACGCCGATCGACGCGATCTTCCGGTTCTCGACCCAAACGCCGGTGAAATCAGGCCCGTCCTCGGCACGGGCCCGGGCCGAAATGCCCTCCTCGCCCAGGGCGGTGACCAGCGCCTGCTCGAGCGTGCGCACGTAGGCGACCACGTCGTCAACCCGGACGATCGGGTAGCCGACGAGCTGCCCGGGACCGTGGTAGGTGACCTTGCCACCGCGATCGGTCTCGACGATGTCGATCCCCTGCAGGCGGTACCACTCCTCGCCCATCGGGAGCTCGCCCGGGGCCGAGCGCCGCCCGCGCGTGTACACGGGCCAGTGCTCGAGGAGCAGCATCACGTCGGGAACGTCATCCTGCTGGCGCGCCCGCCGGACACGCTCCTGAAGGGCGAGCGCATGCCTGTACTCGACGGTGCCGAGCTGGCACACCCAGAGCTCGGGGATGGAGGACCGCATACCGCTGATCCTAGGGCGTGACGACACCCTCCAGATGACGTTTCACGGCGGCCAGGAACTGGGCGGAGAGAGCGCCGTCGAGGGCGCGGTGGTCCCAGCTCAAGCCCAGGATCGTCATGGCCCGGATGGCAATCGAGTCATTGCCGTCGGCGTCGGTGACCACAACTGGTCGTTTCACCGTGGCTTCGAAGTCGAGAATTCCGACCTGGGGCAGATTGATGATCGGGGTCGCCATGATCGAGCCGAACTGACCTGGGTTGGTGATCGTGAACGTCCCCCCGCGCACCTCATCCGGAACGAGCTGGCGGCTGCGGGCCCGCCGCGCCAGGTCCTTGATCCGAGCCGCCAAGCCCTCGACCGAGAGCTCGTGGGCGTTGTGGATTACCGGGACGATCAGCCCGTCCTCGCCGAGCGACACCGCGATGCCGAGATTCACTCCCTGATGCTGGGTGTACTTCTCGCCCTCGAGCCAGGCATTCAGCTGGGGGTACTCACGCAGCGCGTCAATCGCCGCGCGGGACACGAAGGCAAGCGCGGTGACGCCGAGCCGAGCCCGGGCCGTCTCCACTCGCGTCATGTCGACCTCGATCCACGTCGTGCACGTCGCGGTCGTGTCCAGCGAGCGCTTCATGTGCTCGCCGATCTGGCGCCGCATGCGTGAGAGGTCGGCCCCGGTCGAGACGACAGCCTCGCCGGATCCCGATCCAGCCGTCGTCGGAACCGGGTCGGGCCGGTACGGGCTCTCGATATGAAGCGGCGCCTCCTCCTTGGGACTGGACTCGATAAACGTGAGCACGTCCTGCTTGCGCACGCGACCACCGCGCCCGGTTCCGGGAACCTGATCGAGATCCACCCCGTGCTCGGAGGCGATTCGCTGAACCACGGGGGAGTAGCGGCGCGCGCTGCTCCCATCCGAGGGGGTTGCGCCGTTGTCTTGATGCACCGGCGCGCTCGCCGTCGCCTGCGCCTTTGTCGGGTCAGGCGCCGTGGTGTCCGGGGAGACGGCGGCGGGCTCGTCCGCGGCGGCCTCCATCTCCTGGGTCGAAGGCGCATCAGCGACCGTCTGGTCGGAGCCGCCGCCGGTGGAGATCCGGGCCAGAACCGTGCCCACGTCCACCGTGGTATCCACCGAGACCAGGATCTCGGTCACCACACCGCTCACCGGTGCCGGTACCTCCGTGTCGATCTTGTCGGTCGAGATGTCGCAGATCGTCTCGTCGGCGGCGATCGGGTCGCCGACCTCGACGCGCCAGGCCACCACCGTCCCCTCGGCCACCGAAACCCCCATCTGCGGCATCGTCACATCGACGAGGGTGGCCGCCCCACCGGACCGCGCCGCCACTGACCCCGGCTCAGTACGCGAGGAGCTCACGGCAGGCCTCCTTGACTCGCTCGACAGATGGCAGCACCGCCTGCTCGAGCGGTGGCGAGAACGGAATCGGCACGTCCGGCGTGGCCACGCGAACCACGGGGCCGTCGAGAGACTCAAACCCCCGCTCGGCGATCAGCGCCGCCACCTGGGCTCCCGCGGCGCACATCGAGTTCGCTTCATCGACGATCACGACCTTCGAGCAGCGCTCGACGGAGTCCAGGATCGCGTCCTCATCAAGCGGCACGAGGGAGCGGAGGTCGAGCACCTCGACCGAGGCCCCGTCGATGTCCTCGGTGGCCTCGAGCGCGGTGTGCACCATCGCGCCGTAGGCGATCACGACGAGGTCCGATCCGGACCGGGCCACCCGTGCTGTGAGCGGGGTCTCGAACACGCCCTCGGGCACCTCGCCCTTGATCCGGCGATAGAGGTGCTTGTGCTCCATGAAGCAGACTGGATTGGGGTCGTGGATCGCGGTGTGCAGGAGCCCCTTGGCGTCCTCCGCCGTCGACGGGGCGACGACCTTGATCCCAGGCGAGTGCATGAACCACGCCTCGGGATTCTGGGAGTGAAACGGGCCGCCCGAGAAGCCACCCCCGGAGGGCAGGCGCACGGTGATCGGGACGGCCAGGCCCTGGCGGTAGTGCATCTTCCCCGCCACGTTGACCAGCTGGTCAAAGCCGCACGAGATGAAGTCGGAGAACTGCATCTCGCAAACCGGGCGCATACCGACGACCGCGGCCCCGATTGCGGTGCCGATGATCCCGGACTCGGCCAGCGGTGTGTCCATCACGCGGTCGGTGCCGAACTCGTCGACGAAGCCATCGGTGACTTTGAAAGCGCCGCCGAACACGCCGATGTCCTCGCCCATCACGAGCACCCGCTCGTCCGCCCGGAGCTCATCGCGCAGGGCTGAGGAGATGGCCTGGAGGTAGGTCAGCGTGCTCATGACGACGCCCCGTCAGTCGCGGTCGCGAACCCGCTCCACGGCGCCTGGCCATCGAGCAGCGGCTCCGCCTCGCCGGAGCAGAACACGCCGTCCGCGGCGGTCGCGGGGTCGGGCATCGGCGAGGCAAGCGCCTCCTCGGTGGCGTCATCGATCTCAGCTTTGATCTCGGCACGCAACGCCTCGACGTCCACTCCGAGCTCCCGCAGCCGACCTTCTTGACGGTCGATCGGGTCACGCTTGCGCCATTCCTCGACCTGTTCCTTGGGCACATACTTCATGTCGTCGTGGGCGGCGTGGCCGTGCATGCGCATCGTCACCGCCTCGATCAGCGTCGGGCCACCGCCCTCGAGTGCCCGCTCGCGCGCGGCCCGCGTGGCCTCGAACATCGCCTCGGCGTCGTTGCCGTCCACCGTCACCCCGACAAACCCATACGCGGCTGCGCGCTCCACCGGGTCAACGGCGAACTGCTTGTCCAGCGGCGTCGAGTAGGCGTACTGATTGTTCTCCAGGACGAAGATCACCGGCAGCTTCTGCACGCCGGCCCAATTCATCGCCTCGTGGAAGTCGCCCCGTGAGGTCGAGCCATCGCCGAACCAGGTGAGCGCGCAGCGACGCTCGCCGCGCAGCTTGAACGCCATCGCCATTCCCGTAGCCACGAGCATCATGTCCGGCAGCATCGAGACCATCCCCACGCAGCCCAGACGCCAGTCGCCGAAGTGCACGTTGCCGTCCCGGCCCTGCGTGATCCCCGTGGCGCGCCCCATGTACTGAGCCAGGATGCGGGCCGGCGTAACACCGCGGATCAGGTGCGCCGCGAGATCGCGATGCAGGATGCACAGCCGGTCCTGCGGCCCCATCGCGAACGCTGCCCCGGCTGACACGGCCTCCTGCCCGTATCCGTCGTAGAAGGAGCCGGGCACCTTGCCCTGGCGGTACAGAGTCATGGCGCGCTCCTCGAGCCCCCGCATCAGAAGCATCGCCCTGAGTAACCAGATCCGGTCCTCGAGTTGGAGATGAGCGCTTTCGGGGGCGGCCCCAGCCGCGCTCGGCTCAGCGATATTGGTCGCCATTACAGTTGTTCTGTCCCTTCGCTCTGGCCGGCTCGGGATCTCCGTCCGGCTCGTTTGAGAACCGCGCCGGGATCTCCGGTTCGGCCCTGTCTCCAAGGGTCGGCCGAGCTTACTCCAACACCCGGCAACGGCTCGCAGCACCGCCACCAGAGAGGGCCGACTCGACACGGCCGAGGGCACTGAATCGACATGGACGAGGACAACATCGGCATTAGCCTTTCGAAAATGGAGAGCGGGTGGTTGCAGCGCGTTCGCTGGCGCCGCCGCGGCGCATGGCTGTGGCCGGTGTTCGTGGTCGCAACCTTCGCCGATGCCGTGCTCGAACATCTGCGTCCGCCGGCGGGTGTCACGCAGTCGGTCGCGTCCGCCGCGCTGGTCGGCCTCGTCCTCAACCTGCTCGCGGTGCTCCTCCTGTCACGACCGCTGGGGGCACTCCTCCGTCGCCTCCGGGGTGATCTCCCCAGTGTCGTGGCCCGTAACTACGCCGGCACCGCGGTCGTGCTCGCGGTGTCGGTGGGCCTGCTTGCGGCGGGCCTCGCCCATCACTCTTCGGTCGTGGCCAACGCCCAGGCCCTGCGTGACGCGACGATCCGCGCGGAAGCATGGATCGGCGATCGCGCGCCGGCCGAGTTTCGCGACCACGTGAACATGCCGGACACGTTCGCGATCGTCCCAGGGAGCATCTATCGCACGTGCGTTCCGAGCCGGGACTTCACGCGTAGCTATTGCGTCGTCGTGCGAACCGAGTTGCCCTTCGACCGATCAGTTCGCCCTGACGGCCATACCCCCAATGCGATCTTTGCGCGGGGAGCCGGGTAGGCCCCGTTGGCCGGCGCCGGGGCTCAGACGAGCGCGACGAGCGTGAAGCGCATCGCGCTCGTCGCCGCCATCCTCGGCTCGGGGGTGGTGTTTCTCGACGGCACGATCGTCAATGTCGCGCTTCCGGCCATCCGCCAGAGCCTGCATGGAGCGCTGGCCGAGCAGCAGTGGGTCGTCGAGGCGTACCTGCTGACGCTGTCCTCGCTATTGCTGATCGGCGGCTCGCTCGGCGATCTGTTCGGTCGCCGGCGTGTGTTCGCCACGGGCCTTGCCGGCTTCGGTGTCTGCTCGCTCGTGTGCGCGGTCGCTCCGAGCAGCGGCGTCCTCATCGGCGCCCGCGCGGCTCAGGGAGTGGCCGGCGCGCTGCTCGTGCCGAGCACGCTGGCGCTGATCATGGATAACTACACCGAGCACGAGCGCGCGGCCGCGATCGGGAGCTGGACCGCGTGGACGGGCATCGTCACCGTGGTCGGCCCCCTAGCCGGCGGCGTGCTCGTCCAGGTCGCCTCCTGGCGCTGGATCTTCGCCGTCAACCTGGTGCCGGTCACGGCGACACTGCTTCTGCTGCGGCGGCTACCTTCGGACCGCCGCAACCCAGGTCATGTCGACATCATCGGTGCGCTGCTGTGCGCACTCGGCCTTGGTGGCCCGGTGTTCGCGCTGATCGAGCAGCCCGTGTACGGCTGGGGGAGTGCGACCGTGGCGATCCCGCTCGTCGCGGGAGCGATCCTGTTCGCGGCCTTCCTGGTCTGGGAGCGGCGCTCGCCCCAGCCGATGATGCCGCTGCACCTGTTCGCGAGCCGCAACTTTGCCGTGGGGAACCTGACCACGTTCGCCCTCTACGCCGGCCTCGGGGTGGCGACCTTCTTCGTCATCCTGTTCATCCAACAGGTGGGGGGCTACACACCGGTCCAAGCCGGGCTGAGCCTGCTGCCGCTGACGCTCCTGATGTTCACCCTCTCGCGCCGGTTCGGTGCCCTGGCTGACCGGATCGGTCCCCATCGGTTCATGGCGGCGGGTCCGATGATCGCCGGCGCCGGCCTGCTGTTGCTGATGCGCACGAACGCCGAGGCGAACTATCTCAGCCAGATCTTCCCTGGGGTGTTCGTGTTCGGCCTCGGCCTCTCAATGACCGTGGCACCGCTGACGGCGACCGTGCTCGGGTCAGTCGACTCCGGGCACTCGGGGCTGGCCAGCGGCGTCAACAACGCTGTCGCCCGGGTCGCGAGCCTGATCGCGATCGCGGCGCTCGGGGCCGTGGTGGCGGCGAGCTTCCAAGGCCGGCTCGAGAGTCAGCTGCGCGGCCAGCGGCTGAGTCGGTCGGCGAGCACGGCGGTCGCGGTGGCCCGCACGCGCCCGCTCGTCACCCACGTCTCGGGCCTCCCGGCCCGAGAGCGGCCGCTGGTACACGACGCCCTGGTCGAGGCCTCCGTGCATGCGTTTCGGATCGCGATGGCGATTGCGGCTCTGCTGGCGCTGCTCGGAGGCGTGGCCTCGCTGATCGGGATCGAGAACCCGCGCCGCCACGTGCCCTCAGCGGACTGCCGGGGCGGCCCACTGGGGATCAACGCCGACTCCGCCCACGACGTGCCGGCGCCGGCGGCCGCCGGCGCGCTACGGGACTGAGTCAGGCGCGGAAAGCTCGAACTCGTCGTCGGGCGGAAGGCAGATCTGACAGAAGCCCTCGCCGAACGAGCTGAGGCGGATGCTGCGTTGAATCGTGCGCGCCCGGGAGGCATCGCGTACCGCGGCCAGGACATGCGGCTGGGCCTCCAGAACCTGATAGGCGATCGCGTCGCCGTGCGGTTCCGACGAGAAGCGAATCAGGCCAAGGCGGGTCAGGTTGGCGAGGTAGACCTCGACCCGCTCCAGATGGTGGACGCCGGCCTCAGCGCCGATCATGTTGAGGCCCTCGGCGACCACGTCGCCCCCGCGGACGAGCTGGGTTGAGCGGACATCGACCGCCGGCTGCGGGCCCTCCGTACCCAGCAAGCGCAAGATGCGTGCCTCGTCGGGTGCGAGCGCGAGGAGGATCTGCGCGTAGGCCGGATGCACATCTCCGTCGGAGCTGACATCGGCTGACCGGCGCAGGAGCGCGGCGCCCTCGGCGCGGAGCGCGGCGGGGTGAAGAGCGCCGTTACGGTCACGCTCCTCGACGGGCGCCGCGGCCGGGGGCAAGAGCCGCTTGATCCGCGCCTCGAGGCTGAGGTCCGAGACCCCGAGGAGGTCTCGGAACAGATTCTGCAGATCCTCGACCACATCGCGAGCCAGCTCGCGCGCGGCCGCGGGGTCACCCGTGGACCGGAGGAGCCGAACCGAGACTCCGAGCCCCCAGGCGGCGCCGCGCAGCCAGGCGCCCGCCGCGACTCGCAGGGCCTCGGTCAACCAGTCACGCGCGCCAGCGTCATCGCCGGTCCCCCAGCCGTCGCCGCGTCTGACCAGTTCCTGGCTCATCCAAATATCGCCAGGTGGACCAGGCCGCCAGCCAGCCCCAGCACCGCGCCATGCAGGAGCAGCAACCACTCGTCCTCGCGCGTGGCCGTCCGAAGCATCTCGCCGAAGTCGGCGGGCGGCATCTCTCGCATCCTCTCCGCGATCAGCTTACGCATCCTGGCGCTCTGCGTGCGGCTGAATTCGGGATCCGTCAGCGGCCCCATCAGCTGCCCGGCCGGCTCGCTGGCGAATGCGTCGCGGATCTCGTCGTATTGACGGTGCCCGACCGCCACTCGAACGGCGGGTCGCAGCGGCCCCACCGCCCGGTCAATTGCGGGCAGCATGGCTGACTCGATCAACACTCGGGTCCGGTCTGACTGGGGCCCTTCGAGGAGCTCGTGACCGAACTCCGACAGGGTGAGAATCTCATCGGCGACGATCGCCGCGTAGACCTCTGAGACCTCGGGCTGACGGCGGATGAACAGCCCCTTCCAGCGCACCGGCCCGTAGCGCCGCCACTCGGGCGGCTCGTAGATCATCCACAGCGCAACCCAGTTGGTGATGTAGCCGATCCCCACCCCGAGGATCGGCAAGAGCCACCAGAAGGTGAGGAAGTGCGTGAGCACGGCGACCGGGATGCCGAGGAGGAAGCCGAAGACGAAGCCGAAGTTCTGAATGAACTTGAGCTCCCGGCGGCCCATCTCGAGAAAGACGCGGTTCGCCAGCTCGGGGTCGAAGCGCTTGATCACCATCAGCTTGACGTCGATCAGGCGTTCGATGTGTTCGCCGATTTCGTGTGTGAGCTCACGGACAATCGACGGGAGCTGGTTCTGGACGCGCTCGATGATGAGTTCTTTGGCCTGGCGCGGCAGTTCGTCCCATAGCGCCGGGTCCTCGCGGCGGATGATCCCCTCGACGGTCCGCGGTAGCTCAGCGCGAGTCGAGACGAGGATCTGTTCGGCGATCTTCTCCGGCTCGAGCTGGTCGAAGAATTCCTTCGGCGTTCCGAGCTTGGCGATGCCGCTGTCCACGGCGAGGCTTCCCATCTTGGCCGCACGCGAGGGAACGATGCCCTGCCATCCGATCCCGCCGATCATCAGCCCCGGGATCTGGCGCACCTTGTAGGGCAGACGCCGGGCCAGGCGTTGGAGCCAGGGTGCCCGCCAGCCGCGGAAATGGACGGGGTAGAAGAGCATCAGGACGCCCGTCCAGTTGGTCGTGTAGCCGATCACCCCGGTGACGATGGGCACAGTGACCAGCGCGATCGTGCTCGTGCTCAAGGCTCGGCCCGGATTCCTCCCCGCACCTACGCAACGCTATCTGAGCCGATATAGGGTTGCGGCACTTTGGCCGAGCCGTTCGTAGCCCTCGTCACCGGAGCGTCGAGCGGTATCGGTGAGGCGACGGCGCGGCGCCTGGCGCGCGAACCAGATGCTCGGCTCATCCTCGTGGCCAGGCGGGAGGACCGTCTTCGGCAACTGGCAGGGGAGCTCGGCGGCGCGACCGTGATCGCCCAGGACCTCGTGGACGCCGAAGCCGCCGAGCGGGTCAGGGAAGTCGTCGAGCGTGAGCACGGGCAGCTGCATCTGCTCGTCAACAACGCCGGCGGCTCCTGGCGGGCGAGCTTCGCCGAGGAAGGCTGGGCCAACGTCGAGCGGCACATGAAGCTGAACTTCGAAGCGCCCCTCCGACTGACCGAGGCGCTGCTGCCGCTGCTGCGCGCGACGGCCCGGACGCAGGGCCGGAGGGTCTCCGTCGTCAACGTGGCCAGCACGGCGGGGCGAGTGTCCCGGCCGAGGGCCGGCGCCTACTCGGCGAGCAAGTTCGCGCTCGCCGGGTGGAGCGATGCGCTCTATGCCGAGGAGCGGCCGCACGGCGTGCACGTCGGGCTCGTGCTGCCCGGTTTTGTCGTCACCGAGGGTTTCCCCGCGCGTGAGTTGCGCGCCAACCCGCTGACCCGCTGGATCGTCTCCAAGCCCGAGGTCGTGGCCGACGCGATCGTCGCCGCCGGTCCGGGCGGAAAGCCTGAGCGCTACGTCCCACGGGCCTACTGGCTGGCGGCGGCGCTGCGCATCCTCGTCGGGCCCCTGGTTCGGAGGGTTGTGTCCGGGGGTTCGCTGACGACCTCCGTCGGCACGAATCGCGACTAAAAACTACGCCGCTGTAAATAATGGAAGGTGGAGGTTCGGCAACCCCGCCGTCTCCGCAGTGAGCATCCCCGGACCCAGGAGCTGCAGATGAACTCGTCCCGCCGCGTGGCCGTGCTCGGCGGCATCCGAATCCCCTTTGCCCGCCAGAACGGGCCCTACGCCCAGGCCTCGAACCAGGACATGCTGACGGCAACGCTTGACGCGCTGACGGACAAGTTCGGCCTTCACGGCGAGGTGCTCGGAGAGGTGGCGGCGGGCGCCGTGCTCAAGCACTCACGTGATTTCAACCTGACGCGCGAGTGCGTCCTCGGTTCCAAGCTCGGGCCCGAGACGCCCGCCTATGACGTGCAGCAGGCCTGCGGAACCGGTCTCGAAACAACGATCACCGTGGGCAGCAAGGTGGCGCTCGGCCAGATCGAGGCCGGAATCGCCGGCGGCGTCGATACGACCTCAGATGCCCCGCTGGCCGTAAACGAGGACCTCCGAGAGATTCTCCTCGAGGCCTACCGCGCCAAGTCCAACGTGCAGCGCGTCAAGGCGCTGGCCAAGATCCGCCCGCAGCAGCTCGTCCCTGAGATCCCACGCAACGCGGAGCCCCGGACGGGGCTGTCGATGGGCGAGCACACGGCGATCATGGCCAAGGACTGGGGCATCGGCCGCGCTGAGCAGGATGAGCTGGCGGTGGAGAGCCACCACAAGCTCGCCGCCGCCTACGACACCGGTTGGCTCGATGACCTTGTCATGCCCTACCTCGGCCAGGAGCGCGACCAGAACCTGCGAGTGGACACGAGCCTCGAGAAGATGGCCAAGCTGAAGCCGGTGTTCGGCGGCGAGGAGGGGACTATGACGGCCGGGAACTCGACGCCGCTGAGCGACGGCGCCTCGGCGGTGCTTATCTCAAGCGACGAGTGGGCGACCGAGCGCGGGATCCCGGTCCAGGCCCACCTGGTTGACGCGCAGACGGCCGGCGTCGACTACGTACACCGCCGCGAGGGTCTACTGATGGCGCCCGCCTACGCGGTGCCGCGCCTGCTCGCCCGTCACAACCTCACGCTCCAGGACTTCGACTTCTACGAGATCCACGAAGCGTTCGCCGCACAGGTCCTGTGCACGCTGCGGGCTTGGGAGGACCCCGTGTTCTGCCAGGAGCGCCTCGGTCTCGACGAGCCCCTCGGCTCGATCGACCGCGCCAAGCTGAATGTCCACGGCGGCTCGATCGCCGCGGGTCATCCGTTCGCGGCCACGGGCGGGAGGATCGTCGCCACGCTGGCCAAGGAGCTCCACGAGAAAGGGACCGGCCGCGGGCTGATTTCGATCTGCGCCGCCGGCGGGATGGGAGTCACGGCGATCATGGAGGCAGCGTGATGGCCGACCGCTACCAGCAGCTCGTCAACACGCCGATCGGGAAGATCGTCTCCAAGCAGATCGGGCTCCCGGCACCCGTGCCGCTGAAGCGCTACGAGCCGGGCCAGCCGGTGATCGAGGGCAGAGTTCTGTTCGCGGCCGGACCGGGAGCGACGCTCGCCCCGGCGATAGCGCGGACCCTGGCCGCAGTCGAGGCTGAGGTGAGCACCCCGCTTCAGGAGGAGGCCCGGCAGGCGGCGGCCGACGCCGGCGTCGAGGCGGGAATCTTCAATCCCGAGGTGGCCGGGGAGGAGGACCGCTTCCAAGCTCTCGTCTTCGACGCCAGCGGGATCGTCGACACCTCCAGCCTGTACGAGGCCTACGCGTTCTTCCATCCCACGATCCGGCGCGTCCGGGCCAACGGGCGCGTGATCGTCCTGGGGCGAGTGCCCGATCAGCTCGAGGATCCCGAGCGCGCCGTAGCCCAGCGGGCACTCGAGGGACTCACCCGCTCGATCGGCAAGGAGGTCCGCCGCGGTTCGACCTCGCAGCTGGTCTATGTCGCCGATGGCGCCGAGGGGCAGATCGAGTCCACCCTTCGCTTCTTTCTCTCTCCCAAATCAGCCTATGTATCAGGTCAGGTCGTGCGAATCGGCGCCGCGGTGGCGCAATGGGACGGGATCGACTGGGAGCGGCCGCTGACGGGCAAGGTCGCTCTGGTCACCGGCGCCTCGCGCGGGATCGGCGAGTCGATCGCCGAGGTCCTGGCGCGGGACGGCGCCCATGTCGTCGGCGTCGACGTCCCGGCTCAGGAACGCGAGCTCGAGAGCGTCACCGGCCGTCTCGGAGGCTCCGCGCTGACCGTCGACATCACCGATCACGACGCGCCGGAGAGAATCGCCAGTCACCTCCTCGAGCATCACGGCGGGGTCGACGTCGTCGTCCACAACGCCGGCGTGACCCGCGACAAGACGCTCGGACGGATGAACGAGGACCACTGGCGGATGGTGATCGACATCAACCTGCGCGCGCCACACCGCATCGACCGTGAGCTGTTCAGCCGCCAGGCGGTGCGGGATAACGGTCGTGTCGTTTGCGTGTCCTCGATCAGCGGGATCGCCGGCAACGCGGGCCAGACGAACTACTCGACCTCCAAGGCCGGGATCATCGGGATGGTCCAGGCGTACTCAGGTCCGCTCGCGGCGCGACAGTGCACGCTCAATGCCGTCGCGCCCGGATTCATCGAGACCCAGATGACGGCGGCCATGCCGGTCGCCACCCGCGAGGCGGGCCGGCGCATGAACAGCCTCCAGCAGGGCGGCCTGCCGGTCGACGTGGCCGAGACGATCGCCTGGTTCGCCAGTCCGGCCTCGGCGGGCGTCAATGGGAACGTCACCCGCGTATGCGGCCAGAGCCTGATCGGAGCCTGAGCATGGCTGAGCGTGTTCTCTCCAGTTCCCCGAGCATGCTCCGGCTCTTCGCGCGTGCCGGGGCGGCGACGATCCCCGGTGCGTCGCGGCTTCCCTTCGTCGGTTCGCACGAGGGCAGCGACGAGCTGCCTGACCTCACGCTCGTGCTCGAGAGCGCGACCGTGTCGCGAGAGCGCCTGGCCGACTACGACCGGGTGTGCAAGTTCCCGTTGCGCGACCAGCTCCCCGCCACCTACCCCCACATGCTCGCGTTCCCGCTCCACCTCTCGCTCATGACCGACCCGAGCTTCCCCTTCCCGGCGCTCGGGCTCGTGCACATCGCCAACCGGATCGTCCAGCGCCGTCCGATCCGGATCACCGAGGAGCTCGACATCAGGGTCTGGGCGACCGACCTGAGGAGCCATCCCCGGGGCAAGCAGTTCACCCTCCGTTCGGAGGCCACGGTGGATGGGGAGTTGGTGTGGGAAGAGGACTCGACGATTCTCAAGCGCGGCGGCTCCTCGGACGGCGCCAAGCGCGATCGGGGGGGTGGCGAGGAAGGGGAGGCCCCACTTCCGGTCACCGCCACCTGGCGGCTGCCCGGAGACCTAGGACGCCGCTACGGCTCGGTGTCAGGCGACCTCAATCCGATTCACATCCATCCCCTCAGCGCTCGGCTGTTTGGATTTCCGACCGCGATCGTTCACGGAATGTGGACCAAGGCCCGCTGTCTGGCCGCGCTCGGCCCGCGCCTCCCCGACGCCTTCACGGTCGAGGTGGAGTTCAAGAAGCCGATCCTGCTCCCGGCGACGGTCGAGTTTTTCGAGCTGGAGGAGGCCGGGCGGATCAGGTTTGCCGTGCGCGGGGCGGGCAAGGGCACGCCGCACCTCGACGGGCGGGTCGCCCCCGCCTGAGGCTCAGGGCTCGGCTTCCGCGAGCTCGTCGAACATCGCGCGCAGCGCCTCCAGAACCCGCGCCGTCGTGCGCAGTTCGTCCTGGCTGAAGCCCGCCAGGGCGGAGAGCCAACGCGGCTCGTAGCGCGCCCGCCGCTCATCCACCACCGCCTTGCCGCGTTCGGTCAGCGAGGTGAGCACGATTCGCTTGTCGTCGGCCGAACGCGAGCGCCGCACGAGCCCGGTGGCGGCCAGCGAATCGAGCATCTCGGCCGCCGTGGCGGCGGAGATGTCGGCGGCAAGAGCGAGTTCACGTGAGGACTTGGCCTCCCCGTCACATAGCGCGAAGAGCAGGCCGTACTGGGCATAGCTGAGCTGACCGGGGCGATGCGTCTCCCGGCCGCGCATGCGGCGGACCGCGGCCAGAGCCGCCTTGAACGCGCGCCCCAGCGCCTCGGCGGTCTCGGTGCGGCTTCCCGGTCTTGCTTCGCTGCGCCCGGCCGGCTTGGCTTCACGCGCGGTGACGCTCATGCCGCCGCCGCCTCCAGAGCGGCCTCGGTCGAGGCCTGCGCCGCACCGGGGTGTCGGGCGCGGGCCGCGCGCTCGGCACGGAGCAGGATGATGCACGGGATGACCGCGATCGCGGTCAGAGCCATGGCGGCCCAGAACGCCGTCCCGTATCCCGAGGCGGCCGCGCCGAGGCTATGGGCGCCGCTCAGCGCGCGCTGAAGTACGACTGCCAGCAACGCCGTCCCGAGCGAGCCGCCGGTCCGCTGGACGACGTTGAGCTGGGGGGTGGCATCGGGCAGCTCGGATTTCTCAAGCGCGGCGAAGGCGGCGGTCATCGCGGGCATGAAGGAGAAGCCAATTCCCATGCCGCGGGCCAGGAGCACGAAGGAGAGCCACACGAGCGAGGTATGAGCGCCCACCAGGGCGAAGGGAATCGTGGCGAGCGTTGTCACGGTCACGCCGAGGAGTGCCAATGGCCCGCCTCCGACACGATCGGTGAGCCGTCCCGCGAAGGGCATCATCAGCGCCATCCCCAGCCCCTGAGGAGCGTTGAGCAGGCCGGTGTCGACAACGCTCTCGTGGCGGACGTTCTGGAGGTAGAGCGGGAGCAGGATCATCCCGCCGAACATCGCGGCACCCAGGAAGAAGGTGGCGGCCGATGCCGTGGAGAAGGTGGGGCGCTTGTAGAGCCGCAGGTTGAGCAACGGGTTCGGGACCCGCAGCGCGTGGAGGATGAACGTCGTGATCAGAGCCAGGCCGGCGAGGCAGGGGACGATGACCTTGGTGGAGCTGAAGCCGCCGGTGCTCCCGACCTCGGCCAGCCCGTAGGTGAGGAGCGGGAGACCCACGGCCAGGTAGCCGAGCCCACGGTAGTCGAGTGCGCGCGGCGAGCCCGACTTCCCGTGCGGGAGGATGCGCAGCGCCGCGACCACCGCGATCGCCCCAATCGGAACGTTGACGTAGAAGATCCACCGCCAGGAGATGTTCTGGACGATCAGCCCCCCGATCGTCGGGCCGAGGATCGGCGCCAGCATCATCGGCATGGAGACGATGCTCATGACCCGTCCCATCCGCTTGGGCCCGGCGGCTCCCGCCATCATCATCATGCCCAGGGGCATGATCATTCCGCCGCCGACGCCCTGAAGGACGCGGAAGATGACCAGCTCGGTCGTGCTCGTGGAGAGCCCGCAGAGCGCGGAGCCGGCGGTGAAGAGGATCAGCGAGATGAGGTACATCCGCCGGGTTCCGAACCGTTCCGCCGCCCAACCGCTGAGCGGGATCACGGCGGCCAGGGCAAGCATGTAACCGGTGACCACCCACTGGATCTGGCTGATCGTGGCGTGAAGCTCCCGGCTCAGCGTGGCCAGCGCGACGTTGACAATCGTGGTGTCGAGGATCGACATCGCGGAGCCGAGAATCACGACCCCGCTGATCAGCCAGACGTGGCGCTCGATGCGGTCGCTTGCGGCAGCCATCAGTGCGGCGGGAGGCGGTCCGGCTCTGATGGCGGGAGGCGGTCCGGCTCCCGAGACGCGGGATTGCGACCGAGCCCCGGATAGTGGGACTTGTTTCGGCTCCGAATCATTCGGTACCGAACGATAGCGCGACACGGCTATCTTGCAAGGCGTGACGACGCTGCAGCCGACGAGCACCTTCGCCGAGCTGGGTCTGGCTCCGGAGATCCTCGAGGCCCTCCACGAGGTGGGCTACGAGGCACCGAGCCCGATCCAGGAGCAGGCGATTCCGCCGCTGCTCGAGGGCAAGGACGTGATCGGTCAGGCCCAGACGGGATCCGGCAAGACGGCGGCGTTCGGTCTGCCGATGATCCAGTACGTCGATCCCCAGGAGGACGAGGTCCAGGCGCTGGTGCTGACGCCGACCCGCGAGCTCTGCATTCAGGTCACGCAGGCCTTGCGCGCGTACGGAGCCCGCCGCGGCGTTGACGTCGTGGCCGTGTTCGGCGGCGCGCCGATTCGTTCTCAGCAGAGCCAACTCCGGGCCGGAGGTCACATCGTGGTCGGCACGGTGGGGCGGGTCAAGGACCTGATCTCCCGCCACACCCTGCTCCTTCACTCCTGCCGCTTCGTCGTCCTCGACGAGGCCGACGAAATGCTCGACCTGGGGTTCATCGAGGACGTGGAGCAGATCATGGCGCTGACGCCGTCGAGCCGGCAGACGGCGCTATTCAGCGCCACCATGCCGCCGCCGATTCGTCGCCTGGCCGAGAAGTACCTCTATGACCCGGTTACCGTCAAGGTGGAAGCGGCCACGCTGACCGTCGACACCGTCGAGCAGTTCGCGCTCGAGGTCCCGGCGCGTGAGAAGACAGACCGGCTGATCGAGGTGCTGCAGGCGGAGCGGCCGAGGCAGGCGATCGTCTTCGTACGCACCAAGATTCGATGTGAGGACCTCTACCGCAAGCTCCGCGACCGGGGGATGGACGTCCGCGCGCTTCACGGGGACATGACGCAGGGTGCCCGGGACGGAGTGATGATTTCGTTCAAGGAGCGGGGCCTGACGCTGCTCGTGGCGACCGACGTGGCGGCCCGGGGTCTTGATATCTCGGACGTCTCCCACGTCATCAACTACGACGTCCCGACGTCGCCCGACGTATACGTGCACCGCATCGGGCGTACCGCCCGAGTCGGGCGCAGCGGACGCGCGATCACGCTGTATGAGCCGAGGCAACGTCGTGACATCGAGGCCATCGAGCGCCACGCGGGGGTGAGGTTGGCGCCTTGGGCCAAGGACGCGCATGTTGCCCCCACGCCGGTCAAGCCACGGCCGCGGCGTCACTCCAAGCCGCACGATCCGCCCGATGGCGACGGCAGCGCGCAGAAGCTGATCATCTCGGCCGGCCGCGCGGCGGGCCTCGAGCCCTCGGATGTCATCCACGCGATCACCTCGGCCACCGGGCTCGACGGTGAGGCGGTGCGGAATGTTCGCGTGCTCGAGCGCTTCGCTTTCGTTGAGGTGCCGGCCCACGAGGCGGAGCGGGTCATCGAACGGGTCAGCGGGACCGAGG
>DATGFT010000029.1:0-32254 GCA_035308915.1 Solirubrobacteraceae bacterium
AGCCCTCCACAGCCCCGCGCGCCCGCGAGAGCCCTCCACAGCCCCGCGCGCCCGCGAGAGCCCTCCACAGCCCCGCGCGCCCGCGAGAGCCCTCCACAGCCCCGCGCGCCCCAGCCCCGCGCGCCCGCGACGGCGCGCTCGCGAGAGCCCCGCGCGCCCGCGACGGCGCGCTCGCGAGAGCGATCTCGCGGGCGCGCGAGCAATCTCAACTCGCCACTCTCCTCCCGCCACGCGCGCGCGTGGCGGCCCAGGCTCGAATTCCGATCTCCACCCGCCACGCCCCCGGCCGATCGACGCTGCGTGGCGAGTTGAGATCGGTCGGGCCCAGCTAACCCCACCGCTCAACCCCACTCCCAGCCCAACCTCCCACTCCCAGCCCAACCTCCCTCCCCAGCTCAACCCCACTCCCAGCCCAACCTCCCTCCCCAGCCCAACCTCCCTCCCCAGCCCCAAAAACCCCTCCCTTGACAATCGACAGTCAAAGTTATATCGTTACCTATCGAGATATACCCACTCGAAGACACATATACCCACTCGAAGACACACCCACAAGAGGAAGAACCACCAACATGAAACCCAGAACAAGACACCTCGAACGTCACGCCTTCGGCCCCTACGGCCACCCCTTCGCCGACCCCACCGCACGAGGCCATAACCGAGGTCCCGGCCGCGGCTTCGGCGGCGGTGGACGCGGCCGCAGGCGGCGCCGCGGCGATGTCCGCGCCGGGCTGCTGATGCTGCTGGCCGAGGAGCCACGCAACGGGTACCAGCTGATGCAGGCCATCGAAGACCGCAGCGGCGGTCTCTGGCGCCCGAGTCCCGGCGCCGTCTACCCCTCCCTCGCCCAGCTCGAGGACGAGGGACTGATCCGGCCCATCGACCGCGACGGCAACAAGCTGTTCGAGATCACCGAGGCAGGCCGAGAGCATCTGCAGGAGCGCCACGACGACACGCCGCCCTGGGAGCAGAGCGGCGAGTCGGCGCCGATCGGCGACCTGCGGACGCACATGAAGCAGGTCGCGATCGCCATGGCTCAGGTCGCCCGGGCCGGCAACGAGGATCAGGTGCAGAGAGCCGCTGAGGTCCTCTCAGAGGCCCGGCGCAAGCTCTACCTGATCCTCGCCGAGGAGGAAGAGGACTGAGTGTGTAGGCGCCTAACCTACGTGGAGTGAGCGCAGCGGTTCAAGCCAACGGCGGCCCTGCCATCGCCGTCCGCCACCTCGCCAAGACCTTCGGCGAGGTGGAGGCGGTGAAGGGCGTCGACTTCGAGGTCGCCACGGGCGAGGTGTTCGGGTTCCTCGGCCCCAACGGGGCCGGCAAGACCACCACGATCAACATGCTCTGCACGCTGCTCAAGCCGACGTCGGGCTCGGCCACCGTGGCCGGGTTCGACGTCGTGTCTCAGCGTGATGATGTGCGGCGCCACATCGGCCTCGTCTTCCAGGATCCCACGCTCGACAGCTACCTGACCGCGGCTCAGAACCTGAAGCTCCACGCCGAGCTCTACGGAATCCAGCGCAACCTCGTCGAGCCCCGAATGCGTCAGGTGCTGAGCATGGTCGCCCTATGGGAGCGCCGGGACACCCCCGTCGGGACGTTCTCCGGGGGGATGCGGCGGCGGCTTGAGATCGCCCGCGGGCTGATGCACTCGCCTCGGGTTCTGTTTCTCGACGAGCCCACCATCGGGCTCGATCCCCAGACCCGCCGGTCGATCTGGACCTACATCGCCGAGCTCAAGCGCTCCGAGGAGATCACGATCTTCATGACCACCCACTACATGGACGAGGCCGAGTGGTGCGATCGGATCGCGATCATGGACCACGGTGAGATCGTCGCCCTCGACACCCCGGAAACCCTCAAGGAGGCCGTCGGCACCGATCGCATCATGCTGCACACGAGCGACAACGATGCCGCGATCGCCGAGCTCAAGAGCCGCTTCGGGATCGAGGCGCTGGTGGCCGAGAACGCGGTCACGTTCGGCGTTCCCGGGGGCGAGGAGTTCGTCCCCCGGCTGTTCTCTGAGCTCGACGTCCCGATCAGCTCGGTGAGCGTGTCCCGCCCGACGCTCGACGACGTGTTCATGTCCTACACGGGCACGACCATTCGCGACGCCGAGGAGGACGCGGGACGAAGCCGGAACCGGATCATGATGCAGGTGATGGGCAGGGCACCGCGATGAGCACGACCTCCCAGCAGGTCGAGATCGCGCGTGAGCCCGGCCAGGAGGTCGTTCGCGTTCACGTCCCCCCGCGCAGCCTGGGCTCGGAGTTCCGAGCCGCGCGGATCATGTGGCGACGGGATCTGATCCGCTTCGTCAACGACCGCATCCGCGTCGCCTCGCAGCTCGTGCAGCCGCTGCTCTTCCTGTTTGTGCTCGGCGCCGGACTCAACACGCTCTCACGCTCCGGCACCTTCGGGGTGAACCTGCGGACGTTCATCTACCCCGGGGTGCTCTGCATCTCGGTGATGTTCAGCGCGATGTTCGCCGCCGCGTCGATCGTCTGGGACCGCGAGTTCGGCTTTCTGCGCGAGATGATGGTCGCGCCGGTCAGCCGCAGCTCGATCGTGATCGGAAAGTGCCTCGGCGGCGCCACGGTGGCCTGCCTCCAGGGGGTCATCCTCATCCTGCTCGCGCCGCTGGCCGGCGTCAGCTACAACGCCGTGCTGATCCTCGGCATCTTCGGCCTGCAGCTGTTGCTCGCCTTCACGATCACCGCCTTCGGCGTGATGATCGCGGTCCGGATCAAGCAGATGCAGTCGTTCTTCGGCGTGATGCAGATGATCGTCATGCCGCTCTTCTTCATCTCGGGCGCCCTCTTCCCGACTCGCGGGCTCCCGGGCTGGCTCGAGGTGCTGAACCGCATCGACCCGCTGACCTACGCCGTCGATCCGATGCGCCGGCTCGTCTTCAGCTATCTGCACATCTCACCCCAGGCCCACCACGTTCTCGACGCCGGCGTCACCTGGTGGGGCTACCGTGTACCGCCTCTGCTCGAGGTCGCGGTCGTCCTCGTGCTCGGCTTGGCCATGCTCGGCGTGGCGATCTGGGAGTTCAGCGCCACGGAGTAGCCGGCGCCCTGGGCGCTCCCGGGCCTCGGGGTATCGGCCCCCGAAATTTCAGGGTGCTACCTGATGCACACCGCGGCGCAGTGGGCCAGGCTTGCGCTCGTGGAGGGACCGGTGGAAGTGGTGCTCGAGATGGAGCCCACGGGCAGCACGATCCGCGGCCGGATCTGGATTGCGAATGAGCCGCCGGCCGGATTCTTCGGCTGGCTCGAGCTGATCGACCGGCTGGATCGCGCGGCGGGCACTCATGCCACTGCCGGGCCTGGCATCCCAGATCACCCAAAGGGGGTCGGAACATGAGCAGCGTCACTCGCAAGAGAGGGTCCTCGCGGCGCGATTTCCTGAAGGGAGTGGGAGCCGCCGGCGCCGGCTTGGTGGCGGCGGGCGGCGTCGCCGCGCCGCCGGCCGGCGCGAATGCCGCGCCCGGCCCCATCTCGCCCCACGGGTACGCCAAGAGCGGCAGCGGCGCGCCCGCCTCGAGCGTGGACTTTGGACGCATGTTCCCGCAGCTGCCGCCCTTCGCGGACGCCACCGACACCGTTCGCTCGGCCCTCCTCGCGGTGGGTCAGCAGGGGGGGATTCTGGACGCGAACGATCAGCTCTCGCAGGGTCCGAAGAACCTGATCCTCACGCCGGGCGTGAACGGCAATCCCACGGCAACCAACCCCTACGGAACCAATCCAGACAACCCGACGATGACGGCCGGCTCGACGTTCGTCGGGCAGTTCATCGACCACGACATCACCTTTGATCAGACATCGCAGCTGGGCGTCTCGCAGGATCCGCTGACCTCGCCCAACACGCGCACCCCGGCTCTGGACCTCGATTCCGTCTTCGGCGGCGGACCCGGGCTGAGGCCCGATCTGTACGTACAGAACGCCGACGGAACCGTCGGACCGAAGCTGAAGATCGGCAGCGGTGGAGTCCACGAGGACGTCCCGCGTGTGCCCAACGGCGATGGGACCTACAACACGCTGCTCGGCGACCCTCGCAACGACGAACACGTGATCATCGCCGGGCTGCATTGCGCCCACATCATGTTCTACAACCGCGTCCTGGACGAGCTTGGGAGCTTTGACCTCGCTCACTTCCCGGCGGCCAAGAACGCCGATATGAGCAACTCGTACATCCAGTTTCTGAACGCTCGGCAGGTGACACTGTGGCATTACCAGTGGCTGTTGGTGAACGAGCATCTGCCCCAGATCGCGGGGCAGGCAGTGGTCAACGACGTGCTCAAGAAGGGAAACCGCTTCTACAAGCCGCCGCGTGGGGATGCATTCATGCCGATCGAGTTCGGGGCCGCGGCGTACCGGTTCGGTCACAGCATGGTGCGGCCGTCCTACCGGGCGAACTTCACCAATGGCACCGGTGATAGCACCAACCCTGCGGCTGACCCATTCTTCGCCCTCGTGTTCGACCCGACCCAGTCACCCTTCGACGGACCTGTCACCACCGACCGCGACGACCTCCTCGGGGGCTTTCCGGCGCCCAACCGGTACGTGGGATGGCAAACCTTCTTCGATTTCGGGGACGGGCAGGTCAAGAACAACAAGAAGATCGATACGACGATCTCGAGCGTTTTGTTCACCCTCCCCCTCCCGGCCATCGCGCCCCACACCCAGACGTCGCCTACCGTCCTTCCGCAGCGCAACCTGATGCGGCAGCTCACCTGGGGCCTCCCCTCCGGGCAGGCCGTCGCACAAGCGATGGGCGTCTCTGCGCTCGGACCGTCGGACCTCCCGGATATCACCAGTATCTACGCCCCCTTCGGGAGCAGCACCCCGCTCTGGTACTACGTCCTCGCCGAGGCCAAGGCGGTCAACAACGGTCTCAACCTGGGGCCTGTGGGTGGGCGCATCGTCGCCGAAACCCTGATCGGGTTGTTGCGCGGCGACCCTTCGAGTTACCTCAGCGCGTATCCGCAGTTCACACCCTTCCTCGGCACCGATCTCTCGCTCGGCCCAAACCCGAACCCGAACATCACGGGCAACCGCACCTATACCCGCGCGCACTTCCTTTACTACGCCCGGGTGGTGACGCCCGGGATCTACCGCTGATTTCCAGTCTTGTAGGGCGCGTACCTACCGGCGTATGATCCTGCGTCGGTGGAGCGGGAGGAGGAGCCCGGCCGTTCGAAGCTGCTCGAGCGCGGTGAGCAACTTTCCGCGCTCACCGATCTTGTTGCGGCGACGCGCCGGGGTAGCGGTTCGGTTGCCCTGATCGAGGGACCGCCCGGGATCGGAAAGTCGGCCCTGCTGCGCGGCTGTGCGGTCGCCGCCCGGTCTCAGAACGTCCGGGTTCTCACCGTTGCCGGAGACGAGGTGGTGATGGAGTCGTCATTCGCGGCCACCCGGGAGCTGCTCTGGCCGGCGCTGCCTGCGCCCACCGTGGACCGCCTTCACGGGGCAGCAGCACTCGCCGCGCCGGTCTTCGCGGCCGACGTGAGCGTCCCCGGCGACCGCGACCGCGCCTCAGCGGTGCTCCACGGGCTGTACTGGCTGGTCGCCGACCTTGCCGCCGATGCGCCCCTGGCCCTGCTGGTCGACGACGCACACTGGCTCGACGTCGCCTCGGCCCGCTTCCTCCTCTACCTGGCGCGCCGAATTGAGGCACTGCCGTTGGTGCTCGCGGTCGCGCTTCGCGCCGACGAGGGTCCGGGTGAAATTCGCCTCGGCGCGGAGCTCTCGGGCCTGGCCACGGTGGTATTGCCCCTCCGACCGCTGAGCCGGGAGGCCAGCCAGGAGCTCGTGCGGGACGTGCTCGGACCGCGAGCCGACGAGGAGCTGTGCGGCTTGTGTTATGAAGCGACCCGCGGCAATCCGTTCTACCTGCGTGAACTGGCCGGCGCGCTGAAGGGCGAGGGTCGGCCAACCGTCGAGTTGGCGCGACGTCTGGAGACGCTCGGGACCGGGGTGGTGAGCGGCAGCGTGCTGCTTCGCCTGTCCCGGCTGGGGAGCGATTGTGAGCGCTTTGCTGAGGCCCTGTCGATACTGGGGCCGAGATCTGCGCCGCGTCACGTGGCGGCGCTGGCCGACCTGGACCGCGAGCGAACGACCGCGGCCGGCGACCGGCTGCGCGCCGCGGGGATGATGAGCGCCGCGCCGGAGCTCGAATTCGAGCACCCCATCGTCAACCAGACGATCGCTTCGCAGCTGCCGCCTGGTCGCCGGGCGGCCATGCACGCCCGGGCCGCGCGCCTGCTCGCCGACGAAGGCGCGCCGGCTGATCGCATTGCCGCCCATCTGCTGTCCGCGGACGCGTATGGCGAGGCGTGGGTCGTGAGCGCATTGCGCCGGGCGGCGCAGGAGGCGCTTGTGCGCGGTGCACCGGAAGCCGCGGTGGCCTACCTCCGCCGTGCCGTGGCCGAGCCGCCCTCGCCTGAGCATCGGTTCGAGCTGCTCCTCGAGTTGGGCCGGGCGGAGGCGCTCCTTTCCGAGCGTCAGGACTTCGGCAGCCTGCGTGAGGCGCTGACGTTCGCAGGCACTCCTCGGGAGCGCGCCCTCGCCGCGCAGCAGCTCGCGCTGGCGCTGTTCGCAGTGCTCCGCAACAGCGAGGCGATCGCCGTGATCGAGGACGCGCTCGAGGAGGCCGACGAGCTCGAGCCGGGGACCGTCATGAGGTTGACCGAAGTCTTGGTCGGCGGCGGGATCGGCGATCTGGCAGCTACGCCCGACTTGGTCGCGCGCGCCCAGCCTTATTTCCAGGCTGCAGAGTGCGGCGAGCTCCGTGACTCGCGCATGCTCTCGACCCTCGCCCAGACGGCGGCGCTGACCGGGATGGAGATTGAGCGCACAGCGAGGCTTGCCCGTGCCTGCCTGCAGGATGAGCGCCTGCTCCTCGACTGGCTCGATGAGGGGTACGTCGGCGCCGTCTTGGCCCTGTGCACCACCGATCACCTCACTGAGGCCCTGCAGGCCGTGGAGGCAGGGTTTCAAGAAGCGCGGCGCCGGGGCTCCACGCCGATGGTCCTCCAGCTCTCTGTCGTGGGCGCGGACTCAGCGCTCCGCGCCGGAGAGCTGGCAGTGGCCGAGGTTCATTCGCGAACCGTCTTCGAGCTGGCCCGGGAGCTGGGGGCCGACCGAATCGGCGCTCTGTTCCTACCGGTCGTGCTCCTCGAGCGCGGACAGGTTCAGGCCGCTGTGGAGCTCGTGGAGCCGCTGGACCTGTCGAGCCTCGTTAACGACTTTGACGCGCAACTCCTGGCCAACCGCGGCATCGTCAGGATCGCGGCCGGCGAGGTGGAGAATGGCCTGGCCGACGTTCTCACCGCCGACCGCGTGACGCAGGCGGCCGGTCTTGTCCTGAGCGTCTACACCACTTGGCTCCCCAGCACCGCATCCGCGCTCCAGGCCCGCGGTAGACGCGACGAAGCTGTCGAGCTCGCCCAGCGTGAGCTCGACAGCGCGATCGCGGCCGGCTCGTCGAGCCGCCAAGGGATCGCCTTGTCGGTCCTCGGCGGACTCGAGCCGGGCCCCCGCGGACTCGCATGGCTGAACGACGCGGTGAGCTTGCTCCAGTCGACCGAGGCACGACTCGAGTACGCACGGGCACTGGTCAACCTCGGAGACGGCCTCCTTATCCGCGGCCAGCGCGTCACGGCGCGTGAACCGCTCAGCGCCGGTCGTGACCTGGCCCATCGGTGCGGCGGCGTCGCGCTCGGGGAGCGAGCCCGGATCTCCCTGCTGGCCAGCGGCGCCCGCCCGCGGCGTGAGGCGCTTAGCGGCCCTGACGCCCTCACCGCGGCGGAGCGGCGTGCCGCGCAAATGGCTGCTGAGGGCATGAGCAACCGGGAGATCGCCCAGGCCCTGTTCGTCTCGCCCAAGACCGTCGAGACGCAGCTCTCGAGCGCCTACGAGAAGCTCGGAATCCACAGCCGCCACGAGCTGCGGGCGGCAATGAAGTCCGGGGACATCAACCCCGGCGAGCAATCGTGACCAGCTCCGGCGCCTCACGGAACGCTTGAGACCCCACGGCCACGCTCAGCATCGCGAGCGCCCAGCCGGTGAGCACGAGGATCGTCGCCGCCGAGCCTGCGTGCTCGAACAGGAGCCCCACGAGCAGCGGCCCCAGCCAGCCGGCGGAGAACGTGATCAGGATCGACGCGGCCTGGACGCGGCCGCGCAGCTCGTCGGGGACGAGCGCAACCCGGTGGCCAAGCACAATCGAGTTGGTCACCGGCGTGACCAGGATCGACGCCGCGAGGATGACGCCGATCACCAACGCGTTGTGGGCGAGGAGGAGAAACGGGACCGCGAGGACGAGCATCAGGTTCTCGGCAATGATCGAGAACCGGGCCGATATGTGTCGCTGGGCTCGCGCAGCGACGAGCGCCCCGAGAAGACCGCCGGCCGCCCCGATCCCCAGCATGACCCCGACCAGCGACGAGCTGGCACCGTGGCGCTTGGCCAGCAGCACGACGAGCAGGAGCAGCCCGCGCAGCATCGGGTTGCCGAGTGCGAAGAGCAGCGAGACCATCCGGAAGAATGGCCGCTCCCACAGCCAGCGCATTCCGGGGCGTGGATCCCAGGACTTCGCGTCGCTCCGCTCCTCCTGGAAGGAGGTCCGGATGAGCAGCTTGGTAACCGCTCCGATGACGTAGGACCCGGCATCGGTCAGGAAGGGGATGGCGCGCGCGAGCGCGAACAGCGCGCCGCCGAACAGCGGCCCGGCCAACATCCCGGCGAAGATGCGTGACTCGTTGCGAGCCACGGCCTCGCCCAGCTGCTCGGGCGCCACGAGCTGGGGCACGACGCCCTGCTCGCCGACGTAGGTGACAACGAATCCCGCTCCGTCGATGGCGGCCACGAGCACGACTACGCCAAACGGCAGATGGCCCGCCAGCAACCCCACCGGGATGGCCAGAAGCGCCATCGCCGTGACGGCGTCGACGGCCACGAGCAGTCGCTTGCGATCCACGCGATCGGCAATCACGCCGGCCGGGATGGCCAACAGCGCGACCGGCAGCTCGTGAGCGAACCCGACGAACCCCGCCTTGGCCGGAGACCCGGTGAGCGCCAGCACGAGCAGCGGATAGGCGACGAGCGAGATCTGCGAGCCGAGCGAGGACAGGACCTGCCCGCTCCACAGGAGCATGAACTCACGGTTCCGGCTGAGGCTCCTCGCCGCCATCGCCGGACGAGGATAGGTCCAGCTCAGCCCAGATTCCGGGCCAGAAACTCCTTCGTTATCTCCCACGCCCGCGCCGCCGGTGCGGGCCGCGAGAAGATCGGCGAGTCGTGGTTGTCGAACGCGTGGCCACCGTCCGGTTGGACGTGGCACTCCCAGCCCTCCCGCCCGGAGGCCACCGCGCAGACGCGCTCGGCCGCCTCGAGCGGGATGTACTCGTCCTGCGCCCCGAAGTGGAAGAGGACGGGACACTCGATCCGGTCCGCCTGATCGAGCGCATCGGGGATCGCCGATCCGTAGTAACAGACGGCGGCAGCCGGGTCCGCGTTCGCCGCGGTGAAGTACGCGAGGCTCCCACCGAGGCAGAACCCGAGTACGCCCACCGGCCTTCCCCCCACCTCCGGCCGCTCACGCAGCGCGGCCAGCGCGGCCAGCGAATCCTCGACCGCGCCCTGCTGGTCGAGACGCGAGACCGTCTCGAGCGCGCGCGTGAGCCCGTCCTGGTCGTGCCCGAGCTCCAGCCCGGGCGCGATCCGCCGGTACAGGTCGGGCGCGAGCGCCACATACCCGAGCTCAGCCAGCCGCTCGGTGGCACGACGGATGTAGGACCCCACGCCGAAGATCTCCATCAGGACGAGCACCCCCGGCCCCTCGCCGGATTCGGGCAGCGTCAGGTGGCCGCCCATCGCGGGGCCGCCGGAGACCGGAACCTCGATCGCCGACACGCGGCTAGGCCGCGGCCGCGGCGGGCTCTTCGACGCGCCGCGGAAGGAGCGTCTCGCGGGCGATCACCAGCCGCTGGATCTGAGCCGTGCCCTCGTAGAGCTGGAGGATCTTGGCGTCCCGCATCAGCTTCTCGACGGGGTACTCCTTGATGAAGCCGTAGCCGCCGTACACCTGCACGGCGTCGGTCGTGACCTCCATCGCGGTATCGGCGGCAAAGCGCTTGGCGTGCGAGGACTCAAGCGTGTTGCGCCGGCCCTGGTCGAGCAGCACGGCCGAGTTCCAGGTCGCGAGCCGGGCCAGGTGCACCTTGGTCGCCATGTCCGCGATCATGAACTGAATCGCCTGGTGCATCGCGATCGGCACGCCGAACTGGACCCGCTCCTTGGAGTAGTCGATCGCAAACTCCATCGCCGCGCGCGCCACTCCGACGGCCATCGCGGCCACCCCGGGCCGCGTGCGGTCGAGCGTCATCATCGCGATCTTGAAGCCTTTGTTCTCCTCGCCCACGAGGTGGTCAAGCGGGACCTCGACCTCGGGGAAGGTGATCGTGGCTGTGTTTGACGCGCGCTGGCCCATCTTGTCCTCGTGCTTGTCCACGACAACGCCGGCGTCGCGAGGGACGATGAAGCAGGAGATGCCGCGGTGGCCAGCCTCCTTGTCGGTCTTGGCGTAGACCGTGTACCAGTTGGCGTACTCGCCGTTGGTGATGAAGCACTTGGAGCCGTTGATCACCCACTTGTCGCCCTTGCGGGTCGCGGTCGTCTTCATCCCGCTGACGTCGGAGCCGGCGTCGGGCTCGGTCAGGCAGAAGGAGGCCAGCAGCGGCGCCTCGGCGAGTCGCCCCAGGTAGTCCTTCTTCAGTTCCTCCGACGCCGCCAGGATGATCGGGGCGCACGCGAGCCCGTTGGCCGAGATCGAGGTTCCGATCCCCGAGCAGCCCCAGGAGATCTCCTCCTCGATCAGGGCGCCATCGAGGGCGCCCAATCCGGGACCCCCGTACTCGGATGGAAGGTGGGTGTTGAGGAGCCCCAGCTCCCAGGCCTTCTCGATGATGTCCTGCGGCCAGGTGCTGTCCCGGTCGTATTCCCAGGCCACGGGGCGGATCTCCTTCTCCGCGAAGTCGTGGGCCATCTCGCGCAGACTCTTCTGCTCGTCGGTGAGCGTGAAATCAACCACTCCGGTTCTCCTTGATTGACCAGTCAGTCAAACGTCTTGAGGGTTTGAAGGGTAGCCGATCCGCGGGACAATTCTTCCCGTGGCAGGCGCGCTAAAAGCAGTAATCCAGCCTCTTCTGGTTGACGCTGCCCACGGCGCCTTCGGCACCGTGATCTGGATCATCTGCATCGCCGCCGCGGTGATCGCCGTGATCGCCCTGCTCTCCACCCGCAGGACCTGGGATGACTTCGGCAAGGACCACCTGTTGATGGACAGCGAGGCCCCGCGTGGCCACGCGAGCGCCCCCGCCCAGGAGCGTGATGAGGAGATCCGGCAGATGCTCGAGGCCCGGAACGCCCGCCGCCTCCGCCGCGGCGAGGAGCCGGTTGACGTCGAGCTCGAGCTCACGCACCTGACCGCACCCCAGGTCGATCCCGAGCTCCGCGACGAGATCCGAGACCTGGTCAAGGCGCGGAACTTCCGACGCGTGCGTGCCGGCAAGCCCGCCCTCGACGTCGAGGCCGAGGTCGAGCGCGAGATTTCCCGGCTGCGCGATCTCTAGCTCAGAACCCGAACTTCCCCGCCGCCCGCTTCAGGTAGCCTGAGGCCAACCATGGTCGATCCACGACGCTTCGAACTGGACGAGCTCATCAACCGTCCGGGCACCTACTTCAATCCCCAGACCGAGGTTCTCGTCGTCATCGACGACTCGCCCGAGATGGACGCCGAGATCTTCAACATGGAGGAGTACGAAGGAGCCGACTGGGTGCTGATCTCCGATGAGGTCGCGGTGGATGAAAACCGCCGCGACGAGCTCCTGGAGAGCTTCCAGGCTCGCCACGCGCCCGGGACATTGGGCGAGGACGATCTCGACGTCCTCGAAGAGGAGTACGAGGACGAGGACATCGACGTAGAGCCGGAGTAAGGCCCCGCGCGGCTACCCCGCACCGAGCAGCGAGGCGCACTTCTGCATCTTGCCGACGTCGCCGGCGGCCTTCTGGATGCACTGGCTGTACTTCTGGTAGTTGGGGCTCGAGCCCGTCGCCCCTCCGGAGCCAGTCGACCCGGTGGAGCTCCCGAGCCCACCCGTCAACCCGGATTGAAGATCGGCCACCAGCACTTTCAGCTTGGCCTGGAACTCGCTGAACGGAGCTACGGTCGCCGGCGGGCTGATCCTCTGCGGCTGGTTCAGCTGGCTGTACTGAATCGATAGGAGAAGCGAGGCCGTGGGACCGAGCAGGGCCGCCCCCTGGCCGCTGGTGTCGAGCCTGAGCTTCAGATCGAGGCGGCGGAGCGTCTTGTCGGAGGCCCCGGTCCAGACGTCGAGGCTCGGGTCGTGGATCTCGCTCGCGATCTGGTTGCGCTCCGCGCGCGGAATGCCGCCCGGCAGGTTCCCGCTGGTGCTGGCGCCAACCGAGGAGGCGCGTTTGAGGAACGTGTTCAGATCTCCGAGCAGAGCCACGACATTGATCCCCGCGTGGATATGAGTCGTGCTGGCGCCGCCGAAGAACTCGTTGCCGACGACCTGCGGGTTGACCAGCCAGCGCTCGGGCTGGATGCCCAGCTTCCCCAACACTCCGGTGCCGCCGCCTGACGCCGACGAGGACCCGAGCTGGGCGAAGCTCGATTCGAGCTGCTGAAACGTCGCCTGCGGCATTTGGTAGCTCTGACCCTGGAAGCTGACATAGCCCTTGGTGCCCGTGGACAGAAGCGCGATCGACACGTTCCCACCCGAGGTGCTCAGCCCGAGGGTGAAATCCGATTTCGGGAGCCGCCCGCTGCCCAGGCTCTGAAACGGCCCGCTGAGGCTGATCGCCAGCGGGCCCTTGAGGGCACTTGTCCCCGACGGAGTGATCGTCAGGCTGAAGCCGAGTTTGCCGCTGTTGACCTTGTGCGCGCCGGTGAACGTCTGCCGGAGCAGATTCGTCGCCCGGTTGTCTCCGCTGCCGCAGGCCGCCAGGAGGAGCGAGACCCCGACGGCGACGAGCAGTCCGGGGCCGACGCGGAGCTTTCTGGTGCGGGTGCGATCGTGCATGAACTGATTCACGGACGGTCCGGAAAGCGAGCGCGAATGTAGCATCAGCCCGATGCGAGGGCGCCTATTCGGCCTGGTGCTGGCCGCGGTTGTCTCGTTCCCTACCGCGGCGCTGGCCCAGCCGGTGCTCGTGATGGGACCGAACGGGCACGTCCGAGGGGCCGAGGATCCGTTCCTCGCGCCGAACCTGACCCCGGCGCCCGCGATCAGCGCCGTGCCGGCGCCCGCGCACCACGTCCTCTCGCCCTCGCCGAGCCGCCATGCGGTGGCGGCACGCGCTCCCGGCAAGAGAAAGAAGAAAAAGAAACCCAAGCCGCCGTCGGTGACGAGCGAACTCAGCCGGCTCTACCGGACCGGGCAGATCGACTCCACCGTCTACGACCAGTACACGACCAGCTGGTCATCGGCTCAGGCGGCGGCCAAGCACCTGCACGGGATCCGCGCGACCGAGCTGAACGCGGTGATGGCCAATCTCCAGGCCATGGCGGCTGCTCACGCCTTCATCCCGTCCCGGCTGCCGGCACTGTTTCTGACCCTCGACCGCAACCGTCAGTGGTGGCCGAGCGGCCCCATCCCGGCTCCGCGCCAGGAGATTGAGTTCAGCGGCTCGAACCTGGTCTGGGAGTACTACCCGGGTCAGGGCCTCGAGCTCCAGGTGCTCGCGACCTTCGGCAAGGCCGACGGCCTGTACACGGCTGGGCGCTCGCAGCACCCGCAGCTGCAGGCGCTGCTCGCCGAGATGATTCCGCTGGCGGCGCAGCGGGCCGGAGGGCTCGTCTGGGAGTACTACTTCAAGTTCGAGGGCGGCGCCCCACCGTGGACGAGCGCCATGTCGCAGGGCACCGCGATCGAGGCACTGACCCGAGCCGCCAAAGCCTTCGGAGCGGCCGCGGCGCCCGCCGGGAGCTCATCGAGCTATCTCCAGATCGCCCACCAGGCGCTGTCGCTGTTCACCGTCGCGCCGCCCACCGGAGTCGCCGCGCCCTCCTCCGCGGGGACCCGCTACGTGCAGTACTCGTTCACGCCTGGCACCGACATCATCAACGCCTTCCTGCAGTCGCTGATCGGGCTCTACGACTACGCCACGTTCAGCGGCGACCAGCTGGCCTCGCAGCTGTTCGCGGCCGGTAATGCACAGGCCCAGGCTGAGCTGCCCAGCTTCGACACCGGAGCCTGGTCGCTCTACCAGCCCGGGGTCGAGGACGATCTGAGCTACCACAACCTGGTCACGGGCTTTCTCGACCAGCTCTGTGCGCGCACCGCCGCTCCCAGCTACTGCACCACCGCGCAGCACTTCCACGCCTATCTGAAGACGCCACCCGTCCTCAGCCTGGCGACCACGCAGGCGCCGGGAAAGCGCAAGTTCAAGCTCCGCTTCTCGCTCTCCAAGTACTCCCATGTCGGGGTCGTGATCACCCGCGGGCAGAAGACGTTCCTCTACACGAGCGCCAACTTCCCCTACGGATCCGATTCTTTCGCGGTCTCCCCGCTCAAGGCGGGGACCTACCAGGTGGCGCTCAGCGCCACCGACCTGGCCGGCAACTTCACCCGGATCGCCGGGTCGTTCCAGGTTTCCCGGCCTCGGCGAGCGACATAGACTCGCGGGTTCATGACGCCGCGCACGATCCTCTACACCGGCAAGGGAGGCGTGGGCAAGACGTCGGTTGCCGCGGCCACCGCCCGCGCCTGTGCCGCGGCCGGGCTCCGAACGCTCGCCATATCCACCGATCCCGCCCACAGCCTCTCGGAGTCACTCGAGGTGGAGCTCGGCCCTGACCCGCGACCGGCCGGGCCGCAGCTCTGGGGACAGCAGGTGAGCGCGCAGGAGGAGATCGAACGCCATTGGTCGGGCGTGCAGGCGTGGCTCGGAGATCTCTTCCTCGCCCGCGGCCTCGACCACATTTCCGCGCACGAGCTGACGGTTCCGCCGGGCACGGACGAGCTCTTCTCACTGCTGCGCCTGAAGGGCGCTCATGAGTCGGGCGAGTGGCAGGTCATCGTGGTCGACTGCGCGCCGACCGGTGAGACCCTGCGTCTGCTCTCGTTTCCCGACGTCGCGCGCTGGTGGATCGAGAAGGTCTTTCCCTTCGAGGGTCAGATCCTCGCCGCCGCCGGGCCGATTGCCCGCTCCCTGCTCGACATCCCGATCCCCACCCACGCGGTGTTCGCGGACATCAAGCGGCTTTCGGAGAACCTCATCGCGATGAACGAGATCCTCCGGGACCGTGAGCACGCCAGCGTTCGCCTGGTCATGAACCCGGAGAAGATGGTCATCGGTGAGGCGATGCGGACCTTCACCTACTTGAATCTCTACGGCTACCTGACCGACGCAGTGATCGTCAACCGCGTCTTTCCCTCGGAGGTCGGAGCCTATTTCGAGACCTGGCGCCTGCTCCAGCAACAGCACCTGGAGCTCGTGAGCTCGGCCTTCGCGCCTGTCCCGGTGTTGCGCGCGCCGTTCTTCGACCAGGAGGTCGTCGGCGGCGAGATGCTCGACCGACTGGCGATTGCGCTGTTCGCCGAGGCGGGGCTCGACCCCGCTGCGGTGCTCCACGAGGGCGTCACCCAGGAGCTCGAGGTCTCCGCTTCCGATGCCCGTCTTCGGCTACCGCTGCCCCTGGCGCAGAAGGGTGAAATCACCCTCAAGAAGGCGGGGCTCGAGCTGATCGTCGGAGCCGGGGGCCAAAAGCGGACGATCTCGCTCCCTCCCGCGCTCGCCGGCTTCGAGCCCATGGGCGCAAAGTTCGAGGACGGCGCGCTCGAGGTGCGCTTCAACGGCCAGCGCGCCGCCGGGCGGCGCCCATGAACGATGAGGCACCGGAGGCGCTGCGTCGACTCGAGGATCGGCTGGCCCAAGCCTCGGACGCCGCCGAGCGGCTGATCGCCGAGGCGGCGCGGGCGGCAGCTCGGGAACGCCCGCCCGCGGCCGGCTGGCAGACCGTCGGCGACGATGACCCGAGCGCCCGGCGGCCAGGTGAGCTCGAAGCGCTGCTGGCGGGCCTTCAGGCCCTCCGCGGCGCGGTTCCCCCCGAGGTCCTCAAGCGACTTCTGGCCGCCCTGCGTGAGCTTCTGTTGGCGCTCCGGGCGCTGATCGATGTCTACCTCGAACGACTCGAGCGCCCGCCCCCCTCGGCCGACGAGGTGCGGGACATCCCGATCGATTAGGCGAGCTTCCCCACCCCAAACGCGAAGATCACACTGATCGCGCCGACGATCAGGATGCCGGCCATGATCAACGTGCGCGAGCGGCTGATGTGGCCGGCGACCCCGATCAGAAAGCCCACCGCCATGACCAGGGCGTAGGGACCCGGGCTGGTGGGCAGCGCCGCTGGTACCAGGACGACCACAGCTGAACCCTATATTTGACGAACCATGGCCATTGTCCAGCCCGCGTCGGTCGAGGACCTCGCGTCCGGTCTCAAGCAGGTCGGCTACCTCCCGGGCGAGTCCACGGCGCTCGTCTCCTTTCTGGCCACGAAGCTGGGTAAGCCGGTTCTGGTCGAGGGCCCGGCCGGGGTGGGCAAGACCGAGCTTGCCAAGGCCCTGGCCCGGCTGCTCGGGCGCTCGCTCGTGCGCCTTCAGTGCTACGAGGGCCTGGACGAGGCCAAGGCGCTCTATGAGTGGAACTACCGCAAGCAGCTGCTGCGCATCCAGACCGAGTCTGAGACCTCGGGGTGGTCCGAGGTCCAGGATGACATCTTCGGCGAGGAGTTCCTGCTCGCGCGGCCGCTGATGACGGCCATCGCATCCCCGGAGCCCGTCGTCCTGCTGGTCGACGAGATCGACAAGACCGATCAGGAGTTCGAGGCCATGCTGCTCGAGCTGCTCTCGGACTTTCAGATCTCGATCCCGGAGCTGGGGCGGATCGAGGCGCGCACGCAACCTGTCGTCCTGCTCACCTCCAACAACACGCGTGAGCTGACGGAAGCCCTCAAGCGCCGCTGCCTCTATCTGTGGCTCGATTACCCCGGCCTCGAGCACGAGCTCGAGATCGTCCGCCTGCACTCGCCTGAGCTCGACGACCGCGTGGCGCGCAAGCTCGTCGAGGTCATCCATCGCGTGCGTGAGCTCGACCTGAAGAAGCCGCCGAGCATCGCGGAGTCAATCGATTGGGCGCGAACACTGGTCCTGCTCGGCGCCAGCGACATCGACAAGGCCACGTTCAATCAGACGATGAGCGTGATCCTCAAGCACCGCACCGACCTGGATACGGTCGCGGCTCGGGTCGGGGTGATGCTTGATCCGGCGGCCAATGCCGCCTAGCGGCTTCGCCGGCCAGCTGCTCAGCTTCGCCGAGGAGCTCCGCCAGGAGGGCCTGGCCGTCGGGACCTCGGAGATCCTCGACGCGGTCGAGGTGCTCGACCACATCAGCTGGCCTGATCAACGGGATTTCAAGGAGGCGCTCGCGGCGACCCTGGCCAAGTCCCCTGAGGACCGTCGCGTGTTCGAGCTCGTCTTCGAGCGCTTCTTCTTTCGCGCCACCGAGGCCGAGGCGGCGCGGCGGCAGATCACCGAGGACGTATCGGGCAGCGACTCCGCCGGCGAGATCAACATCGACACCCTGCGCGCCCAGATCGCCGCCGCGCTGGCGGACGGATCCGAGGCCGCGATGCGTGACCTCGCGCGGCTCGCTATCGCCGCCTTCGGCCAGGGCCAGGGGTCAGGCGTCCTCGGGGTCGACGTTCAGCGCATCCGACGCGCCCTGGGCCTCCGGGCCGAGCCCCAGCCCGAGTTCCCCGAGGATGACCCCCGCCGGCACGGAACCCCGCGTGAGCAGCTCCGCCGCTTCGAGCAGCACCTGCGACGTGAGCTCGAGCGGGCGATGATCGAGCGCACCGCGAGCCTGCCGCCCAAGCGTCCGCTGGGCGACCTCGACCGGGCGCTGCCGAGCGGGCCGATTCAGGACCTGGCCGCCGTGCATCGCGTCGTCGCCCAGCTCAAGCGCCGGCTCGCCACAGAGGGCCATGAGGCGCGCGGGCGCAGGCGCCACGCCCACGTTGACGTTCGCCGTACGATGCGGGCCTCGCTCGAGACCGGCGGGGTCCCGATCACCTTGAAATACCGCGCCCAGCGACCGCGGCGACCGGAGATCTTCGTCCTCTGCGATGTCTCGACCAGCGTGACCAGCGCCTCCACGTTCTTCCTGAGCGTCCTGCACGCGCTCCACGACGCGTTCCGAAAGCTCCGCTCCTTCGTATTCATCGAGCGGATCTCCGAGGTGACCGAGGTGTTCGAGCGCGAGCGTGACTTCCGCGCCGCCAGCGAGGCGATCTCCCGTGATGCCGGCGTGGCCGACATCTCGGGCTACACCGACTATGGACGCGTGTGGGAGGAGTTTCTGACCCTGATCGAGGACGAGCTTCATCCCCGCGCCACGGTCATCGTGCTCGGCGACGCTCGGACCAACGGCCGCCCCCCGCGTGACGAGGTCTTCGCCGCGATCACGGGCCGAGCCGGACGGACCTTCTGGCTCAACCCCGAGCCGCGGCTCTACTGGAACTACGGCGACTCGGTGATCGCCGCCTACGAGAAGCACTGCGTGGCCTTCGAGTGCTGGCGCACCGATCAGCTGGAGGACTTCGTCAAGGTGCTGTCGCGGGAGCGGTGAGGGGGCCGCTCGCCATCAGAGTTGTGGGTGATTTCTTTGTCTATGCCAAAGAAATCACCCATGCCACGAATCGACGCGCCACGCATCACGCCAGCGTTAGCCTCACCTCTTTCAACTTCGCCTCTGAGTCGGCGCTCACCGTTTCGACCGAACGGTCGATCCGCCGGGTGAGTCCGCTGAGGACGCGGCCCGGCCCGAGCTCCAGAAACGTGCTGACACCGTTCGCTGACAAGGTCTTCACGCACCGCACCCACTGCACGGCGCTGGCGATCTGGTCGACCAGCGCCCGGCGGACCTCCGCCGCCGTCTTCACCACCTCGCCGCTGGCGTTGCTGACCAGCGGGACGCGCGGGTCGCGCCACTGAAGCGCGTCCATCGCCAGCGCGAGCTCGCGCTGCACGGGCTCCATCATCCGGCTGTGGAAGGCGGCGCCGACGGGCAGTCGGCGCGCCTGCCGCGCGCCCGCCTCGTTAGCCAGCTCGACCACCCGGTCGACCGCCCCGACCTCGCCCGAGACGACGATCTGCAGAGGCCCGTTGAGGTTGGCCACCTCGACCTCACCGGCCTCGGCCAACAGCTGCTCGACGACCTCCAGATCGAGCCCCATGATCGCCGCCATCGTCCCCGGCGAGCTCGCCTGGACGTCCGCCATCAGGCGCCCGCGTCGCGCCACGAGCGCCATCCCGTCCTCCACCGACAGGGCACCGGCGTAGACGGCCGCGGTGTACTCACCCAGGCTGTGGCCGGCGACGAACGCGGCCGCCAGGCCGACCTCGGCCGCCACCTCGGCCAGCGCCAGCGACAGGGCAAACAGCGCCGGCTGGGCCACCGCGGTCGCGGTCAGCTCGTCCTCCGGACCCTCGAGCGCCAGCCTCGAGATCGGCAGCCCCGCCGCCTCCTCAGCCAGCCCGAAGTAGCGCTCGAAGAGCGCCGGGCGCTCGTCCCGCAGCTCGGCGCCCATGCCGGGGCGCTGCGAGCCCTGACCCGGGAACACGAACGCCGGCTGGCCCATACGAGACGCGACGCTATCTGAAAGGGCGACGTCTTCCGCGCCCACGCACCCTCCGCGCTACGATCAGTCAGCCACTGAAAACCAGGGGTGCTGGCGGGAAGGCCGGCTGAGATAGCGCCCAGCTGACGGCTCGCAAGGACGGGCCGTAACGCCCCGGCGCTGACCCTTCGAACCTGTGGGGTAATGCCCGCGGAGGGAGCGACAAGTCACTTGATCGAGGCTCCCGAGAAGGAGCCTCGCGACGTTCAGAGCCCGGGCGGCGTGGCCGTCGAGGGTGTCGCGCGGTCCTTCCGGACGCGGCGCGGCGTCGTGCAGGCGCTCGATGGGATGACGCTTAGGGCCGCGCCCCGGGAGGTGGTCGCGGTTGTCGGCCCGAGCGGCTGCGGCAAAACCACGCTGCTCGAGCTGATCTGCGGACTCCAGCCGCCCGAGGCGGGGACGATCTCCGCTCCGGGGGCGGCGCTGATGCCTCAGCGTGACCTGCTCCTGCCCTGGGCGAGCGCGCTCGACAACGCGTCGCTGGCCCTCCGCGCGCGCGGCGTCAGTCGTGACGAGGCGCGCCGGCAGGCCGCCCCGTGGCTCGAGCGCTTCGGGCTCGGGGGATTCGAACGCGCGCGACCCGCCGAGCTCTCGGGCGGGATGCGCCAGCGCGTCTCGTTCCTGCGCACGCTGCTCGCCGGTAAGCCGGTGCTGGCCCTCGACGAGCCGTTCGCCTCCCTCGACGCGATCACGCGCCATGAGATGCAGGGCTGGCTCGCCCACGTGCTGGCCAGCGAGCCGCGGACGGTTGTGCTCGTCACGCACGACGTCGAGGAGGCGGTCGTGCTCGCCGACCGGGTCGTCGTCATGTCACCGCGACCAGGCCGCAGCGTGGCCGAGCTCGAGGTGAGGCTGCCGCGGCCGCGCCACGCCACCGACCTGGCCGTCGTCGAGCTCCGCGAACAGGCCTTCCGAGCTCTCGGAGTCGAGCGGTGACGCAAGTCCACCGCGGCTGGCGAGCGGCGCTCGTGCTGGTGATCCTGTTCGGCATCTGGGAGCTCTACGTCGACCTCGGGGGGGCCGACCCGCTGATCCTGCCGCCGCCACACCAGGTCGCCTCCGCGCTCTACACGGACCGGTCGCTGCTCTGGTCTAACTTCCTCGTCACCGCCGAGGAGGTGCTGCTGGGAATCGCCGTCGCCGCCGCGGTCGCCTTCCTCTGCGCGATCGCGCTGCACCTCTCGGGCCGAACGCTCCGCCCGGCGGTCTATCCGCTGCTCATCGCCTCACAGACGATCCCGATCCCGATGATCGCGCCGCTGCTCGTCCTCTGGCTCGGCTTCGGAATCCTGCCCAAGTTGGTCGTGATTGCGCTCGTCTCGTTCTTCTCGATCGTGGTCACGACGCTCGCCGGACTGGCGGCGGTCGAGCCTGAGCTGATCAAGCTGATGCGCACCTTCGACGCCAGCCGGTTGTCGATCTTCCGCCACGTCGAGCTGCCGTCGGCCCTGCCCGGGCTGTTCACTGGGGCCAAGATCGCGGTCGTGGTGGCCGTCATCGGCGCCGTTTTCGCCGAGTGGGCAGGTTCGAGCTCAGGTCTCGGCTACCTCTTCAACCAGTCCCTGCCCCAGCTCTTGACCGCGCGCGCCTACGCCGCCGTGGTCATCCTGTCCGCGTTTGCCATCGCCCTGTTCGGGCTACTTAGCCTGGCCGAGCGGCTCGCGCTGCCCTGGGCCTACCAACAACGAGGAGACCTTCTGTCATGAAACGAATCGTGGTCGTCCTGAGCGCGCTGCTCACGGCGTGCGCCCTGGCCGCCTGCGGCGAGAAGAAGGAGACGGTTGCCTCGGCCCACACGGCCGCCCAGCCGCTGACGCTGATGTTGGATTGGTTTCCCAACGCCGATCATGTCGGCATCTACCAGGCGCTGGCCGAGGGAGACTTCACGCGCGCCGGGCTGAACGTCCACGTCCAGGTCCCTTCGGACCCGGCCAGCCCGCTCGAGCTTCTGGCCGCCGGGAAGGTCCAGGCCGCGATCTCCTACGAGCCGGAACTGCTCTTGGCGCGCGACCGGAACCTTCCCCTGGTGTCGGTGGCGGCGATCGTTCAGGAGCCGCTCACCTCGATCGTCTCCGTCGGCTCGCAGCACATCCGCCGGCCGGCTCAGCTGCGGGGAAAGACGGTCGGCGATGCGGGCATCCCCTACCAGCACGCCTATCTGGAGACCATCCTCACCCACGCCGGGATCCCCACCTCATCGGTCAAGGAGGTCAACGTCGGATCCAACCTCGTCCCGGCGATGCTCTCCAAGCGCGTGAACGCCACCCTCGGCGCGTATTGGAATTACGAGGCCATCCAGCTGGCCCAGATGCACCGTCATCCCAACGTGATCCGCATGGATCAGGTCGGGGTCCCCACCTACGACGAGCTCGTGCTCGTGGTCCGGGAGAAGACGCTCGCCACCCAGCCGGATCTCATCCGTCGCCTGGTCCAGGCGATGGCGCGAGGCTACGAGGCAGTCCGCCGGGATCCGGCCGCCGCCGTCGCCAACCTCGTCCACGCCAATCCGGGCCTGGACGAGAAGTTCCAGGCCGCCGCCGTGCGGGCGACCCTCCGTGCGTTCTTCCCCGCCAACGCGAGCCGGCCCTGGGGCTGGCAGGACCCGGTGCAGTGGAACAGCTACGGGCAGTGGATGCTGTCGAACCACCTGATCGCCCACCCCGCCGCGGTAGCCGGCGCGTCCACGAACGAGGAGCTCGCCGGCCAGGGGCTCTAGCCCCTACCCGATCACCCGACGCGAGAGCAGAAGCCACACCAGGGTGGCCGCGAACAGCGCCGCTGTCAGCGTCATCGGTAGCCCGTCTCCACTCGCCTTGGCGAGCCCGCCCCCCGCGCTCGACCCGACGATCTGCCCGCCGGCCCAGGCGAGGTTGATCAGCGCCGCCGCCAGGCCCTGGTCAAGGGCGCGGCCCTCGGCGGCATCGGCCAGCATCGCCATCGCGGGCGTCCACAGCCCTCCCAGCGCGCCGGCGAAGGCGACGATCACCAACGCCAGCATGACCACGGAGCTCGGAAGCGTGAAGCAGAGGAGCAACGGGATCGTCATCGCCACGCTCATGACCAGCGGCCGCATCCGGCCGCGCCGATCCGAGAAGCGGCCGACGAGCGGCGACACCGAGGCCTCGAACGCCGACCCCGCCAGGTAGGTGGCCCCGATCGCGGCCGCGCCGGCGCCGAAGCGATGCAGGCGAAGCGGCCCCAGCACGTTGACCGCCCCCGACCCGATCGCCCCCAGCGCCACCAGCCACATGCCGGCCACGAGCCGGGACTCACGCATCGCCCCCGCCAGCGCCCGCAGGCCCTGGCCGGACGGGGTGTGGATCAACGGCAGGCGACGTGCCTGGTCGATCAGGACCAGCGAGATCACGACCACGCCGCTGAACGCGGCGCCGCGCCCCACGGCATCGGCGATCGTGCCCACGACCGGGCCGAAGAGGGCGCCGCCCACCGCGGCGCCCAGCGCGCTGCCGATCACCCTCCCCCGCCGGCCGGCCGGGGTCTCGCTCACCAGCCAGGCCAGCGCCCCCGCCCACGAGCAGGCGCCCCCCACCCCCTCGACGAAGCGGGCGACGTCGAGCACGACCGCGTTCTGGAGGAACCCGAAGGCGAGCGTCGAGCCCGCCAGCAGCAGCAGCCCGGCGTAGACCGTCCGCTTCGGCCCCAAGCGGACGGCCAGGACGCCGCCCGGGAGCGACCCGATCAGAGTTCCCGCGGGATAGCTCGCCGTCATCACGCCGGCGGAGAACTTCGACAGGTGCAGCGAATGCGCGAGGCCCGGTAGGAGGGGCACGATCGCGGCGTAGAACATCGTGTCGACGAACACGACCGCCCCCATCACGACCACCAGCCGGCGCTCCAGGTTTGACTGCACGCGCGCACCGTAATGGCCGGTGGCTGCCCGCGTCGGTCCCGGCGCTAGCGTTTTGCCGCGATGCTGCTGCGCGAGGACGACCGCGGGGTACTGGCCATCGGCCAACCCTCCCACGCCTGGGTGTCCGGGCAGCTGGCCCGGGCCTGGGGGAACGAGCAGTTCGGAGGCGTGGAGCCGCTCGCCGAGGTATGCCTGGGCGCCGACCAGCACGACGTCGGCTGGATGGAGCTCGACATCGACCCGGCCTACAACCCGGAGACCGGGCTTCCGTATTCGTTCATGGAAACTCCGCTCGACGCGCACCTGCGGCTGTGGAACGAGGGGACGCGGCGTCTGCTCTCCCAGAGCCGCTACGCCACCTGGCTCGTCTCCCGCCACGGCTCCCGCCTCTACGAACGGCGTGACCTGAGCAAGCTGTCGGCCGAGGACGCCGACGCGGTCAGGCGCTTCCTGGACGAGCAGCGTGCGCTTCGGCAGGAGCTGGCGGTCTCGCTCGGCGCCAACGAGGAGCAGCTCGAGCGCAACAGCCGGCTGATCTGGACCTGGGATTACCTCTCGCTCGCGCTGTGTCTGGACTGGGACCCGGCCACGGCCAGGGGGGCGCCGTCCGCCGACGGGCAGGTCGACATCACGGTCGAGTCGGCGCCGGGGGGCCGCGTTCACTTGGATCCGTGGCCGCTGGCCGACCCGGAGCTGACGGTGCGCGCGGAGGGCCGCCGCCTGGCCGGGCCGTTCGAGAGCGAGCAGGAGATGCGCCGGAGCTTTGCCGCCGCCCCGTGGGAGATGCTCGAGCTCCGTCTCGAACCGAAGCGGGATCCTTAGACGGCAGCCGTCGGAACGCGATGGCTGCCGCCGGCGCGGAGCGCATGAAGCCCGGCCAGGCCCGCCCACGGGGCATAGGGCCCAAACAGCTCCATCACCTCTTCCTCGGTGGCGCGCGCCCATGGATCGCCCCCGGAGCGCTGCCGCCCCACGAGCTTGAGATACGCGAGGTCCCCCGCCGGCAGCTGATCCAGCCGCCCCTGCCCGGTGAGCGCCAGCATCTGCAGCGTCCAGCTTCCGATCCCCCTGATCCTGCGAAGCCGCCGCCACCCGCGCTCGTGGTCGGCGGCTTCGAGATCGACTCTGCCCGAGGCCACCTCACGCGCCGCCCGCACCAGCGCGAGGGCGCGTGACTCGCTCAGATCGAACGAGGCCAGGAGCGCCGGGGGCTGGCCGGCCAGCGCCTCGGCGGTGGGGGCGTCACGCATCCCGCACCGCGGGCACCGACGCCCCAGGCGGTGCACGAGCCGGCGCTGGATCGCCGCCGCGCGCTCGACCTCGATCAGCTGCTCGCAGATCGCCCAGGCCAGGGACTCGAAGGGATCGGGCCGTCCCGCGACCCGTAGCCCGGGGCTCGCCCTCACCGAGGCGCCGATCAGGGGATCGAAGCGGAAGCGGTCGTAGAACGCCCGCAGGTCCTGATCGATTCCGAGCGCGCGGCGCATCCGCGCGATGGCCCACTCGGCGGCCTCGGCGGTCTCCGCCTGGGCCCCGAACAGGACGCGGTCGCGGCTCAGCTGGGCCACCCGTACGAGCACCGGCTCCTCGCCGGCATGCAGGAGGCGGTGAAGCACGCCACGGCGCACCCTGGCCAGCCCGTCGAGGCCGCCCCAGCGCGGCAGCGTGAAGGTCCACGCGGGGCGAACCTCGAGGCGCAGCTCGAGACGCGACTGCTCGTGATCGACCGCCAGCGCGCTCATGGGCGAGATACTGTCAGGGCATGCGGACCTCGATCGACGTCTTCGCCAAGGCTCGGGAACACGAGCGACTGGAGCAGCTGCGCGCGGCCCGGGAGCTCGATCTCATGCCCTACTTCCGCGTGCTCGAGGGCCCGACCCTGCCCGTGGTGGAGATGGAGGGCGCGAGGCGGATCATGCTCGGGTCGAACAACTACCTGGGGCTGACGGGCGACGAGCGGGTCCGCCAGGGCGCGCTCGACGCGCTGAACCGCTACGGCACCGGCCTGACCGGCTCACGGTTTCTCAACGGCACGACCGATCTGCACCTGGAGCTCGAGGAGGCGCTGCGGGAGTGGTTCGGGACCGAGGCGGCGCTGGTTTTCACCACCGGCCACCAGGCCAACCTGGGCGCGATCGGGACGATCCTCGGCCCCGGCGACACGGTGGTGGTCGACTCCGGCGATCACGCGTCGATCCTCGACGGCTGCATCCTCTCCCAGGCCAAGCTGCGGGCGTTCAAGCACAACCGGCTCGACCTCCTCGAGCGGCGCCTGGCCAGTGCCGTCAATGACGGCGGCGGCGTCCTCGTGGTGGTTGACGGCGTCTTCTCGATGGAGGGCGACGTGGCGCCGCTGCCGGAGATCGCCACCCTCTGCGAGAGCTTCGGCGCGCGCCTGATGGTCGACGAGGCGCACGCCCTCGGCGTCCTCGGGGCACGCGGCGCAGGGAGCTCCGAGCTCCTCGGCGTCGAGGACCGAGTCGATCTGCGGATGGCCACCTTCTCCAAGTCGCTCGCCTCCTGCGGCGGCGTGATCGCCGGACCGGCCGACGTGATCGAGTTCCTGCGCATCCAGTCTCGGCCCTTCATGTTCACCGCCGCCGGTGTGCCCGCCGCCGTCGGCGCGGCCTTGGCGGCGGTCCGAATCTGTTGCTCGGATGAGGGTCGGGAGCTGTTCGCGCGGGTGCTCGACAACGCCCGGTACCTGCACCGTGGCCTGAGCGAGCTCGGCTTCAACGTGGCCCCGCCGACCCGATTTGCCGATGGCGAGGTGGTCACGCCGATCGTCCCGGTCGTGGTGGGCGATGACTGGAAGGCCGCGCTGTTGTGGCGCGCGCTCTACGACGCCGGAGTCTTCGTCAACGTCGCCCTGCACCCCGCGGTCCCGCCCGCGGGAGCTCTCCTGCGCACGAGCGTGATGGCGACCCACGACCACGCCACGCTGGATGAGGCGATCGGGATCTTCGCCGAGGTCAAGCGCAGCTTCGAGGCCGAGCACGGGCCGCTCCCGGGCCACGCCTAGCCAAGCGTCGACCGCGCGGCGGGCCGCTCGCACCCAAGCGTGGACCGCGTCGCGGGCCGCCCCCGTAGGAAACCAACAAGCGCCTCTGGACGTTTGTTCTAGCTCCAAACCGGTGCATTGCTTGTCCACTCCCGCACAAGCAAACCGGCCCAGAAAAAAGCCGCTCTGAGCGAATGGGGCCATCTTGTGTCGTTGCTGTTACCAACTCGTTCACGGTAGGTTTCCCAACCGTCGAACGGTGGTCGACCGGCCGCGGAGAAGCCTCGGGGTGTGAGGCATTCGTCGTAGCAGGGGAGACAAGCTGGTTTCCGTGCGGCCCCTTTGAAGAAACTGCTGGACCCCGCCGGGGGCGGTCGTGAGCGGCTGCCTGCCCTGCGGCACTGTCAACACATACAGCGTCGGCTTCCGGGGAGCGGAAGCAGGGAGAGAGAGAAGTAGATGATGGAAAACGCCCTCATCACCCGCCAGCCGCAACGTCTGCGCGCATTGGAGCGAGCCAACGAGATCCGGCTTGCACGGGCGGAGTTGAAGCGACGGATCGCTGTAGGGGACATTTCCGCGGCCGAGGTCATCCTGGATCCTCCGTGTGCAGCGATGAGTTGGGAGATCGGCGAGTTGCTGATGAGCCAACGGCGCTGGGGGAGCTCACGCTGCCGGAAGTTCTTGTTGCGCAACCACATCAACGAGACCAAGCCGGTGGGCGCCCTCACCGAACGCCAGCGGCGGTTGCTGGCTGACCAGTTGACGCTTCGCGTCGCCGAGGAAAGAGAGCTGGCGCTCGTCGGGGCCTAGCTCGCGCACGTCCGTCGGGGAGCGCGAGCCGTGGCCGCGCTCCCCGATGCGGGCCTCAGCCCTTGATCCCGATCGGGAGCGGCTCGGCCCCAGCCAGGAAGAAGAACCACACGACGAACGCGACGAGGGCGACGCCGGCGCTGATCACCAGCACGACCTCGAGGACAAAGTGACCGGGGTCGCCGAGGCCTCGGGACTGGCAATTGGCGCGGTAGACGTTCGAGAGCTTGGAGAGAACCGCGGCCACGAGAACGATCGTCAGCACAGCGCCCAGGAACGCGGCTCCGATCGACGCCCCGAGCGACGACGTGGCGCCCTCGATCTGCGAGCCCAGCCACAACCAGAGCAGCGGCGCGCCGACCCACATGACGAGGCTGCCGATCACCATGATCAGCACGACGAGGATCGCGCCGGCTCCGGTCCTCAGCAGCTCACGCACGATCGGGACTTCAGCGGGAGTTCATCCGGGCCGAGGACGGCGTCCCCGGCCCCCGGGTAACGGACAGCCGGACGACAGCTTGACCTGCCACCACCCCATCAGCATCCCGATCAAGCCCAGCCGTGGCCGGACCTGCCAGACGCCGCAGCCGGGCTGGCCGAGATCCCGGCACGAGACCCGCGCGAAGCGATGCTTGGCCGGATCGAGCAGGATCTGCTCCAGGTAGACCCGGTGCGCTTCCTGGGCCTCGGCGCGCTCGGCGATCGTCGCCCGCGCGTCACGCAGGCGCTCCGCGAGCCCGTCGCGGACCCGCTCGAGCTCGCCGAGGTCAAGCAGGCGGGGATCGGAACGATGCTCGCCGCCCGGCGGTTCGAGGCCACCCATCGGGTAGGCGGTGACGAAGGCATCCGCCAGCTCACGCTCGAGCTTGGCGATCTGGGTGCGCAGCGAGCGGCGCGCGGCCAGCTCATCGGCCACCACATCCGGTTCGCGAACCGGCAGGGTTGCGTAGGACTCCCTGATTTCCTGATCTAGCAACGACACTGACAGCCTCCGTAAGCCACTGGCAAGCTTACCATCGGCTCTACCCCCGTCCGGCTCAAGCTACTCGATGCCCGAGATCTCCGCGCGGCGCCGAGCTAGGGGGTCCGCAGAATGTCCTGACAGGTCCAGAGGGCCTCGTCGAGATGGATCGCCGGGACGCCCGGGACGCCCACCGCGAACAGCGCCAGGCGCTGCGTTCTCGCACTGGGCTCGTGCCCCGGCGCCACCGCTCCGAAAAGCAGAGCGTGGACTCTCGCCGCGTCAGCCACGACCAGCCGCCCCGCGGCCAGCGAGCCCTCGAGGCTCCCGAACTGCTCCTCCGGCGCGCTCGTCCGGATCCCCAGCCCCGACGCGTCGACCCGGTCAGCGTCCAGCGCCCAGATCGGCACCCCCGTCTCCACCACAGCGATCAGGCACGCGTCACGGAGGATCCCGCCGGACCGAAACCCTCCGTGCAGAAGCCGCTTGACCGCCGCCTCCTCGCTGGGAATCCGCGTCACGTCGGGGTCCAGACCCACCTGGCGGTAGAAGGCCCTGTAGGCCTGCGGTATCGGCTGGGTTCGCATGTTCACGACGCTCGTCCCGTGAACGCGGTTGGAGAGATGCCGGAGCCTCTGCCTGACCGAGCGCGGGCTGCTCCGCAGGCCCGCCTCGACCGTCATCCAGGCCAGCGAGAGGCCGGGGAATTCCGCCTGTACTCGCGGCTCTACCGATCCCGGCGCCGCCGCCAGCTCGAGCTCGTCGTCCATCCCGCCCGGTCAGGCTCCGGCGCCGTGGACCAGCTGGCGCACCTCCGGCGCCAGCGCCGCCGCGGATGCCCAGTGCTGGCCGATGAGGCGGCGAGCCACGATGCCGCCGCGCCTGGCCAGCTCAACTATCGGGCATACCTCGACTCCGTAGGCTGCTCCCACGCGTCCGTCGACGTCGTAGGCCACGGGGATCGTCCAATGATGCTGGCGCACCGCCCGCGCTGCGTCGGCATGGCTGGTCCGAACCGCCACCGCCGCGAATTGGGCCGGCGCTAAGCCGGCCTCCTTGGAGACTCGCTGGAGCGCGTCCACCTGCTGCTCGCAGCCGCTCGAGGAGGTGACGAAGAAGACCAGCACCAGTGGCGCTCGCTTGACCAGCAAACAGATGTTCAGCGCGCGGGGATCGTGCCGGGCCGTGGTGCAGGCCGGGTTCAGATTCGCCGGCCCGTTGAACGTCGAGTCAGCCAGCGGCGCCGCAAACAGGGGCAGTCGCTTGCCCGCCGGCACGCCGGCGGTCCCGGGGCCGCGCGTGGTCAGGAATGACACCGAGATGACGATCACGAGCAGCAGCCCGAACAGCCCGATCAGCCGCTGGTAACGGCGCGTGTCGACGACCTGCGGCGCTGGGTGCCGCAGCGCCCGGCGCGCCGCCGCCGCCCGCGCCGGGTCGAGTCGGGGACGGACGCTCGCAGGCTCGTCCGGCGCCCGCGGAGGGTCGGATGGGCTCTGGCTCCCCTCGCTCTCAGGCGAGCCGTCAGCCTCGTCGTTCACGCCACGGTGGCTCGCCGGCGCGGCCGAGGCAGACGACGGCCTCGCCTCACCGCGTCCGTGAACCGGTCGGCCAGGGTCCCTGGCTCGGAGAGCGTCAGAACCGCGGGAAGCATCAGCAGCACTCCGCCCAGCGAGACCGAGAGGTCAACGAGCGTCACGACACCGAAGTCACGCAGCATCGTGATGCTCGAGACGATGAGCACCGCGAACCCCGCGATCGCCGTGATCCCTGACGCGGTCACCGCGGCTCCGGTCGAGCGATACGTCCGCCCCAGCGCCTCTCTGAGGTCATACCCTCGCCGGCGCTCCTGCCGAAAGCGTTCGGCCAGAAGCACGCTGAACTCGGTCGAGATCGCGATCACGAGGGTTCCCATCGCGGCCGACATCGGGTTGAGCGGGATCCCGATCAGAAACAGGATCAGGGCCGACCAGCCGGTGGCGAGCGCGATCGGCAGGAGCGGCACGAGCGCCCGCCTCAGGTCCCGCAGGATGATCAGGAGCACCAGCCCGACGGCGAGCAGCCCGGCCAGCAGCGTGAGCAGCCGCCGCCCCGAGGAGGACAGCGCGGCGTTGGCCTGGGCCGCCAGGACGGGCAGCCCGGCCAGGCGCGCCGTGATCCCGGGCGGTGGCCGGAGCTGGCTCTGCATGTAGTTGATGACCCGCTCCTGCCGGGCCAGGGGCATGAGGCGGATCCCGAAGGCGAGGGTTGCCTCACGCCGGTCAGGCGTGATCACCGCCTGCGAGAAGTACTGCGGGACCGCTTTGAGCAGGCCTGCGATCTGCGCGCTGCTCAAGAAGCCACACGCGCGAGTGCTCTGCGAGCCTGAGCAGAACAGGTCCGGCAGCGATAGCGCCGGGCAGAGGGTGGCCCGGGAGCAGCCCTTGGTCTCGACATAACCGAAGTGGCCGAGCAGCTGATCCTCGTAGCGGAGCATCCACCCGATCGTCTTCGGGGTGGCGACGTTGTGCGCGTGCACGACGACGTCGATCTCGCCCGAGACTCCGGTCACGTGCTCGAGCGTGTGGAGGTCGTGAAGCGCCGGCATCCCCGAGGGCACCAGCTTGGTCACATCGGACTGGACAGGCGTCTGGGTATCGGCGACCCAGCCGAGGACCGCCAGCACGCCGCCGATGGCGAGCAGCTGGCCGGGGCGTCTGACAGCTGTGGCCAGCAGACCGCGAGCCGCGACCGCGCCGCCGTCGCGCACCCCCGACGCCCGACGGGCCAGGGGACGAAGTCCCCTCGCCGCCTCACGGACGATGTCGCTCGCCCCGCGCAGCGAGGCGCCGAGCCAGCCGAGACGCGCGCTCATCCGCGAGGCCTTGTGCGGCGGATGGCGAGCGGCCAGGGCCAGCGCCGCCGGTCCGGCGGTCAGCGCGCAGGCCAGCGCGACGATGATGCCGACCACGAGCAGGATCCCGAACTCACGCACCATCGGCACCGGCGAGAGCTCGAGGACGAGAAATCCGGTGGCGGTGGCGAGCGCCGCGGTGGCGATCGTGGGGACGCCGGCGCCGGCGGCGCGCCCGATCGCGCGCTCGGTCGTGAGCCAATCGCCGGCCTCGCCACCACGAGCTTCTCCGACCCGGGACTGGAACTGGATCGCATAGTCCACGGCCAGCCCGATGAGGATCGGCAGGACGGCGATCGAGGCCATCGTCAGCGAGCCGCCGAACAGCGACACGATCCCGAAGGTGATCCCGCAGGCCGCCAGCGCGATCAGCAGAGGCAGCAGCCGCAGGCTGCTTCGGAACACGAACCGCAGCGTGAGCGCCATCACCGCCAGCGCCACCACGAGCAGCACGGCGATCGAGCCCGTGATCGTCGAGGCCAGATCGTTGACCACCACCGGGACGCCACTCACCGTGTAGGTCCCCCCGTAGCTCAGGTGGAACATCGGCATGCGCACCGCCTGGCGGATATCGGCAATTGCCGCGGCCTGCTGGGCGCCGGTCAGCGATGGCTTGAGGCGGACCTGGATGAGCGCCGAGCGGGCGGTGGGGAACAGGTAGCTGAAGCGCGCCTTGGGCTGGTTCTCTCCGCGCAGCGGGTCGAACACGATCTGGCGGATGAACTGTGTGCTGTCGACGCGCACCGGGCCGGTGATGCCAGACTGGAGCGCCAGCTGCTCGAGCTGCTGGAGCTCCTGCTGATAGGCCAGCTGAGCCACGGCGCGTGAGGTGGCCGCGGCCTGCTTCCGGGTCATGTGGCGCGCCAGCGCGAGCTGGTAGGCGGCGCTCGCGTCGCGCTGCACCGAGCGGCTCGCGGAGCTCAGCAGCTGCGCGATCTGCTGATCGAC
>DATGFT010000030.1:0-7254 GCA_035308915.1 Solirubrobacteraceae bacterium
GACCAGGTAGCACAGTGCGCTCAACGATTCCCCGCCGCTCGAGCTCCTTCGTCCGCTCCGAGAGCAGCCGATCGGAGAGCTCGGGTACCGCCTGAGCGATCTCCGAGAAGCGCAGTGGGCCATCCATCAGGACGCGGAGAATCGCCCCGGTCCAGCGCTTACCCACGAGCTCAACCGCCTCGTGGTAGTAGGGACAGCACGCACTCACGCGAGCCTCCTGGCCGCCATCGCTGATCCGGCGAGCGCACATCTCCGGGGCGGAACTCTACGCAGCCTGGAGGGCGCGCGTTGACTCGCTGGAGCCGTCGACCGGCACCTCGCCGGCCACGTTCAGCAGAGCCGTGAATCCCTCGAGTGCCACTGCGGCGATCGCCTCGAGGATCTGCTCATCGTCCCAGCCCGCCTCGCGTGCCTCCTCGTGGAGGTGCATCGGAGCGCGGCCGCGATTCTCGACCAGGGCCTGGAGGTAGCGCAGAAGCGCCGCCTCTTGAGGGTCCTTGGAGGTGAATTCCCGGGCCGCCGCCACCTCGTCGATCGGGAGCCCGGCCGCCCGCGCCGTGCGCGAATGCATCTCGATCCCCGGCTCGGAGCCGTAGTACTCGGCCACACCTAGCGCGATCCGCTCGAGCGTGGCCAGGGTGAGCTTTCCGTGCCGAAGCTCGGAGCGAAACCGGGCATACGCCCGGAGCGCGGCCGGTGACCCGGCGAGCACACCGAGAAAGTTCGGGAGCTGCCCCCCGGTGGCGAGCGCGCCCCGCAGGACCGGCATCGACCCTTCCGGGGCGGTCAGATCATCGTGGATTTGAAACCTGCTCATTGATGTCTTCATGTTCACCACCAGCGAACCGTGTCCGCTTTATTTTCAAGACCAGCTTACGGTTGATAAGTGTAGTTGCCGTGAGGCCTCGGCACAAGGGATCGACGCCGGCATGGCGCCAATCCTTCCGTGAGGGGAACGGGCACCCGGGGGCGACCGAGCATCCGCCACATCCCCTTATACGTAGGCGGGTAAACGAAGGATCAGCGGCTTCTTCGACGACCGTAAGAGCGCGAACCTCGGACCGGCGGAGGCTCCCCGCCGAGCTGACTACCCGTGGGCGCTGGCCACCGCGACGACCACGAGGAGGATGCCGAGGAGTACGGCCCACATGGCAACGCGATCGGGCTGAAACCCGGCCCGTTCGTAGGCACGTCGCTGGGGCCGGCGACGGGAGGAATCGGGCCAGGGCAGGTTGCGCTCTGCCCCATGGCCTCGGATCGTCACGGTCTTGCGGCCCGGGACGCCACCGATAGCGCCGGGCGAAGGCCCCTCCTGCCAGCCCGGGGCCTGAACGACGGCCGGGCCGTCGTTCCGCGGGGCGACCGCGGCCACGGCCGCCGGCTGACGCTGACGCTTACGCGGCGCGGCAGCGGTGCGCGGCGCGGCTGCAGTGCGCGGCGCGGCTGGCGTCGGCTCGCTGCGCGGCACGCGCGGAGCCGCGTTCGGGCGCACCGCCGTCCGACCGCCCGCAATCGCCTCCAGCCGCCTCGGCCGACCGGGCTCCCGATGGGTGAAGGCTTCCTGCCAGACCTCATCTTCAATTCGGATGGCCTCGGGCGGCGCCGAGGCGGCCGGGCGCGGCATAGCAGACATCTCTCTTTCTGGGGCTTACGGGGTTAGCTGACGGGCTCGCGCCGAAAGAGTGGCGCTACGCGTTATGAGCGATTCGCCCCAACAGGTGGGTCCCCCGCTTCCATCGCTTGGCGGGAATTCAGCTCTGCAGGCAGCGGCATGCTAACAGCGGCCCGCGACGGAAGCCCCCGAGCAGCCGCTATTTGCGAGGAGGGCCTGGCGGCCGCTACTCGCGTCCGGCGACTTGGGCGACGAACTTGGCCACGTCCGCTGCCTGCTGGCCCTGAACGATCTGGGACGGCATGTTGCCCTGACCCAGGCAACTCTGCGCGGTGTCCCCCGCCGGCGGGCTCTGCAGGCACCCGTTGGCGATCGTGTGGAGGACAAGCGACTCGCTGGGCTTGATCACGTCGAGGTTGGGGCCGACCTTGCCGACCGCGTTGGCCCCCGCCAAGGTGTGGCACACGCCGCACTTCTGGCCAAAGATCTCCCGCCCGGACTTCATCGCCGAGGACAGCCTGTAGCCGCCGACCTGGGCATTGGCGTTGTCGTGGTTGCCGATCAGGAAGACCAGCGGAATGGCGATGCCGAAGCCGATGTAGAGGATCGCGAAGATGACCCCTGCGGTCCGGCGGGCGCCGTAGGTCTGGGCCTGAAAGCTGGCGCGCGCGCCGCCCAGGCCGCCGCGAATGGCGATGAAGAACACGCCAAGACCGAGAACAACCCAGAAGGCGACGAATAGCCAGGTGCCGAGCACGGTGGGCGCGGACGATATCGCGGGCCGCGCCGGGAAGCTGCGCTGAGGCTCCGGCGTTACGACCCTCTAACGGCGACGACCTGAGGCGAAGCTCATGACCGGCGGGGCGACGGCGCGGAAATCCTCCGCCTCGGCGGCCTCGACGACGGCAGGGGCCGCCTGGGCCGTAGAGGCCTCCGCGGCGGAGGCCTCGTCCTCGGCTCGTTTGCGGCGCGCGGCTTCCTGCTGCGCCCGGCCGCGGCGGACCTGCTCGTCGAGGAGAGAGAAGTCCTTGACCTCGGCGAGGACCTGATCGGGCGCGGCGATCGAGGAGACGCGATCGACCAGGACATTGATCCCTCCGCCGGCGGCGGCGAAGCGCTCGAGCTTGCCCTCGGCCAGCATCAGCGGCTCGGTGCGCACGATCAGGCGCTGGCGCTCATAGACCTGAGTCGGGACGATCAGGTTGATCGTCCCGAACTCGTCCTCGAGCAGGATGAACACGATGCCGTTGGCGGTTCCCGGTCGCTGACGGGCCACGACCATGCCTCCGACCTTCACCCGCCCGCCATGCGGGAGGGCTCCGAGATCTCGGCTCGTCACCGCATCGGGGGGCAAACGGTTGCGGAGCAGGGCGATCGGGTGGGTCCGCGTGGTCAGCCCGGTGGAGGAATAGTCGGCAAGCATCGTCTCCCACTCGGAGAGGCTGCGCAGCTTTGGGGGCGCGGGGAGATCGAGTGGCAGCGCCAGCTGCGTGCCCCCCGGAACGTCGCGGCCGGGCGTGGCGACCCCGAGTTGCCACAGGGCGACCCGTCTGCCCCCGGCCACGAGCGCATCGCACGCGCCTGACCAGGCCAGCAGCTCCAATGACGCTGAGCCCGCTCCCGCCCGCGACGCGAGATCGGACAGGCTTCCAAACCGACCGCCCGCCCGACGCGCCGCGACCAGCTCCTTGACCTCCTGTTCACGCACGCTCCGGACGTAGCCCAAGCCGATCCGCACCGCGCCTGATGCTTCGTCCAGATCGCACTCGGCCTGGCTCTCGTTCACGTCAGGCGGCAGTACCTCGACTCCGCGTCGCTGGGCTTCGTGAACCAGAGCGTCGGGGGGATAGAAGCCCATCGGCTGCTCGTTGAGCAGCGAGCACAGGAACTCCGGGCTGTAATGGACACGCAGCCAGGTCGACTGGTACGCGAGCAGCCCGAAGGCGGCGCCATGGGCCTTGGGAAACCCGAAGCCCGAGAAGCCCTGGACCATGGCAAACACCCGCTCGGCGGTCGCCTCGTCGACCCCGTGCTTGCGGACGGCGCCGGCGACGAACCGCTTGTGGTAGGCCTCGATCGCCGCTTCCGAGCGCTTGCGGCTCATCGCCCGCCGCAGCCCCTCGGCTTCGCCGACCGAGAAGCCCGCGAAGGCGATCGCCACCTCGAGCACCTGGTCCTGGAAGATGATCGTCCCCAGCGTCTCCCTCAGGACCGGCTCGAGCGAGGGATGCTCGTACGGGACCTCGTAGTCGGGGTCGACGCGTATGCGCTGGCGGCGCTCGATGTACGGGTTGACGGCGCCACCCTGGATCGGGCCGGGACGGACGATCGCCACCTGGATGGTCAGATCCTGGAGATTCGACGGGCGTGTCCGGCGCAGCGAAGCCATCTGCGCCCGGCTCTCGATCTGAAAGACGCCGGTGGTGTCGGCGTTCTGGATGCACTCGTAGGTAACGGGATCGTCGTAGGGGATCGTCGAGAGATCGATCCGCTCCCCGCGCCTTCGGGCGATCAACTCCACGCAGCGCTCGACCGCCGAGAGCATCCCGAGCCCGAGCAGGTCGATCTTGAGAAACCCCGCGTCGGAGCACGAATCCTTGTCCCACTGGGCGATCTGGCGGCCCTCCATCGCCGCGGGCACGATCGGGCAGCAGTCGATCAGCGGCCGCGTGGCGACGATCATCCCGCCCGAGTGCTGGCTCAGGTGACGCGGCAGGCCATGCGCCTCCGCGGCCAAGCGAGCCAGCCAAACCCAGCGACCACTGGTCCCGCGGCGCCCGCTCCCGCTGCGCGGCGCACTGCCGAAGGCAGCCTCGATGTCGCTCTCCACCTCGCGGGCGTCCCAGCCCTCACTGCCCCGGGCCACTCGCTCGATCTCCCCCGGCGGCAAGCCGAGCGCCTTGCCGAGCTCTCGGATCGCGCCGCGGGCGCGGTAGGTGGGAAAGGCGGCGACAAGCGCCGAGCGGTCATGTCCGTAGCGTTCGTGGACCCGGGGAATCAGCTTCTCGCGGATGTCGCGGGGAAAGTCGAGGTCGATGTCGGGGAGCGAGGTCAGCTCCTCGTTGAGAAAGCGCCCGATCAGAAGCTCGTTGGCAATCGGATCCACGTGGGAGAGACCGGTCAGGTAGCAGACGATCGAGGAGACACTCGAGCCCCGCCCCCGGCCGGGGGGCAGAAGCGCCCGGGCGCTGTCCGGCCCTCTGACCTCGACGGAAACCTCGCGAGCCAGCTCGAGCATGTCGTGATGGAGGAGAAAGAACCCGGGCAGTCCGAGCGACTCGATGATTCGCAGCTCCTCCTCGAGGCGCCCGGTCGCAGCTGCCTTTAGGTGCGCGCGATCCCCGGTGTATCGCGTCTGGAGCCGCGACTGACAGAGCTCGGCCAGGTTGCGCATCGCCGCCTCGTCCTCGGCCCCGGGATAGCGGTAGCCGAGGTCGCTGCCCAGATCAAACCGGAGCCGTTCCGCCAGCCGCCCCGTCTCGGCGACTGCCTCCGGATGCTCGGGAAAGCGAGCCGTCATGGCCTGTGGCGGGGCGAGCACGTGGCTGAAGTTCCCCCGACGCTCAGGCTCTGAGGCGTCGAGGGTGGTGTGCAGACGCACGGCGACCAGCGCGTCCTGAAGCGGAGCTCGAGTGCGTGCGTGCGCGTGGACATTGCCGGTCGCGACGCACGGCACGCCGAGCCGGCGGGCGAGGCGCTCGAGACGGCGGTTGCGCGCCCGATCGCCCTGGAGGAACGGGCGCTGGAGCTCGACGCGCAGATGGTCAGACCCAAACGCCTCACGCAGACGGCAGAGCGTCGGCTCATCGTGAATGCCGCGCAAAGCACATCCGCTCAAGCAGACGAGTCCGGCCGCGTTTTCCAGGATCGCCTCAAGGGAGATGTAGGCCTGTGAGGGTGGCCCCGGCTTCGCTCGGGTGTGGGCGTGCGCGCACGTCAGGATGCGGCAGAGGCTCGACCAACCCGTGGCGTTCTCCACAAGCAGGGTCAGATGACGACCGTCATCCAGATCGACCTCGGCGCCGTGGATGGGTCGCACGCCCAGAGCCCGCGCCGCCACCGCGAACTCCATCGAGCCTGAGACCGAGTTGTGGTCGGTGAGCGCCAGCGTGTCGTACCCGAGCTCGCACGCGCGCGCCACGAGCTCATCGGGAAGCGACGCCCCATCCAGAAACGAGAACGCGGAATGGCAGTGCAGCTCGACGTAACCCACCGAACATATGTTCCCTCATGGAGCGGATGGAAGCTGGTTCAGCTGGCGTCCAGTGCTGGTGCCCTTGACAAATTAGTAGTGAGTGCTAATTTACGTCCTTAGTTAGCACTCACTAACTTGTCAGGAGCCTGCATGCCGCCTTCCACCCCATCCACCCGTTCCGCCCCTTCCACTCCTTCCACCAGCGGTCGCGGTCGCATCTGGACCCTCGTCCTCGTCTCGGTCGCGCTGTTCATGGTCGTCCTGGACAACCTGGTCGTGAACGTCGCGCTGCCGAGCATCCACCGCGACCTCGGGTCCTCCATCCAGGCACTCGAGTGGACGGTCAACGCCTACGTCCTCGCCTACGCCGTGTTCCTGCTCACCGGCGCGGCGTTGGGCGACCGCTTCGGGCGCAAGCGCATGTTTCTCACCGCGATCACGCTGTTCACGACCGCCTCGGCAGCCGCCGCTCTGGCTCCGACCAGCGGCACGCTGATCGCCGCGCGCGCCCTCCAAGGGCTCGGAGCGGCCATCGGGACGCCCCTGACGTTGACGCTGCTGGCCGATGCGTTCCCACCCGAGCGCCGTGGCGTGGCCATCGGGGTGTGGTCGGGCATCAGCGGCATCGCCGTAGCGCTCGGGCCGCTGGTCGGGGGCGCTGTGGTCCAGGCCGCGTCGTGGCACTGGATCTTCTGGATCAACGTCCCGATCGGCCTGGTGCTCATCCCGCTCGCGGCGCGGCGCCTGACGGAGAGTCATGGGCCGTCGCGGCGGCTTGACCTGCGCGGCCTAGCGCTCGCCTCAACCGGGCTGTTCGGCATCGTCTACGGCCTCGTCCGCTCGCAGTCGCAGGGGTGGGGCAGCCCGGAGATCCTGATCGCGCTGTCGGTGGGCTCCGTGCTGGTTCTCAGCTTCATCGCCTACGAGCTCCGGACGAAGGACCCGATGCTGCCGATGAGCTTCTTCGCCAAGCGCGGCTTCGCCGTCACCAACGGCGTCTCGCTCGCCATGTACTTCGGGATGTTCGGGTCGATCTTCTTCCTCAGCCAGTTCCTGCAGAACGTGCTCCACAACACACCGCTCCAAGCCGGCGTCAAGCTGCTGGCCTGGACCGGCGCCTCGATGGTCGTCTCGCCGCTGGCCGGCTTCTTCTCCGAGCGATACGGAAGCCGGCTCTTCATGGCCGCTGGGCTCGGGCTCCAAGCTCTGGCGCTCGGCTGGATGGCGGTGCTGGCCTCGACGACAACCTCGTACGCCAGCCTGGTGCTCCCGTTCGTTCTGGCCGGAGCGGGAATGTCGCTGGTGTTCGCGCCGGCCGCGAACGCGGTGCTGGCGTCAGTTCGGACTGAGCAGGCGGGCCAGGCCTCGGGAGCCACGAACGCGATCCGTGAGCTCGGCGGCGTCCTGGGCATCGCGGTCCTCGCGACCGTGTTCACGAGCCACGGCA
>DATGFT010000031.1:0-74341 GCA_035308915.1 Solirubrobacteraceae bacterium
ATCTGCCGTTGACCACGACGCTCGCGGTGCCGGTCTTGCCCGCCATGTCCCAGCCCGGGATCGCCGCGCCGGAGGCGGTTCCGCCATCGGCCAGGACCCCGCGGAGCATGTCCCGCAGCTCCGCCGCCACGGCCGGGCTGAGGATCCTCCGGGGGCGGGGCTCGGATACCGGCTTTCCACCGATGGAGCCGACGATCCGCGGCGTACGGAGGATCCCACCGTTGGCGATCGCGTCGTAGGCCTGGATCATCTGAATCGGTGTTACCTCCTCGCCCTGGCCGAAGGGAAGGTTCGCCATCGAGGTTCCTGAGTACTGCCACCAGTGAAGGACGATCCCCTGCTGCTCGCCCGGCAGATCGACGCCGGTGGGAGATCCGAACCCGAATCGGTGGACCCAGTAGTCGAATCGACGCGCCCCGAGCCGTCCGCCGATCAGGTCCGCCCCGATATTGCTCGAGTACTTGAGGATCTGCGCGACCGTCAGCGTCTCATACCCATGGCTCTCGGCATCGTGGATGTGGCGGTCGTAGACGTTGAGCACGGGCGGGACGTCGAACTGCGTGCTCGGCGTGACCAGCCCGTCCTGAAGCGCCCCGGCCACGGTGATCGCCTTGAACGTGGAGCCGGGTTCGTAGCTGAAGCCCACCGCCTGGTCTTGCCATGCGCTCATCGGGGCCGCCGACGGGTCGTTTGAGTTGACCCGCGGCCAGTTGGCCAGAGCCAGGACGTTCCCGGTCTGCGGATCCGCGACTATTGCCGTCGCGCCTTTGGGTGAGTACTGAGCTCCCACGCCCGCCAGGACCTGCTCGACCTCGTCCTGCAGCGCTGCATCGATGGTCAGCTGGATCGTCTTTCCCGCCACCGTCGGGCGGAGTTGGTCGACCGAGATCGGCTGCCCCCGCGCGTCGTTGACGATCCGCCGCACGCCGTCTGTCCCGCGCAGCACCCTGTCGTAGAGGTACTCGAGTCCGCTCAGACCCCGGTTTCCCCAGCCCACCGCGCCCAAGACCTGAGACGCCGTCCAGGTCCGCGGGTATTCACGCTTGATCTCCGGAATCATGCTGATCCCGTTGATGCGACCCCGGCTCACGACACGACTGACCGCCGCCGCAGCGGAGGCCGGCACGAGGTGGGCGAGGTAGACGAAGCCGGTGTGTGGCTTGGTCACGTCGGCCAGAACGCTGGCGAAGGAAAGGCCTAGGAGCGGCGCCAGCTGCCGAGCCACCTGCTGTGGGTTCTTGATCAGGAACGGATCGGCGACGACATCGTCTGCCGATTCGCTCACCGCAAGCTCGACGCCGCGGCGGTCGGTGATGGTGCCGCGCGGGGCGGGGATGACGATTCGCGTCACCTGCTGTGTTGCCGCGGCCTGCTGGAGCGACTGCGCCTGGAATGCGCCGAGGTAGGTCGCGCGCAGAAGACCGATCGACAGAAGGCCCAGGAACGTGAGGAAGACGAGGCCGATCCGCCGGTCGACGAGTGCCAAGGGTGTCTAGCCTCCGCCGGTGCTCGTCGGCTGCGAGGCGGTGATCGGCGCCACGCTGGCGGCGCCGCTCGCGGTCGTCGTCGTTGTCGTCGCCGACGTGTTCGTCGCCGATGTGGTCGTGGGCGTCGGGGTTGTCGTCGTCACGGTCGGGACCGGAGTGACGGCCGTCGTACCCACCGAAGTGGCCGGTGTGCCGGTGGCCGAGGTGGTCGCGGCCGTCGCGGTCGTCGCGGTCGTCGCGGCCGTGCTCTGGGTGCTGGTGGCCGAGGTGGTCGCCGGGACCGCCGGCGTCGTGGCGGCCAAGCTGGCCGCCTGTGCCGCGAGCTGGCTCGCGAAGCCGGCGGGATCCGGGGCCCGGATGCCCGCCAGCGCACGTGCGATGTCGCCGTTCGGATGTACGTGAAGAAAGACCAGCGGCCCGGGCGCAGGCATGACCATCCCCATGCCGGCGGCTAGTCGCTCAATCCGCTGATCGTCCGCCAGACCGGCCACGCGGGCCTGGAGCGACTCGTTCTGCGTTTGAAGACTCGCGCTGCGCTCCAGGGCTCGACCCATGCTCGTCCCTAGCTTGAGGATCTCGACCTGCATGGCCACGATCCCAGCCAACAGGATGCCCAGGACAGGAATCCACGCCCGCCCGCGAACCAGACGGTCGATCAGCGAATGGTCGGGCAGGCCTCGGACGAGAGCCAGCGCGCGACCGCCGAGGGCAACGGTATCCCGCGGCGCCTCGCGGAGCCGTGGTCGCCGCACCGCATTGCCATCCATCCTCCCGCCGACGGGCCCGCTCACCCGGCGCGGCGGCGCGCTCGCATGGCGCGCTGGCGTGCTCGCGGGACGCGCCGGAGCGCTAACACGACGCGCGGGCGTGCTCGCACGACTTCCGGTCGACGCACGCACGGGACGTGGGTTCGTTCGGCGGGGAGCGGTGACCGTCGGGCTCATGCCGCGTCTCGGACCTTCCGCGCCGCGCGCAGGTGCGCTGAACGGGCGCGAGGGTTATCCGCGACCTCGCCCGGGCTCGGCCCCACCGCACGGCGGGTCAGCAGTTCCGCCTCGGGCTGGCGACCGCAGACGCAGACCGGAAATTCGGGCGGGCAGACGCAACCCCGGGCCCGCGAGGTGAGGAAGCGCTTCACCGCCCGATCTTCGAGCGAATGGAACGAGATGCCGGCAAACCGCCCGCCGATGCGCAGCCGGTGCCAGGCCAGCGGAAGCGCCTCGTCGAGCTGGGTCAGCTCGTCGTTGACCGCAATCCGCAAAGCCTGGAAGGTCCTCCGCGCCGGATGCCCGCTCGCGAACGGGGCATGAACCGGAACCGCGGACTTGATCACGTCAACGAGCTCGTGGGTGCTGTGAAGCTCGTGCTGGCGCCGGGCCCGGCCGATGGCTCGGGCGATCTGAGTCGCGTAGCGCTCCTCGCCGTACTCGCGTAGGAGCCGGGCCAGCCGCCGCTCGTCCCATACGTTGAGGATCTGCTGGGCTGTGAGGTCCTGGTCAGGGTCCATCCGCATGTCCAGCGGGGCGTCGTAGGCATAGGAGAACCCACGCTCGAAGGTGTCGACCTGCATCGAGGACATCCCCAGGTCCAGGTAGACGAGATCCGCTTCCAGGCGCTCCGCCGCAAGCTGCGCCAGCGCCGTGACGAAATCGGCCCGGATGAATCGCACATGGCACGGCAGCTCGGCTGAGAGCTCGGCAAAGCGATCCTCCGCCATGGGATCCCGATCGATCCCGATCAGGGTTCCGTTCCGGCCGATGCGCTCGGCGATGAGACGCGCGTGGCCCCCGCCGCCGAACGTGCAGTCGATCGCCACCTCCCCCGGGTGGGGATCGAGCAGCTCGATCAACTCACCCGCCAGCACCGGGATGTGGGTGTATGTCATGTCAAGCAGTGTCGCCAAGGCTCGCGGCAATGTCAGGGACTCGGGTCAGGACGTCGCTGCTGTACGTCGCGTAGGCGGAGCGGTTGAAGACCTCCAGGCACTCGCCGGAGCCCGTCACCACCACGTCCTTTTCCAACCCCGCGTAGTCGAGGAGCATCGGCGGGATCATCACCCGGTGCGCCGAGTCCAGCTCGGTGTCGTGGGAATAGTTGAAGAAGAAGCGCTTCATGTCGCGGGCCTTCGGCGACAGCGGGCTGATCCCCGCCAGCGCCGCCGCGGTGTACGCCTCGTAGCTCTCGGGCTTCCAGATCGACATCGAACGCGGCGAGTCGTCGGTCGTCTCGGGAGAGGCGGCGAGGACGACGCCCCCCGCGAGCGCGGCTCGAAACTTGGACGGAATGGTCAGCCGGTGCTTGGCGTCGAGCGCGTGCTCGAAGGTTCCGCGGAAGACGATCAACGCTGTTCAAGGGTTCCGACGCCAGTGACCGAAACTCAGAACCCGGGTGGCTGGGTGGGAGGAGCCCTGCCACCCGGGTTCCACATCGCATGTCATGCATCGCCCACTATACCCCACTCTCTCCCACTATGCAACCTATTTCCCAAATTCCTCCCACTGAGGAACACCATTGCGCCATCCGACGCGAGATTCGCCTGCGCGCAGGGGCGTTTCGCCCCCAGCACGGCGCCGCTTGGCGGCGGCTCGTTCTGCACGCTTCGTTGCGCCTGACCGGATTGGAGAAGAAGTTGCAGCCCGCGGCCGGTTCCGTCCGGCGGATGTGCTCAGCGCCCGAGGGGGTGTTTCGGCGCTCTCGCCTCAGGTTTCCCCCGACCTGGGCGAAAAAGCGAACTGTGGGTGCAGGTAACTCGCCCAGGTAGCCCGCGATCCCGCCTCTCGCCCCGACCTGGGCGAGAAAGCGAACTGTGGGTGTGGGTAATTCGCCCAGGTCGGCGGTTTCAGGGGGCGCGCCGGTCCTCGGAGGACGCCCGGCCCCGCTCGCCCCTCGGAGGGCGACGGCCGCGACTCGCCCCTGGGAGGACGGCCATCGCCTAATCGACGTGCGCGCTAAGGGCCCTCGGCCTCACACCCCCTCGACCCCACAGCCCTCTATCTCACAGCCCCGCGGCCTTACAGCCCCTCGATCTCCCCCACGGCCCCTGGCTCGCTCGCGGGTAGCGCCAGAACCACCCGCGCGCCGCGCTCAGACGGGGCCGTGGCCAATCGTCCCCCGTGGGCGGCGGCGATGGAGCTGGCGATAGCTAGGCCATGGCCTCGCGCCGTTGCCTGAAGCCTCCAGGGCCGGCGCCGGGGCGTGAGGTCGGCGATCGCGGCGGGCAGGCCAGGCCCGGCGTCGAGAACCTCGAGCCGCACGAGTCCCCGCTGGGCGCCGAGCCGCACCTCGACGCCTCCTCCCCCATGCTCGATCGCGTTCGCGATCAGGTTGCCGATCGCCTGAGCCAGCCTCGTACGCTCGCCCGTCACCCATATCGGTTCGGTCGGGCGATCGAGCCGCAGCGTGACTCCATGGGCATCGGCCGTGGCTCGCCACGCCTCCGCCGAGTCGACGGCCAGGCCGGCCAGGTCGACCGGCTCGCGCCGCAGCACTCGATTTGGGCAATGAATCGCGCCCAGGTCGTCCAGGGCCAGCTCGGCCCGGCTCAGCTCGAGCTCGATGGCGCGGAGCCGCCCCGGGGGCAGGACCGGACTCCGGATACCGAGCTCGAGCCCGAGCCGGGCCGCGGTGAGGGGACCCCGAAGCTCGTGTGCGGCTCGCGCGACCGCGTCGAGGGCGCGCGCCAACCGAACGTGCAGCAGTGCCGCCAGCCCGAGTGCTCCCACCGTGCCGCCCCACCCGGCAAAGGCCAGAGCAGCGCGCATCAGCTCAGACTCCCGTCAACCAACCGGTACCCGACACCCCACACGTTGATGATGAATCGATCGCCCCGGGTGTTGAGCTTCTTGCGCAGCCGATGCGCGTGCGAGTCGACCGTTCTGGTCGGACATATCACCCTGAATCCCCAGACGCCTCGGAGAAGTTCCTCGCGCGTGAAGACACGTGTCGGCTCCGCCGCCAGCGCGCGCAGGAGCGCGAACTCCTTCTTCGACACAGCCACCGGCTCGCCCGAGACCCAGACCTGGCGGGAGGGTGGGTCGATCTCGAGGTTGCCGACTCACAGCCGGCCCGCCTGGGGGCGCTGGCGCGTCCGGCGCAGAAGAGCTGCGATTCGCGCCCGCAGCTCCTGGTAACTGAAGGGTTTGACCAGATAGTCGTCGCAGCCGCGCTCGAAGCCACGCAGGCGGTCGATCTCGCTACCGCGCCCGGTCAGCACCAGGATCGGAAGCTCGGGATCGATGCGCCCCGCCACAGCTTCGCCGTCACGGATATGCGCGACGAGATCGAGGCCGTCGCGATCAGGCAGACCGAGGTCGATGATCGCGAGGTCCGGAGCCGTGGCTTCGATCAGATCCTCCGCCTGGACGACCGAGTCCGCCTCGAGCAGGTCATATCCGTCGGCGGCGAGGTTTTCCGCCAGGAAGCCACGGGTCGGTTGGTGGTCCTCCACGAGCAGAATCATCACCGCGTCATCGTCCATGTCAGTTAGAGCCTCCAGCGAGCAAAAACCACCCCCCCAGAAGGCAAAAAACCCGTCGGAACGGCCCGCCCCGACCGGCGGGAGACGGTTCCCCACACGGCGTGCAACATCGCGTTCAAGCCGTGCGCACGTGCAGGATTCGGCCATATGATCTCGACGCGATGTACCGGCGCGGGAATTACAGCTCAGGCGATGATTTCGTACTCGAATACGGCGAGCTTCGGTTCACCTTCAACGAGCGTGATTTCCGCGAGCGCTGCGAGCAGGCAGCGCGGAAGGTGGGCTTCATCGAGGATGAGATCGCCTCTGACGAGGCCGAGGACCTGATCAACCTGGTGGTCAACGGCGAGGTGAGTGAGCCCGCGTCCGGGCTCGGCGAGCACGTCAACGAATGCTGGCCGGAGCTCGTCGGTCCATCCGAGCGCTCGCTGGTGCACTGGCTCCGGCGCCTGATCTTCAGAAGCGCCTGGCTGGACCAGCGGGTCAAGGAAGGCGAGCTCGACGTGTGGTTCGACGACCGCGCCAACTCGTTCATATACGTGCAGCCAGATCGGGGTGATGAGCCGATCCGCCTGGCGCCTGAGCCCAGCTGGAACCGCGTGGCGTACGTCCGCCGATAGCCGACGCCGATAGCCGTGGCCTACGTCCGCCGGTAGCCGCCTCCACGGCGCTGGCCGACCAACCCACCCACCGGCGCCCCCGGAGCCGCGTGCGCCACTAGTCTCATTCGTCGTGTCGGCGCGAACCTGGGTCGTCATGCCCACGTACAACGAGGCGATGAACATCGAGCCGATCGTCCGCGCCACGACGGCTGAGCTCGAGCGCGTGATCCCTGGCCAGCATCGCCTGCTCGTGGTCGATGACCAATCGCCGGATGGCACCGGAGAGATCGCGGATCGGCTGGCGCGCGAGCTGGGCACGGTCGAGGTTCTGCACCGGACGCAGAAGACCGGTCTCGGGCATGCCTATCTGGCCGGGTTCGCGCACGCGCTCTCCGGTGGCGCCGAGCTCGTGTGCGAGATGGATGCCGATTTCTCGCATGAGCCTCACTACCTGGGCGACCTGCTCAAGGCTGCAGAGGGCGCGGACCTCGTCCTGGGGTCGCGTTACGTGAAGGGCGGCGGGGTTCGTGACTGGGGGCTGGCACGGCGGATCGTCAGCCGCGGCGGCGGGCTCTATGCGCGCGCGATTCTCGGCGTCGACGTCCATGACCTCACCGGCGGCTTCAAGTGCATCCGTCGGGAGGTGCTCGAGGCGATCGACCTGGGCAGCGTACGGGCCGAGGGTTACGTGTTTCAGATCGAGGTGACCTACCGCGCGGTGCTCGCCGGCTTCCGCGTAAAGGAGCTACCCATCGTGTTTGTCGACCGTCAGCAGGGGGCAAGCAAGATGTCGGCTCGTATAGCGTTCGAGGCGATGTGGCTGGTCCCCCGTCTGCGGTGGACGGTCCCGGAGGCTTTGGCGCGAGCCCAGCGCCAAGGCGTCGAGTCTCCCGCGGACGCCGAAATGGGCCACCCCGCCCCCTAAAACGCCCCGGTCCTAACGTAATCGCAATGTTCACAAGGGCATCCTTCTGGCGATGAGCGTCAACGGCCCTCTTGGCGCGACAGAGTCCGGTGCCCTAGAGATCAGACCCGGCGCGGAGCGTGCTCGCGCCCATGCGCTGACCGATCGCGGCGGACTCGTCGCGCTCGGCGGACTGCTCGTGACGACGTTGCTGATTGCCGTCGCGGCAGCCCAAACCAATGTCCTCCTGCCCGAGTCGGTGCGCCCGGTCCCGAGTTGGCTTGCCGGGCCGTTCGGCAGCAGCGGCCTGTCGCTCGGGTCAGTGGGAGCGATGGTCGTACTGGCGGCGATGTTCGTCGCCTACGTCTTCGCGGCCCGGTCTGCTGGGCGTCTCTCGGCGCGCGCGGTGCTGATGTGCATCGCCGGGATGCACGCACTCGTCCTGCTCGCGCCACCGCTGCTCTCGACCGATGTCTTCAGCTACCAGTTCTACGGTCGCATGGGAGCTATCTATGGCGCCAACCCGTACCTGGCTGGCCCGCACGCTCTGGCGCTCGACCCGCTGTTCCCCTACATCGGCGCCAAGTGGTCCTACACACCCACGGTCTACGGACCGCTGTTCACCGCGCTCAGCTACGCCCTGGCGCCGCTCTCGATCGCGGCCAGCGCGGTGGCCTACAAGGCGATCGCCGCCTTCTCGAGCCTGGCCATCATCGCGCTGGTCTGGAACTCGGCGAAGCTCCGCGGAATCGACCCCGTCAAGGCGGTGGCGCTGGTTGGCCTCAACCCGCTGATCGTCGTCTACGGGGTTGGCGGCGCGCACAACGACCTCCTGATGATGGTCGGCCTGATGGCCGGCGTATATCTCATCCTCGCCCACCGGGAACGCTCGGGCAGCGCGATGATGGTTGCCGCCTCGGCGATAAAGCTCACCGCCGGGCTGATGCTCGCGTTCGCCGTCGCGAGCGGCGGCGGTCGCCGGGCCCGGGACCGTCGGCGCGACGTGCTCATCGGAGCCGCGGCCGCCGGGGTGCTGCTGATCGGGCTTGCCTTCGCGTGGTTCGGCGTCGGGCCGCTGCACCTGTTCGCGACGGTGCAGAAGGTTCAGAGCGAGGGCGACTGGCACAGCGTCCCCGGCCTCCTCGGGGTTGAGCTCGGGAACACGGTCGGCCACATCAGCGGGATCGTCCTCGGATCGGTCTTCGTCGTGATCTGCGGCCGCTTGCTCCTTCGGGTGTGGCAGGGCCGAATGGACTGGATCGATGCCGGCGCCTGGACGGCGCTCGCGCTGCTCCTCACGGCAAGTTCGCTGCTGCCGTGGTACGTGGTTTGGCTGCTTCCCCTCGCCGCTCTGGCCACCGATCGCCGGCTCTGGAAGCTCACGATCATGCTCAGCGGCGCGGTCGAGCTGCTGCAGGTCGTCGGGTACTTCCCCCACGCAGTCCTTCTCGTGCAGTGACCGACACCATCCCGCCCTACGACGAGGATGTCGCCACCGAGTTCGTGGGGCCGAGAACGCTGGGCCTGCTCAGCGTGGTCGCTCCGGTTTACAACGAGCAGGAGCTCCTGGATGAGTTCTACGCCCGCGTCTGCGCCGCTCTGGAGGGGCTGCGGTTCGAGCTCGTCCTGGTCGACGACGGCTCGAGCGACACCACCCCCGCGCTCCTGCACCGACTCGCCTCCAGCGACCCCCGCGTCCACGTCGTCTACCTGTCGCGGAACTTCGGCCACCAGACGGCGCTGACGGCTGGGCTGGATCATGCTCGAGGCGACGCGGTCGTGATGCTCGATGCCGACCTTCAGGACCCACCCGAGCTCATCCCGAGGATGCTCGACCACTGGCGCGCGGGCTGCGATGTCGTGTATGCGGTGCGGGAGCATCGCGAGGGGGAGTCGCGGTTCAAGCTCACGACCGCGCGTTGGTTCTACAGGCTGTTCGACAAGCTGACCCAGGTCGAGCTCCAGCACAACTCGGGCGACTACCGGTTGCTCGACCGCAGTGCGCTGAACGCGCTCCTCTCGATGCGGGAGCGGAGCCGGTTCCTGCGCGGCATGACCGTGTGGGTTGGCTACCGCCAGGCCGCGGTGCCCTACCGGCGTGACCCGCGGTACGCCGGCGAGACGAAGTACACGCTGTCGAAGATGGTCCGCTTCTCGCTGGACGCGATCTCCTCCTTCTCGCACCGTCCCCTGCAGCTGGCGACGCTTCTGGGATTCATGATCTCGACGCTCGCCTTCATCGCCATCCCGATCGTCATCATCCTGCGCCTGCTGGGCTCCTACCTCCCCGGCTTCAGCGCGATCACGATCGCGGTGCTGCTTCTCGGGGGGATCCAGTTGATTGCTCTGGGGATCATCGGCGAGTACGTGGGCCGGATCTACGGCGAGGTCAAGGGCCGTCCTCTCTACCTCGTGCGCTCACGCCTCAACTTCCCTGAGGAGGAGACGCCGAGACTGCCCTTTTCGCCTGTCTCGGCTGAGCGTGAGCGCTCGGTTGAGCGCCGCCGCATCGGCTTCTAGCGCAGGTCAGCCGCCGGCGGGATTCGGGCCGACCGAGCGGCTCTCGCCGGCACCGCGCAGCGCGGCATCCGGACCGGTTTCGTCAGCCGGTGCCTGCGACGGGGTGGGCCCGCCGGCCGCGCCATCGCCGTCACGCAGGCTCGTCCCCTCGATCGCCGTTATTCGCCTCGCCAGGCCCTTGATCGCATCGGCGATCGGGTCGGGCAGATGGACCCAGTCCGCGTCCGGACCCTCCGGCCGTCGCCCCTCGACACGGACGGGGTGACCAGGATTCCCGACCACGGTCGAGTTCGGCGGAACGTCGTGGATGACGACGCTGTTGGCCCCGATCTTCGAGCCGTGGCCGACGGTGATCGGGCCGAGCAGGCGAGCCCCGGAGCCGATCGTGACGTTGTCCTGAACGGTGGGGTGGCGTTTGCCTGTGGCAAACCCGGTCCCCCCGAGGGTGACGCCCTGATAGAGCGTCACGTCATCGCCGATCTCCGCCGTCTCGCCGATCACCACACCCATGCCGTGGTCGATGAACAACGCGCGGCCGATACGGGCCGCCGGGTGGATCTCGATGCCGGTGACCGAGCGCGCGACCGCCGCGATCAACCGCGGAAGGAAGGGAACACGAGCCCGATACAGCGCGTTGGCCACGCGGTGAGCCAGGAGTGCGTGGACGCCGGGCCACAGGACCAGGATCTCCAAACTGCTGACCCCGCGAGCCGCCGGGTCGCGGTTGCGCGCGGCAGCCAGGTCCCGCCGGACCTCGGACACGGCCCCGATGATCAGGTGCTGAGGCGACATGGAGACAGCGTAGTCCCCGTCGGCCCGGGCTCAGGGGGCAAAGAACGGAGTCGAGACATAGCGCTCGCCTGAGTCCGGGAGGACGGTCACGATCCGAGCGCCGCGGAGTTCCGGCCGCGCTGCCACCTGGAGCGTGGCCCACATCGCCGCGCCCCCGGAAACCCCGGCCAGCACACCCTCTCGCCGCGCGAGCGCTCGGGCCGTCTCGATCGCAGCCTCGTCGCCTACGGGAACGATCTCGTCGATCACGTCGAGGTTCAGCACCTCGGGCACGAAGCCGGCGCCGATCCCCTGGATCTTGTGCGGCCCCGCGGGGCGGCCGGATAGGACCGCGGACGAACTTGGCTCGACCGCCACCACCCGGCAGTCGGGGTTGCGCGACTTGAGCACCTCACCCGCACCGGTGATCGTTCCGCCGGTTCCGACGCCGGCCACGAACACGTCGACGCGCCCCTCCATCGCCGCCCAGATCTCCGGGCCCGTCGTCCGGCGATGGATCTCGGGATTGGCTGGATTTGAGAATTGGTCGGGCAAGAAGACGTCATCGCGGGTGCTCAGGGCCTGTGCCGCTTCGACAGCCTCGGTCATCCCGCCCAGGGAGTCGGTCAGCTCCACCTGCGCCCCATAGAGCCGAAGCAACCCCTCCCGCTCGCGGCTCATCCCCTGGGGGAGCGTCAGCACCAGGTCGTACCCCTTGGCCGCACAGACGAACGCGAGCGCGATGCCCGTGTTTCCGCTCGTCGCCTCGACGATCGTCGTGCGGCCGGGCTCGATCCGGCCTTCGGCCTCCGCGGCTTCGATCATCGCCACTCCGATCCGGTCCTTCACGCTTCCACCCGGGTTGAGCGCTTCGAGCTTTCCGAACAGCTCCGCCTCGAGCCCAGGCGCAATTCGCGTCAGCTGGACCATTGGCGTCCCGCCGACGTGGGCGGCGATGTTGCTCGGGATTCGCGCCACTGCGACGCCCAACCCTACGAGATGCCGCTGACCGTGGGCGATTCCCCCTGGTCGCGGCGCCTCACCCGCTGGGCCTGATTCGCGCCTTCTCGCTCACCGCTTGGCCGGCGGAGTCGACCGTCTTGACGCTGAGCGTGACCGACGGGCGATGGTGGCCTCTGACCTGCGCCGCCAGGCCATTTGAGGCCCTCAGCGCCGGATAGTGAATCGTGATGCGGATCGTGCCGGCGGGATGCGTGAGCGCGATCTCGAGGCGGCCATGGACGAGTTCGGCCGTGAACGCGACACGGCGCCCCTTCTGCCCGGTCACGCTGACGGCATGGTGCGGCCGGCGGAAGCCGAAGCCCCGAGGCGCTCGCAGTGAGATCGTCTTCAGCTGGGATGCGTTGCGCCCGGCATTGATCGTGAGGCGAAGCGTCGGGCGACCCCCACCGACGCCCCTGAGGGAGGTCTTCGACAGCTTTGGCGGACCGCCGACCTTCCAGGTGAAGTAGGCCGCGCGCAGCGAGAGGTGCTGGTCGGATGCCGCCACGCCGACCCGCCACGTGCCGATCTGCTTCGGCTTGCCGGTTATGCGCCCGCTGGAATTCGAGATCGCGAGCCCGGGCGGAAGGTGACTCGAGTAGAACGTCAGCTTGGCACCCGGCAGCGCGGTCGTGGTGACCTGGAGCTTGACCGGCTGCTTGACCGTCGCGAATTGCGTCCCGGGATCGTTGACGCGCAGCGAATCCGCACAGAGTGCCGTGGCCAGGGCTCCGGCATTCGGGGTGCCAAGCCCGGAGGCCATGTCGTACGCGGGCGCGGCCGGGTAAAGGCCCCCGTTGGTTCCCGTGTAGTCGTTGTTGCCGGTCGTTATGTCGTTGAAGTAGGTGCGGTAGCCGGACCCAGCGGCCGTGTACAACGCGGGATTGGCGAACCCGATGGCTGAGCCGTGGCAGGCACTCAAGGAATCGGCGTCGGCCAGCAGCGCAGCCCAGACGGGAGCCGCCGCGCTCGTGCCGCCCACCGCCTGCCAGCCCTGCGGGGACGTCGGATCGCTCCCGGCGCCATTCCAGTAGATGAGGTACCCCGTGGCCGGGTCAGCGTCCGCGGCGACATCCGGGACCTGCCGGCAATAGCCGCCGGGATTGGCGCAGTTGATGCCCCCTGAGCTCGGCCCGATCACGTGCACCGAGGCCGCGGCGTCACTCTGATAGCCGGGCATCGCCCAGGCACGCGAGACACCACCGCCGCCCGCCCCGCCCTGCAACAGGAAGAGGCGGATGAGATTCCCCCCGTGATTCCAGACCGTTTCGGTCGGTGGAGGCCCCAGGACGGGCATGCTGCTGCCACCGACGCCGGTGATGAACGGCTGACTGCCCGGGTCGTCCACTGCGAGCTGCGGATCCGGCAGCCCGCCACCCGATCCGTTGCAATCCTCCGAGCCGTTGTCACCGGTGGCCGAGACGATCGACTGCCCCTGCGCCGCCGCCTCCTCGAACAACGTGTTCTCTCCCGCGATATTGGACGAGCCCTGAAGCTGCTCGCACTCACCCCAGGAGACCGAGACGACGCGCGCCCGGTCCTGACTGATGATCGCGTTGAAGGTGTCGTAGGGGCCTGAGCCGGGCGTATCCTGATTCGAGTTAGGGCCCTCGTAGACGAGGAAGTTCGCCTTCGGCGCGAGTCCCACGGCGTTCTCGATGTCGAGCGCCGCCTCACCTGACCCGGCCCCGCTGCCCGCGCCCCCGTCGACCGGCACGTCGCTGATCGGCGCCGAGAGCCCGTAGCACGACTGGTAGGCCGCGACATCGCTGGCGGCATACGGCTCGAGCTCGTAGATCGCCACCGTCTGTCCCTGGCCCTCCGCCCCCTGGCCGTAGAGGTCCGAGAACCGGTAGGCCGAGGCGATCTGGTCCGCCGTGTACGCCCCCTGGGAGGCGGCGGCGGCTTGCGCGCTCGGGCATGCGCTGGCCGCACCGGGCGCCGAGCGGGAGGCGAATGCGCGGGCCGCCGTTGCCGCACGCCGCGACCGCGTGGCTGGGCGGAGGAGGAGCGGCTGAGGTGCCGAGACCGAGCTGAGGCCGACCACGCCCTGCACGTCGCCGGCCACGCTCACGTCAAACGCGGGAGCGGCGCTGGCGACGACGGCCACCCTGCCGCCGCGCAGCGCTTGGCGCCGGAAGGTGAGCGAGAAGGCTCGCTCGACCTGGGCCGCGGTCCCGCTCAGCGGAATCGAGAGCCGATTGGGCGCGACCTTCCCCACGGTCAGGCCATGGCGCCGCATCGAAGCCTCGACGGCGTCGATATGGCTCGTGGTGGCACCGAATCGGCGCGCGAACTGGCCCGGGGTGAGGTAGGCGCGGTAGCGGCTCGAGCCCGGCGTCGACACAGCCCGCGCGAAGGCGGCCAGGCCCGCCGCATCCCGGAGCCTGAGGATCACCGTGACATGCATGCGCGTTGATGCGGCCACGCCACCGATGTCTCGGGCGCTCGCGGCGCGCGGCGGTGGCCCCCCCACGCGGATCCGCGCCGGTCCGCGCCGTGACGCGAAAGCCGTTGCCGCACCCACGCCGCAGAGCACAAGCGCCGCGCAAACGAGCAGCGGCCAGGCGTGGCCCACCTCCCGCAGCTTGCGAAGTTGCCCCAACATCACCCCGCCGACTGTATCCGCGGTGCGGTCAGATCGGCTCGGCCGGCTGTCGTATCTCCCGTCACGACCCGATCAACATCGGCGGTCGCCAATAGTTGCTGGAGTTTTCGGCCGCGGCTTCGCCGGCTCAGGGCGAAGCGCTTAGCTCAGTGCAATCCCCAGGTGTCGTTCAGAAGCGGTGCCCCCAGCGAAGGTGATCCCTCGCCACCGAACAGGATCGTCTGCGCCGTCAGGGGATCAAACGTCATCGCCGCGAACGCGCGTGCCGCCGGAGACGGCGAGGTGAGGTGATCAATCCACCTGGTCCCGTTCCAGGTCTCGGTGGTGTTCTGAACGTTGCAAAATCCATCTCCGCCGAACAGCACAACGCTTCCTCGGTCGTCACCCGCCATCGAGTTGTAGGTCGTATTGCAGGGGCCGGACGCCGATGCTTGGATCCACCCACTTCCGGTCCACTCCCACGTCTGAGTGTCGGTGGCGTGATCGGTTCCATACAGAACGACGGTGCCCAAGTTGGGGTCATAGGCCATAGCGCCGCCTCGTGTCGTCGGACCGGCCGTATTCAACTCTGTCCAGGAAGCTCCATTCCAAGTCCAGGTGTCCGTGCACTGACCGCCGCAAAGCGCGCTCTCACCGCCAAACATCAGCAATTGGTGCATTCTCACGTCGTAGGCCATCATTTGCCCCTCCCGGCCGACCGGACCGCTGGTGTTCGGCGGCTCGATCCACGTGCGCCCGTTCCAGATCCAGGTGTCCCCGCAGGAGCCCCCGCACCCCTCGCCGCCAAACAGCACAAGTTGCGCAGTCGCGGGGTCATAGCCCATCGCGGAGAGCTGCCGGCTCGATGGGCGCACGGCCGGAGCCAGCCGTCGCCAGTCACCACCCGTCCATAGCCAGGTGTCGTTCGTGACTGTGGTGGCGATCTGGCCCCCGAAGAGGATCACTCCCCGGTCGAGTGGGTCATATGCCATCGTCGCCTGCATCCGAGCCGGCGGCTGGTGGGCGGGATTCAGCTGGGTCCACCGCAGCGGAAGCAACTGGCTCGCCGCCCGAGCGCCGCTGGCACCCGCCGTCGCACCCGCGCACACGGCGACCAGAACGCAGAGGAGACCTCGTCTAGCTACCCCCAATTGCCGGCTCCCCGAAACGTGCCCATCCGGTGCCCTCCTCCAGGCTTTCCTAGCGGCCGATTCTCTCGCTTCAGTCAAGTCGGCTGCTCCGCCGCGCCTTGGCCACGTGATACGAGCTTGTCCACGGCCGTTGCGCCGAGCGCACGCTCTAGATGTGATACATCGGCGCCTGCATGGCCCGCGCCTCGGCCTCGGCGACCTCGACGATCGTGTGTCTCCCGAGAACGCCTCGGGCGGCTTGCGCGGCCTCGAGGAACGGTCCGCTCGCGCCCTGCCCGACCGGGCCGTCGAGAAGCTCGACCAGTTCGAGGACCGTCACCTCCCCCGCCGGACGCGCGAACGAGTAGCCCCCCTTGACCCCGCGCTGGGACCGCAGAACGCCGCCCCGCCGCAGCGTCGCGAACAGCTGCTCGAGGAACTGAACCGGGATCCCCCGCCGGCGCGCCAGCTCAGCGATCGGCACCGGAGCCCGATCACCAAACCAATAGAGCTCAACCAGCGCCGCCAGCGCGTAAGGCGACTTCGATGTGATGGAGATCACCCATCGATCTTCGCAGGCACCGCCACCGCCGTGGCGTCTCTGATCACAGCGGGGGGCGGATGCCGCCCGGACGCACTCGCGCCGCGCTGGGCGTCCGGCGGCATCCGCCGCCCGCGACGCTTAGATCCAGCCCCGCTCCGTAGCGATCAGCACAGCCTGCGCCCGATCCCGCGCGCCCAGCTTGCCGTAGATGTTGTGAAGGTGCGTCCGGATCGTGCTCGTGGACAGCCCCATCTCGGAGGCGATCTGCTTGTAGACCATGCCCCGGGCGAGCCGCCGAACGACGTCCAGCTCACGCGCCGACATGGGACAGGGATCGATCCGGCGGGGGCGGCTCTCCGCCCCGGAGAGCGGCAGCTCGTACATCACCTCACGCAGTTGGTTGGGCTTGATCCCCACCGCCCGCGCGACTTTGAGCAGCTCGGCGGGGGCGATCGAGCTGCCGAGCGCATAGTGCGCGAGCATGTCCGCGAGGCGGACGATCGCCGTCTCGCCCTCGCAGTCGGGCGAGTGGTGGCGCTCGATCGTCGCCGCGAGTGACTTCGGAAGGCTCCAGCGCCGCGCCAACACGCCGCCTACCAGGGCGTGGTCGACGCCCAGCTCCCGGCGTTCGGCTGACAGCCGATCCTCCGGGGTGCGCGCATCTCCATGCACCTGGCGGGGATAGCCGGGATAGGCCTGGACGAGCACCAGCTTGCCGATGTCGTGCAGCAGCGAGGTGACCATCAGGCGATCGCGCCCGTCGTAGCCGATTTCCCGCCCGATCCGGTCAGCCGCCCGTTGTGTGGCGATCGCGTGGAGCCGGAACCGTTCCGGCATCCCCTTCCAGAGCGCGTTGCGCTGGAAGAAGTCGAAGGTCCGGGCGCGGCTGGCAATCGTGCGGACGCCGTGCAGCGATAGGACCTCGACGGCCTTGACGATGCTCTCGACCCGGGCGCGGTTGCGGGCGTCCACCTGGTTGGCGAGCCGAAGCACGCTGATGGCCAGGGCCACGTCCCCCTCCACAGCCGCCACCACGTCTGCGGCTGAGGGTTCGCCGGCGTCGAACAGGCGCATCACCTGGTTGCGTGACGCCGCGAGCGCGGGAAATGCCTCCAGAGCCTCGAACGCCGCCGTGAGCCGGCGGCCGTGACCCTCGTTGTGGTGGTGCTCCCGACCGGCGTAAGGATCGGTGGGCCCCTGGCCGGGGACAGCCGCTAGTGCCACCACGGGACGCTTTGCTCGATTTGCAGGGTCATTGGAGTAAAGGAGGCTGGGCGGAGCCTCCTGGACATTTGACCTATCGGCAGTTCCAGGTCCCCGGTTTAGGCCACCTGGCCCTGTGCTAGGCACTCCCGGACGACCCCTCACGGGCCCGCGCGAGCGCCCGATCGATGCGCTGAAGGGTCTCCTCACGGCCGAGCAAGGCCACGCTCTCGAAGATCCCCGGCGAAACGGTTCCCCCGGCGATCGCCACCCGCACCGGCTGAAACACCTGGCCCGGCTTGGCGCCGGTGCGCTCGACGACCGCCCGCAGCGCCTGCTCGACGTCCGCGACCGTGAACGGCTCGCCCACGCCGGCCAGAGCGTCGCGGGCGGTCTGGAGCCGCTCCGGGCCACCGTCGCCGCCGATCACGCGCTGAAACGCGGCCGGGTCGTCCGCCGGGCCTTCGAAGAGGAAGGACACCAGCGGCCAGAAATCGGCCAGCGTCTGGATCTTGTCCGCTGCGATCTCGACCGCCGGCTGGAGTCCGCGGCGCCCCGTGAAGCCCTCGAGCCTCGTCGTCAGGTCCTCCACCCCCAGGTGGCGGACGTACCATCCGTTCATGTGCCGGAGCTTGCGCTCGTCGAACACCGCCGGGTTCTTGGACACCCGCTCGAGCCGGAACCGGCGCGCCAGCTCGTCGAGACTGAAGATCTCCTCGTCGGAGGCAAAACCCGCCCCCAGCAGCGCGATGTAGTTGTCGACCGCCTCGGGTAGGTATCCCGCATCACGTAACTCCTGCACCGAGGCCGCACCGTGGCGCTTTGACAGCTTGCGCCCGTCCGGCCCGAGAAGCAGCGGTAGATGGGCGTAGGCCGGCGGCGCGGCACCCAGAGCCTCGATCACCAGCAGCTGCTTGGGCGTGTTCGACAGGTGATCCTCGCCGCGGACGACGTGGGTGATCTCCGCATCGAGGTCGTCGACGGCGACGGCGAAGTTGTAGAGCACGGATCCGTCCGCGCGGGCGATGACCGGATCGTCCATGTTGGCATTGGGGAACCGCGCCTGGCCTCGGATTACGTCTTCCACCACGGTCTCGCCGGTGTCCGGCACGCGAAGCCGAACCGCCCCGGCGTCCTCCGACTCACCGCGGAAACCGCGCTCCTGCCCGTGGCGCTGTTTGAACTCCCTGACGTCTTCGGCCGTTGCGCTCGAGCGATAGGCGTGGCCACTTGCCAGGAGCTGCTCGAGTGCCTCGGCGTGGCGCTCGGCTCGCTGGGACTGGAAGATCGGACCCTCGTCCCAGTCGAGCTTCAGCCACCTGAGCGCGTCGAGGATCTGCTCGACGTTCTCCGGAGTCGACCGCTCGCGGTCGGTATCTTCGATCCGGAGCAGCAACGCGCCGTCCTGGCCCCGGGCCAGCAGCCAGTTGTACAACGCCGTCCGGGCGCCGCCGATGTGTAGCGCTCCGGTCGGCGACGGAGCGAAGCGAACACGCACCCCCCCATGCTAATCGGCGCCCACGTATCGCAGGCAGGCGGTCTGGAGAAGGCGGTCGAACGCGGACTCGAGCGCGGTTGCCAGGCCATTCAGATCTTCAACCAGTCGCCGCGGATGTGGCGGCCAACCGCCTATAGCGACGAGGATTTCGCCGCCTTCCGCGCCGCGCTTCAGAGCACGCCCATCCGCGCCGTGCTGATCCACGCCGTGTACCTGCTCAACTGCGCCTCCGAGGATCCGGCGATCCGGCAGAAGTCGCTCGCGTCGCTGATCCAATCGCTGCGCGTGGGCGACGGGATCGGGGCCGCCGGGGTGGTTCTGCATGCCGGGTCGGCCAAACAGGGAGACGTCGGCGCGGCGATCAAGCGCGCGGGAAAGGTGATCAAGGAGGCGCTGGCCGAATCCGGGCGCTGCCAGCTGCATCTCGAGGACACCGCGGGCGCGGGCGGCACGCTGGGCCGGTCCTTCGAGGAGCTCTCGAAGCTCCTCGACGCCACCGGCGGCGATGAGCGCGTAGGTCTCTGCCTGGACTCCTGTCACCTGTACGCCTCGGGGTACGAGGTGTCCAGTTACGATGGACTGGCCCAGACGCTCGAGGAATGCGACCGCCTGGTTGGCCTGGAGCGGCTGCATTCGCTGCACCTGAACGACTCGATGGTGCCGCTCGGCTCAAACCGGGATCGCCATGCCCTGCTCGGGGAGGGCGAGCTGGGCGAGCGGGGCATCGCGGTCTTCGTCTCGGAGCCTCGGTTTGAGGGCGTCCCTTGCGTGCTCGAGACCGGGCGCGATGGAGGCGCACCTGCCGCAGAGGATGTGGCCCAGGCCAAGAAGCTTCATTCCCGCGGCAGAGCGGCGCGGACCCGGCGCGGCTCACGCGCCAAGGCCAGACGATAGGTTCCTGGCGGTGAGCGCAGACTCGAGGGCAACTGAGGCCGACGCGCTCGTCGTCTTCGGTATCACCGGGGATCTGGCCAGGAAGCAGACCTTCCGGGCTCTCTACCGCCTCCAGGCCCGCGACCTCCTCCCGTGTCCCGTGATCGGGGTGGCCGTCGACGACTGGACCGAAGAGCAGCTGCGCAAGCGGGCCCGCGAGTCGATCGCGGCTGCGGGCGAGGAGATCGACGAGGCCGCGTTCAGCGCACTGGCCGGCAAGCTTTCCTATATCTCCGGCGACTTCACCAAGCCAGAGACCTACCACCGCTTGGCCGAGCACCTCGCGGACCACCGGGAGCCGGTGTTCTATCTGGAGATCCCGCCGTCGTTGTTCGCGACGGTGGTCGAGGGGCTTGCCGGCGCGGGCCTGGTGTCCCACGGCGAGCGGGTTGTGGTGGAAAAGCCCTTCGGCCACGACCTTCGCTCGGCGCGAGAGCTGGCCGCCGAGCTCCATCAGCACGTCCGTGAGTCGCAGCTCTTCCGCATCGACCACTTCCTGGGCAAGCTCGGGCTGGACGAGTTCCTCTACCTACGGTTTGCCAACACGATGCTCGAGCCGGTGTGGAACCGGAACTACCTCGCCTGCGTTGAGATCACGATGGCCGAAGCCTTCGGGGTGGAGGACCGTGGCCACTTCTATGACCCGGTTGGAGCGCTCCGGGACGTGGTCCAGAATCACCTCATGCAGATTGTCGCCGCGGCGGCCATGGAGCCACCCTCCGGCGGCGATGCCGACACGCTCAAGGACGCAAAGCTCGGAGTCTTCCGGGCCATGCCGCCCGCGCAGCCCCGCTACTACGTCCGCGGCCAGTACGACGGCTACCTCGAGATCGATGGCGTCGAGGAGAGCTCGACCACCGAGACCTACGTCGCCTTGCGACTCGAGATCGAGAACTGGCGCTGGGCTGGGGTGCCCTTCTTTCTGCGCACCGGCAAGCGTCTGCCCGTCTCGGAGACCGAGCTTCGGCTCATCTTCAAAGAGCCTCCACGGCTTCATTTCCTGCCCGAATGGGACAGGCGCCGCGACCCCGACCCGTGTCAGATCGTCGTCCGAGTCGACCCGCACACCGGGATTCGCGTAATCCTCGACGCGCGTCGCGCCGACCACCCCGGTCCGGGCGCAATTCAGCTCGATATGCAGTTCTCCGAGGAGGGCGGCGAGGGACCGACGCCGTATGAGGTGCTGCTCCGGGCTGCGATCGAGGGCGACAGCACACATTTCCTGCGCCAGGACATGGTCGAGGAGACCTGGCGGATCATGCAGCCGCTGCTCGACTCGCCCCCGGAGGTCAAGACCTATAAGCCAGGGTCATGGGGTCCGGCCGAGGCAGACGAGCTGGTCGACGCCTATGGCGGCTGGCACGGTCCGTGGGTCCCAGAACCGGCGCCGGCCTGAGGCACTGAAGCTCGGACAGCGCCGAGCTGGCTAGGCCGAGACTGCCACTGACGCCGGCGCGTCAGCCGCAGGCTCTCCCGCCGAGCGGTCGTCGCTCAGCAGCGCGGCGCCCAGAAGATGCTCGAGCTCGGCGTGCAGACCGGCCCCTCTGGCCACGCGGAAGTTGCGCCCCAGCTTGAGGCGACGGCGGCCGACCGACGTCTTCAGCTCGATCACCACCTCCGAATCACCCGGGAACCCTGCCAGGAGCTCCTTGAGCTCCGCAAGCGCAGTCGGCGGGAGAACGGCAGCATCGAGGCGCAGGCGAAGGACACTCGGAGGGACCGGCGGCGCTTCCGCCCGCTCGGCGGCCCGACTCAGCTCCTCCGCCGTCGGCTCGAAGCGGTCGATCTGCTGAACGACGACACACGTCTTCTCACGGTCCTTGTGATCCACCCGGCCGCGGACGAGCACGATCGCATCGGTCTGGGCCGCCGTTTCGTTGGCGGCCAGCGCCTTGCCGAAGATCACCAGCTCGATCGAGGCCTCGAGGTCGTCGAGCGTGGCGAACATCATCGGGTCGCCCTTCTTGGTCCGGATCCGCTTGGCCTCCACGATCATTCCCCCCACGGTGACCCAGTCGCCGTCACGACGTTCCGCGAGCTCGGCCAACGGGCAATCGACACGCGCCGAGAGCGCCGCGCGGACGTCTTTCAGCGGATGGTCGGAGATGAATAGGCCGAGCGATTCCTTCTCGGCCGCCAGGAGCTCTGAGCGGTCAAACTCAAACGAGGGAATCGGGGCATGAGTGGGAGTCAGCGGGCCGGGCGCGCCCGCGGCGGCCTGGCCGTCGAGGCCAAGGTCGAAGATCGACCCCTGACCGATCAGCGCGTCCTGCTGCGCCTTCTGCCCCGCGCCCTGGGCCTGCTCGAGGACCGAGAGCATGCCCTTGCGCGTGGCTTTGGTGGAACCGAAGGCGCCGCACTTGATCAGCGCTTCGATCGCCTTCTTGTTGACCGCCCGGCTGTCCACGCGGGCACAGAAGTCCCACAGATCGCGAAACGGTCCGCCCTCTTCCCGCGCGCGCTTGATCGCCTCCACCGCTGCGTAGCCGACGCCCTTGACGGCGTCGAGGCCGAAACGGATGTTGCCGTCGACGACGACGAACTCGTGATCTGAGAGGTTGACGTCCGGCGGCAGGATGGCGATCCCCATCTGCTCCGCCTGGGCCACGAAGAACGGGACCTTGTCCTTGGTGTCCATGACCGAGGAGATCAGGGCGGCCATGTATTCGGCGGGATAGTTCGCCTTCAGCCACGCGGTTCTGTACGCGATCAGCGCGTAGCAGGCCGAGTGCGCCTTGTTGAAGCTGTAGTCGGCCGAGCGCTCGTTGATCGTCCACAGCTGCTCGATCACCGCCTCGCTGGTACCGGAGCGACGGCAGCCCTCGATGAACTCGGGCTTCAGCTTGGCCATCGCCTCCCGGTTCTTCTTGCCGATCGCCTTGCGCAGGTCGTCCGCCTTGGCGCCGCTGAACCCCGCGATCTCCTTGGCGATCTGCATCGCCTGCTCCTGGTAGACGACGCAGCCGTTGGTTGCCTCGAGGATCGGGCGCAGGCGCTCGTCGGGATAGGTGACGGCACCCGGGTTGTGCTTGCCCCGCGTGTACGCCGGAATCTGCTCCATCGGACCGGGGCGATACAGGGCGTTCAGCGCGATCAGGTGCTCGAGCTCTGACGGCCTGACCCGCTTGAGCGTCTCGCGCATGCCCTCAGACTCGAACTGGAAGACGCCGATCGAGTCCCCCTGAGCCATCATCTCGTACGTCTTGGCGTCGTCGAGCGGGAGCGTCGCCATCTCCGGCCGTTCCCCGGTCGAGCGCTCGATGATGTCCAGGGCATCTTCGATGACGTCGAGGTTGCGCAGCCCGAGGAAGTCCATCTTGAGCAGGCCCAGCTGCTCGACCGGCTTCATCGTGAACTGCGTGACCGTCCGGAAGACCTTCTCCCCGGCCTCGTCCGTACCGGCGTCGGCGATCTGGAGAGGAACGATCTCGGTGAGCGGGCGATCGGCGATCACGACGGCGGCGGCGTGGATCGAGGAGTTGCGGACGATTCCCTCGAGTCCCTGCGCCACATCGACGATCTGCCGGGCCGTCGGGTCCTTGTCGACCTCGGCCCGCAGCGGCTGGCCCGGCTTGAGGCATTCCTCGAAGCTGGGGGCCCGCCCCATCACCGGATCGGGGATCAGCTTGGCCAGGCGGTCCCCCATCCCGTAATCGTGGCCGAGAACACGGGCGGCATCCCGGGTGGCGGCGCGCGGGAACATCTTCCCGAAGGTCACGATCTGGGCCACCGACTCCTTGCCGTACTTCTCAGTCACATAGCGGATCACGCGCTCCCGGCCACGGACCGAGAAGTCGATGTCGATGTCTGGCATCGACACGCGCTCGGGGTTGAGGAAGCGCTCGAAGAGCAGCTCGTAGCGCAACGGATCGATGTCCGTGATCTGCAGGCAGTAGGCGACCAGCGATCCCGCAGCCGAGCCGCGACCCGGCCCAACCGCGATCCCTGAGTCCTTGGCGTACTTGACGAAGTCCCAGACGATCAGGAAGTAGCCGCTGAAGCCCATCCGCTCGATCACCTCGAGCTCGGCTTCCGCGCGCTCGAGCGCCTCGGCGGGCGGGGGATCGGCGTAGCGAAAGCGCAGCCCCGCCTGGACTATCTGGCGCAGGTATTCCTGCTCACTCGAGCCGTCCGGTGTCGGGTAGCGAGGGATCAGCTGTCGGCCCAACTCGAGCTCGACGCTGCAACGCTCGGCTATCTCGAGCGTAGACGCCAGCGCCTCCGGCCATTCGGCGAACGCGTCGGCCATCTCCTGGGTCGAGCGCAGATAGAACTCGTTGGTGTCGAAGCTGATCTTCGGCTGCGTGAGCGTCGACTTCGTCTGGACGCAGAGCAGCGCAGCGTGGTGGTGGTAGTCCTCACGGCGCAGGTAGTGCACATCGCCGGTGCCGACGAGCGGACGGCCGAGCTCCCGCGCGATGCGGACGATTCCCTCGTTGGCGCGATCCTGTTCGGCAAGGCCGTTCTTCTGAACCTCGAAGTAGACGTTCTCAGCCCCGAAGGCGTCGATCAGGCTCTCCGCGTGGGCGCGCGCCTCCCGCGGACGGCCTTCGAGCAGGTGCTGGCAGAAGCGAGATTGCAGGCACCCGGTGAGGGCGATCACGCCTTCGGCGTGGGCGGCGATCTGCGCGAGGTCGACCGAGGGCTTGCCGCGCTGAAAGCCCTCGAGAAACCCGGCCGAGGACAGCTTGACGAGGTTTCGATAACCCGTCTCGGAAGCCGCCAGGAGGGTCAGGTGGTGGCGGTCCAGCCGGCCCGGACCACGCCGCGCGTGATCTTCGACGACGTAGGCCTCGCAGCCGAAGATCGGCTTGACCCCGTGGCGGCGGCACGCCGTCCACAGGTCCACGGCACCGTTCATGACCCCGTGGTCGGTGAGCCCGATGGCCGGCTGGCCGAAGGCCGCGGCCCTCTCGGCCAGCTGCTCGATCTTGCAGGCGCCGTCGAGGAGCGAGTACTCCGAGTGGACGTGGAGATGGGCGCAGCTGGAGGTCATCGGCGGGTATCCGAGCATAGGCGCCGAGGCGGACACCTCGCGCGTTCCGAGTTGCCTAGGAGCGGGATTTTGCTAGCGCGGATCGCGGCCCCGGCGCACCCGCCAGGCCATCCGCGACTGAAGCGACCACAGCTCGATGAACCCGGGTGAGGCGGCCTGGGAGAACAGCCCTCCCGACTCGGCAAAGGTCGCCAGCTGCGGGTCATAGACGGCGTTCGGCGATGCCCGGGTCACGACTCGGGCCGTGCCCTTGTAGAGCTTGAGCCCGATCGTCCCGGTGACCTGGGCGTTGGCGATCTCCATGTAGGCGTCGAGGTCTTCGCGCAGCGGTTCCCACCACAGCCCCGCGTAGACCAGGTAGGCCCAGCGCTGATCGAGAAATGGCTTGAGCTGGTTTTGATGGATCGTGCCGACCAGGCGTTCGAGCTCCTGATGGGCGGGGAGGACGATCGCCGCGGCGGGGATCTCGTAGATGTCGCGCACCTTCAGCCCCACGATCCGGTCCTCCAGCTGGTCGACGATCCCGACGCCGTGGCGGGCGCCGACCGCCGCGGCTTGCTCGAGCAGCGCCACCAGCCCCAGCCGCTCGCCGTTCAGGGCCACCGGCTCGCCGTGCTCGAACTCGATCGTCACCAGCTCGGGCTCGTCGGGGGCCTCCTCAGGGCGAGTCACGAGCCCGAACACGTCATCCTCGGGGGCGTGCGCGAGGTCCTCGATCCATCGGCCCTCGCTGGAGCGGCCCCACAGGTTGTCGTCGATCGAGTACGGGGCGCTCTCGCTGCCGCCCTTGACTGGGATGCCATGTTCGCGCGCGTAGCGAACCTCCTCGTCACGCCCCATCCGCCACTGCCGCACGGGCGCGATCACCTTGAGCTCGGGGGCGAGCGTCGCGATCGTCGCCTCGATCCTGACCTGGTCGTTGCCCTTTCCCGTGCACCCGTGGGCGATCGTGTCGCAGCCCGTCCGCCGGGCATACTCGACGGCCAGCTTGGCGATGAGCGGCCGGCCGAGGGCCGTGAACAGCGGGTAGCCCGACCCGTAGGTTGCGTTGGCCTTGATCGCCGGCAGCACGTAGTCGCGGGCAAACTCCTCCCGGGCGTCGACGACATGCGCCTCGATGGCGCCGATTTGCAGCGCCTTGCCCTGCACCACCTGGTAGTCCTCCCCGGGCTGCCCGAGGTTGACCGTCAGCGCCACCACCTCGGCGTCGTACTGGTCCTGGATCCACTTCAGCATGACGCTCGTGTCGAGTCCGCCGCTATAGAGCAGCAGCACTCGCCGGACCTCGGCCGGATCCGCCACGTAGGAGGCCGTCGGCTGCACCGTCGTGTCGGGAGCAAAGCGGATGGGCGGCGGCTTGGTGGCCATCAGGGGAGCGCTCGCAGGCGGGACAGAGCATCGTCGATCTCCTCCTCGGAGACGATCAGCGGCGGCTCGAGGCGGATCGTGGCCGGGCCGGTGGCGTTCACGACCAGCCGCTGCTCGAGCAGTGCCCGCCGGGCCAGTTCCGGCGCGTCGAGGGTCCGCTCGACGTCGACCGCGAGCATCAGCCCTCTGCCCCGCACCGTCTGGACGTAGGGCAGCCGGGCCAGCCCGTCGGCAAGCCGCGCTCCCAGGCGCCTGACCCGGTCCAGCACCTGGGGATCGGAGCAGATCTCTAGCGCCACCCGGGCCGCCGCGGCGATCGCCGGGCCGCCGGCGAAGGTCGAGCCGTGGTCGCCGGGCTGCAGCACGTCGGCCAGCTGGGGGTTGGTGATCAGCGCTCCGATCGGGAACCCGCCCCCCAGCCCCTTGGCCGCGGTCAGCGCGTCGGGCACGACGCCCGTCTGCTCATAGGCCCAGAGCATTCCCGTCCGTCCCATCCCGGACTGGATCTCGTCGAAGATGAGCACGGCGCCGCTGGCGTCGCATGCGTCCCGGGCCGTGCGCAGCAGATCGTCGCTCAGAACCTTGATCCCGCTCTCGCCCTGGATCGGCTCGAGCAGGACCGCCGCCGTCTCGTCGTCGACTGCGGCGGTCAGTCTGCCCGGATCCTTGGGGACGACCTCGAATCCCGCCACCAGCGGCGCGAAGGGCGCTTGCTTTGACTCCTGTGGCGTGGCCGAGAGGGCGCCGTAGGTCCGTCCATGAAAGGCGTCGGCGAGGACGACGATCTTTCCCCGCGGACGGTGGCGCCGCGCCAACTTCAGAGCGGCCTCGACGGCCTCGGCCCCGGAGTTGGTGAGGAACACCTTCCCGCCGAGCGCCCGCTCAGAGAGCTCGGCGCAGAGCCGCAGCGCCGGCTCGGTGTAGTAGAGGTTCGAAGCGTGGGTGAGGTACTTGGCCTGGGCGCAGAGCGCCTCAATGACGCGTGGGTGGCAGTGGCCGACGTTCAGCACCGAGATGCCGGCCAGGAAGTCGAGGTACTCGTTACCCGCCTCATCCCAGAGCCGGGCGCCCGCGCCACGCACGAACTGCACCGGCTGGCGGACATAGGTGGCAATCGCGTAGCGGCGTTCGAGCTCCTGGAGCTCACTCAGCGCGGCCGCCATCAGGCAGCTCCGATCTTCGTGCCCTGGCCCGCATTGGTGAACAGCTCGAGCAGCAGCGAGTGGGGCACGCGCCCATTGACGATGTGTGCGAAGGAGACCCCGCCGTGCAGTGCGTCGACGCAGGCCTGGAGCTTGGGGCGCATGCCGCCCGCCACGCTTGGCAGCGCCGCCTCCACCATGGTCGTGTCGGCCTCGGAGACGAGGCTCCCGGGGTTCCCCGGGTCGCGCAGCCAGCCCGCGACGTCGGTCAGGAACACCACCTTGTAGGCCTTCAGCGCCCGGGCCACGGCGCCGGCCGCCTCGTCCGCGTTGATGTTGTATGAGACGCCGTCGCGGTCGGCGCCGACGCTTGCCACCACGGGCACGTAGTTCTCGGCCAGCCTGTCGAGCAGGTCCACGTTGACCGTCTCGATGCGGCCGACGAAGCCGACGTCCCGCCCGCTGGGGGACGTCTGCCGGGTGACGCCGAACAACCCGCCGTCATCGCCAGAGACGCCGACCGCGGGATGTCCCTGGCGGTTGATCAACAGCACGATGTCCTTGTTGACCTTGCCCACCAGGACCATCTTGGCGATCTCCACGGTCTGCGGATCCGACACGCGCAGGCCCTCCACGAACTCGACCTGAAGGTTGAGGCGCTCCATGTAGCTCGTGATCTCCGGGCCGCCGCCGTGGACGATCACCGGGTTCATCCCGACGTACTTGAGCAGCACAACGTCGCGGGCGAAGTCTTCCTTGAGGACGGGATCGTCCATCGCCGCCCCGCCGTACTTGATCACGACGGTCTTGCCGTGAAACTCACGGATGTAGGGCAGCGCCTCGAGGATCGTGGCGACGTCTCTCATCAGGGCGCTCCGGCGAGCCGAGTGGCGGCAAGGGCGGCCACTAGGTCGTGTACTCGGCGTTGAGCGATACGTAGTCATGCCCGAGGTCCGAGAAGAAGAGCTCGGTTTCCGCGCCCTCACCCGGGAGCCCGACCTCGTACTCAACCTCTTCCCTCGCCACCGCCGCCGCCAGGGCCGCCGGGTCGTGGGGCACCGCGGCGCCGCGTGAGCAGACGCTCACGCCCTCGATCGTCACGTCGACGGGAAGCGGAGCCGTGCCCGGCAGCGTCATCCCGACCGCCTGCACGATCCGGCCCCAGTTGGGGTCTCCGCCGTAGAGCGCGGTCTTGACGAGCGCGGAATTGGCCACGGACCGGGCCACCGACTCGACGGCCTCGGGATCGCCGCCCCTGACCACGACGCGCCCGACGCGCCGCGCCCCCTCTCCGTCACGGACCAGCTGCAGCGCCAGACGGCGCAGAACCGAATCCAGGGCCTCGCCGAAGCGGAGCTCGTCCTCGGTTTCGGGGTCGATGGCCACCCCGGATTCGCCGCTGCACTGGAGAACGACGGTGTCTGACGTGGAGAGCTGACCGTCTACGCTCACGCGCTCGAACGAGCGCTTTACCGTCACACCCAGCAGCAGGTCGCACGTCTCAGCTGACATCGCTGCGTCGCTTTGGACGAAGCAGAGCAGGGTGGCGAAGCCGGGCGAGATCATCCCCGCGCCCTTGGCCTGGGCGCTCAGGCGCACGGGGCCGCCACGGAGTGAGACCTCGACGCTGGCTCGCTTGGGGAAGGCGTCGGTGGTTCTGATCGCGTCGGCGAAATCGGCTTCGCCGTCGTCTCGAAGCTGCGCCGCGGCACTCTCGATCCCCGCCCTGACCCGGTCGACCGGCAACGGCACGCCGATCACCCCGGTCGAGGCGACGGCCACCGATTCGGGCTCGAGCCCGACCGCCCGCGCCGCCGCACCCTGCATCTCGGCGGCATCGTCGAGCCCCGGCAGGCCGGTGGCGGCATTGGCGTTGCCGGAGTTGACCACCACCGCCCGAATACCCCCGAGGTCACACCGCTCGCGACACAGGAGGACCGGAGCCGACTGGGTGCCGGAACGCGTGAACCGCGCCGCGCTCGTCGTTGCCGGGGCATCGCAGACGAGCAGGCCGAGGTCCGGAGTCCTCCCGTCCTTGATCCCGCAGGCCACGCCGGCGGCCCGGAATCCTCTCGGTAGCCTCGTGGTGGTGAGCTCCGTCATGTGCGGCGGGACCTCGACCCACCGCGAGTGAAAGACCGCGGTCAACCCGTGCCCCAGCGCCTGAGAGCGGGCTTCGCGCTCACGAGATCCCGAGTCCCTCGGGCAGCCCGAACATCAGGTTGAGGTTCTGCACGGCCTGCGACGCCGCGCCCTTCCACAGGTTGTCGATCGCGCTGAAGATGAGCGCCCGTCCCGTCCGGGGGTCGCGATGCACCGATATGCGACAGAAGTTCGTCTCCCGGACCTCGCGGACGCCGGGCGGGGAGCCGACGACCTCGACGAACGGCTCGCCCGAATAGAAGGACTCATACATGCCCTGAAGGTCAACGTCCCGCAAGGCTCCGTTGGAGCTCACGTAGCAAGAGACGAGCTCGCCCTGATCGAGCGGCAGCAGGTGCGGCGTGAACGTGATCCGGACCTCGCAGCCGAGCGCGGCCAGCTCCTGCTCGATCTCCGGCGTGTGGCGATGGCGAGGGACTCCGTAGGCGGAGACGTTCTCATCGACGGTCACGAAATGGGTCTTCTCAGTCGCCGCCCGCCCCGCGCCCGAGACGCCTGACTTGGCATCGATCACCACGTCCTCGATCAGCTGCTCGCGGGCCAGCGGGGCCAGCGCGAGCACGCTGGCGGTCGGGTAGCAGCCCGGATTGGCCACCAGTCCGCAGTCACGGATCTGGTCGCGGTAGAGCTCCGGGAGTCCATACGCCGCCTCCGCGAGCAACTCCGGCGCGGGGTGCTCGCGATACCACTCCGCGTAGAGCGCCGGGTCGCGGAGGCGGAAGTCGGCCGACAGATCCACCACCCTCACCCCACGCCGCCGCAGCTCCGCCACGAGCGTGGCGGAGGCCCCGTGGGGGTAGGCGACGATCGCGGCGTCGACCTCGCCGTGCCGCTCAAGGTCGAGCTCCTCGAGCTCGAGCGGGACCCGGTGCTGGGGATAGAGATCGTCCAGCCGGCGGCCGACGTCGCTGCGCGCGGTGACCCACCTGAGCTCGAGCACGGGGTGGGCATGAAGCAGCCTCGCCGCCAGCGCGCCCGTGAAGCCGGCGGCGCCGAACACCGCGACGCTAGGCGGCACGGATCCTGCCCCCAAGCTCGTGCGCGAGCGCGTCCGCTATCTCGCTGCGCTTGGCCGCCACCTCGGCGTCGGTCAGCGTGCGGTCGCCCGCGCGATAGCTGAGGCGCAGGGCCAGGGACACGTTCCCCTCCCCGAGGGTCTCCGGGTTGCGGTACACGTCAAAGATGTCGATGCTCCGCAGCAGCGGCGAGCCGGTGCGCCAGATGACGGCGATCACATCCGCCGCGCTCACCGTCTCGGCGACCACGACGGCCAGGTCCTCCCGGACCTCGGGGAAGGTCAGGACATCCTCGTAGACGACCGTCCCGGGATCCGGCACCGCGTCGAGGTCAAGCTCGAAGGCAGCCACGGGTTCGTCGAGATCCCACTGGGCCGCCACCTCGGGGTGGACCTCGCCCAGCCATCCAGCTGGCCTGCCCTCGACGTTGATTCGAGCCGCCTTGCCCGGATGTAGGAAGGGCTCCTGAGCCGGCTCGACGCTCCACTCCACGTGAATCGAGTCGAGCAAGCCGGTCAGCACCCCCTTGGCGGCGAAGAAGTCGGCCCTGGGCGGGGTCTGCTCACGCCAGGTCGCGCGCCTGAGCGCGCCGATCATCACCGCCGCCACGTGCTCGGGCTCGTCGGGAAGGGGGACGCCGGGTTGGGGAAGGTAGACGGCGCCGGCCTCGAACAACCGCACCGCGCCCGCCCCGCGAGCCCGGTTGTGCTGGGCCACTTCGAGCAGCGAGGACAACAGCTCGGTCCGCAGGCGTGACTGGTCGGCCGAGAGCCGGTTTTCGAGCTCCACCGCGGCCTGCGGGGCCAGACGTAGCCGAGCATCGACCTCGGCTGAGGTGAAGCTCCAGCCCATGGCCTCGTCGAGGCCCTGCGCCGCCAGCGCATCGGCGGCCCGCCGACGCAGCCGTTGGCGTGCGGTTAGCCGCCCGTAGACGCCATGGCGGCTGGGCAGCGTGGCGGGCAGCTTTTCGAGCCCGTCTAGCCGGGCCACCTCCTCGATCACGTCCACCTCTCGCGTCACGTCCCCGCGCCGGAACGCGGGGGGTTGGACCTCGAGTCCGTCATGGGAGGCGTTGGTGGTGAACTCGAGGGATGTGAGGAGCTCGGCGCAGCGGGAGCGCGGGATCGGGCGTCCGAGCAGCTTCGTTACGCGCTCGTCCCGGAGGGGGATCCTCACCGGCGCCGGGCCCTCCCCTCCGACATCGATGGTGCCCGGGAGGAGACGAGCGCCGCAGACATCGATCATCAGGCGAGCGGCCACCGCCTGAGCCTCCATCGCCTGCTCGGGTTGGAGCTGCTTCTCGAAGCGCAGCGAGGCGGCCGTCTGCAGCCCCAGCTTCCAGCTCGTGCGGTGAATGTTGGGCCCGTCCCACGTGGCGGCCTCCATGACTACCCGAGTCGTGGCCTCGGACACCTCGGAGCTCTCGCCTCCCATGACCCCGGCGATCGAGGTAGGCCCTTCGGCATCGGCGATCAGCACCATCTGATCGTCGAGCTCGTGAGTCTGCCCATCGAGCGTCCGCACCCGCTCGCCCGCGGTCGCGCATCGGACGGTCAGGGCGGCTCCCCGCACCACGTCGAGATCGAAGGCGTGCAGGGGCTGGCCGGTCAGAAGCATCACGTAGTTGGTGACATCGACCACGTTTGAGATCGGCCGCTGTCCGGCTGCCATCAGCCGAGCCTTCAGCCACGGCGGGCTGGGCCCGAGCTTGACGTCCTCGAATACGCGGGCGGTGAAGCGCGCGCAGAGCTCGGGACACTCGACGGCGATGCTCACCGCGTTCAGGTCCCCGGCGTGGCCGGGATCGTCCGCCCACGGGGGCGCGCCCAGCGGCGCTCCGGTGGCCGCGTGGGCCTCTCGGGCCACGCCGTAGACGGCGAGGCAGTCCGGGCGGTTCGAGGTGATCTCGAGGTCGAGCACATCGGTGGCGATCGGCAGCACCTCCTGGAGCGCCGTTCCCGGCTCGAGCCCGTCGCCGTCGAGCACGAGGATGCCTTCGTGGTCGCTCCCGATCGCCAGCTCGTCCTCGGCCAGGATCATCCCCTCGGATTCGACGCCGCGCAGCTTGGCGGCTCCGAGCTGTGTCCCGTCGGGCATGTTCGCTCCGGGCCGCGCGACGGCGACCGTCTGACCGGCGGCGACGTTGGGCGCGCCGCACACGATCTGCACCCGGTGCCCTCCACCGATATCGACCACGCACACCGACAGCCGGTCGGCGTTCGGGTGGCGCTCCGCCGACTCGACGCGTCCCACGACGAACTTGTCGAGCTGACCGACGCCATGGTGTTCGATCGCCTCGACCTTTGTGCCGGTCATGGTGAGACGAGTCGCCAGCGCCTGGGTGTCCAGGGGCGGGCGGCAGTACTCCTGAAGCCACTCCAGCGGCACGCGCATGCTCAGAACTGCTCCAGGAAGCGAAGGTCGTTCTCGTAGAACATCCGCATATCGGGGACGCCGTGCTTGAGCATCGCGATCCGCTCGATGCCCATGCCGAAGGCGAACCCCTGGACCTGCTCGGGGTCATAGCCGTTCTCCCGGACGTGCTCGAACACGTTGGGGTCGACCATCCCCGCGCCCAGGATCTCGAGCCAGGCGTTTCCCTTGCACACCGAGCAGCGCTCGCCGCTCGCCGTCACGCCGCCGGTGCAGTTGAAGCAGGAAACGTCAACCTCGACGCTCGGCTCGGTGAAGGGGAAGAAGTCAGGGCGCAGGCGGATCTCACGCTCCGGGCCGAAGATTGCGCGGGCGAAGGCCTGAAGCGTCCCCTTGAGGTCGGCAAGCGTGACGTCGGTGTCGACGGCGAGGCCCTCGACCTGGTGAAACTGCGGCGAATGGGTGGCATCGAGCTCGTCGGGGCGATAGACCCGCCCGGGAACGATGATGTACAGCGGCGGGGGCTGTCGCTCCATCGCCCGGATCTGCATGGGCGACGTATGGGTCCGGAGGAGCACCTGGTCGTTGACGTAGAAAGTGTCGGTATGCGCCCGAGCCGGGTGCGTGACGGTGTGGTTGAGCGCGTCGAAGTTGTAGTAGACGCTCTCCACCTCGGGCCCCTCGGCGACGTCAAAGCCCAGCCCGATGAACACCTCCTCGATCTCCCGCCGTGTCTGCGTCAGCAGGTGCAGGTGGCCGAGGGCGGGGAGCGGAGCGCCCGGGAGCGTGACATCGACTCGGTCGGAGGCCAACCGCTGCTCGAGCTCGGCGCTCGCCAGCTCGCCCTGGCGGCGCTCGATCGCTGCCTCGAGCGCCTGGCGCGCCAGGTTCGCCGCCTTCCCCACGGCGGCGCGCTCCTCGGGCGGCAGCTCGGCCACGTGACGGAGCAGGTTCGGGAGCTCCGCCTTGCGACCCAGGAACGTGACCCGCACGTCCTCGAGCGCGGCGCTGCTTGAGGCGGCGGAGATCGCCGCTTCCGCCTCCTTCTGCAGGTGCTCGACGCGCGCTGCCGTCGTAGTGCTCTCAAGTCGATCGGTCATCCGGCGGCCATCCTAATTTGCAGCTCGTAGAGCGCCACCGTCGTCGCCATCGCCGCATTCAGCGAGTCCGTGGCGACCGGGATGTGAACGACCCGGTCGGCGCGCTCGACCACCTCGGCCGGAAGTCCCTCGCGTTCGGCGCCGACGAGGAGGGTCACCTCGGGCGGGAACCTGGAGGCTTCGTCGCCCTCGGCGGACGAATCGTGCCGGGCTTCCGGCAACGGCACCCCCTGGCCGGGGGCGAGAGCGATCTTGAGGCCGGGGAGGGCCGCCAGATCGCCCTCGACGCGCACCAGCGCCACCGCGAACACGGCCCCCATGCTGGCCCGCACCGCCTTGGGGCTGTAGGGATCCGCCGTCCCGGGCCCCAGAGCCACCGAGCCGGCCCCGAACGCTTCGGCGCTGCGCAGGATCGTGCCCACGTTGCCGGGGTCGTGGACGCCGTGTAGGTAGACGCAGAGCGGCCCGGCGGCCCGGGGAGCCCATCGCTCCTCGTAGACGGCCAGGGCCCGCGTGCCTGATCCGAGGCCCGATGCCGAGGCCAGCAGCTCCGGATCGACCTCCACGCCGCCGAGCCCGCTGCCGGCCGCCGAGTAGCGCTCGAGCGCTGGCCAGCCGGCGCGATCGGCGGCGGCCAGGAGATCCTCGCCCTCGGCCACGAACCGGCCGGTGCGCTCGCGCCAGCGGCGCCGCTGACGAAGCTTGCGGATCTCTTTGAGCTTCTGGTTGTGCTGGCTTGTGATCGTCATTTAGAAATAAAAAAGGGCGCCGTCCTCTGGGAGCGGCGCCCGGTGGCTTCTGGTCGTCTCGGCTGCTCAGCCGGCGGCCAGCGCCTCGCGGGCGCGCTCGGCAAACCGTCGGAAGGTGTCTGCGTCGCGAACCGCCATGTCAGCGAGGATCTTGCGGTCGAGCTCGATCCCGGCGAGCTGGAGGCCGTGCATGAGCTGCGAGTAGGACAGGTCGTTCTGACGCGCAGCGGCGTTGATGCGGGTGATCCATAGCCGCCGGAAGTCCCGCTTGCGGTTGCGCCGGTCGCGGTAGCGGTACTGGTCGGCCTTGAGAACCGCCTCCTTGGCCACCCGGTAGTGGCGGCTCGCGTCGCCGCGGTAGCCCTTGGCCAACTCCAGCGTCGCCCGCCGCTTCTTACGAGCGTGGATGCCACGCTTGACGCGGGTCACTTGCCGCTCCGATGCGCGGCGCCGAGCAGTGTCTTGACGCGCTTCTCGTCGGCCTTGGCGATCTCGGCCGGGGCACCCAGGCGGCGCTTGCGCTTGGGCGATTTCTTCTCGAGGATGTGGGTGGAGAAGGCGCTGCGGCCGCGCACCTTCCCGGTGGCGGTCACCTTGAAGCGTTTCTTGGCGCCCGAGTGGGTCTTCATCTTCGGCATGGCTGGCTCGCTAGTAAAGCAGACGGCCAGCGCCTTACCGACGGCCCGGCGAGGGGCCAGGCGGCGCGATCAGGCGGCGTCAGCCGACGCAGCGGGAGTCTGCTCGGCGACCGCGGGCGCCGGCGCCGGGGCGCCGTTGTCGGCCTCCGCCGAGTCGGCAGACCCGCTGTCGCGGCCGCCGCCACGATGCTCGTCGGCCGGGCCTGCCCCGTCGGGCGAGATCTCGGCTGTCTCGGCCTTCTCGGTGGCCAGCACCGCCTTGGACGGCGCCAGCATCATCGTCATGTTCCGTCCGTCCTGGATCGGGGACTGTTCGACGACACCGACCTCTGAGAGCTCCTCGGCCAGCTTGTCGAGCAGGGCGATTCCCCGCTCGGGGTGGGTCACCTCACGTCCACGGAACATGATCGTGATCTTCACCTTGTCCCGGTGGCGGAGGAAACGCTCGACATGGCCCTTCTTGGTGTCGTAGTCCTTCTGGGCGATCTTGGGCCGGAACTTGATCTCACGGATCGTGATCTGCTGCTGGTGCTTGCGGGCGGCCTTCTGCTTCTGGGCCTGCTCGTACTTGTACTTCGAGTAGTCGAGAACCCGGGTCACGGGAGGACGCGCATCGGGCGCCACCTCGACCAGGTCCAGATCCCGCTCCTGGGCGTAGCGCAGGGCCTCGTCGGTCTTGACCACGCCGATCTGCTTGCCATCCTCGCCGATCAACCGGACCTCGGGCACGCGAATCCGGTCGTTGATCCGAGTCGGGTCCCGCTCCGGCGGCCGCCGGTCGAACTTCTTAGGGACCGGCACTAGCTGCGGTGACGTCCTGAGGTCAAGCGGTGCCGGGCCGTGTCTGGTGAGACAGCTGGATCAACGCCGCCGAGTATAGCGGTGGATCTACCGCATCGAACGGGCTTTGACATGGGCCTGGACGATGCCCGCCAGCTCGTCGACCGGCATCGAACCCCGGTCCGCCCCGTGGTGCTCACGCACCGAGACGGCCCCCGCCTCCTGTTCACGATCGCCGACCACGAGCAGGTAGGGGATCTTCCGCAGCTCGGCGTCCCTCACCTGGCGCGATACCGATTCGCCGCGTTCGTCCACCTCCACGCGCAGCCCGAGGCCCTCGAGCCGCTGCTTGACCTCGCGCGCGTATTCAAGGTGGCGGTCGGCGATCGGGATGACGATGGCTTGGAGCGGGGTTAGCCAGACCGGAAGCTCGCCGCCCAGGTGCTCGAGCAGGATCCCGATGAACCGCTCATAGGAGCCCATCAGCGCCCGGTGGATCATGACCGGCTGGTGCTCGGCATTGTCCGCGCCCGTGTAGGTCAGGCCGAACCGCGCGGGCATGTTGTAGTCGAGCTGGCAGGTCCCAAGCTGCCATGAGCGACCCAGCGAGTCGGTCATATGCATGTCGATCTTCGGCCCGTAGAAGGCGCCGTCGCCCTCATTGACCTGGTAGGCGAGGCCGTGGCTCTCGAGCGCGCTCATCAGGGCCGCCTCGCTGCGGTCCCACAGCTCATCGGAGCCGATCCGCTGTTCGGGCCGCGTCGAGAGCTCCAGCCGCACGTCGATGTCAAAGATCCGGTAGGTGGCGAATGCGAACTCGAGCACGCCCGCCACCTCCTCCTGAATCTGATCCTCGGTGCAGAAGATGTGCGAATCATCCTGGGCGAAATGGCGCACTCGGAGTAGGCCGTGGAGCGTCCCGCTCGGCTCACGGCGGTGCAGGAGGCCAGGCTCCCAGTAGCGCACCGGGAGATCGCGGTAGGAATGCTGCTGCAGCGAGTAGAGCTGGCAGTGCCCGGGGCAGTTCATCGGCTTGAGCGCCATCGCCCGGTCCTCGTACTCGGTTACGAACATGTTCTCGCGGTACTTCTCCCAGTGGCCGGAGATCTCCCACATCGAGCTGTCGTAGAGCTGCGGCGTCTTGACCTCCATGTAGCCACGCGCCCGGCCCATCTCCCGGCTCAGTTCCACGAGGGCGTTGAACACCTCTGTCCCCGGGGGAAACCAGAACGCCGTTCCCGGCGAGACCTCCGAGAAGGTGAACAGGCCCAGCTGGGGCCCGATCCGCCGGTGATCGTTGGCCCGGGCCCGCTCGACGCGCTCGAGGTAGGCCTCGAGCTCGGCGCTGGAGAAGAACGCGGTTCCATATACACGCGTGAGCATCTGCCGCTGGGCGTCTCCGCGCCAATACGCCCCCGCCACCGACTGCAGCTTGAACGCCTTGATTCGCCCCGTCGAGGGCGCGTGGGGTCCTCGGCACAGGTCGGTGAAGGCGCCGTTGGTATAGAGCGAGACCGTCTCCAGCGGTTCGCTCGCCTCGGCACCTCGAACCAGGTCTTCGATCAGCTCGACCTTGTAGTCCTGTCCCTCCTCGCGGAAGCGCTCGAGCGCCTCTCCCACCGACACCTCGACGCGTTCGAACGGCTCATCGGCCTTGATGTGCTCACGCATGCGCGCCTCGATCCGCTCGAAATCGGCGTCGCTCACGCTGACGCCGGCCGGGAACTCGAAGTCGTAATAGAAGCCATCCTCGATCGGAGGGCCGATCGAGATCTTGACCCCGGGATAGAGCTCGAGCACCGATTCGGCCAGGACATGCGCCGCGTCGTGACGGATCAGCCACAGCGCGTCGGCGCCGCTGCGGTCGGTGAGGATCTCGATCTTCCTCGCGCCGGCTCCGTTGCCGGCCGGCAGTGCTCGGGCCAGGTCACGGATCTCGCCCTCCACCCTGACCGCGAGCGCAGCGCGAGCCAGCCCGGGGCCGATCGCGGCCGCGGCATCGGCCCCGGTCGCCCCTTCCGGGAGGGTTAGGAGCTTGCCGTCAGGGAGCTCGAAGTCCATCGTCCGCCGGATGCTAACCCGCCGCCCCGCCGCTACATTTACAACCCCTCCCGGGCGATTAGCTCAGCTGGGAGAGCGCCGTCTCGACAAGGCGGAGGTCGTTGGTTCGAGCCCAACATCGCCCATAGGTGCCTCTGGTTACCTTCGGGTGCCTGCTATTGCGCTGTGCTGGGCGAGTGCTTTCAGGGCCTGAGCGGGGGTCGGCGAGCGGGCTCGGGTCGCTGGATCCTCCGTGGTCGGGGCGATTGGGAGAGGAGTCGTTCGGGCCGCGTCACTGATCGTTCAAACAATTCGAACACTCCGAACAGTGCATGAAAACCGGCCGCTCGCGATGGCATCGCGGCAGGTCCCTCTCTCGAACAAGACGGGAACCCCCGGCGGGGCTCGATGTCTAACCCGGTACGGCGACCGACCAGCCGGTCGCAGCCGCCGCGGATGTCATGCGCTCGTCGTAGGTGACGATCTGCTTGACGGACGAACCGAGCTCACTGGCGCTCGCCAGATGGATCGCGTCCAGCGACCTCAGCTCAAGCGGCTGCATGCGACCAGCGGCCCTCAGCACGCGGTCGTTCACGCGTAGCAGCTGAATCCGCCGCAACACCTCCTCGCCACGCGACACAGCCTCCATCCCGCTCGGCATCAGCGCCCGCACCACCTCGGTCCTAGCAAGCGCACTGCTGACAAGTGGCTGGCGGCGGGAGAGAAAGCGCCGGAGCGCCTTGGACTCAGGTTCAGCAACGGCGAGCTTGACAATCGCCGAGGAATCCACATACGTCAGCCGCTGTTCAGCGCTCATCTCGCCTAAGCCGCGCTAACACGGAGGAGGGAGGCTCGGAGCCGGCCGGCAACAACAACGGCTGTGGAAGATCAGCGAAATCGCCCTCGCTGTCCTGCAAATCCCCCGATGCCCTCAGTCGATCAAGTGGATCGTCCGGCAACGGACCAAGCACCGCGACCGGTCGCCCCCGATCAGTGATCTGGATGCTCTCCCCGTCCTCAACGCGCCGTAACAACTCGCTCGCGCGCTGCCGGAGCTCTCTGATACCAACGCTTGCCACGTGCTATTTGTAGCACATAGACACGCCGCCTGCAACCTGCTCTATCTCGCTCCATGCCTCCTCGCGCTCGGGCTCGCTGAGACCGGCGAGCATCTGGTGAAGCGCGCCGAACGATTCGCGCTCGAACCGCACGCACTCCGCTGCGGAGGATCAGGATGGCTGAGCTGATTGGCAAGAGCTTTGAGAATCCGGACCAGGTCCGCGAGTTCGAGGGCAAGGGTCGGGTCGAGCTGGTCGACCTGAACGGTCACGCGGTTGGTCGCGGGACGTTCGAGCCGGGAAGGCGTTGGTCTGACAACGTGAAGCCGCTTGCTGGCACCGACTCATGCCAGGTCGACCACATCGGATATGTGCTCGAAGGTCGTATGGCGCTGCAGATGGACGACGGCACCGAGCGAGAGTTCGGGCCGGGGGATGCTTTCCACATGCCGCCCGGGCACAACGCGTGGATCGTCAGCGATGAGACGTGCGTGTTGCTGGACTTCGGCGGGCTGAAGGGGTACGCCCAGGCGAGCTAACCATCTCTCACAGGCAGCTGCGGGTCCCGGATCTCCCCACAAGCTCGTCTCTTGGGCGGTCGTACACCTGTCGAGGTTGAACATGACGGCCTCGATCGCCACGGACCCTCAGCCGGTCAGCATCGGTGAGGGAGGAATGCGGGTGTGCCCGTGGACGTCCGGGATGAGCATCCCGACCTCATCCACGAAGCACCAACTCCACTCCTCGCCAGGCTCGAGCGACCGGATCAGCGGATGGCCGCTCGAGTGATGGTGGGCGGTGGCGTGCCGGTTGGGCGAGTCGTCGCAGCAGCCGACGTGCCCGCACTCCAGGCAGATGCGCAGGTGAAGCCACACGCCGCCCTCGCGCAGGCAGTCCTCGCAGCCCGCGACGCTGTCGGGGAGTTGAAGGACCCTGATGGTGTCGAGGTGGTCGCAGCTAGCCACTCCGGTGCACCATAGCTCCTCGTCGTCGCCGCGATTTGACGCCATGCCCCGTTTCCTTCGTGATGAGGTCGTCTCGTCAGCCGGTACATGCCGTACATCGAGCTGTCGCAGCTTGCAAACCGGCCACGTCCGGCGCGATGGTGATAGAAGTCGTTCACGCCCTCGAAAAGCAGCCGTTGATGATCCGCGCCCAGTCCCCTGAAGCAGGCCGGCACTGATGTCCCCGATCAGCCGAGGGTTCAGGGGGCGCCGTCGCGAGCACGCGGACCCCTCGCGGGTCCCGCCGGGGCAGTACGTCACCAGCGACTTCCCGGTGCTGTCGGCCGGGCCGACTCCGCACACGCCGCCGGACGAATGGAGCTTCACGATCGACGGTGCGGTCGCCGAGCCGGCCTCCTGGCCTTGGGAGGAGTTCGTCGCGCTGCCGTCGGAGACGATCACAGTCGATATCCATTGTGTGACGAAGTGGTCAAAGCTCGACACAAGCTGGCGCGGCGTGTCCCTCGACACGCTCCTCGAGAGTGTCGTGACGGAGGCCGGTTACCTGACGGCTTGGTCCGATGGCGGGTACACCACGAACCTGACGCTCGATGACGTCACCGGTGGCAAGGCGTGGGTGGCCTACGAGTACGGCGCCGAACCGCTGGAGGCAGAGCACGGCGGCCCGGCGCGACTGCTCGTCCCGCACCTGTACTTCTGGAAGAGCGCGAAGTGGGTGCGCGGCCTTACCCTCACCCCCGACGACGAGCCGGGGTTCTGGGAGGGCTACGGCTACCACAACCGCGGCGACCCATGGCTCGAGCAGCGATACCAGGGCGACTGACCTGGCAGCTCGGCCGGGTGGTCGAACTCGTCGACGAGACGCCACGGTGCAAGAGCCTCGTGATCGAGCTGCCTGAATGGCGGGGTCACCGGGCCGGCCAGCACGTCGATGTCAGGCTGACCGCGGAAGACGGCTACCAGGCCGAGCGCAGCTACTCGATCGCCTCCTCCCCCGGGGACGCGCAGCTCGTGTTGACCGTGGAGCGGCTCGAGGACGGCGAGGTCTCCCCCTACCTGACCGATGAGCTCAGACCGGGCGACGAGCTCGAGCTGCGAGGCCCGATCGGCGGCTACTTCGTGTGGGAGCCCTCCCAGGGCGGGCCGCTCCTGCTGATCGCCGGCGGCTCCGGCGTGGTCCCCTTCCGGGCGATGCTCCGACGCTGGACCGCGGGCGAGCGGGATGTCCCGGCACGCCTGCTCTACTCCTCGCGCACGCTCCAGGAGGTGATTTACCGCACGGAGCTCGAGCGCCTGGCTGAAGAGGGCGCCGAGGTGAATCTCACCCTCACCCGGCAGTGGCCTGCCGACTGGCAGGGTCACCGCGGGCGCGTCGACCGGGCCCTTCTGGCGGAGGTCACTTGGCCGCCGCAGCAGCGGCCGCTCGTTTACGTTTGCGGGCCGACAGCGTTCGTCGAGACGGTGGCCGAGGCCCTGGTTAAGGCCGGACACGAGCCCGGCCGGATCAAGACCGAGCGGTTCGGACCCACGGGGAGCTGAGACGAGGAGGGCACACCATGGAGGCACTCGACGGAAACGCAATCGCCGGCACGCTGTTCGAGTATTTCGCCACCGAGATGACCACCGCACCGGGAACCTGCGCGCACTGCGGCACGCGCTCCCAGATCGCCGAGCTGGCGGTTTACGCGCGCGCTCCGGGAGCCGTCGTTCGCTGTCGCCACTGCGGAAGCGTCGTCATTGTCCTCGTCACGATCCGGAACCAGCTGCACGTCGACTGGAGCGCTTTCCCGATGGAGGAGACCAGCGGCCACTGACGCCCCGGTCGCGGAGCTCGAGGGCCGGGCCTAGGAAGCGCTGGCTTTCCGTGCCCTCGCCGGGTGCGGCGAGAGGCTCGATTTGGTCGTATGCCCCCGACGCCGACGCCCCGCGGTTCGCGCCGTCGGTCCCAGCCGTGTGACCCGCAGGGACGACGGCCACGGATGGCGGGTCAGGCGTCGCGGATGATCCGGAGGATGATCGTTCATCCTGCCGGTGTCGCTGCCGGGCTCCGCCGCCTCGATCCCAGATCGCGTCGCGGGAACCGGAGTGCGCGTCATCTGGACCGGCGATCACCTCGACGCAGTCCGCCGACTTCAGGGAACGCTGGTCCAACCCGCCAGAGCCGCGCTGACCGGCGAGGGCCGCGGTCCGCTCGCGACGCTGCTCGCCCGGGCCACCCGTGATCATCGACGCGGCAGCCCGGACGCGCTCGAGATCCAAAACTGACGCTGCACGAGGTGGACCGCCTCGCCGGGATCAGCAAGTTCCGCTCGGCTCAAGATGCTTGCCGACCGTTGCTCTGGGCCATGATGTGCTGGATTTTTCGGACGTGTTCCCGATGGGTGCGCCGATTGGGACCGGTGACGTGCGGGGGCAAGACCGAGGCCGCGTCGTCGATGTGTTCCGGAGAGACCAGTCGGTGGTGATCAAGGGAGGCAAACGCGGCGACGACGTCGGGGTCGAAATGGGTCCCAGCTGATCGGCGGATCTCCTCGGCCGCAGTCTCGGTGGCCCAAGCTTCTTTGTAGGGACGGCGATGGGTCAGCGCATCGAACACGTCGGCGAGAGCCACGATCCGTCCTGTGACCGGGATTTCGTCCCCGCTGAGGCCTCGTGGGTAGCCCGTCCCGTCCCATTTTTCGTGGTGCGAGAGGGCGACCTCGGAGGCGATCTGGAGGAGGCGCGAGCTGCTGCCCGAGAGAATCCGCGCCCCGACAACCGTGTGGGTCTTGATGATTTCGAACTCCTCGGCGGTCAGCCGCCCGGGCTTGAGCAGGATCGTGTCCGGGATGGCGATCTTCCCGATGTCATGCAGCGGCGCGGCGCGGCGCAGGTCGGCGATCGCTGTCGCGGATAGTCCCAGCCGGGCGCCGAGCAGAGCCGCGGTGTGCCCAATTCGCTGGGCGTGCTGGTGGGTTTCGTCGTCGCGGTATTCGGCCGCCATCGCCAGGCGCTCTGCAATCTCCAGTTTTGCCTGCTCGAGGGCTTTCGTGCGCTCGTGAACGCGCTCCTCGAGTTCGTCCCCGTGGCGTTTCAGCTGTGTCTCGAGCCGACGTGTCCTGAGGAGATTGGAAACCCGCAGCCGCACTTCCTCGGAGTCGAAGGGCTTGGTGAGGAAATCGCTCGCTCCCGCCGCGAGGGCTTGGCGCTTGGTCTCGACCGTGGAATCGGCGGTGAGCACGAGGATTGGGACCGGGGTGCTGGGATCACTGACGGGCTCGAGAAGACGCATGACGTCGAGTCCACTCAGCCCCGGCATGTGGAGATCGAGCATCACCAGATCGGGTGGCTCCGCCCTGACCAGCTCCGCGACCCGGGACGGATCTGTCAAGCCAGTCACGCTCTCGAATCCCCACTTGCTGAGCAGGGCCTCGAGGAGGCGGACGTTGAGCGGCTGATCGTCGACCACGAGGATGTTTGAGCTACGAAGCTCGATGGGGACGGGGTTGTTGACGGTCACACCGATCCCCCGGCGTGGAGGGAGAGCTCGTCGTCAATTGTCGGGCGCGTCGCTTCCCATTTCTCCAAGAGTGTTTGCACGGCGGCCTGACCGGCTCCGTCGTCATTTGCGGAGGCGTTGGTCGCGTGTCTGTCGAGCTCAGCCGCGGCCTCGGCAAGTCCGGTCGCCCCGATCATTCCCGCGCTGTTCTTCAGCCGGTGGGCCGCGGCGGCGATCGCCCCCCGGTCGCCCTCGGTGGCGGCCGCCTGGAGCTGCTCCAGGTCGCTCACGATTGCCGCGGCGAGGTCGGCGAGCATGACGTTCAGCTCGCCTCCGGGAAAGATCGAGCGGAGTTCCGCGAGCCGCTCCTGGTCGAGCCCCGAAGCCTCTGCGTCGGCCGAGGGCAGCCATCGGTCGAGCATCTTGTTCAACACGTCCAGGCTGATCGGCTTTGCGATGTAGTCGTCCATTCCTGCCTCCAGGCAGAGTTCACGGTCGCCCGACATCGCATTCGCGGTCATCGCGATGATGGGGAGGCGAGTCCCACCAAGGGCCGCCTCTCGGCGCCGGATCTCACGGGCTGTGTCATAGCCATCGAGGCCGGGCATCTGGCAGTCCATCAGGACGAGGTCATAGTCGCCGGAAGCGATCATCTCGAGCGCCCGATGGCCGTCGGGCGCGTTGAACGCACGGTCACCGCGTTTGGTCAGCATGCGCTCAACCAGCATCCAGTTGACCTGCTGGTCTTCGACAACCAGGATCCGGTGCCCAGGGCGGGCTATAACGGGGCAGGGGCTATCTGATCCGGGTGAAGGCATGGTGTGGACCTTTCCGCTTCCGTCCATGGCCATGACAGCGCTGATGGCGTCGAGGAGGCGTGATTGGCGTACGGGCTTTGTCAGGTGGAGTCCGATTCCAGTGGTCGGATCGTCTGCGGCGATCTGTCCCGATGAAGTGAGGAGGATCAGGCGCGTGCGGTGCAGCGTCTCCGACGCGGTGATTCGCCTGGCCAGGTCGACTCCGTTCGCGTCCGGCATGTTGAAGTCGAGCAGCGCGACGTCGTACGGGTCGCCCCTCTGAGCCGCGGCTTGGAGGGCGGTAAAAGCGTCGCTCGCATCACGAGCCACATCGGGTCGCATCCCCCAGGCGCTCGCGTATGCCTCGAAGATACGGCGGTTGGTGGCGTTGTCGTCCACGACGAGGACGTGCAGACCCCGCAGCTCGCTGGTGGGGACGCGGGCGCGCACCTCCGCCTCGGCGGTGGCGAACGGGATCTCGAAGCTGAAGCGGCTCCCGCTGCCAAGCTCGCTGTCGGCCTCGATTCTTCCCCCCATCAATCGCGTCAGTTCGAGCGAGATGGTCAGGCCGAGGCCGGTGCCGCCGAACTGTCGCGTCGTGCCCACGTCGGCCTGAGTAAAGGCATCGAAGAGGCGTGCGATCCGGCCTTGGGCAATGCCGATCCCGGTATCGCGAACTTCGAAGCGCACGACTGGCCCGTCCTGAGTCCGTCCGGCCAAGCAGACCTCGATGACCACCTCTCCTTCGGCGGTGAACTTGACTGCGTTCGAAACCAGGTTGGCGAGGACTTGGCCGACGCGCATTCGGTCCCCCCGCACCGCGCGCGGCACGTCGTCGTGAACGAAGGACTGGAGCTCCAGTCCCTTCGACATAGCCGTCGCGGCAACCATGTCGCAGCTTGCCTCGACCAACTCATGCAAATCGAAGTCCCGACGCTCGATCTCCAAGCGCCCGGCCTCAATCTTCGCGACATCGAGGATGTCATTGATGACCGTCATCAGCGCGTCGCTAGAGGACCGCGCGACGTCGACGTATTCGCGCTGCTCAGTCGTCAGGGCCGTGTCAGCAAGAAGGTTCATCATGCCGACGACGCCGTTTAGCGGCGTTCGAATCTCGTGGCTCATGTTGGCGACGAAGTTGGACTTCATTTCTGAGGCTTCGGTCGCCGCGGCCAGGTCTCGCTCGGCTGACCGCAGCACTCGCCGGCCGAGCACGAGTGCGGCCAGCGCGACCAGTGCGAAAGCGATGAACAGCAACCAGGGCAACCACATGCGCAGCCCGGTGACGCTCGAGAACAATGGGCCGTCGGGGGCGACAAGGAGGATGCGCCAGGTGGAGTTCGACAGCCTCGCCAGGTCGTAGTAGTGACCATTCGCGTCGCCTGAGGCGCCCCTGAGGACCCTTACCACGGTTGGCGCGCGGAAGCGATAGCCGACAGCGCGGGACGGGTTGCTGGACGCCAACACCGTGTCACTGCTGTCGATCAGGTAGTTGTAAGCGCCCTTGACGCCGGGGATCTTCCGAAGCTCCCCGGTGAGCAGCGGACCCAGGGCCGACGGCGAAAAGCCGGTAACCAACGTCCTGGTGCCGTAGCGCGTCGGGAAAGAGACCGCCAGGTCGATCACGCCGGACCGCCCATACGGCATCAGGTTTCCGAGGCCGTATCGACGTCCCGAGTGCACCAGCTGAAGCGCCTTGGACTGGGCCAGATCGCTCCGGGCCTGCGCGGTAAAACCGTGAGAACTCGCGAGCACCCGCCCGCTTGCACTGAGGAGAGCGGCGTAGGAGTTCTGCTGACGGCTGGCGTCCATCGCCTGCGTGGTCACGACGCGGCCACCGAACCTCACCTCATCTTGAGGAACCTGCTGCGCCACGGTTTGAAACAAGCTGTCGACTAGCGCGGCGGCGAGGACCGCGCGCTCGTGCACCCGAGACTCGACATCGCGCCGTGACTTCGCCTGGGTGTTGGAGAGTTCGATACCGAACACACCCAGCGACGCGAATAGCACCAGCCCACCGATAAGCAGCGCGACCGCTGCGCGTCGTCGCTTCGCCGTTGCTGCCTGCCGCCCGGCGCTCATGACCTCAGCCCGCGGACCCGCAATCACCCAGCCGGGAGCGGACACCACTTCGCGAGCCGCGGGAATACGGCCTGATCGGACGCCGATCAGCGACGAGGGAGGCGGACTCTGAGATGTGGGGGGCTGGAGGCATCAGTCTGGAGATGCGCCCCGGTCGTTACCCGTATCGGCTAGGTCTCCGAAGGATTGAACACTCGGGGGGAATCAACGGACGCAAAGCCGTGGAGCCCAGTGACCTGCGGTCGTACGTCGCGGTCACGACGACGTTCTCGCCGAAGTCAAAGTGCTGTCACCGTCGGTAGTACTCGATCGCGCCGGTTTGTTCGAGGTCATCCAGGAGGATCGCTTCGACATCGAGGTCCAGCTCGATCCAATTGGAGACGACCACCCCACCACCGGGTAGCCTTCTTGCACCTGGATGGCAAGCTCGACGCTTCGGCCCCGGCGGTCGTGGCCCAACGGATCAACGCAGCCACCCACGCGGTGCTGACCGCGACCAATATGAGTCCGGGCTCGGCAGGCCAGCAATGACTGCGCTCGAGCTCCCGCTACGCATACTCGTCTGGGATCAAGACGGGAAGACCATCTTTGGCTACAACGATCCGAAAGGCTTCGCTGGGGCCTACCACCTCACGGCTCAGGCCACGACGCTCGCCGAAAAGGCTGAGCACCCTTAGCGACCTTGTGGGCGTTCCGAGCGAGGATCCGATCGGGTTCGTGCGCTGCCTCGGTGAGGATGTCGCGCCACAGGCGCGAGCGCTGCTCTGATCCGATCGGTCGACCGCGGACCCGGCCGCCTCGCAGGCCGGGTCTGCGGACACAGCACCGGGTCAAGTAGCGGCGACCTCGGGCTTGGAGAGCTTCGCCAGCACTTCGTAGAGCGCGGCGATGTCTCGGTGCCCGTAGCCGCGCTGGTCCGCTGCGCCGAGGATCTCGTCGGCTACGGCGGCGGTCGGGAGCGGCGTCGCGAGCTCTTCGCCGGCCTGGCGGGCGAGGCGGATGTCCTTGTGCATCAGGCCGACGTCGAACCACGTCTCCTCGGGGTTGTCGAGCACGAGCGGGACGCGGGCCTTGAGCATCGGCGAGCCGATGGCGCTCTCGGTCATGATCTCAGCGGCGCGGTGGGGGTCGATCCCGTCGCGTTCGGCGAGCAGCAGACCCTCGGAGAAGGCGAGCATCTGCACCCCGAGGCTGATGTTGATCGCGAGCTTGAGCACCAGTCCCTGGCCGTTCTCACCAACGTACTCCGGAGTTCCCAGTACCCGCAGGACCGGCTCGACCCGCCGGAAGGCTCCTTCGTCGCCGCCGACCATGATCGTGAGCGTTCCGGTCTGGACCTGCGGCACACTGCCGGACACGGGGGTGTCGAGCATCAGCGCCCCCCGCCCTTCCTCGCGCACGCGGGACGCGAGCTTGCGGCTCACTCCTGGGGTGATCGTGCTCAGGTCGGCCCAGATCTTGCCTTCGCCCAGACCGGCGAGGAGGCCGTCGGTTCCTGTCGTAATTGACTCGACCACGTCGTCGTTCGGAAGCGACGTCATCACGATGTCGGCTGCCTGCGCGACCTCGCGTGGCGTGTCGACCCAGCGCAGGCCCTGGTCGATCAGCCACTGCGCGCCGTCCCGGTTGCGAGCCTCGCCGTACACGGCGTAGCCGGCGGCGAGATAGCGGGCGGCCATGTTCCCGCCCATCTTCCCTAGTCCTATGAATCCGATGGTCTGCATTGCTACTGCGCTCCTTCGATCGTGGTGATGTCGTCTTGGCTGAGCTCGAGGTTCGCCGCGTCGACCAGGGGGTCGACCTGCTCGGGTGAGCGGAAGCCGACGATCGCGCCGTGCACGGCGGGATTGCGGAGGGTCCAGGCGATCGCGACGGCTCCCGGGACCGTGTCGTGGCGCTCGGCGACGACCCTCAGGCGGTCCACGATCTCGAGATTGCGCGAGAGCTCGGGCTCCTGGAACCGCGGGTCCTGTTTGCGCCAGTCGTCGTCGGGCATGGCCTGGATCCGCTGCCTGCTCATCCGCCCGGTGAGGAGCCCCGAGCTCATCGGGGAGTAGACGATGACGCCGATCCCCTCGCGGTTTGCGAACGGCAGGATGTCCCGCGCGGCGTCGCGTTCGATCAGCGAGTACTGCGGCTGGAGCGTCTCGACCGGTGCGATCTGCTGGATCCGCTCCATTTGCTCGACGTCGAAGTTTGAGACGCCGATGTGCCGCACCAGCCCCTGCTCCTTGAGCTCGGCGAATGCCGACCAGCCCTCCTCGATGTCCTCCTCGGGGATCGGCCAGTGGATCTGGTAGAGGTCGATCGCGTCGACTCCGAGCCGCTCGAGGCTGGCATGCGCCTCGCGTAGGATCGAGTCACGCTTGAGGCTGTGCACGACGCGTCGGCCCGGTCCCTCCAGAAGCGAAGCCTTGGTGAACACGTAAGGCCGCTCGGATAGGCCCTGAAGCGCGCGGCCCACAACCGTCTCGGAGTGACCGAAGCCGTAGGCGGCGGCAGTGTCGATCCAGTTCACGCCCTGCTCGAGAGCGTGGTGAATCCCGGCGATCGACTGGTCGTCCTCCTGTGGGCCCCAGCCGAACTCCCAGCCCCCGCCTCCGATCGCCCAGGCGCCGAACCCGACGCGCGTGATCTCGAGGTCGGTGCTTCCGAGTTGACTGGTCTGCAGTTGCGTTGTTTGCATGATGGCTCCTCTCATGAAGAGATTGGGTGTAGATGCGCGGATGCGCGCGGGCCGCGGCCCCGGCCGCCGAGCAGCGTCCGGGTGGCGGCGACGATTCCAAGTGCGAGCAGTCCGGAGAAAACGAGCAGGCTGACGCGTGTAGAGGCGATCTGGGTAAGGGCGCCAAGGCCTATCACCGGCCCGGCGAGGCCGATGTACGCGGCTAGGTACAGGCCGGCCAGCGCCTCGGCACGATGTTCGGGCAGCGAGATCTCGGACACAGTGCCGATACCGCCCTTGAACATCAGTCCGCCTCCGGCGCCCGCGACCAGGTCGCCCACCAGAAAGAGGCCGAAGCTTGGTGTCGGCAACCAAACCGCGACCGTGAGCAGAGCGATGCCGATCAGCAACGCGGGTATGCCTCGGGCCAGCAATTGCTGCGGTGGGCGCGCGCCTGTCATTGTCTGCGCTATCGCGGCGGCCGCGAACATCGCAAAGGAGACTGCGCCAGCCAGCGCACGAGACGGCTGATGCAGAGTTGTGGCGAGGAAGCTTGGCGCCAGCGACGTGATCAGCCCGAAGAGCGCGAACGTGATCGCCGCGCCGACCCCGGCCGCAAAGAACCGCGCCCGCGAACCCGCGGGCACCGACACACGTTGCGGCCGGTAGCGCGGGCGCGCCGGCGGTGAGCTGCGGGTCTCAGGGGCGAAGCTGATCGCGATTAGGGCGAGCGCCATGGAGCCACCGAGAACCAGGAAGGGAAGCGTGAGGGGGTCGCCAGCCGACTGAGCAAGAACGCCCGCGACGAGGCCCCCGAGGCCGAGCCCGCCGAGGTTTGCCGCCGCGGCGACGATCTGAGCTCGGCCGCGGCCGCGCGGGGGCCGCCGGGCGGCGTCGAGTTCGGCCAGCCATGCCGTCGCAGTGGCGGTAACGACCCCAACGCCAAGCCCGCTGACGATGCGCGCCACGAACAGCCCGGGCAACTCCGGCCAGACCACGAAAACCACAGCAGCAATGACGTTTAGCGCCAGGCCTAGAGCGACCATGCGCCGTCTGCCATACCAGTCGGAGAGGTGCCCAGCCAGGAACAGGCTGAGCGCCACGGCCACCGCGTAGACGGCAAAGACGATCGTGATCGTCAGTGACGAGAACCGGTCATGGTGAGCGAACCCTGACCACAGCGGCGTTGGCGCCGTGGTGAACGCCATCACCACCGTGAATGCAACTGCGACGGCCCAGAACCACAGGCCGCCTCTACGAGAGCTGGAGGATGAGGAGGCGATATTTGGCATGTCTCCAGCTTCCGCCTCCGGCTTATCAGATTCAACGCAAAAGATTGCTAACTGTTATCGCGTATGGCGATAAGCTCCTTGGCGTGGAGCTCAGGCAGCTTGCCGTGTTCGTCGCGGTGGCCGAGGAGGGCAGCTTCACGCGCGCAGCCGACCGGCTCCACGTCGTCCAATCGGCGGTCTCGGCCGGCGTGCGGAACCTCGAACGAGAGCTCGGAGCCCGCCTGTTCGACCGATCGACCCACCGGGTCCAGCTAACCGACGCCGGCGACGCACTGCTGCCCGAGGCGCGGGCGACGCTGACGGCCGCCAGCGCGGCGCGCGACGCGGTCGACGCGGTCCGCGGCGGCATCCGCGGCACCGTCCTGCTCGGGACGATGCAGGCGCAGGGCATGAGGGCGATCGGCATCCCCGAACTACTCGCCGGGTTCCGTCACGACCACCCCCTGGTTCAAGTGCATATCCGTCACGCTGCCGGCGGATCCGCCGAGATGGCGACGCAGGTGAAAGAGGGCCAGCTCGACCTTGCGTTCGTCTCGCTCGCGGCCAACAAGCTGCCCGGCGTCGAGCTGACACCGCTAACCCGCGAGCCGATGGTGGTTCTCGCGCCCGCCGCGCATCAACTGGCCAAGCGACGAAGCATCCCGATTGCCGCGCTCGCCGACGAGCCGCTGGCGGAGTTTCCCGCCGGCTGGGGCCTACGCACGCTCAGTGACCGAGCGTTCGCCTCGGCGGGGATCACCCGCACCATCACCTACGAGGTCAACGACACCGCCAGCGTGATCGAATTCGTCCGCCACGGCCTCGCGCTCACCCTGCTGCCGGCATCGTTTGTCGGGGACCGCAGAGGGCTAGCGCTGATCCCGATCCGCGGGTCCGTGCCCGAGTTCCGGACCGCGATCGCGGCACCCTCCAACCGACGGCTCAACGCGGCAGCCCGAACGCTGCTCGAGACGATCAAGCACACAACCGTCTGACCCAAGACGGCTGACGGGTCGCGGAGCTTGTACCACCTCGAACCGCTAACCGATGAACCCGTCGCCAAGCACGATTGCGACTAGGTGTGCGCGCGTGCGTGCCTGGGTCTTGACCATCGCGTTGCGAACGTGGGTGCGGACGGTCGCTGACGAGAGGTAGAGCTCGGCGGCGATTTGGCCCGTGTTGGCGCCTTGCGCCACCAGCCGGATTACTTCACGTTCGCGAGGCGTGAGGGTTGATTCGAGATCTTGGGGTAACCCGCTATCACCAGCGCCGATCAGCTCTTCACCGTCGGGCTCGAGCCGTACCGACAGCATCACCATGAGCGCATGCCAACGGCCGTCGATCGTCGTGCCGTGACCGGCATAGCTCACGCGCAGCTGCCTTCCATCGGCATGCGCTACGCGCGTCTCCGCATACAGCTGGTTGGTGCTAAGCAGCTGCGCCCATAGCTTGTCGCCGAGCGCAGCGTCCTCGTCCAGGATGTGGCGGCCGGGGTCAGTTCCGACCGCGTGTTTCCGGCTGGCGCCGAACAACTCGCATGCGGCCTCCGTGCTCGCGACGACCAGACGGTCGCAATCGACGAGGCACATGGGCACGTTCGAATCCTCAAACGAGGACCAGAACGGTCTGCGAGACAGGACGTCCCAATCGGTTGCCGTGAGGTTGTGTTGCAAGCTAATCGCTCCGATCACCCCGTCGGATATGAACGGGCCAGGAAACGTAGGCGAACGCAGGCGAGCCGACCATCCACAATTCGACGTACTCGTTCATGGGGAGTTGAAGCAAGAACGACGAGCTCCAACCCGCGGGCCAATTCGCCAGGGCAAGCGACGGACATCCGCTCGGTGTCTCGGACTGCGGGCTAAGAGGACTTACGCCTATGGTGGGGATCGGCGCCCGCCTCGACTATCCCTGAGGAGATCGACCGCCTCGAGCAGCAGCAGCCCGGCCCCTACCTGTCCTCGGAGATCGACCTTGCCCGGGCCGAGCTCGCGCGGTTCGCCGGGCGCCTAACCGAGGCCGAGGATCTTCTCCAACGCGCGATCGACACAGCTCGAGCACTGGGCAGGCGCGACCTCGTGGCCGGCCACGGCATGGGGGCGGCCCACACCCAGCTGCTCGCGGGAGACACCGCTGCCGCCCTCGAAACTCTCCTGGGCAGTGACGCCATCCTGACTGAGCTCGGCGAGCGCGGCTACAGCTCAACGGTCCAGGCATTTCTTGCTCAGACCTACGAGCAGCTTGGGCAGATTGACCAGGCGCACGCCGCGATCGCCCTTTCGGAGACGCTCGGCAGCCACGACGATGTCATCAACCACGTGATCACGCACGGAGTCCGCGCCCGCCTCGCGCTCCGCGACGGAAATCACGACGCCGAGCGCTGGGCACGCAGCGCCGTCGAGCACGCCTACATGACCGACTCGATCGATCTTCAGGGCCACACCAGGCTCCAGCTTGGCGAGGTCTTGGCAAGCCTCGGACACAAGCACGAGGCGATCGAGGAGGCGCGTGCGGCAAGCGACCTGTTTGCGGCCAAGGGCGACGAATTCGCTCGAAAAAAGGCGCAGCAGCTGTTGGATCAGCTCTCGTCCGACGCGGCGGAGACCAGATCCTGATCGTCAGGTCGGCGAGACGGTCAAACCGCGGTCGGAAGGGCCCAGCGAGTCGTGTGCCTGTGGGCCTTTCAGCCCGACGCTAGCGGTGGTAGCGTCGGCCGATGCGGCGAGTTCTGATCAGCCCGCGCGCCGCTGACTTATCTACACAAGGGAGTAGCCATGAGTGCTGCATCGGCGAGCGACTCCGTACTCGGGGGACTCCACGACGAGCTGGATGACCTGGAGGCGCTCTACAAGGACATCCACAGCCATCCAGAGCTCTCGCTGCAGGAAAAACGAACCGCGGCAATCGCCGCGGAACGTCTCAGGACGTCCGGATTCGATGTGACCGAAGCTGTCGGGGGAACCGGTGTCGTCGGGTTATTGAGAAACGGAGATGGTCCGACCGTGATGTTGCGCGCGGATATGGACGCGTTGCCGGTCAAGGAGGCCACCGGGCTGCCGTATGCGAGCACGGTGACAGCCACGGACGCCGACGGCAACGATACGCCGGTGATGCACGCATGTGGCCATGACATGCACGTCACCTGGCTCGCCGGGGCAGCCGCATTGCTCGCGGAGGACGACGCGGCCTGGCATGGCACGCTGATGGCTGTCTTCCAGCCTGCGGAGGAGATAGGAGCAGGGGCCCAGGCGATGATCGACAACGGGCTATTCGAGCGCTTTCCCAAGCCCGATGTGATCCTCGGCCAGCACGTGATGCCGATGTCTGCCGGGACGATCGCCAGCAAATCGGGAGTAGTCACGTCCGCAGGCGACAGCTTTCAGATTCGGATGTTCGGCCGCGGCGCGCACGGGTCGATGCCGCAGGCCAGCATCGACCCGGTGGTGATGGCCGCCTCAACCGTGTTGCGGTTGCAGACGATCGTCTCGCGAGAGATCGGCCCATCGGACGCCGCCGTAGTTACGGTCGGCGCGCTACAGGCCGGCACGAAGGAAAACGTAATTCCGGATGACGCGGTGATCAAGCTCAACGTCCGCACCTTCGACGAGAACGTCCGGCAACGCGTGCTCGATGCAATCCACCGGATCGTCAACGCCGAGTCCGATGCCTCCGGCGCCCCCCGGCCGCCGGAGATCACCGCGCTCGATCGCTACGAGCTGGTGCGCAACGACGATCAGGCGACCCAGCGGGTGCGCGAGGCATTTCGTTCCCACTTCGGCGATGAACAGGTGACTCAGACTGGTCCCGCGTCCGCGAGTGAGGACTTCGGCTCCTTCGGGGTCGAGTGGCATGTGCCTTCGGTGTTCTGGTTCATCGGCGGCGTCGACCCCGACACCTATGCGAAAGCGCAGCGCGAGGGCCGCCTCAGTGAGCTACCCACCAATCACAACCCCAAGTTCGCTCCGGTCATCCATCCGACCCTCGAGACCGGAGTGCAGACGCTCGTCACCGCCAGCTGCGCCTGGCTCGCCCACTAGCCTGGACGCAACCCGATGGCCTCGCCGCCTCCGCTGCGCGGATTCGATCCGACCCTGCTCCTCGTCCTCAACCTTGTCGGGACGTTCGTGTTCGGGCTCAGTGGGGGCATGGCCGGCGTGCGGAAGCAGCTCGATCTGTTCGGCGCCGTCGTCCTCGCCGTGGTCGTCGGGATCGCCGGGGGCACGATCCGCGACCTGCTGATCGGCATCGCGCCCGCCACGTTTCGTGACTGGCGCTACCTTGCCGTTGCCGGCGGCGCTGGGCTCCTGACGAGTCTTGCGCACCCGACGATCAACCGCCTTCAGCGCCCCATCGATGCTCTCGACGCGGGCGGGCTCGCGCTCTTCTGCGTAACCGGCGCGGCCACCGCGCTCGCCCATCGCCTGGGCGTGGTCGACGCGGTGATCCTCGGCGCGATAACCGGTATTGGCGGCGGCATGCTCCGCGACGTACTCGTGGGTGAGATCCCTACCGTCCTTCGTGGGGGGCTCTACGCGATCCCAGCTCTCCTCGGCGCCGGGATCGTGGTCGCCGCCTACCACGCCGGAGACCACACCGTGACCTTCCCAATCCTTGGTGCCGCGGTGTGCTTCCTCGTCCGCATCGCCGGTCTGCATTACGGGATCGGACTCCCCCGCGCAGCCGACGTAGCGGTCAGCGGCATGCCCGGCGTGCGCCACGGCCACGCCGTGGACGCTGACGGTCACACCGAGCGACGTCAAGAAGCGCCAGGTGATGAGCGGATCTAGCGCTCGGCGCGACTCGGCAGCTTCAGCTCGTAAACGGCGGCGAGATCGTCGTTCCCGTGCTTGTTCTGAACATCGCCGATCCGTTCGAGGACGGCATCGAGTACGGGCAGCTCGACGCCCGAGCCGCTCGCCACCTCCCTGACGAGCTTGAGGTCTTTGAGCGCGAGGCGCACTGGAAACCCAGCTGGATATTCATGGCGCTCCATCTCACCGAGCTTCTCGACGGCGTACGAGGAACCGAGCGGCCCGCCATCGAGCAGGGTGATGAACTCTCGCGCGTCGAGCCCCATCAGTTGGCACAGATGCATCGACTCGGCGAGTGCGGCGACCATGGCGATCATCCAGTGGTTGGCGGCCAGCTTGAGGCGCGAGCCCATGCCGGCTTCCCCCACCCACTGGACCCTCGAGCCGAGTGCTTCGAAGACAGGCTCTACGCGCTCGCGTGCGGTCTCCGGTCCCGAGGCCAGGATCGTCAGTTGCCCCTCCTCCGCGGGGTGAGTGCTTCCGGAGACCGGCGCATCAAAGAGGGTCACGCCACGAGCCGCCGCGGCCTCCACGAGTTGGTCTGCCTCGGCCGCGCCGACACTGCTCATCTGCAGCCAAATCGTCTCCCGGGACCACTCATCGAGTAGCGGCTCGACGACTGATAGGACGATTTCCGCCCTCGGCAGCATGGTGATCACCGCCTCAGCGCCGCGCACGACGTCAGCGGGCGTTCCCGCGAGATCCGCGCCCCGGTTGGCGAGGGGTCGCGCATGCCCGGGGTTACGGTCCCAGGCGATGACGCCGACACCCTGATTCAGGAGCCGGTGCGCCATCGCGGTTCCCATCAAACCCGTCCCCAGCAATCCGACCCGGCTCACCGCCGCCCCGCTCATCTCGGCCTCCTCGTTGTCAGGGACCTACCAATCGCCGATCGGTCTCATTCTGCTGCGCTCAGCCAGCGGGCTGAAGGCTTTCGGCGAAGCCCAGAGAAGCGTCGCACTTTTCCGACCCTATGGGTCCGTTTTGTGCGACGCTTCGCACCAGGCCACCAAGCCACCAGGCTGCGACCGGTCCCGCAAAGCCGCTCACGTAGCGCGCGCCCGCGCTACCGCCGCGCGAGCAGTCTCGACCGCGGCGGTCTCAGCGCCGTCCTCGCGAGCGATCTGGCGGGCCAGCGCGAGCTCGGCCTCGAGCACGCGCTCGGCGGTGCGGGGCCGGCGCTGCGCGCGTATGTAGTTCTTGAACCTGGTTCGCGTCCCCGCGAGCGCCTCGAGCTCTTCCGGGGTCACGACGCCGCGCTCCACCTCGGGTGCCATCAGCTCCCGCATCCACTCGCGCTCGACGCCGACGCTGTTGTCGTACACCCAGACGAACACGCTGATGAGGACCAACGCGACAAGTCCGGGCACGATCGAGATGACGTTGTCGCCCGCGATCGCGGCGCTCGCGTCCCATAGGCCGTGCATGAGCATCGCCGTGGCCATCAGCCCGAGGCCGAGGCGCTTACGCGCCGGCACATCCGGCCGGCCGATGAACCAGATCAGCCCGGCGCTGAACACGCCGGTGTACATCCAGTGCGAGGGGACGGAGGCGAGCGTGCGCGCGACGATCGTCTGCCAGGTTGCGCTGATGTCGCCGAACGCATTGGCGGCGCCGATCCACGCGTAGCTGATGTCCTCGCTGATCTGGAACCCGAGACCGATTAGGGCGCCGACGATGAGCCCGTCGAATGGGCTGCGTATCAACCGGGGCGCGAGCACGAGCAGCAGGAGGACGCCCGCACCCTTGGCCAGCTCCTCGTCGACCGGCGCCGCGAGCGCCGCCCCCCAGTCGAACGAGAAGCTCGCGCCGAACAGCTTCGAGTAGAGACTCATCACCGCGTCGTTGCCGAGCAGCGCGAACGCTCCCGTCGCCACCACGAAGCCCCACAGGAAGCCGACGGCGGCGAGCTTGCGCGGCACCGTCGTGTAGCGGTCCTCGTAGTGGATGTACCACAGGTACGCGATGGCGAGCAGGCCGAAGGCGATGATCCCGCTGGTGAGCGCGCCGCTGTAGGCCGCGGCCGCGATTGACACCTGGCCAGACAGGACGACGACCCCGAATACAAAGAGCCCGCAGTAGACCCAGAAGGCCAGGTTGCGGGGTTGGAAGAAACGAAAGTCCTCCCCCCAACCTGACTGCTCGATCGCGCGCCGCCGACCCTCGCTCAGCGCGCTCATGACGTGCGGATGCTGCGGATCATCGCCACAATCGCGTCGCGCGCGCGGGTGATCGACCCTCTCGGGCCGGCGACGACGATCACGATCCCCTCGGCGGACGTCTGCCCCCGCGGCCTGAGCACGAACGTCACCACAGACCCTTCACGCGTAACGCCGGCAAAGTCCTGCCCCACGCCGAGGGCGCCTTGGCGCGTCCTCACCCGGTACTGGCGGCTGGCGCTGGCAGCTCCACGGGCGTGGTCAAGTTCGGAGCTGATCTGCTTGACCCGTCGCAGCAACGCCAATGGCGTGCCGGCGAACGGCGCGGCCTGGACGTCGAACGTGATCGCGCCATCGACGATCTCGGCGCTGGCGGTGTCGCCGACCAGCGAGCGCGCGTGACCGACGAGCGCCCCCGTGGCGAGGTCCCACCCCGGGGCGGGAGTGAGCGTGACCCCCGTGGCGAGCTCGGCAACTTCGCCGCGATGAATGGGGGCGTGGTACGGCGTCTTGCTGTTGACGAGCGGCAGTACTCCGCTCATCAGCGCCGCCAACGCGAGTACCAGCAGCGATGGCTTGACCGTGGCGCGGTCGATCCCCGTGAAGCGATGGCGAGCAGCCGGAAGATCCGAGCGGGCGCCTCCTCCCTGGTCGACGACTGCCGTGTTGTACTTGCCGAGCATCTCCTCGTGCCGCTGGGCGGCGCCTTGTCATCAGACTCGCCTGCCCGCGAGCATGCGCTCTTGGGGGGTGATCGGTCATCACGCAAAACGCGTGATGACGCGGGGGCGGTTTGGACGCGGCGCGAGGCGGTATACGTCGGTTCATGTCAAACCTCACCGCGCGAACCGAGGCTTGGCGGCAGGCCGGCGCGTTCACGGAGTTCGACGGACGGAACATCTTCGTCCGCGAACGCCCGGGCGCGGCCGACGCGCCGTCGCTCCTCTTCCTACACGGGTATCCGTCGAGCTCGTATGACTGGCGCGGGGCTTTTGACAAGCTCGATTCGCGTCGGCTGATCGCGTTCGATTTCCTCGGCTTCGGCCTCTCCGAGAAGCCGCCCGACCAGATCTACTCGCTGCGGATCCAGGCCGACCTCGCCGAGGCGCTCGTGCAGCGTCTAGGTGTCCTCGGCCCGGTGACGATCGTCGCCCACGACATGGGCAGCTCGGTCGCCACTGAGCTCCTGGCCCGCGACCTCGACGGCGACCTCGGCTTCGAGCTGGCCTCGGCGTTGCTGTTCAACGCCAGCCTGGTGCGTGAGCAGGCCAGCCTGCTGTGGGGCCAGAAGCTTCTGCTGAGCCGGCTCGGACCGCTCGCCGCGCGCCTCATCAACGAGTCGGTGTTTCGCCGGCAGTTTGCGGGGATCTTCTCCAGCGACCATCCGCTGAGCCCCGAGGAGGCCGCCGACCAGTGGTCGCTGCTGAGACACGGCGACGGCCACCGCACGCTCCAGCGGCTGATCCACTACAACCGAGAACGGGTCACGCCCCCGTACGCCGAGCGCTGGCATGCCGCACTGCGTGAATGGCCCGGCCGGCTCGAGCTCGCGTGGGCCGACTCAGATCCGATCTGCACCGAGGCAGTGCTCCAGGCCGTCTTGGCGCTTCGGCCCCAGGCCGAGCTGACGCGCCTCCCTGGGCTCGGGCACTACCCGCAGATCGAGGATCCGCTCAGCGTCTATCGGGTGGTCGAGCGACACGCCACGAGGTGCGCGTCGAGGGACTGATCGCCGGCCGCTCTCAGCGGGACGATTTCGCGCGCTTCCGGCTCCCGTCGCTCCCCGACGAGCGCCGCCGTGAACCGTTACCGCGTGAGTTACCGTCGGACTCTTCGCCGCGGGGGTCCTCCCCATTGCGGAGGCGCTCGAGCGTTCGCTCGAGTGCATCCATGAGATCAGGCACCGGCGAAGGCTCCTTCTCGGGCGTCGGTACCTCGATCGTCTTCCGCTTGCGCTTGGCATCGATCACGCGTCGTAGCCGCTCGCGGTAACAGTCGCGGTAGTGCTCGGGGTCCCAGTCAGTGGCCAGCTCCTGGATGATCGCGACGGCGCCGTCGAGCTGCTTCGGCGAGGGCTTCTTGCCGCCCGTCGGCACGTCCTTGGCCGCCCGCACTTCGTCGTGGAAGAGCATCGTCGTCAACGCGAGCGCCCCCTCCCGAGCCCGAACCGCAACCAGGTACTCCTTGGTCCGCATGACAAAGCGCCCCAGGGCCACGCGATCCTGACTTGCCATCGTCTCCACGAGCAGACGGTAGGCACGGAGCGTCCCCTCGCTGTCGCCGGCGGGAGCCAGGAAGTAAGGGTGATCGAAGTAGATCGGGTCCACCTGGTCGAGCTCAACGAACGCCTCGATCTCGATCGTGCGGGTCTTACGGGGCTGAACCGATCCCAGCTCCTCGTCGCTGATCACGACCTGCTTGCCATCGAGGTCATACGCGTGAGCCACCTCCTCCCACGTGACCTCGGCGTCCTCTTTTGAGCAGAACCGGCGCTGTTCGATCGGGACCTTGTCCTTCTCGTGAAGCTGATTGAAGTGGTAGTCGAGATCCCGCACCGCGCTGAAGAGCTGCACCGGGACGTTCACCAGGCCGAAGCTGAGAGAGCCACTCCACAGCGCCCGGGCCATGCTCAGCTCCGTGCTCCGGCGAGGCTCGCCTCGAGCGCCGCGGCCAGGTCGTCGCCGTGCGCCGGCTCCTCCTGCGCGACAAGATCGATCTCCTCGCCCTTCGCCTTGCGTTTGATCAGGTCAAGGACGGCGTCGCGATACGTGTCCTCGTAGTCATCGGGCTTGAAATCCGCCGTCATCGACTTGATGAGCTGCCCGGCCATCTCGATCTCCTGCTTGCTCGGCTTGCGAGCACCGGGCTGGAGCTCGAGCTCGTCCGCCGTGACCACCTCGTCGTGGAAGCGCAGCGTGTGCAGGATCAGCACGTCGTCTTGGGCACGCAGCGCGACCAGGTACTCCCGGTCGTGAAACGTGAAGCGCCCGATGCCTGCCAGCTCAGTCTTCCGCAAGGCCTCGCGCAGGAGACGGAACGCGTCCGCCTCGTCACGGGAGCCGACGTAATACGTGCGGTCGTAGAACACAGGATCGATCTCCGCCGCTCGCACGAATTCATCCAGGTGGATGACCTTGCCGCGATCGCCCGCCGCCGCCTTGACCTCGTCCTTTTCGAGCACCACGTACTTGCCTGCCGAGACCTCATAGCCCTTGACGATCTCCTTGTAGGGGACCTCGCGGTCCTCCTTGGGGCAGATGCGCCGGTGCTCGATCCGGGCTCCATCCTTGGCGTGGACCTCGCTGAAGTGCACCGTCTTCGACTCGGTCGCCGAGTAGAGCTTGATCGGGACATTCACCATCCCGAACGTCACCGTCCCGTTCCAGATCGACTTCGGCATCGGGAAATGGCTACCCGGAACGGCGCCCTCCAAATTAGGGTCCGGACCTGATCCAGCCGCGAGCCGGCACTGCCGATGCTCATGGCATGCAAGGTCATCTCCCCCACCCTGCCCCCATCCTGGCCCAGCTGCGTGAGCGGATATCGCTCGCGTCCTACGAAGTGGATCCCGTGGCCGTGGCCGACGCGATCGTACGCCGCCGCTGGCGCGTCGACGTCGTCTCGCCACCCGCCCCGAAGCCGCGCGGGCATGCTCGCGTGCGCACCCGCGCGCGCGTCAGCTGCATCGCCGGCCGCGGATCCGCCGTTGGATCCAGGGCCCTGGCGGCCTAGCTTCTCACCCTATTTCCGCCGGTCGACGGCGCGCTCGAGCTGAGCCTTGTTCATGCGTGAGCGGCCGTCGATCCCGAGCTTCTTCGCCTCGTTGTAGAGCTGATCGCGCGTTCGGCCCTTCGCCCTCGAGGTTCCGGAGCGCAGGCCTCCACGCCGGCCTGAGGAAATGTCCTGGGTCGACGTGCGCGAGCGAGTTCGCGTCTCGCCGGCCCGCGCACGCTCCTTGTTGACGGTACGCGCGGCGATCTCCTCAGCGCGGCTCTCACCCGCGCCCTGGTCGAGCTGGCTCTCCTTGATGTGCTCGTACTGACGGGCCCTCTTGGTCCCCTTCTTGACACCTCTCGGCGGCACGCTTCACCTCCACTCTTTCGGCTCGAGGATCGGCTACCCGCGGACGGGTGAAGCAAACGGGGCAGCGAAGGGGTTACCCACAAGCGCTGAAACGGCGCAGCGCTTCCTTCGCGCCCTCAAGCCACGGCTCGCCGTGCGCCAGAAGCAGCATGTCGAAGTCCAAGTCGAGCTCGAGCAGGCGGGCGTACGCCTCACGCAAACCCCGCTTCGTCTCCTCCGGGTTGTCCATGTAACGCTCGGGAACGAAGCCGAGCTCCTCGCCGTAATGGATAACCCCGTCCGCGCAGGCAAGCGCGCGGTGTCCAGGGATGTAGAGCGCCGTCTCATCCGGGCAGATGGCGTCGATCTCATGCACCACGACCCCGCCCGGCAGCTCGTCGCCGAAGTCGAAGGCCTCGACGCGGCCCCTTCCCTTCAGCTCGTACAGACCGTTCCGGATGCAATGGACCGCGGTTCCGAAGCGTTCCCGGAAGTCCCAGCTGTGGCGGTCATGGTGCCGGTTGGTCAGCAGAACGTGCTCCGGCGCGCCACGCTCCTCGAACCATTCGACGTCCTCGCTCGGAAGCATCGGGTCGAGCAAGACCCGCTCGCGCTCCAGGTAATAGGAGCTCACGTCCGTGCCGATGTGCTCGTGGCGCGCCGTCCAATGCCACAGGCCGGGGGCGATCTCACGCATCGCCGGCCAGCCTACCTGTTGGGTTTCACCCGCCTCCGCCTCAGCAACGGACTCAACCCCGACATCCTTGACCTGTCAACTATAATCTGAGATGTGAACACGGTCGAGGCAGACAGACTAGAAGGCAGCGCGCTGGAGGCGTGGCGAAGCTATCTCCAAAGCCACGCTTCGATTGTCCGTGAGCTCGACGCCGAGCTGGTCGCCGTTCACGGCATGACAGCGCGGGATTATGAGGTCCTGCTCTACCTTGCCCAGGCGCCCGACCGCCGCCTGCCGATGTCGGCCCTCGCCACCAGCACGATGCTGACCCGCTCCGGGATCACGCGCCTGGTCGATGGTCTGGTGGAGGCGGGTTGGATCGAGCGTGTGGCCTGTCCGAGCGACGCCCGGGTCTCCTATGCCCGCCTGACCGACGTCGGGTACGGAAAGCTTCGCGATGCCGGATGCACGCATGTGGCGAGCATCCAGCGGCTGTTCCTCAAGCACTTCTCACCCGAGGAGATAAACCAGCTCGCGACGCTGCTCAGCCGCCTCCCCGGCGCCGGTGGCGGCGGGAGCTGTACCGTCGAGCCCGACGCCGCGTAGGCGGACCGGCGCGGCCGACCGCCGCGATCGGGCACCGGCGGCCGGCGCTACTCTACGCACCCGCGGCGACGTGGCGGAGTGGCTACGCAGCGGCCTGCAAAGCCGTCTACACCGGTTCGATTCCGGTCGTCGCCTCTAGGTGAAGGGCCGCCCCAGACTTGGATGCGGCCTTCCTGCGGATCCTCGACGTGGCTTTCGCGCGGACCAATGCCCGTTGGGCCGTGCAGGGAATTAACACCGCATCGAGATCGGCCTTCGAGTGGATTCTGCGACACTAGGGGAAGCTTCCCGCAAAGGCTTCGGCGTGCGGGAGGCGTCTCGCGCCCCTGCGGTTCGCCGTCTTTCCCTCCTTCTGGCGCCGGATCTGTCAATTCAGGGGAAGGCGAGATCGGACGGCCTATGGCCGACCGCACCGACCAAGAGCCCGCCTTGGGGGGGAATCTTCACCTGGCGATCTCCAACGCCATCGTGGGACTGCTGCGCGAATACACCGGACGCGGACCCACCAAGTCCCGCACAACGATCCGCGACAACATCGTCTTGGTGATGCTCGAACAGACCCTCACCAAGGGCGAAGAGTCGCTCGTGAGCAAAGGACGCGTCGACAAGGTGATCGAGATCCGCCACGAATTCCAAGAGGCGATGCGCGAGGAAAGCATGGCCAAGGTCGGCGAGCTCACAGGCCGCAAGGTCATCGCAATGCTGAGCGCCAACCACGTCCATCCTGACATCGGCGCCGAAATCTTCGTGCTCGACGGACCGCCCAACTACAACGGGGCGACCCCTCCCCAGCCCGACAGCGGCGCCTAGGCCCGCTCGGCTGGTTGTGGCGGCGCCTGAGCCTGCCACGGCAGACCTCGCTCGCCCGTTGCCCGCAGGGTCCTTTATGCGGCGTCGCTCACGGGGATTGTGACCATCGCCATACCGCAGCGGCGGGCCTGCGCGAAGGTCACAAGCCGGCCGGAGCGTTCGTCCCAGAGCTTCAGGCGTACCGCGCGCAGGCCATCCCACAGCGTCAGGGTCGGAACGTTGGCGAACACCGGGCTTGATTCGTGTGCTCGCTTGAGGTGGTAGTTGGGGATGCGCGCGTTCAGGTGGTGGACGTGATGTAACCCGATGTTTCCTGTAAAGAACTGCAGCACGGGCGGCAGGTTCAGGAACGAGCTACCGCGCAGAGCGGCGTCGGCGTAGTTCCACTCGCCGCGCCTTTGCCAGTAGGTGTCCTCGAACTGGTGCTGGACGTAGAACAGCCAGATACCAACCGAGCCTGCGAGCATCGCCGCCGGGGCCCAGACAACTAGGAAGTCCCGCCAGCCAATCAGCCAGCACAGTCCGCTCACGAGCGCGACGATCGCGGCGTCGGTCGCGAGCACGCTCTTGCGCATACGGGGCTTTGCGCTCCGGGCGACGAACCGCGGGCCGATCACCATCGCAATGATCGGGCCAAGCCCGAACATGACCAGGGGGTTGCGGACCAGCCGGTAGCCCAACCGGCCCCGCCGCGAGCGCGCCGCGTACTCCTCGACCGTCAACGTGACGATGTCCCCCACGCCGCGGCGGTCGAGGTCACCGGCGCTGGCGTGATGCACCGCATGGTCGTGGCGCCAGCGCACGAACGGAGAGAGGACCAGCGCTCCCATCGCGGCGCCCACCACTGTGTTGGCGCGGCGAGACGGCAGCAGCGAGCCGTGCGCGCAATCGTGAAAGACGACGAACACGCGCACGAGGAATCCTGCGGCGAGGATCGTCAGAGCAACCGTCAGGGGAAGGGAGACGCCAAGCGTCGCGTAGATCGCGGCAGTCAGTGCCAAGTAAGGAACGGCGGAGGTTGTGATGGCGAACAGGCCGCGGCGCGTACATGGCGTGGCGAAGGGCGCGAGCGTGTCGCGCCACGGCGGCTCGGAAGGTCGGCAGGTCATGGTGCTCCGTGTGGTCATGTCGTAGTGAAATCGACTACCGGTGGCACACGGCACACGCGCCGACGACGGTCGAGGTCAGACAACCTGCGGCCGCCGGTCAGGATACGGCCACACGCGATCGTAAACGCGTCACATAAGTAGTGCATGAGAAGCCTGGGGGACACGCTTCACCCCCATTCCGCTCGACCGGCGCCCGCTTCCCCGCGGTCATGCGGCCCAAACCAGACGAACTTCCAGCCCGTCCGGGCCGCTCGAGCTCGAACCAAACGTGGGTCGTACCTTCGCGAATGCCCCAGCGGCTGGCTTCGGAGTCGACGAGCTTCAGGCCCCAACCTCCGTCCTGGGGCAGGTGGCGTGCTCGGACCGCGCGCTCAAAGCCGGTGCCTTCATCGATGACCTCGACCAGCAGTCGGCTCGCGTCGAGATCCACGCGCATCGTGATCGACCCCTCCCCGTGGACCACTGCGTTGGTCACCAGCTCGCTGATCAGAAGCTTGGCGGTATCCAGCTCGCGGCCCGCGAGCGCCGGCGCGAAGTGCTCGGCAAGCAGCTTCCGGGCGCGGCCGGCTGCCCAGACCCCCCGGGGGAGCTGCACTTCGTAGGGCAGCGCCAGTGCGGGCTTCACGAACCGACCAACGTACTTCGCAAGATTGATAGTCGAGGGGTCGCGCGCTGCGAGCGCGCGACCCCGAGACTGTCCTCCTCGGCCGCGCCGCCCCCGTTAGCGCACGCCCCCTCGGCATTGACCGGGTCCGTGGTCGCGCCGATGGCATGAGGAGATGGGTTGCGGGCCGCGCCTCGTGGCGTCCGCGAAGAAGTTGGGCAGCAACGCCGCCCGCGCTGGTCGGACGCCCACGTCGTTACCGAGGTGGGAACGATCGCTTCCAACACGGCCGGCTGGATCGGCACGGGACCTTTCGCTCGTCGAAACATGACGCGGAGGTCCGCAAGCGGCCGGCCACGAAAGTGACCGACGGACGCGTCCAACCAGCCAACACAGCCTTTCGACCGTCACAACAACAGCCGAATCGCCGCGCCACCATCGTAGCGACTCGGCCCGGCAAGATCAACGCAGGCACTGGCTTACAGATGGGCAGGCGGTGCTACCTTGCTCGGCAGTGGCTCGGTCGTGGCGGCATCATGCCCGCGACGCCGAGTCAGGCACACCATCGACGGATGGCCTCGGGTCCCTGGAGGCCCGAGACAGACCTCGGAGGACCCCTGAAGCCGAACAGCGACCCAGACGCGCCTGCCCTACCGCAGACCCAATTTGGATCCGTTCAGTCGTTGCGCGGCGGGCAGCTGCTCTCCGAAATCTCGACCAGCATCGTCAAGCTGATGCGCGAGCACTACGGTCGCGGCCCCCTCAAAGCCAAGACCTACGCGCTCGACGACATCATCGTCTGCGTCCTCCGCGGCGCCGGCTTCACCGCCTTGGAGCAGACGATCATGGACAGCGGCGACGGCCAGCGTGTGGTCGCGATGCGCGAGAACTTCCAGCAAATGATGGCCGAGCGCTACAAGCTAATGATCGAGCAGCTCACCGACCGCAAAGTGCTGGCATTCCTCTCCCAAGCCCACGTCGAACCCGACCTCACCCTCGAGGTGTTCTTCATCGACAGACCCCTCGACGGCTTCGGGTCAGCCGAGGTCGACCAAACAGGCACACCATCTCGGCGAGACGGTTAGTCCGCCTCGATCGCGCGCCTTCGCCCCGCGCGCCCCTCCCGCAGCCCGACCGCGCCGTCGGCCTCGATGCGGCCCCTCTGAGCTTGACGGCCGTCAAACATCGTCCCCTCTCCTGTAGCGCAGGTGTGCTTCTTCGGCGAGCTTGACCATCTGCCAGTACGCGATGAGGTCACGCTCTGCGTCGGTCGTGTTCGCGAAGAAGCGGCGGCCGATCGTCAACTCGCCCCGATCGGGTCCTGCCGCCTGCTCGGCAATCCACGCGCGGTCGATCCGCTTCTGCGCAATCAAAGCTACAGCCGACTCGAGGTCTGCGCCGGTGCAATCACCGAGTCGCTTGAACACGCCGGCCCCGATCTCGAGCTGCTCCTCTGGATTGACCTCGCCCATCGCCCACGTATCCTGCCGCACTCACGGTCAGAAGCCCGTAACAGAGGGTTTGCATCGGAGCGAACCCGTCCTGCCGCGCTGCAAAGCCGTCTACACCGGTTCGATTCCGGTCGTCGCCTCTAGGGCTTTTCCGAGGGCTTCCGCGACCCTCGGGGCGACGGACCGCTTACGCCCGCCCGCCGCGCAGCACGCCGCGGGAGATGATCAGCCGCTGGATGTCTGAGGTTCCCTCCTCGATCTCCTCGAGCTTGGCGTCTCGCATCCACTTCTCGACCGGATACTCGCGGGAGTAGCCCCATCCCCCGAGCGTCTGGACGGCGGCCCAGGTGCACCACATCGCGGTCTCTGAGGCGTGCAACTTCGCCATCGCCGCCTCCGTCGTGGCCCGCTCGCCGCGATCGAGCATCGTCGCCGCGCGCCAGGTCAGGAGGCGCGCGGCATCGACCCGCAGCGCCATGTCGGCCAAGCGAAAGGCGACCGCCTGGTGTTCGGCGATCGGACGCCCGAACTGCTCCCGCTCCTTGGCGTACTCCACCGCGAAGTCGAGCGCGGCGCGCGCCAATCCTGTCGCCGACGCCGCGAGCGTGACCCGCGAGCGGTCGAACGTTTCCATCAACCCCCTGAATCCGTCGCCCTCGCGTCCGAGCCGCCGGTCCTCGCCGACGAAGACGCCGTCCAGGAACAACTCGGTGTTGGGGATGGCTCGCTGACCCATCTTCCGGATCGGCGGCCCGCACGTGAATCCGTCGTCTCCCTCCTCCACCACGAACGCGGTGACGCCACGGTGGCCGCTGCCCGGCTCAACCGTCGCGAAGATGACGTAGAACCGAGCCACCCCGCCGTTGGACGTCCACGCCTTCTGGCCGCTCAAAACATATCCCCCGTCGACCCGCCGGGCAACGGTCCGGATGGAGGCCGCGTCAGATCCGCTCTGCGGCTCGGTGATGGCGAGGGCGGTGAGCGGCGGCTCGCTGCCGGTCAGCGGCCGGAGCCAGCGCTCCTTCTGCGCCGCGTCGCCGAGCACCATCACGGGCTCCGCGAAGAAACCGTTCGAGGTGATGAGGTTGCCGATGCCGGTGCATCCGTAGGAGAGCTCCTCCTGCACGATGCATCCGCTCAGGCAGTCGGTCATCCCCTCGCCGCCGTACTCCGCGGGAAGCATGAACGAGGTCAGCCCCAAGCCGGCCGCCTTGCGCCACACATCCCACGGCACCTCGACGTCGGCCTCGTCCACCTGGAGCGAGATGGGCCGGATCTCCCGCGCCGCAAAATCGCGGCATACCCGCTGGATCTCCGACTGCTCGCTGGTCAGATCGATCATCGTTGTTAGCGGCTTAAGCCCCCGTAGCCCTCATTGACATCCCTCGGTCGGCGGAATATAACCGCCGTCCCGATCGCGATTTGGGAAGAGGGTTGAGTGGAGGGCATCGTGGTGGGCCCAGATAGCGGCCGCGCGCACGCGGCTGCGACAGCGTTGGAAACCAAGCGGTCCTAGCGAAGATGGACACGGTCATCGACGCCCCTTCGACACCTCTTGCTAACGCGCTCAGCACGTGGCGCTCGCAAGATCCTCCGGGGACGCTTCCCCACCTGGCTCGCGTGCTCGACGCCGATGCCGGCGCGACCGAGTGGGAGGCCGAGATCGAGGTCGAGCTTCTCGCCGTCGATGCCACGAGCTTCCAGGCCATTCGACGCCGAGCGGATGCCGATCCGCAGAAGATGGCGCGAATCATCTCCGAGATCGTCGCCGAGCGCGGGAAGCTCCAGAATCCCTGGACCGGATCAGGTGGCGTGCTCCTGGGGACGGTCCGGAAGGTTGGGCACGCTCATCACGATCCCGATCTTCGCCCCGGGCTTCGGGTGATGCCGCTGGCGTCGCTGATCGCGGTTCCCCTTCGTCTCGACTCGGCCGGTCCCGTCAACCCCGAAAGCCCGCACGTCCCCGTCCGCGGGCGCGCGATCGTGACCGGAAGCATGAGCTGCGTGCAGGTCCCGGATGATCTCCCCACCGGCGTCGCCATCACGGCCTTCGACGTCTACCCCGTCGCCTCGTATGTCAGCGAGATGGCAACCCGTGGCGACCACGTGCTCATCCTGGGCGCGGGCCACGCCGGGCTGCTCGCGTCGGCGGCGGCTCGCGAGGCCGTGGGCGCGGATGGCCTCGTCACGGTGCTCGACCGCTCCGCCGCGGCGCTCGCCCGCGCGCGCAGCGTGGCTCCGGGTGCGGCCCTGATCGAAGCCGACGTGACAAGCCCGGTGGCGGCCGCAAGTGCGGTCTTCGACCAGGGGTTACGGCGCGCCGATCTGACACTTCTGTGCACCACGGCTCCCGGCGCCGAGGGCACCGCGATGGTGACCACGGCCGACCGGGGGGCGATCCTGTTCTTCTCCACGGCCACGAGCTTTGCCGCTGCGGCTCTCGGAGCCGATGCCGCTGGATCGCATGCCCGCCTGGTGATCCCGAACGGACTCACCGACGACCGCGGTGAGCACGCCTTTGAGCTGGTGCGTCGCCATCCGGCGCTTCTCGACGTCCTCGGTTCCGCGGCTTGAGCGTCCGGACTGCCTATGGCGAGCACACGTGGCTCGAGTTGCGCGAGCTCGCGCAGCGTGAGGACGTGGTCGTGGTCATCCCCACGGCCACCCTCGAGGACCACGGCTATCACCTGCCGATCGACACCGACGTGAGGCTGATCGAGGCCATCGCCCGCGGCGGTGTGGAGCAATTCAACGACGACGGCGCGGGGCAGGCCCTCCTCTTCCCCACCGCCGTCCACGGCTACACCCCCCACCACATGGACTTCCCGGGCACGGTCAGCCTGCGCTGGAACGTGTTCGTCGAGTCGCTGCTCGACTGCGGTCGAAGCCTGTGCCGGCACGGCTTTGACCGGATCCTGATCCTCAACGGTCACGGCTCGAACGCTCCCCTCGTGGACATCGCCGCCCGGCTCATCAATCTCGAGCACCGCGACGCCGTCTGCATCGCCTCGACTCTCTACCTGACAACGCCGGAGTCGATCCAGGTGCTCGAGCGCGAGCGGACAAGCGAGCGGGGCGGGATGTCACACGCGTGCGAGCTCGAAACCTCGATGTATCTGGCACTCGAACCCAGCCTCGTGCAGATGGAACGAGCCGTCCGTGAGATCCCGGAGTGGAACGAGAACGTGTGGAACGACTGGCCGGGCGGAGGTCCCCTCTCGTTCTGGCCTCACTGGAGCGGGTTCTCGCAGTCAGGCGTGATGGGCGACCCGACCGTGGCCACCGCCGAAAAGGGGCGGACCTTCCTCACACGAGCTCAGGCCGAGGCGGCGGAATTCATCGCCGAGACCGCACGCCGACCGCGGGCCCCCGGCGGCGACCGCCACGCTATGGACGGAGGGCCGGATGGCCGGCGGTGAGGTGACTCTCGTCGAGCTGACGAAGGGCTTCGACGACGTCGTCGCCGTCGACGCGATCAGCCTTCACGTCGATTCGGGTGAGTTCTTCTCGCTGCTCGGCCCGTCCGGCTGCGGCAAGACGACAACGCTTCGCATGATCGCCGGGTTCGAGCAGCCGACCTCGGGCCAGATCCTGTTGGACGGCACCGACGTGGCCGGAATCCCGCCCTACAAGCGCAACGTCAACACGGTATTTCAGAGCTACGCGCTGTTCCCCCACCTGCGGGTTTTCGACAACGTCGCCTTCGGACTGCGACGCGCGGGAGTCGCCAAGGACGAGATCCGCCGTCGCGTCGCCGACGTCCTGGCGTTGGTGGAGCTGACCGGGCTCGAACGACGCAAGCCCTCGCAGCTCTCAGGGGGCCAGCAGCAGCGGGTCGCGCTGGCTCGCGTACTGGTCCTGCAACCGGCCGTCGTGCTGCTCGACGAACCGCTCGGTGCGCTGGACGCGAAGATTCGCCGCTCGCTGCAGGTCGAGCTCAAGGCGCTCCAGGAGCGTGTCGGGCTCACGTTCATCTACGTCACCCATGACCAGGAAGAGGCGCTGACCATGAGCGACCGGCTGGCGGTGATGAACCGGGGCCGGGTGGAGCAGCTCGGGCCGCCGAAGACGGTCTATGAGGAGCCGCAGACGACATTTGTCGCCGACTTCCTCGGCATCTCCAACCTGCTGCGCGGAAGCGCACTCGGGAGGGACGGCGAGCGCTGCCGGATCCGGGTCGGGGAGTTCGAGCTCCACGCGGGCAGGGGTGATCTCGACGCCGCGGGTGAAACCAAGCTCGTCATCCGCCCCGAACGTGTGCGCCTCGAGCCCAGCACCTCCACCGGGGAAAACCGGATTCCCTCAATGGTCGAGCGGATCGTCTACCGCGGCAGCAACAGCCAGGTGTTCACGCGGCTGCCCAACGGCGATCAGATTCAAGCGTTGATCCAGAACGCAGGCGAGGAGACACAGTTCGCCAGCGGCGATGCAGTGCGGCTGTACCTACCGCCTGATGCGCTGCGCGTTCTGGCCGACACGGGCACGGTGCCGCAGGATGACAACAAGCGGATCGAGGCGGGAGCAGTGGCAGGAACCGGAGTCACCACGTAAGCAGGACAGGAGGATGGCATGAAGGAGATGAACCGCCGTGAACTGATCGCCGCCGGTGCGGCGCTCGGAGGCGCGGCGCTGCTCGCAGGATGCGGATCGAGCGGATCGACTAGCTCAAGCTCGGCGAAGACGACGCCGCTCAGCAAGCGTCCTGATATCAGCAAGGAGCCGGGCCACCTCTCGATCCTCGAGTGGGGCGGATACGAGGCCGGGGGCACCCCGGCTCAGACCTCCGGCATGTGGGCGGGGACGCCCTACACCAAGGAGTTCGGCAAGCACTCGATCACCTACACCTACATCGTCAACGACGATCAGTCGCTCAGCAAGGCGGCCAACGGCGGCCCCTTCGACATCGTGCATCCCTGCAACGAGATGCTCCCCAGCTTCGTCAAGGAAGGCCTCGTGCAGCCATGGGACACCAGCCTGCTCCCGAGCTTCAAGAACCTCAACCCGTTCCTGGTCAAGCGCGGGCAGATCAACGGGCAGCAGTACATGATCCCGTGGGACTGGGGCTACGCGAGCCTGCTCTACCGCTCGGACAAGATCGACCCCGGCGACGCCACCGGCTGGGAGCTGGCTTGGAACCCCAAGTACAAGGGCAAGGTTTCCCTCTGGAACGGGGCGGGGTCGGACATGGAGGTCGCGGCGCTGAAGCTCGGGTACACGAAGCCGGGCGAGATGGACAACATGACGCCCGCGCAGATCGCCAACGCCAAGAACGCGCTCATCCAGCAGAAGCCGCTGAACAAGTTCTACTGGTCAAGCGAGTACCAGCAGATGCAGCCGGCGTTCAAGGCCGGTGACATCTGGATCGCCTACACGTGGCAGGACGCCTATGTCTCGATGAAGGCGGCAAAGCTTCAGGTGAACTACCTGAACCCGAGCCAGGGCAAGCTCAGCTGGTTCTGTGGCTTCGTCCTCGGAAGCCAGACAAAGAACTTCTTCCACGCTCACAAGTACGTGGAGTCGTTCATCAACCACCACGCGTGCGTGCAGATGACGAACCTGTTCTATTACGGGACCGCGGACGCCACCACCAAGGCCGGCGAGATTCAGAATCCCGCGCTGGCCAAGCAGCTGACGATCGGCAACCCGGAAGCTCTGCTCGCCTCCGACGTGCACCTGCAGAGCTACCAGCCCAACCGCTCGCAGTACGAGCTGGCGTGGCAGGAGGTCCTGGCAGCGTGACTTCGAGGAGGGGCGCAGTCGGCGACTGCGCCCCTCGCCACTGTCCGCGATGACCGCCACCACCGTCGAGGCGTTTCCCCGCCGTGCGCGTCGCTGGCCGCTCTGGCTGAGCTCCCGCGCCTTTGCCCGGTTCCTCACCGCGGCCACGCCGTCGCTCTATGTCGTGCTGCTGTTGATCGTGCCGGTGGTGTTGATCGCGCTCTACAGCTTCGGGCTGAAGACGAATCCCGCGGCCGGGAGCGCCACCGGGTTCTCGACCGCCAACTGGTCGGACTTTCTGACCGGCGCGGGCAACCCCTTCCGCGGCCGGTTCTTCACCTCGCTGATCGTCACGCTCGCGGTCTCGTGCATCGCCGTTCTCGGCGCTTACCCCCTGGCGTATTTCCTTGCCTTCGTGGCCCGCCGGCACCGATACACGATCCTGCTCATCATCCTGGCGCCGTTCTTCACGAGCTACCTCCTGCGGGTCGTGGCCTGGGAGGTCATCCTCAATAACGACGGGGTCATCAACTCGCTGCTCTGGACGCTTCACCTCCGCGCCCACGGCCACGCCATCACGTGGCTCATCTACTCCAAGTTCTCCGTCGCCCTCGTTCTCTTCTACGCCTGGGTCCCGTTCGTGGCTCTCCCGATCTTCGTCGTGCTCGACAACCTCGACCGGAGGCTGCTCGACGCCTCCCACGATCTCGGCGCGACGCGGCTCACCACGTTCTTCCGAGTGACCTTGCCCCTGAGCCTGCCCGGAGTGATCGCCGGGTTCGTCTTCGTCCTCATCCCCACGACCGGCGAGTTCATCGCGCCGCTGCTCGTCGGGGGTCCGAGCAGCCAGCTGTTCGGTAACTCGATCCAAGCCTTCTTCAGCGACACGCCGGACTGGAATTACGGCTCGGTGCTCGCCATCACGTTGGTGGTGGTCGTGGTGATCCTGCTCGCCATCTTCGGCCGCTTCATCAACACCGACCTCACCGAGCAGGCGGCCACATGAGCGACGTCGGGCGCACCGGGAAGGGCCTCCTCAGCGGCTACTTCGGGCTGCTCGTGCTGTTCCTCTACGCGCCGCTGGTCGTGCTTCTGGTGTTCGCGTTCAACGACGGCAACATCCCGACCCTGCCGATCAAGAGCTTCTCGACGAAATGGTTCACGGCCGCCTTCGCGGACACGCCGTTGATCCAGGCGCTGATCCGAAGCGCCCTGATCGCCGTCATCAACGGCCTCGCCGCGACGCTGCTCGGCCTGATGGCCGCGGTCAGTCTGGCGCGCAAGCGGCTTCCCCTCCGCGGGGTCGTGATGGCGCTGATCCTCCTGCCCCTGGTCGTTCCCTACATCGTCCTCGCCGTCGGCCTCGTCGTCCTGCTCCACGAACTCGGGATCACGACATCGCTGATCGCGGTGCTGGCCGGTCACGTGGTCATTTCGCTCCCCTACAGCGTGCTCGTGATCCTGCCCCGCCTGCGCACGCTCGACAGCTCGATCGTCGAGGCAGCCGCTGACCTCGGTGCGTCCGAGCTGAAGGCATTCCTGCTCGTAACCGTTCCGCTGCTCGCGCCGGCGATGCTTTCGAGCTTCCTCATCGCCTTCACGGTCAGCTTCGACGAGTTCGCCATCGCGTCGTTCCTGGCCCCGCCGGGAAGCCCTACGTACCCGATCTACCTGTACGCCGGAGCGCGCACGCCGGCGCTGCTCCCCGAGGTCATCGCGATGGGTTCGATCGTGATCACCATCTCGATCCTGGCCATCATCGCGGCCGATTTCGCCCGGCGCTGGGCCGAGCGGCGAGTGGCCGCTCCGGAGGGAGGGTCGATCCTGGGATGAGCCGAGCGGCATCGATGCTCGTGGTGGCCGGGCTCGCGGTCTGCGCGGGCGCCTGTGGCGGCTCAGGCCGCGCCTCCTCAGCGCTGACCGCACCGCCGACGCTCCCGCCCCGAGCGGTCCCGTACCTCCCCAGCAGCTTCCACACCCTGACCGATGCCGCGCT
>DATGFT010000032.1:0-42546 GCA_035308915.1 Solirubrobacteraceae bacterium
GTGGGCGCTCGGCGTGACCGGGTAGCGGGCCCGGGGCCGCTTGGCGGTGATGGCACGCAAGATCGCTTGGGCCACGGCCTCCGGCCCTGACCCGAGCCTAGCCATCGGCCCCTTGTAAGCCTGCTCGGTCAGCTTCGCGACGTCCCGGTTGAAGCTGGGCATGAGTCAAGGCCACCGCGCGAGCGGAACGCTCGCGCGGTGGCTGCCGACTCCCCGTACTCAGCGGTATGGCGGGACCTCTGGTGGAGAGGTCATCCGATGCCGTTGCGAGCGGTAGACCGGGATGCCGATCGCGAACGCCCCGGCGGTCAGCAGGAACGGGGCCCAGTAGACCCAGAAGCTGTGGCCGGTGTCTCGCGAGTAGTAGATGAACAGGACCGAGAAGACCAGCGCCAGGAGGGCGACGATCATGTCGCGGATGAACCGCGGCCTATCGACCTTGGTCTTAGGGTCGGCGATCCGCCACTTGATCTGTGCGGCGGCCGAGAACCCGTAGGGGATCGCTGCCGTGATGCCCGTCATCAGCACGAGCGTGGTGAAGACGGTGACACCGTTGGCCCCCAGGTAGTTGATGATCATCGCGATCGAGGCCAGGGCGGTCGAGAGGACGATGCCCCAGGTCGGCGCGCCGCGCCGGTTCAGCCGCTCGAAGCGCGCGGGGAACACCCCGTCCTGCGCAGCGGCTCGCGGCATCTCGGCGGTGATCATGGTCCAGCCGTTCAGGGCCCCGATGCCGGAGATAATCACGACTACAGCCATGACGTTGCCCCAGAGGGTGCCGCCGAACATCGTGTTGATGGCGGTCGAGAACGGGGCGGTGGTGTTCTGGAGGACGTGGTTGGACAGGATCCCGAACACGGCGACGAGCGAGAGCATGTACACGACCGCGCTGGCGAACGTGCCGAGCATCGTCGCCCTAGGGACGTTGCGATCAGGATCCCGGACCTTCGCCGCCGCCACGGACGCCACCTCGAGCCCGAGGTAGCTGAACAGGGCGATGGCCATGCCGCTGCCCACCGCGCTGATCGCGCTGTGTCCGCTCACGTTGAACGGCGTGAAGTTCGCGCTCTTGATGTAGAAGAGACCGACGACCGACATGAACAGCAGGGCGGCGAACTTCGTGATCGTCGTCGTTACCTGGAACCACCCCATGTTCCTGATACCGCTCAGGTTGATGGCGGCGGGAATCCATAGGCCGGCCAACACGAGCAGGATCGTCCAGATCTTGGTCTGGCCCTTGTTGATGAAGACCTCGACGTAGAGCACCCAGCCCACGGCGATGGCCGCGTTTCCCGCCCACGCCGTGATCCAGTAGGACCAGGCGTTGGCGAAGCCGAGCTTGTTGCCGAACGCCGCGCGCGCGTAGGCGTAGGGCCCACCCGGAGCGGCCATGCGCCGGGCCAGCGACGCAAACAGGTACGCGAGCGCCAGGGCTCCGACGGTGGTCAGCCCCATCGAGATGAGGGTGATCGGCCCGTAGGGCGCGAGCGCGGAGGGCAGGTTGAAGATGCCTACCCCGACGATGCTCCCGATGACCAGAGCGGTCGCCCCGAGAAGGCTGAGGCTGTTTCCGGAGGTCGCGGACAGCTTGCCGTCAGGCGCCGATGGTGCCGCGTGCTCCGGTGGGGGCGGAGGCTTCCGCACGCCCTCTGGGGGCCTCGGGGCCTCGCGCGTAGGAGTATGTGTGTAGCTCAAGAGTTTCATGAGCTGATCTTCTGCTCCCACCGTCCCGCCGGCATCCGCCGTCCGGAGTGACTCGTCCGCCTCAAACCCGAACCGGATTGGTGGCGAACTACCTAGTTTGGTGTGACGGCGGCGGGGGGCCACGCTAACGGCGGCGGGGTGCCACGCCACCCCCTTTGCGGAAAAACCACCGCTGCCGTGCCCGTTAGTGCCGATGCGCCAGGCCGTAGGCCAGTGCACGCTCAAGGGCCAAAGCAACCAAGGAGCGACGATGAAGGCACTCGTCTATCACGGTCCGGGACAGCGCGGCTGGGACACGGTCGATGACCCCACGATCATCGACCCCACCGACGCGATCGTCCGGATCGACACCACCACCATCTGCGGGACCGATCTGCACATCCTCAAGGGCGACGTCCCTGAGACGGTGCCCGGCACGATCCTCGGCCACGAGGCGGTCGGGACCGTGGAGGAGGTCGGAGCCGGCGTCAGCACGGTCAAACCGGGCGACCACGTGCTCATGTCGTGCGTGAGCTCGTGCGGCCGCTGCCGCTACTGCAAAGAGGGGCGCTACGGACAGTGCCTGGGCGGCGGAGGATGGATCTTCGGCCACCTGATCAACGGGCTCCAGGCCGAGTACGCCCGCGTGCCGTTCGCCGATAACTCGGTCTACAAGATTCCGCTGCCGCTGACCGACGAGCAGGTCCTGTTCCTGGCCGACATCCTGCCGACCTCGTATGAGGTCGGGGTGCTCAACGGGCTCGTGTCGCCCGGCGACGTCGTGGCCATCGTCGGTGCCGGTCCGATCGGGCTGGCCGCGATCCTCACCGCGCGGCTCTACACGCCGGGCACGATCGTGGCCATAGATCTGGCCGACAGCCGACTCGAGGGAGCCCGCAGGTTCGGGGCGGACCTCACGATCAACAACGGCCGTGAGGATGCGGTGTCGAAGGTCATGGAGCTCACCGATGGACTGGGCGCCGACTGCGCCTTCGAGGCCGTTGGCGTGCCCCAGACGTTCGAGCTCGCCGCCGATCTCGTACGGCCGGGCGGCCGGGTGGCCAATATCGGCGTCCACGGCGCTCCCGCGTCTCTGCATCTGGAGAAGCTGTGGATCCGCGATGTGACCATCACGACCGGGCTCGTCGACACGTTCAGCATTCCGCAGCTGATGCGGCTGATCGCCACGGGCCGGTTGGACCCGTCGCTGTTCGCGACGCACCGCTTCGCGCTGGAGGACGCGATGGCCGCGTACGACGTGTTCGCGGACGCCGCCAACTCAGGCGCCCTCAAGGTCGTCCTGTGCGGTGAGCACAGCGACAGCCTGAGCACGCAGAACGTCAGCGTGGCGGCTCCGGCGTAGCCCACCGCAAGGCGGCGGAGGTGGCCCGCGCCGCGCGCGGGTCACCTCCGGTTGCGATGGCGTCGGAGGGCGTCGTCATCCACGCTCGCCGCGGCGGTCAGGGGCGCTCGGCCCCAAGGTCAACCGCCGCTGGCCCAGACGTGCAGCTCTCGCATCCGCGAGGTCTTCTTGAACTGGTGGCCCTCCATCCGCTCAAGGAGCGAGGCGAGCAAACCGACCGCCTGCACCGCGAACGGCCCCTTGTTGAGCATCACGCACTCCGCCCGCTCGGCCATCGCCGCGTCGGTCATCTCGCCGCGGTGCCGGATGCCCCTCTTGACCAGGTTGTCGAGGACCTGAGTCGCCCAGATCACGGGAACATGCGCGGCCTCGCAGAGCCACAGCAGCTCTTCCTGGATCTCGGCCAGCCTCAGATGCCCGATCTCCACCGCCAAGTCACCGCGCGCGATCATCACCCCGAGCGGACGCCGCCCCGCCCCCTGCACGATCAGCTCTGGCAAATTGTGCACCGCGAGTTCGGTCTCAACCTTGATGATGAGGCCCATGGATCGGGCGCCTCGAGCGGCGAGGGCGTCCTCAACCGCGGCGATGTCGCTCGGACGCTGCACGAATGACAGCCCCACCAGGTCGGCCTCTCTCACCACGGCGTCGAGGTCGCTCAGATCCTTCGCGGTCAGCGACCCGACGCGTAGCTCGGAGCCCGGGAAGTTGAGCCCCTTCTCGACACGAAGGTGAGCGCCCCGTTCCGAGGCCGCGTCGACTCGGAGCACGAGCCCCTGCGGCGCGCGCCGCACCACGCGCGCACCAAGTCGTCCTTCGTCGACCAGCACTCTCGCTCCCGCTGTGAGCTCATCCAGGACAGTGGGCAGGGAACACTCGAACTGCCGGGCCCATGCCGCGGTCACGGGTACCGGCGCGGCGGTCATCAGCAACTCGTCGCCTCGCTGGAGACGCTCGTGGGGATCGATCGTGGTCGACTTAACCCGAGCGCGTGGGCCTTCGAGGTCGAAACAGATCCGGCATGGCCGGCTGAGCTCACCGGCCGCCGCACGGACATTGAAGCTGATGGCCGACCAGACATCGGGATCGCCGTGAGCGCAGTTGATACGCGCCACGTTCATGCCCCCGCCGAGCAGCTCGCGCACGAGTGCGCGGTCAGCGGCGGCCGCCTCCGGCAGCGTGACCATGATCCGGACGCTGCGTGTGCGGCCGACCGGTCCGAGCACCTCGTCGGCGTGGGCCTGGAGCAGTTCGTGCCCTCGGAAGAACGAGCTCATGTCGACCGTCTCGGTCCGCTCCAGGCCGGCAATCGCCGCCAGCGCCGCGATCACGGCGTCGAGGTTTTCCACGACCCGGGCCTCGCAGCGCCCGAGCGAAGAGACACCGAGCGGCATCAGCGCCAGTTGCACGTCTCTCAGGTCGCGCCGCCGCAGGGCCAGGTAATGGGCCAGGTTCGCCGCACTCGGGAGGTAGGAGCGCCGGTCGATCCGCCGGCGCCAGTCGTTGAGCGTCTCGCTCGCCTCGCCGGCGATCTCGTCCCGAAGCGCGACGAGCTCGCGGTGAAGCTCGCGTGCGAGCCGACGACGATCGATCTGGCCCGCGGCCTCAGGCGCCGATACCGACATGACCCTGTTTCAGGGCGAGGCCGTCGCCTTCGCGGTAGCCCCACCCGGTGCACGCCGTGGATCGGCGTCCTCGGCCGTCAGCCTCCGCATCGCCCGGACCTCACGCTCGAGCTGCTTGACGATCTCGCCCGGGTCGGGGACGAGCGCGGCGTCGACCATCAGGCCCACCGTGACTTCGCCGCGGTAGCTGAAGATGCTCACGCTCATGCCGATGTGCCCGGAGGTCGGCGCCCAGACGAGCACCGTGCGGATCGGTGTCCCGGCCAGGTAAACGGGTTCCTTCGGCCCGGGGACGTTCGTCATCACCGCGGTTCCCTTGGCCGAGAAGAGGTCGACGACTCGGCGCTCAACGGGCTCGGGCGCGAGGCCGGTGAGCGAGAGCAGCTCGTAGGACACAGCACCGTCGCGAGAGTTCTTGATCTCCTGCATTCGCCTGTGGACCTCGCGCAGCCGCCAGTAGCTTCCGCTGACTCCCACCGGCAGGGGGAGGAACACCAGGCCGAACTTGTTTCCGAGCTCACGAGGCAGCGGCTCATCGAGTGGGCGGAGGTTGAACGGCACCATGGCCTGGATCTCACCCACGGGGGCGCCGCGCTCGCGCAGATACTGGCGCAGGGCGCCGCTGACCGCGGCCAGCAGTACATCGTTGACCGTCGCGTCGTGAGCGTGAGCGATCCGCTTGATCGTCCGCAGCGAGAGAGGGCGGGTCCAGGCCACACGTCGACTGACGCCGGGGTCCCCCTTGATCGCGCTGGCGGCGTCCGCTGGAGTCAGCAGCAGCCTTGCCGCAGTCACCGCATCACGGCCGATCGCGGCGCCCAAGCGCACCGCGTGGCGCGGAGAGGTGGCGACGCTGGCTGTCTGGCGGGCGGTGGCGAGACCGAGATGGGCCGCCCACCTCAAGGGCCGGGTGCCGGGAAGCGGGATGCCTCCGAGCACCATCCGGCTCCGCGGAAGCCGCTCGTCGCTGGCCCGGTGACGGATGCCGGCGTCAGGCATCGAATCGGTCATCGAGAGCATGACCCGCGCCAGCGCGATCCCGTCGGCGATGCAATGGTGCATGCGAACGATCAAAGCCGCGCCCTCCCCGTAGCCGTCGACCATGTACTCGTGCCACAGGGGGCGGTTGCGGTCGAGCGGCATCGTCATCAGGTCGCCGACCAGCTCCTGCAGCACGCTGGCGTTGCCCGGGGCGGGGAGGGCCAGATGGTGCATGTGATGCTCGAGCGCGAAGTCCGGATCGTCTTCCCAGGTCGGTGGGCGCAGCGGGACCCGGCTCTCGACGACCCGCTGATGGAACTTCGGGTAGCGGTCGACGAGCCGCTCCTGCGTGATCTGTTTGACCCGGTCCCAGTCCACCGGCTCGTCGAAGAGCAGGACCGAGTTGATCACCATCAGGTTGGTGGGGCGATCCATGTGCAGCCAGGCGGCATCGGCGGTCGAAAGACGGGTCATCGGGTCTCACCCTCTTCGTAGAGCTTTGTGAAAACGTCGGCGTACTTGTCGTAGACGAAGCCGCGCTTGACCTTCAGCGTCGGAGTCATCTCGCCGTCCGCTTGCGTCAGGTCGTGGTCGAGGATCGCGAACCGTTTGATCTGCTCGATCCGGGCCAGCTTGGCGTTGACCGCGTCGACCTCCTTCTGCACCTCGACGTGGACTCCGGGATCGCTGGCCACCGTGGCGGGATCGGGATCGATCCCCAGCCGCTTGGCCAGGCTCACCGCCTCGTCGCGGTCGAGCGTCAGCATCGCGACCAGATACGGGCGGCGGTCACCGAAGACGACTGCCTCGTTGATGTATCGAGAGTCGCGAAGCTGGCTTTCGATGTTCACGGGGGTGATGTTCTTGCCGCTCGAAGTGATGATCAGGTCCTTCTTGCGGCCGGTGATCCGCACGAATCCCTGGGCATCGATCGACCCCAGATCGCCTGAGCGCAGCCAGCCGTCCTCGGTCAGGGTCTCGTCGGTGGCCTCCGGGTTGCCGAAGTAGCCCTTGAAGACGTGGGGCCCTCGGATCAGTATCTCGCCGTCCGGCGCGACCGTCACCTCGGTGCCTGGAAGCGGCTTTCCGACGGTGCCGAGGCGGACCGCATCGGGAGTGTTCAGCGTGGAGGCGGCACAGCTCTCGGTCAGGCCATAGCCCTCCAGCACGAGCACACCGCAGGCGTCGAAGAACTCGAGCAGCTCCTGCGCCACCGGGGCAGCGCCCACCATCGCGAGCTCAAGGTTGGGTCCAAACGCCTCCCTGACCTTGCTGAGCACGAGCCGGTCGGCCACCCGATACTGGAGATCGTCGAGCAATGGCGGCTGCCGCCGAGAGCGCAGCGGCGGCCGTGCCCGGCGGCCGGCGCCGAGTGCCCAGCCGAAGAGCCGCCGCTGGATGTCCGGGCCGTCGGCGATTCGGCCCATGACCGTGGCGTGAATCTTTTCGTAGACACGCGGCACGGCGGGAAAGTGTGTCGGGCCCGTTTCGCTCAGCTCATCGACGATCTTGGTCGGGTCGCCGGTCCAGTAGATGATCCGCGCGCCGACGCCGAGGGCCACTGTCTGCGCAACCCGAGCGAGGACGTGCGCCAGCGGGAGGAACTGATACAGCGAGTGCGTTTCGTTGAAGTGCAGCTCGCTGCTGTACATCCGCACGGTCGAGATGAAGTTGTCGTGGCTGAGCATGCAGCCCTTGGGCGGCCCCGTCGTGCCCGAGGTGTAGACGAGGGTGGCGATGTCGTCGGGCCCGACCTCGGCCAGGCGCTCGGTCACCGCCTCCGGCGGGATCTCGGCGCCTCGCGCGCGCAACCTGTCCAGGGTTAGGACCTCGGGATCCGCGGACTGAAACAGGATGATGTGCTCCAGGGCCGGACAGCTCTCACGGATCTCCTCGATCTTCGCGGCCTGTGCGACGTTCTCGCAGAAGACGACGCGCGCCCCGGAGTTCTGGAGCACGTAGGCGCACTCGAGCGGCGAATTGGTGTGGTAGATGGGAGTCACCACCGCCGCCGCGCACAGCGATCCGCAGTCGGCGAGCGTCCAGTCGGCCGAGGTGAGTCCAAGGATCGCCACGCGATCGCCGTGCTCAATGCCGAGGCTGATCAGCCCGCGGGCGATCTCGCTGGCGATCGTCCCCAGCTCCGGGTAGGAGACGTAGGCGTCCGACCCGTCGCGCTTGAACTGAAGGGCGACACCGGCGTGCCGCGCGGCCGCGGCAAGGACCATCTCGCCGACCGTCTGCGGTCCCAGTCTCAGATGGGTCTTGGCGGCGTCGGGGGTTGTGATTAGAGAGCTCATGTTGATCCTCGGATCGGTCTATTCGTGGGCGGGTCGGGCATGACGGTGAGGCAGCCGGGGGATCCGGTGATGCCTCCGTGTTGCTGGTGGCTGCGCTGGCTTTCTCGCCGCGGTCGTCGGCCACCAGCCGAAGCGGCCGACCACCTTCTCGGCGGCCGGCAGTAGGACGGGTCGCACGACCAGGACATCGAGCAGAACGGCGAAGGCGACGCCGATCCCGAGCGCGCGGATGTTGAGCAGGTCGGTCAGCGAGAACGGGATCAGAGCGGCCACCATCAGCAGGCCGGCCCCGGTGCTGGCCGCGGCGGTGTCCCGGAGACCGCGCCGTACCGCCCCATCGCTGCCGTTGGAGCCCACGTACTCCTCCCGCGTGCGCATCAGCAGGATGGTCGAGAAGGCCACACTGATGGCGAACGCGACCGTGAACACGCTGATGACCGTGATCGGGTCCAGATATCCCGGCCCGCTCAACGGCGGGCTGCTCCCGCCGAACAGCATCTGGAGCAATCCGAATGCCGCGGCGGTGACCAGGAGGCTGAACGCTGTCGCGATCACCGGCAGCAGCACCGCCCGGAGCGCGAGCGCCAGGACGAGCACGATCGCCGCGGACACCACGGCGACGTCGATCCAGATCCGCGACCGGGTGACGCTCGTGAGATCGCCGAGGTTCCCAGCTGGCCCGCCGACCGCCACCCGAACGTTGCTCGCCTTGGCGAGGTGCTGCGCGTCGGTGGCGAGCTGCGTGCGCAGCGCGGCCGTGCGCGGGTCGTTGGCCCGGTACTTGGACACGACCATGATCTGGCCCGCCGTCCCGCCGCGCAGCAGATTGATCGTGAACGTGGCTGCGTTGCGATTGGACTGGGTCGCCCCCTCGACCGCGGCCAGGACGAAGTAGCCCGAGTTGAAGATCCCGGGTGACTGCGCCTCGAGCTGCTTGAGCTGCGCCGTCGATGGGATCTGCCCCCGCGACTTGATCACGGCGGCCTGCATGGTTCCGAGGCCCGTGGTCAGTTGCCCGGCCGGGCCGACGCCCGTCGCCAATCCGGTGGCGAGCTGTCCGGCGCCGCCGGTCAGCTGGCCAAGGCCTATCTGAAGCGCGCCGGCACCCGCGGTGAGTTGTTTCAGGCCGGTGTTCAGCTGGCCGCCCCCGGTTGCCAGCTGCGAGATTCCGCTGGCCAGCTGGGCGTTACCCGCTCGCAGCTGCTTGATGCCTGACGCGAGCTGCGCCGCCCCTGACGCGGCGGCCGTGAGCTGAGCCGACAGGGTGCCGGCCTGTCCCTTCACGCTCGCGGCGAGGAGAGACGCGGTGCTGGCGTTCCCTGCCGCCGTCTTCAGCGCGGCGATGATGTCGTTCATCGTCGCCGAGGCATTCGAGAGGTTGCTGACGGCGGTCTGATAGCCCGGGTCGCCGCTGGCGCCGCTCATGCCCTGAAGCGCCGACAGCGCGGCCGACGCCGAGTTCTGAGCTGTCTGGGCCTGGCCCTGGAGGGTGGTTATCTCGGAGGCTGTTGCAGCACTCGAGCTGGCGAGCGTGCCGAAGGCGGGCAGCCCGGCCTTCATCTGAGGAGCGCCCGTCCCCAGTCCGCTGGACAGCTGGTTGGCTCCGCTCAGCGCCTGACCGGCGCCCTTCTTGAGCGAGTTCGCGCCGCTCAGCGCCTGGTTCAAGCCGGCCTCGAGCTGGGACGAGCCGGTCTGCGCCTGGGCGAGACCGGAGTGCAGTTGCCCGGCTCCCGTCTGCGCCTGGCCCGAGCCCGAGTGCAGCTGGCTGGCCCCGGTCGACGCCGAGGCCAGGCCGGACTGGAGCTGGGCCGATCCTGCCCCCGCCTGGCCGAGGCCGTCGATCAGCTGGCGGAGCTGCGACTTGCTCTGATCGGAGATCTTCATCGAGTGGTTCAGCTGGGGGCCGAAGCTGGCGAGCTGCTGCGAGGTCGAGTTGATCTGCCCCGGACCGGTGACCGACGCCACGGTCGGATTCCTGGCGATCTTCTCCTCGAACCGGTACAGGCTGCCGAGGAGCGCCGGCGTCGTGATCGGCCGGTTGTTGGCGACCACAATCAGGTTGTACGGCGTCGCCCAACCGGGACCCATCACCCGTGAGACCTCCTCGAAGGCGATCCGGGCCTGAGAGTGGGGGGGCAGTTGGCTGACGTCAGGCGGCCCCGTCTTCAGCGCAAATGCCGGTACGGCAACGGCAGCGAGCAGCGCCGTGGCGGCAAAGCCCGCGTACACGGCGTGCCTCACGACGCGGTTACCGCCGTCGACCAGCGCCGCCCAGGCGCGAGCCAGGGGCGGTGGAGCCGGGAACGTGAATGCGTCGATTCGCCGGCCCAGCAGCACCAGGGCCGCGGGCATGACGACAACCGCGCCGCCGGTGGCGAAGGCGGCACAGGTCAACGCGCCGGTGCCAACCGAGACCATCAGCTCCGTCGGTCCCACGACCGCCACCAGGGCGAGGGCCAGCACGAGCGCGGTCCCGGCGATGAGAACGGCACGGCCGGTCGACTCGAGGTCTCGCACCGCGGCCTCCGCCGCCGTGCGCGGGTGCGAACCCTCGGGAAGCTCCTCGCGGTGGAAGCGATCGAGGATCATCAGCGCGAAGGCGACCGCAACGGCCAGCCCGGTCATGGTGCCCGCCGCGACGCCGACCGGGTCGAGCTTGAGGACATGGCCCAGGAGGGCCACCTCGCCGAAGCCGGCAAGCGTGCTGAGCGCCGCTGTCGCGGTGACCACGAGGGCGGCGACGGGCGCCCGCAGCCCGATCAGAAGCAGACCGAGCAGGATCGCGATCGCGATCATCTCGTCCCGACGCAGGTTCGACAGCGAGGCGTTCTTCTCGGCGCGGTCGATCGAGGGCTGCCCGGTGATGTAGGACCTCACGGGCGCGGTGATCCCGTGCGAGACGAGGTTCTCGATCTGCGGCTGGTCGTACTTGACCGCGCCTGCCTCGCTGCGATCGACCGAGACGACGATCATCGCCGCATCGGGTTTGGGACGGAGCCCGGCGCTGGCCGTGCCGGCATCCCAGGCCGAGAGCACGCGGGTGTGCGGCCGCCGGGCCAGCGCCGCGACGAGCGGCGGACCCTGACGGTTGAGCTGCGCCTTGGGGCCCTCGAGCAGGATCGGGACGAGCTGCGTGGGCCCGAACTGCGCGTTACCAAGCTGCTGGGCGCGCCAGGACTGGGTCCCGGGGACAACAGTAATCGGTGGCGAGAGGGTCTTCGAGACTCCGACGCCGACCAGCGACAGGGCAATGGCGATGATGAGCCAGACGGCGAGCGAGGACTTTGGCCGTCGGATGGAGAGCTTGGCGAGGGAGATCATGACTCCTCCTGCGCCCAGAGGGCTGAGCGGGGGCTGGCGGTTTAGGTTTCAAGCCCAACCTATGGACCGCTGCCGGCTGACTCATCCGGTGCGACAGCGAGTCCCGGTCAGTAGTTAGCGCGTATTTGCGCCTAGGCCTCGCCCCATCCGAGGACACCGGCGACGTCGAGCGTCGAGAGGATGCCGATCGGACGTTCGGTCTCGGCCTCGACCACTATGAGGTGCGACGCGGGCTGCTTGAGCATGATCATCGCGGCCTGACGGAGGGGCGTGCGCGGATCGACGGTGACGAGCGGCTCGCCCGCCAGCTCACGCGCCGTCAGCCCGGACTCGCGCTCGACCGCTGCCCGGACGAGATCGAGATCCGAGATGAGGCCCCACACCGCGCAGGCGGGATCTTTGTGCGAGACGCCGATCACCGCGACGCAATGGACGTGCTTGGTGGCCATCATGCGCGCCACCTCGACGACGGGCAGATCGGGGTCGCAGGCGATGATCCCCGGGTGCATCGCGTCCGCCACGGTCGCGTGCTCAAGCGAGGGCATGAGGTAGCTGCCGGCAGATGGTTGGGAGGTGAGGGCCATGACGTCGCTCCGGTTCGGTGGCTTGAGTGTGTCGACGCTAGGCGACTCAGAGAGCTCCCTGCATCCGGCAAAGCCCGCTGCCGGGTGTGGGTTACCCGTCTGCGTTCGCGGCTTAGTCCGGATGGCGTTCCGGCGCGTTCCTGGTGCAGTCGGGGCGAGCCCACCGATTGCAAGGAGCCGACATGGCCACAACCGAATCCATCGCCTACGAGGCGCCCGGTCACGCCGGGAGCCCCGTCCCCCTCCAGGACCGTTACCAGAACTTCATCGGCGGACATTGGGTGCCGCCGACCACCAACGAGTACCGGGAGAACCTCACTCCATCGACTGGTGAGCCGTTCTGCGAGGTCGCTCACTCCGGCGCCGAGGACATCGAGCTGGCGCTCGATGCCGCTCACGCCGCCAAGGACGATTGGGGCGCGCGCTCGCCCGCCGAGCGTGCCGCCGTGCTGAATCAGATCGCTGATGCGATCGAGGAGAACCTCGAGATGCTCGCCGTCGCCGAGAGCTACGACAACGGCAAGCCCGTGCGCGAGACGCTCGCCGCGGACATCCCGCTGTCAGCCGACCACTTCCGGTACTTCGCGGGCGCCGTGCGCGCGGAGGAGGGGCGGATCTCGGAGATCGACGCCGAGACCTACGCCTACCACTTCCATGAGCCGCTGGGCGTGGTCGGGCAGATCATCCCGTTCAACTTCCCGCTGCTCATGGCAGCCTGGAAGATGGCTCCCGCCCTCGCGGCTGGAAACTGCACCGTGATCAAGCCGGCTAGTCCGACGCCGTGGTCGATCCTCAAGCTGCTCGAGGTGATCGGCGACATCGTTCCCCCCGGTGTGGTCAACGTCGTCAACGGCCCAGGGGCGGAGATCGGGAAGGCGCTGGCCTCCAACAAGCGGATCGCGAAGATCGGCTTCACCGGCGAGACCGTCACCGGGAGGCTGATCATGTCCTACGCCGCGCAGAACCTGATCCCCTCGACAACCGAGCTCGGCGGGAAGTCGCCGAACATCTTCTTCGAGGACGTGATGGCGACCGACGACACCTTCCTCGACAAGGCGGTCGAGGGCCTCGTCCTCTACGCCTTCAACAAGGGCGAGGTCTGCACCTGTCCGTCGCGAGCGCTCATCCAGGACTCGATCTACGACGAGTTCATGGCGCGGTGCCTGGCCCGCATCGCGGCGATCAAACAGGGCGACCCACTCGACCCTGAGACGATGATCGGCGCGCAGGTCTCGACGGCCCAGCTCGAGAAGATCGAGAGCTATGTGGCGATCGGGATCAACGAGGGCGCAGAGGTCCTGATCGGCGGGCACCGGCCGCCGCTGAACGGACGTTTGGCGGGTGGCTACTACTTCCAGCCCACGGTCCTCAAGGGGCACAACAAGATGCGCGTGTTCCAGGAGGAGATCTTCGGCCCGGTCCTCGCGGTGACCACGTTCAAAGACGAGGCGGAAGCGCTCGAGATCGCCAACGACACCATGTATGGGCTGGGTGCCGGCGTGTGGACCCGTGACGGGAGCCGTGCCTTCCGGATGGGCCGCGCGATCAAGGCCGGGCGCGTGTGGACGAACTGCTACCACCAGTACCCGGCCCACGCCGCGTTCGGCGGTTACAAGGCCTCAGGGGTCGGCCGTGAGAACCACCGAATGATGCTCGAGCACTACACGCAGACCAAGTGCCTGCTCGTCAGCTATGACCCGAAGCCATTGGGGTTCTTCTAAGAGATGCAGCAACCGGCTCATGCCACGGGGGCTGCTGTAGCAGCCACGCGGGCGGCCCTCGAGGTGATTCATCGCCTCGAGGCCGCCCACGGGCCGCTCATCTTCTTTCAGTCCGGGGGCTGCTGCGACGGCAGCGCGCCGATGTGCCTGACCGAGGATGACCTGCCGGCGGCGCCCGGCGACCTCCTGCTCGGTCGGATCGGGAACGCTCCGTTCTACATCGACGGTGAGCAGTACGAACGCTGGCGCCGGCCGCGATTCTTGATCGATGTCTCGCCGGGCGCCGCCGAGGGGTTCTCGCTCGAGGGTCTCGAGGGAGTCCATTTCGTCACTCGGACCCCGGCTGAGATGCCAGACCAGCCTGCGTAGTTCTCCGCAGTCACGTCACTGGCTTTGTGCCGATGGAACCCGTGCTGCGGCGGGCCACCATTGATCCATGGATACCATCGCGCAGCAGCCCACACAGAGTTCAGGTGCCACCCGGACGACGCCCACGCGGATCGCGGTCGGGGTGGACGCGTTTCCCGAGGGTCACGATGCGGCAGCGCTCGGGCGAGCCCTCGCCGATGTCACTGGGGCGCAGCTGATGCTTGTGATGGTTCATTCCGATCCGCTGGTCCTGCCTCCGATCGGGGTTCAATGGTCAGCGCTGCGCAAGGAGGCCCAGCGGGTTCTGCAGAAGGCGCGAGCCACCGTTGCCCCTGGGGCCAGGACCTCGCTCGCGACTGACTTCTCCGTTCCGCGGGCTCTTCAGCGGGTGGTTCACCAGGGCCATCACGATCTCCTCGTGATGGGTTCGAGCCGCAAGGGGCCGGAGGGCCGGGTGCGGATCGGGACGCGGACCCGACAGCTCTTGTGCGGCTTCGAGTCTGCCCTGGCGGTCGCGCCGCGAGGCTACGGCGCCCGCCCGGACCGGCGGCTTGCCCGGATCGGCGTCGGCTACGACGGCAGCCCGGAGGCCGAGGCGGCGCTGGCGCTGGCGGCCTCGATTGCCCGCGGCGCCCACGCCGACCTCGAGGTGTACGCGGTCGTGGACGACCGCACCCCTCCGATCGGGTGGTCGCGGTTTGCCTCCGGCGGGGCCGCCCACGCCGAATGGGAGGACGCGGTGCTGGCCGAGGCTGACCGTCGCCAGAGCGAGACCGAGGCGGCCGCGAAGGAATGCGGAACCCGTGCGCGGGTGGAGATCAAGCGCGGTCGGCCCGCCGATGCGCTGCTCGAGCTCTCGGAATCGGTGGATCTGCTCGTCGTCGGCTCGCGCCGCTGGGGGCCCGTGAAGCGGGTGCTCCTCGGGACCACCGGCGAGGCGCTCCTCCATGACGCGGCGTGCCCGGTGGTGGTCGTTCCCCGGCCGCACGCCTGATCGGTGACCAGCCTCGAAGAGCCTCCGGCGCTCGATCCCACCGATCAGACCGGGCGGCTCTTCCGGAGGCTGAAGACAACCGCCGAGGGCCTGAGCTCGCGAGAGGCCGCGCGGCGGCTCACGCAGTACGGCCCCAACGAGCTCGGCCGCCGCGGAGGTCGCCGCTGGCCGCGGGAGCTCGCCCGCCAGTTCACCCATCCACTGGCCCTGCTGCTGGTGGCGGCGGCCGGACTGGCGTGGATCGCGGGAATTATCCCCGTCGCGATCGCGATCGCGGTGGTCATCCTGATCAACGCCGCGTTCGCGTTCGCCCAGGAGATGCAGGCTGAGCGGGCGGTGGAGGCGCTGGCGCAGTTCATCCCGGCTCAGGCGAGCGTTCTACGAGACGGTCGGCACCAGGTCATCGAGGCGCGCGAGCTTGTGCCCGGAGACCTCCTGCTCATCGAGGAGGGCGAGCGCATCTCCGCCGACGCCCGTCTTCTCAGCGGGGGCATCGAGGTCGACACTTCGACTCTGACCGGTGAGTCGATCCCGGTATTCCGCGCCGCTGATCTCACCGATCACGGCGTGCCGCTGTTGCAAGCGCGGGACATCGTGTTCAGTGGGACCATCTGCACGGCCGGCGAGGCGCACGGTCTCGTCTTCGCCACGGGCATGCACACAGAGCTCGGCCGGATCGCCGCGCTCTCGGAGCGGGTCACGATCGAGGAAAGCCCGCTGGACAGCCAGGTCCGTCGGGTCGCGTGGCTGATCGCGCTGATCGCCGCCGTGTCCGGCATCGCCTTCATTCCGGTCGCGACCTTCGGCGCGGGACTGTCCCTGTCGTTGGCGGTCGTGTTCGCGGTCGGCCTGATCGTGGGCAACGTCCCGGAAGGACTGCTGCCCGTGATCACGCTGGCGCTGGCCGTCGGGGTACGGGATCTCGTGTCGCGCGGGGCCGTGGTGAAGCGGCTGAGCGCCGTGGAGACGCTCGGCTCAACCACGGTCATCTGCACCGACAAGACCGGGACGTTGACCGAGAACCGGATGCAGGTGCGCGGGGCATGGACGGCCGGGGGGATGCTCGATACCGCTGCTGCTGCCGAGGTCCGCTCGTCCGCGGCGCTGCGGATGGCGAGGGTCGCCGCCGCCTGCAGCAACGCCGAGCTCGACACCCCGTCAGGCTCGGTCGGCGACCCGACAGAGCTCGCGTTGCTCCAGTTCGCGCGCGACCAGGGCATCGCCCTTGATCCGGGAGAGCGGGACGCTCACCGGCGCCGCCAGTTTCACTTCGACCCCGTGCTCAAACGGATGAGCACCGTGGATGCGCGAGACGGGACCCTCTGGGTGGACTGCAAAGGCGCTCCCGAGGAGGTCCTTCCGAGCTGCACGATGATCCTCGGGGCGGACGGTGAGGAGCAGCGGCTCGACGCCCAAGAGCGGCGGGCGGTTCTCCATGCGCTCGACGAATTCACCCAGCGCGGGTTGCGAGTTCTGGGGATCGCCGACCGGCGCCTGGATCCAGGAGCGGACGCGCCCGAGCAGCGCGAGCAGGCTGAGCGCGACCTCTGTTTCCTTGGCCTCGTCGCCATGCTCGACCCGCCGCGAGCGGAGGTGGCGGGTGCAGTCGCCGCGTGTCATCGCGCCGGGATCCGGATCGTCGTGATCACGGGCGATCACCCGGTCACGGGTGCCGCAGTTGCGCGCCAGGTGGGGATCGGCGATGAGTCCTCGCCGGTCGTGACCGGGGAGGAGCTCGAGCGGATCAGCGATGCGCAGCTCGACACGCTGCTGCGCGGCGAGAAGGAGATCGTTTTCGCCCGCGCATCCCCGGAGGCCAAGTTGCGTATCGCCGAGGCGTTGCAGGCCGAGGGAGAGGTGGTGGCAATGACGGGCGACGGGGTGAACGACGCCCCGGCGCTCCGCCGTGCCGACATCGGCGTGTCGATGGGAAGGTCAGGGACCGATGTGGCGCGCGAGGCCTCGACGATGGTCCTCACCGATGACAACTTCGCCACGATCGTCGCCGCGGTCGAGGGCGGACGCCGGGTCTACGACAACATCCGCAAGTTCATCCTCTACATCTTCGCCCACGCCACGCCGGAGGTGACACCGTTCCTGGTCTTCGCGCTGAGCGGAGGCAAGATCCCGCTTCCGCTCCCGGTGCTTCAGCTGCTTGCGTTTGACGTGGGGACCGAGACGCTGCCGGCGCTGGCGCTGGGACGCGAGCCAGGCGAGCCTGGGCTGATGGAGCGACCGCCGCGGCCGCGTTCGGAGGGCGTGATCCGGCCGCCCATGCTTCTCCGGGCCTGGCTCTTCCTCGGCGTGATCTGCGCGGCGCTGCAGATGGCGGGCTTCTTCTTCGTCCTGCACCGCGCGGGTTGGCACCTCGGGGCGCCCACCGGCTCCGGTCATCCGTTGCATCACGCCTACCTGGCCGCGACCACGATGACGTTCTACGGAATGATCATGGGACAGATCGGTACTGCGTTTGCGGCGCGCACCGACCGTGCGTCGCTGCGATCGGTCGGTGTGCTCTCGAACCCGCTCCTGCTCTGGGGCATTGCCTTCGAGCTGGGCCTCGCGGCGCTCCTTATCTACGCCCCGCCGTTCCAGTCCCTCCTGGCCACGGCGGCGCTCAGCCCGGCCGACCTGCTGTTCGCGCTTCCGTTCCCGTTCCTCGTCTGGGGAGCCGACGAACTGCGCCGGTACCTGATCCGGCGGCGATCGACTTCGGCAGCCTGCGCTCAGCGCGCCTGATGCAACCGGTGCTTGCGCTGGAGGTGGAGCACGTGCTCGACGCGGCGCCGGCGCTCGGCATCGACGAGGCGTGCCACGCGAGCGGCGTATTCGTTATGCCGACGCAGGTCCGCGAAGACACGGAGCGGCGTGTCGGTCGTTGGTTGAGCGGATTCCTTGTTCATGGGCGGACCGTATGGCGCCGGTGCCAACCGCGCATCGGGAACAAGGTGCGGCAGTACTGTGGGTTTGCCCCGATGCGGGGTCCTCGCGGGTCGATCACGGTGGGAGGCGATGCCCGCTCCTCGGGTCGCCATATTTAGCCCTGACCCGCTGCTCAGCGTGACGATCGAGAAGCTCGGTGCGGTCGAGGAGCTGCATGTTCACCCCGCGGGTCAGGGGGTGTGGGTGGCGCGGATGGCCGCGGAGCTGGGGGCCGTGCCCGTCCTCTGCTCCTTCCTCGGTGGGGAGAGCGGGACGGTTGCCCAGTCCTTGCTCGAGGCGCTGCCAGTCGAGCTACACGTGACCAAGACCGCCGGGGCCTGCGGGAGCTACGTCCTCGACCGGCGCGATGGTGAGCGCCGTCTCCTCGCCCACACGCTCCGTCCGCCGCCACAGCGGCACGAGATCGACGATCTCGTCAGCAGCACTGTCGTCGCGGCCCTCGGCAGCGACGTGCTCGTCCTCTGCAACCCGTATCCAGCCGAGGGGCTACCGGATGAGGTCTACGAGACCATCGTCAGCGGCGTACGCGCCGCCGCGGTTCCTGTGCTCGTGGATCTCTCGAGCCCTCGGCTCGACCGTGTCCTTCCACACAAGCCGGCTCTGGTCAAGCTGAACGACTGGGAGCTGGCGGAGTTCGTTTGCGGCCCGGTGGACGGTCCGCGGCTGCTCGCCGGCGCGCGCACCCTCCTCGATAGTGGTGCCGGGGCCGCGGTGGTCACTCGCGCTGAGGCGCCCATCCTGGTGATTCCGGCCGATGGGGACGCGTTCGAACTCGTCCCACCTGCTTTTCCGGTGGGCCATCGCGAGGGCTGCGGCGACGCGATGATGGGGGCGATCGCAGCGGCCTGGGCACGCGGCTTCCCGCTCCGGGAGACGCTCGCCCTGGGGGCCGCGGCCGGATCGGTCAACTTTCTCCGGCGGGGCCTCGGGACAGGGAAACGCGCCGTGGTGGAGGATCTGGCGGAGCGGATCGGCGTGCGTCCGGTGGTCGGGGGACTTGATTTGGCCACCGGCCTGAGGTACAACGAGGCCTGAAATGGGAACGCGCGTGACACAGTCGAGCCTCCGCATCGCTGCCGCCATGGCAGCAGTGATCGGCGTGGCGCTGGTCGCCTCCTTCGGCTCGGCGTTTGCCACCAACACCGTCACGGTCGTCTCGCACATCTCCATCAAGAGTCACCACAACACCACGTTCACGGGCCGGGTCACCTCCCACACCGGGTGCCAGGACTCCCGCAAGGTGACGCTCTACACCACGACCAAGCTCAAGCTTGGGACGGCGAAGACGAACACGAACGGGTACTGGAAGATCAAGGCCTCCGGGTTCGCGGGAATCTCGCTTCACCACTTCTACGCCAAGGTGGCCAAGGCCTCCAGGGGAACCGCCGGCACGATCTACGTGTGCAAGGCGGCGACCTCCAAGACGATTTCGTTTTAGGCGACGGCGAGCAGGAGCCCGACGAAGGCCAGGTAGGCGGCGATGATCAGCGCTCCCTGAGTCCGGTGCAGCCCGCGGGCGGCATAGGCCATGGCCAGCACGAGGACGGTGAAGGCGAGGTAGTAGAGCGCGATCAGGCTGGTCGCGGCGGTGGCGGTTCCCAGGCCGACCAGGCTGGCCGGCAGCAGCAGGCCCGCGACCACGTTGAGGGCGTTGCTGTTCATTGCCGTGCTGAGCGTCGCCGACCCTCGCCCCCGCGCGGCCAGGTAGACCGCAGCGACCGCGTTCGGAAGGCTCGTCACGGCAGCCAGAATCAGCCCGCCCACGATGATGTCGGGAACCGCGTGACGGGTCCCCAGCTGAGAAGCTGACTGCTCCATCACGACGCTGGCGCCCACCACGACGCCCACCGCAACCGCGGCCACCGCCACGTCCTTGCGCCGGCCCCGCCGGGGGTGAATCGCGGGCTCGAGCTCGAGCTCCTCCTCATGGACCGCCGTGGCCAGCCATCGCCGCCACCGATCGGGCAGCCCGAGCCGGCGGAGCTGATCGCTGCGAAGTCCAAGTAGGACCACATAGGGGACGAGCACAGCCAGGCTGATTGCCGCGCCGACCGCGGGCGGCATACCGGCGACCACGACCAGCACGCATACGATCGCGATCGCCACCGCGACCACTCCCTCCAGGAGGATCACGCGGCGGTGCAGGGCGATGCTCGCGGCCACGACGGCGGCCACGCCGAGCAGGGCCGCCAGGTTGAACACGTTGGACCCGATGACCACCCCGGCGCCGATCCGGGAACGGTGGCCGCTCAGCGCCGTCACGGCCGCGGTGAGCTCGGGCGCATCGGCGGCGAGGGCAGCCAGCATCCCCAGGAGCGCCTCGGAGACGCCGATCCTCGCGCCGATCCGCTCGATCGTCAAGACGAGGATCCAGCTCGTGCCGAGGCTGAGCACTGCCGCGGCGACGAAGATCACGATCAGCAGCGCGTCGGACAGCGCACTCACCGCACGCGCACCCCGCGCGAACACACCGACGGTATGGAGATCTTCCGGGACAGGACGGCCTCCCGATCGTGGGCACGCCGACCAGTCTTCCCGGCTCTCCTTCCAGGAGGATACCTACGACCGGCGGCTTAGAACGGCGGCGCCAGCTCCTCGCCGGCCACGATGGCGCGCGGCGCGGTCTCAGCGATCCAGCGCATATGTGGGGCCAGAGAGGGCACCGTGGCCAGGGCCTTGAGCCCCGCCGCGAGGGCGACCGGGTGGCCGGCCCGGGACGAGTGTGAGTCGCTGCCGAGCACGTGGATGACGCCGGCCGCGGCCAGCGCGAGCATTCCCCCGCGGGTCGGAGGGTCGACGAGGAAGGCCGCGGTGGCCTGGATCAAGGCACCCTCTGAGATCAGCCGACGCAACCGTGCGACAAGATCCGAAGCGAGGTGGCGCTCCGGGTGGGCGATGAGCGCCCGGAAGCCGCGGCTTCGCAGTTCGAGCACCGCCGCGTCCAGCGAGTCGTCGAGCGGGCCGCGCACCGGCTCGAGCAAGATCCACCGGCGCGACCCGCCGAGCGAGACCGCCGCGAGCTCCTCGTCGTCGAGGCCGGCGAGGGTGCTCGCCGCAACCTCGCCGCCCGCCAGCACTCGCGCCCGGCAGGCGGCGCGGCCGATCGCCTGGTTAAGGGCGGCCAAACGGGCTGGTAATTCGCCGATTCGCACGTCGTGGTCGTGGCGGACGTGGGGGGTGGCGCAGATCGCCTCGATCCCGTCCGCCTCGGCCTGGCGAGCCATCGCCAGGGCGTCGGCGGGATCCCGGGCCCCGTCGTCGATCCCGGGGAGGATGTGGCAGTGCAGGTCGATCACGAGCCACGACGCGACGGCGCGGCCTACGCCTTGGCCCGCGCCGCCTGCGCGGCAGGAATCGCATGGGGGATTCCGGCCGCCGCGTAAGCATCTGCCTCATCCAGCGTCTCACGCTCGAGGAGCGCGTGCGCGAGTGAGTCGAGCTGGTCCCGATGGTCGCGGAGGGTGTCGAGCGCTCGCTCGTGGCACTCGTCGGCGATCCGCCGCACCTCGGCATCGATCAGCTGGCGCGTGTGCTCGGAGGTGGCGCCTTCGCCGAACAGCCCAAAGGGCCCGGCGCCGTCGGGCGGCAGCACCGAGACGAGCCCCAGCTCGTCTGACATGCCCCAGCGCCCCACCATGTGCCGGGCCAGCGCGGTCGCCTGCTCGAGGTCTGACTCGGCGCCCGTGGTCACGGCGCCGTACACGAGCTCCTCGGCCGCGCGCCCGCCGAGCAGGCCGGTCATGCGCCCTCGCAGGTAGCGCTCATCGAACCCGTAGCGATCCTGCTGGGGGCTCTGGAAGGTGACCCCGAGCGCGCGTCCCCGCGGCATGATCGAGATCTTCCGCACCGGGTCGGCGCCCGGCTCGAGCATGCCGAGCAGCGCGTGCCCGGACTCGTGGTAGGCGGTGCGCTCGCGCTCCTCAGGCGAGATCAGGATGTGGCGCGCCGCGCCCAGCACGATCTTCTCCAGCGCGTCGGTGAAGTCATCACGGTGAACCCGCTTGCGCCGACGGTGCGCGGCCAGGAGAGCGGCCTCGTTGACCAGGTTGTGCAGGTCGGCGCCAACCATCCCGGGTGTGGCTGCGGCGACGCTTGCCAGGTCGACGTCCTTGGCCAGCGGGACCGAGCGCGTGTGGACCCTGAGGATCTGCTCGCGTCCCCGCTGATCCGGCGGGCTCACGGCCACGCGCCGGTCGAAGCGCCCCGCGCGCAGGAGCGCCGCGTCGAGGATCTCCGGCCGGTTGGTGGCGGCGAGGACGATGACGCCCTCGTTCCCGGTGAAGCCGTCCATCTCGGTGAGCACCTGGTTGAGCGTCTGTTCGCGCTCGTCGTGGCCACCCCCCGGCATCGACGCGGCGGCGCGCGAGCGGCCCAGGGCGTCGAGCTCGTCGATGAAGATGATCGCCGGGGCCTCCTTCTTGGCCTGCTCGAAGAGGTCGCGAACCCGGCTTGCCCCCACCCCGACGAACATCTCCACGAACTCCGAGGCCGACATCGAGAAGAACGGCACCTCGGCCTCGCCGGCGACAGCTCGGGCGAGGAGCGTCTTCCCGGTTCCCGGCGGGCCGGTCAAGAGGACGCCGCGCGGGACCATCGCGCCGAGCGCTTTATAGCGGTCTGGGTGCTTGAGGAAGTCGACGACCTCGGCGAGCTCCTCGGTCGCCTCGTCGATCCCGGCCACATCCTTGAACGTGGTTCGCTGCTCGCTCGCCTCATAGCGCCGGGCACGCGCCTTGCCAAATCCGGCCGCTCCAGCCGCTGCGCCTCCGAGCCCGGATCCCATGCGTCGCATCACGAGCACGAGCAGCCCGATCAGCAGCAGCGTCGGACCAAAGCCCAGTAGCAGGGAGGCCCAGAACGGCGTCGAGGTGCTCGTGGGTTTGGCCCCGACGGTCGCCCCGTCGGCGAGTAGCCGCTGAAAGATCTGGTCGTTGGCGAAGATCGGGCGCTCGGTCTTGAACTCCTTGGAGACACGCCCCTGGGGGCCGCGGGGATAGCGGATCCCGGTCCGCAGCTCGCCCTGGATGCTGTTGCCCGTCGCGGTTACCGAGGCCACGTTGTGCTCCTGCACCTGGGCGCGAAACACGCTGTACGGCAAGTTCACCCGGACCGTGGACAAGGTGCTCGAGGAGCCGAGCACCCCGACCAGCGTCCAGTTGAGGATCAGCAGCATCAGCGCCACCCACCAGATCCACGCGAAGTTCCGACTCGGCGGCGGTGTCCCGGTCCCGGCGGGCCGCCGTGCGCCCTCGACGCGCCACGGCTCGCCGCGCTGAGAGTCAGGGGAGGGCTTCGCGGAGCGCGCGGACGCGTCAGATCGGGATGGTTTGTGCATCGTCCTCGCCGACCGGCTAAAGGGTCGCCTCCTCGTGGATCTCACGGTGGCGGGCCGCTGCCACCGGAGGCGAGGGCACGACGATGACCGTGCGATCCGCGTGCTGGATCAGCTCGTGGGAGACGCTGCCGATGAGCATCGACTTCAGCCCGGTCAGGCCCCGTGAGCCCATCACGATCGCGTCGGCGCCGGTGCGGTCGGCCTCGACGAGGAGCGCATTGGCGATCGTCCTGGCCTGCGTGCAGACCCGGGCCTGAGCGCTCAACCCATGCTCGGTGGCGAGCTTGGCGCCATCGCCCGCGGTCGTCTCCGCGGTCTTGCGGCTCGCTTCGTCGATCTCCTCAGCGTCGGGGATCGACGGGATCAGCCCGAACCCGATCGTCGTCCGCGCGGCCACCTCGACGAAGGGCTGCCATACGGTGAGCACGGTGACTTGTTGGCCGGGGAACAGCTCGGCGGCTCGCTCGACCGCGGCCTGGGCGTCCGGCGAGCCGTCATAGCAGATCAGGATCATGCTTCCTCCAGTCATAGACGCTTCGACATGAGACGGTATGGGGCGGGCTTTGCAGGGGAATCGGGACTCGCCCGCCGCTCCGGTGCGTAGTTCTCCGCAGTCCGTAGATAGCCGCAGGTGCGGTGGGGCACCGCCCCGATGGACGAGCGCATGCGCGTGCGTAGGCTCGTCCCACAGCTACTTGAGCGAGGCACGACATGTTCAACAAGGTAATCGTCGGTATCGATGGGCAGGAGGGCGGGCAGGACGCGCTCGCGCTGGCCCGGCTTCTGCTCGCCGACGGCGGCCAGCTGACGCTCGCCTACGTCTATCCCGGCGACCCATTTGTGTGGCGCGGTGGCAACCCCGCCTACCACGCTGTCGAGGCGGACGATGCGAAGGCGGTGCTCGAGCTGACGCGTCGGGAGGCCGACGTCGATGCTCAGTTGCGTTACGTGGGGGACCCCAACGTCGGAAGGGGGCTTCACGTTCTGGCCGAGGATGTGGGTGCCGACCTGCTCGTGGTCGGCTCGTCACGGCGAGGGCTGATGAGTCGCGTGATGATGGGTGACGACACGCGCGCGGCCTTGAACGGGGCGCCGTGCGCCGTGGCGGTCGCTCCCGCCGGCTACGCCAAGGAACCCAAGGCGATGCGTGAGATCGGCGTCGGGTACAACGGATCGCCGGAGAGCGAGCACGCTCTCAGCGTGGCGCGTGAACTGGCCCGTGAGCACGGCGCCAAGCTCTCAGCCTTCGAGGTCGTCTCGGTTCCGACGTTCATCGAGCACGGTCGAAGCGCGGTCGACGGCGCCCAGGTGGGCGACCTGGTGGTGCAGGCGCGGGAGCGAATCGCCGCCCTCGGCGGCGTCGAGGCCCATGCCGCCTATGGCCGCCCGCCCGAGGAGCTCGCGCTCTACAGCGCCTCGCTCGATCTCCTCGTTCTCGGCTCACGGGACTACGGTCCGATAGGGCGGCTCGTCCACGGGAGCACGAGCCAGGATTTGGCGCGCATGGCGCGCTGTCCGCTCCTCGTCCTGACGCGAGCCGCTCGGCGCGCCGAGGTCCCTGAGCCCACGCTCGGGGAGCCGCAGGGCGCACTAGCCGGTCAGTGAATCGAAACTAACGCTCGCCCCAGGCCAGGACCTCGGCGACGTCAGTCGTCGCGAGAACCCCCACCGGCCGGAGCGTCTCCGGGTCCACGACCACGAGGTGGCTGACGGCGTTCTTGACCATCAGCTCGACGGCTTGGATGAGCGGCATCGCCGGCTTCACGGTGATCACCGGCTCGCTGGCCAGCGAGTCAGCCGTCTCCTCGTCGCCCCGCAGCGCGGCGCGCATGAGATCGAGGTCGGAGACGATGCCCCACACGTAGGGCCGGCCGGCCTCGTCCTGCGGCGAGTGCATCACGAACAGGCAGTGGACGCCGCGGGTGGCCATCGTGCGCGCGAGCTTGGTGGCCGAGGTCTCGGGCGGGCACGAGATGATGCTGTCGCGCATCGCGTCGCCGACCGTCGCGTGCTTGAGCGAGGGTGTGAGGATGTCCCGCTGCCGTGACATGCGTCCATGGTCGCGGAGCCGGACCGCCCTGGCCTCCGTGTCGCTCAACCTTCAGACTTCGGAGGACTACTGAGGGTCCCGAGCACCTGGCGGACCTGGCGGGCGATCTCGAGGTCCTCGCGCGCGGCCACGACGAGCGTTCTGACGGCCGCGCCGGCGGCAGAGAGCTCACGGTCGTCTTCGCCCGCGGCATTCAGGGCGGGGTCGATTTGGGTCCCGAGGAAACCGAGCCGCTCTGCTGCGGCGGCGCGCACGGCGGGTGCCCGCTGCCCAACCCCGCCTGTGAAGACGAGCGCGTCAAGTCCGCCGAGCGCCGCGGCCATCGCCGCGATCCCAGCGCTCAGGCGATGCAGGTAGACCTCGAGGGCCAGCTTCGCGTCCGCGTCGGTGCCCGCGCGCTCGAGCACCTCGCGCATGTCGGCGCTCCCGGCCAACCCGCGGAGCCCCGATTCGTGCTCGAGCGCGTGCCCCGCCTCGCCGGCGCTCATATCGCCGCGCTCGAGCAGCCAGAGCAGGAGCCCGGGGTCGACATCGCCCGAGCGGGTGGCCATGACCAGACCCTCGAGCGGGGTGAACCCCATCGTCGTGGCCTGCGAGCGTCCATCCGCGATTGCACACAGCGAGGCTCCGGCCCCGAGGTGGCAGCTAACGATGCGCAGGTCGGCCGCGGCGAGCCCCAAGAGCTCCGGCGCGCGCCGGGCCACCCAGGCGTGCGAGAGGCCGTGAAATCCGTAACGGCGGATCGGCCAGCGCTTGCGCCAGGCGGCTGGCAAAGCATAGGTGCGCGCCGCGGCTGGAAGGTCGGCGTGAAACGCCGTGTCGAAGCACGCATACGCTGGCGCCGCCGGCAGCGCCGCGGCGACGGCATCGAGCGCCGCGAGCGACTTCGGCTGGTGCAGCGGTGCCAGCTCGCTCAGCGCCCGGAGCTCTCGCTCGACCGCGTCGTCGATCCGCACTGCGCTCGTGAAGCGCTCGCCGCCGTGGACGATGCGGTGACCGACGGCGTCCACCTGGTCGGCGACCTGGTCGATCGCGGCGCCGAGCGCATCAGCGTTCACCCGCGCCTCAGAAGCGGCCAGCTCGCTCGACCAGATCGTCTGGTCCTCGTCCTCCACGAGGCTCAACTTGATCGTGCTCGAGCCCGCGTTTACGACAAGGACCCGGGCCATGTCCAGTCACGCACGTCCGGCGGGTCGTCTCCGACCTCCCGGGTGTAGGCGCGGTGCCGAATCCGGGCGTCCACCATCTCCTGGCGTAACCCGGCGGCTCTTTCCCCGAGCCCGGGGACGCGGTCGATCACGTCCATCACGAGGTGGAAGCGATCGAGGTCGTTGAGCATGACCATGTCGAAGGGCGTCGTCGTCGTGCCCTCCTCCTTGTAGCCGCGCACGTGGATGTTGTGGTGGTTCGAGCGGCGGTAGGTAAGCCGGTGGATCAGCCACGGGTACCCGTGGTAGGCAAAGATGACCGGTTGCGAGGTCGTGAACAGGGCGTCGAACTGGGCGTCGGAGAGCCCGTGCGGATGCTCTGACTCCGGCTGAAGGCGCATCAGGTCGACCACGTTGATGACGCGCACCTTGAGCTCGGGCAGGCGCTCACGGAGGATCGCGGTCGCCGAGACGACCTCCAGGGTGGGGATGTCGCCGGCGCAGGCCAGCACGACGTCGGGCTCGTGCCCGTTGTCGCTCGAGGCCCACGGCCAGATGCCGATTCCCCGCGTGCAGTGGTCGACCGCCTCCTCGATCGTGAGGAAGTCGAGCGCCGGCTGCTTGCCGGCGACGATCACGTTCACATAGTGGCGGGAACGCAGGCAGTGGTCAGCGGTCGAGAGCAGACAGTTGGTGTCAGGCGGGAGATAGACCCGAATGATCTCGGCCTTCTTGTTGACGGCATGGTCGATGAAGCCTGGGTCCTGGTGCGAGAACCCGTTGTGGTCCTGGCGCCAGACGTGGCTCGAGAGCAGGTAGTTGAGCGAGGGGATCGGTCGCCGCCACGGGATCTGACGTGTCACCTTCAGCCACTTGGCGTGCTGGTTGAACATCGAGTCCACGATGTGGATGAACGCCTCGTAGCAGTTGAAGAGACCGTGGCGGCCGGTCAGGAGATAGCCCTCGAGCCAGCCCTGGCAGAGGTGCTCGGAGAGGACCTCCATGACGCGGCCGTCCGGGGCGAGGTGGTCGTCCGTCGCGAGGCGCTCGGCGTCCCACGCCCGGTTGGTGACCTCGAACACCGCCTGGAGCCGATTGGAGGCGGTCTCGTCCGGGCCCATGATCCGAAAGCGGTCTCGGTTGGCCTCGATCACGTCACGCAGCCATGTCCCCAGGACTCGCGTCGCCTCGCTGCTCGTGGCCGCCGGAGCAGGCACCGCGACCGCGTAGTCACGGAAGTCCGGCAGCTCGAGCTCACGGGTCAGGAGCCCGCCGTTGGTGTGGGGATTGGCGCTCATCCGCCGCTCGTCCTCCGGCGCCAGGCCGATGACCTCTGCACGCACGCTGCCCGCGTCATCGAACAGCTCCTCGGGGCGGTAGGAGCGCATCCACTCCTCGAGCTGGGCCAGGTGCGCGGGATTGGTGCGGACCCCGGCCAGCGGAACCTGGTGTGCGCGCCAGGTGCCCTCGACCGGCACCCCATCGACCTCCCTGGGTCCGGTCCAGCCCTTGGGTGTGGCGAGCACGACCATCGGCCACCGGGGGCGGTCAGCCGTTCCCTCCTCCCGGGCCCGACGCTGGATGGCGGCAATCTCATCGAGCGCGTCGTCCAGGGTCGCGGCCAGGAGCTGATGTACGGCGGTCGGCTCAGAGCCTTCGACGAAGCGCGGCGAGTACCCGTATCCCTCCAGCAGCGAGCGCAGTTCGTCGCGGCCGATGCGGGCCAGCACGGTCGGGTTGGCGATCTTGTAGCCGTTCAGGTGAAGGACGGGCAGGACGGCGCCGTCCTGCGCTGGATCGAGGAACTTGTTCGAGTGCCAGCTCGCGGCCAGCGGCCCGGTCTCGGCCTCCCCGTCGCCGATGACGCAGACCGCCAGGAGGTCAGGGGTGTCGAGCACCGCCCCGTAGGCGTGAAGCAGGGAGTAGCCAAGCTCGCCGCCCTCGTGGATCGAGCCCGGGGTCTCCGGGGCCACGTGGCTCGGGATCCCGCCCGGGAAGGAGAACTGGCGAAACAGCCGCCGGAGCCCCTCCGCGTCGCGGGTGATGTGGGGGTAGACCTCGCTGTAGGTGCCGTCGAGGTAGGCACTGGCGACCAGGCCCGGGCCCCCGTGTCCAGGCCCTGTGACGTAGATCGCGTTCAGGCTCCGGGCGCGGATGGCCCGGTTCATGTGCGCGTAGACAAGGTTGAGGCCGGGAGTGGTTCCCCAGTGCCCGAGCAACCGCGGCTTGATGTGCTCCGGACGCAGCGGCTCTCGCAGAAGCGGGTTGTCGAGCAGGTAGATCTGCCCGACCGAGAGGTAGTTGGCCGCCCGCCACCAAATATCGAGACGTTCGAGCTCAGCTGCGGACAGGGGTTTGTGGGTCGCGGCGTTCGCCTCGGGCACTCGCCCATTTATCCACATCGAGGTGGCGTGCGGGTTGGGTAGAGGCCCGCACCGCGATTGCGGCGCTGTACGGATGAGCCTCCGGGACGTCCCGCCTAGCGTCGGGAGCGATGACTCGGCGACCTCCAGCGCTCCCGTGACCGGCCATCGCCAGCGGCCCCGGGTCGTCGTGGCGGGGGGCGGCGTCGCCGCGCTGGAGACCTTGCTGGCGCTCCGGGCGCTGGCCGGTCATCAGCTCGAGATCACGCTCGTAGCGCCGGATCCCTGGTTCGTCTACCGGCCCGTGACGGTTGCGGAGGCGTTTGATCATGCCGAGGCTCACCGGCACCCGCTGGCCTTCATCGCGGGCGAGCATGGTGCTGCGCTTGTGCCCGAGGGCGTGGAGCGCGTCGACCCCGAGCGGGGCGAGGTCGTGACCAACTCGGGGGCGACGATCAGATACGACAGGCTCGTCGTGGCCGTGGGCGCTCGCCAGCGTCCTCCGTTCCCTGGGGCTCTGACCTTCCGGGGTGGAGGCGATGTTCAAGCACTCCGGCGGTTGCTCGCCGAACTCGAGTCCGGAGCGGCGCGGTCGGTCGCCTTTACGCTGCCCCTCTCGCAGGTCTGGTCGCTGCCGCTCTACGAGCTCGCGCTGCTGACCGCCGATCGCCTACGCGCCCGCGGCGTCGCCAACGTAACCCTGATGCTCGTGACTCCGGAGGAGGAGCCGCTTGAACTGTTCGGGGTCGAGGCGGCACGCGCGGTGCAGGCGCTGCTGGCCAGCCGGGGCATCGACTGCCGCCCGGGCTCGGTGCCGGTGGCGCTCCATCGAGGTGGCCTGCTCCTGGCGGGCGGAAGCAGTCTCAGGGTCGAGCGCGTGGTCACGCTGCCCGTGCCTGAGGGACCTGCCGTCCCGGGCCTACCCCATGACCGGCACGGCTTCCTCGACGTCGACAGCCATGGCGGGGTGCGCGGCGTCCCGGGTGTCTTTGCGGCCGGCGATGTGACGTCGTTTCCGGTCAAGCAAGGTGGGCTGGCCGCGCAGCAGGCTGACGCCGTGGCCGAGCAGATCACGGCCGAGCTGGAGGTTGGGATCTCGCCGTCCGGCGGTGATATTCCGCCGAGACCATTCAGACCCGTCCTTCGTGGGCTCTTGATGACCGGCGGGGCGCCGATCTACCTGAGGGCAGAACCCGAGCGGTTGACACACCCGGTCGGCCGGATCTCCGAGCTCCGTGACGAGGAGCCATTCGTGGGCCACGCCACGGCCGCCGTCGGGCAGCCGCTCTGGTGGCCGCCCGCGAAGATCGCCGGGCGCTACCTGGCCCCATACCTGGCTCACGCCCGCTCCCACCTCACCCAGGAGGAGCTGGCCGACCGTGAGCCGGTACCGGGGGATGGTGTTTCCGAGGCCGAGCAACGCGACGCGCTCGAGCTTGGACTGATGCTGGCCGATCTCGACGCGCGGTTCGGTGACTATCGCTCCGCGCTCCAGGCGCTCGATGCCGCCGAGGCGGTGCAGGGAGCTCTCCCGCCCGAATACGAGGCGCGCCGCCGCCGCTGGCGTCAGGCCGAGTGGACCGCGTAGCGGACGGCCGCCAGTGCGCCAGCGGGAGCTCGGCCCAGTCGCGCTAGTGCGCCAGCGGGACCTCGGCCCAAACCCGGTAGCGATCTGACCGGTCGGCACCCCAGCGGCTGGCCAGCTGCTCGACTACGAACAGGCCCATCCCGCCCGAGGCGCGCTGCTCGTCGACCGCGACACGCGCGCTGTTCGCAGTCCGGCCGGGATCGACGACCGAGAGGCGGAAATGCCCGTCAGCTTGCTCGAGGCGGAGCTCGAGCTCGTCCTGCTCGGTACACCCTGAGTAGAGGATCGCGTTGGTAACGAGCTCGCTGGCGATCAGTCTGAGGTCGCCGATCACCTCTCGCGCGGCCTTCAAGCTGCTAACGGCCCGCCGGGCCGTCGCCGGCGCGGATTTGTCGCAGCGGACTCGAAGGTCGACCAGGCGCAAGAATCCTCTTGCTACGGGGTGTACCCGCTCCGGATCGCAGCGACGCACGCTGCTCTTGACGGTCAGTGCGGAGCGACTGGGCCGGAGGAGCGAGGCTTGCCGTTGGTTGTCCGGTCAGAGACTCGCCGCGCCCGTTCACGCCGGAGGTCGTCGACCGTCCGGATGCGGTTGCGGAATTTCAACCAGGCCGCCCAGTAGGCGGGTCTACCAGCGTCTACGCGCCGTTCATGGCGTGGCCGGCGAAAACGCCTTCGACCCCGGACAGCCTGAACAGGCGCTCTACCTGCGCCGAGCGATGAGGATCGACCTCAAGCCGCCACCCGTCGTCGTAGGCGTCGTTGAGCGCACTGACCAACAGATGAACGCCGCTCGAGTCCATGAATCCAAGTCTTGAGAGGTCAAGACGAACGCTCCGGTTTTCGGCTTGGAGCTCAGCCAAGCGCCGCTTCAGCACGGGGGTGGAGCCGAGGTCCAACTCGCCCGTCAGCTGCAGACGCACCCACTCGGCGTCGTCGGCCTCGTGGATTTCGAAATAGGTGGCACGTGCTTTCATGCGACACACAATACACGAAAAATGAGTCGCGTATTGCATAGCGTGAAAATAGAGACGCGAAATGTTTGTCCCCTGACGTCCGAATTTTCGGTAAGCTCTTGCCCATGCGCCCATTCGGCTTCCTTACCAACCACGGGCTCACGCTGCTGTGCATCGCGGACGACCCGGCGATTCGGATGCGGGACATCGCGGCCGAGGTCCAGATCACCGAGCGCGCGGCCCAACGGATCGTGGCCGACCTGGTCGACTCCGGCTACCTCGACCGCGAGCGAGTCGGAAGACGTAACCGCTACACGGTCAAGGCGAGCCTCCCCGTCTCGCTGCCCGCCCAGCGTGACGTCGATTTGAACTCGCTGCTGCACGTATTGCGGCCCACGGGCTCGAGCGCCGAGCGTCACCGCGCCATGCCCGCGGCCGTCGGCGGCTGACCCTCGCTACTTGGCTCCTCCGCCGGCGCTCCGCTCGATGCGGGCTGCCGGATGTTGCGCCGTGACGCTGAGCAGGGCGCGATTGGTCGGGGTCATCGGCAGGTACTCGTAGGCAGCGACGCGGAGGCGTATCACGCTGCCGTCGCGCTGCGGGTCATCGAGATACCACGGGTGGTAGTTGCGTTCGGCGAAGAAGCCGACGAGTCCGTGTGGAAGGTCGATCTTGTAGAGGGCAGTGCCGTGGATCACCACCGTCCCGGCGAGTTGCGCCCGGCCGCTCGCGAGCTCTTGACGGACCTGCCATATCGGGTCGGCGAACGCGGGTGAGCGCGGACCCGGCGACTCGGAGACCGTATTGGTGCCCGGGTCGTACACAAAGGACGTCTTGCCGTTGTCGGCGAATTCGCCCTGATGTCCGGCTTCGCCTTTTGCCACGCGAAAGGCGTAGGGCCGGCTGGTCTGGCGCCAGGTCTCGGCCACGACCGTCACGCCGTTCTGGACGCCGACAAGTCGCACGTGGAGGATCTCGTTAGGAGGCGGGCTGACGGCCCGTAGCGCGTGGTGGATGATGGCCGCGTCGGCGGCAGATGGTTCGCCCGTCCCGTTCGTCCCCACGAGGGCCAGAGCCGCAAGCGCCGCGGCCACGGCGCCCAGCGCCGCCGAGCCCGCCGCTATCCGCATTGAAAGTCGCCGGCGTGGCCCGGGGCGCAGCCTGGACGTGAGCTCCCCGCGCATGGCGATGCGCAGCAGCTCATCCGCCGGTCGAGGTTCCGCCAGCGCCCGCAAGTCACGTTCCAGGAGCTGAAGGTCGGGCTCGTCATGCGTCGTCATGGGGATACCTCCGTCGAAGCTCTTCGAGAATCCGGTGCAAACGGACCCGCGCCGTGCCGGGAGAGGCCCCGACCATCGGGCCAATCTCCTCGAACGCGAGTCCCGCGCCGTAGCGCAGCGCCAGCAGGTGCTGCTGCTCAGCGCGCAGGTCCGTGATCAGGACCCGCAGCCGGTGAACGCGCTCTCGCGCCAGAACCAGCTCCTCAGGAGAAGGACTCGGGTCGGCTCGATCGTCGATCAGCGGCTCGGCGGCTCGGCGGCGGTGTACGTCGTGAACCGCGTTGCCGGCGATTCGGAACAGCCAGCCGGCGAAGCTCCCATCGCCGCGAAAACGAGACAGCTGCTCGAGGGCCGTGGTGAAAACTTGACTCGTCACGTCCTCGCAGGTGGCTGCATCGCGGATGCGCAACCGAACGTAACCCAGCACCCGTTCGAAGTAGCGGTCGTACAGGGCTAGGAACTCACGCGGATGAGCGCGCGCTGCCGCGACAAGCTCTGCGTCCGGATCCAGCGCGTGAACCCGGGCCGACCGCCGGTCAACGACCGCCGTCACCTCCATGACCGTCTCATCCTCTCACCCTCCTCTTGGGCTGTACGGCCCTGGGACGGCCAAGGCCGGAATTCGTTACCAGGACGCCCTCGTACGGTTGTCCACCGCCCGCGCCGCGCGCGGTTCTCGCCAGCAGAATGTGCGAAAGCCAAATCCGCAAGAGCTTGGAGGGACCGTGTTCAAGCAAGTTGTGGTGGGAGTGGACGGTGAGGTCGGGGGACGCGACGCAATCGCTCTGGCGCGGCAGCTGGTCGACATCGACGGCGAGCTGACGCTGGCCAATGTCTGGAGCCCCGACGGACCTGAGCTACTCAAGCGCGAGCGAGCGGCGGCCAGGATCACCGCGCACCTGCGAACCGTCGACGGCGATTCGGTGGGTGGCGCTCTGCACGAACTGGCCGACGACGAGCTGGCCGACCTGCTCGTGGTTGGGTCATCCCGGCGAGGGCTGGTCGACCGGGTCTTTCTCGGCGGCGTCACTCGCGCCGCTCTGCATGACGCACGCTGTCCTGTCGCCGTCGCCCCCAGCGGCTACGCGCGCCGGCCTCACCCGATTCGCTCGATCGGCGTCGGCTACAACGGCTCGCCCGAGTGTGACCAGGCGCTCGCCGCAGCGCGCCGGCTCGCGGCCGAGACCGATGCGACGCTGTCCGTGTTCGAGGTCATCTCGATGGCGCCACGCGACTCGATGAGCGACTTCTACAACTCGCGCTTCGCGATCCAGCGTGCCGTCCGCAAGACGGAGGAGCGCCTCGGAAAGCTCGGCGGCGTCGAGCCCCACGCCGTGTACGGGACCCCGGCCGAGGAGCTCGCGCTCTACAGCAACTCCGTCGATCTGCTGGTCGTCGGCTCACGGAGCCACGGTCCGTTCGGGCGCCTGCTGCTGGGCAGCACGTCGGTGTCGCTCGTCCGGAGCGTTCGTTGCCCGCTGCTCGTCCTGACCCGAGCGGCGGGACACGCGGGGCTAGGTTTCGATCAGCCCGTGATCCAGGGCGTAGCGCACTAGCTCGGAGCGAGATCCCAGCCGCAGCTTCTGCTGGATGTGCGCCCGGTGGGTCTCCACCGTGCGGACGGAGAGGAACAGCGTCTCGGCGATCTCCGCGTTGGTGTGGCCGAGCGCGATCATCCGGAGCACCTCGACCTCGCGGTCGGAGAGTCCTCCGGGCGGGCCCGGAGGCGGCGTCGCCGCCACTCGGGCGCCCAGCCGCGGATTCAGGTAGGTGTCGCCGGCCGCGGCGCGTCTCACCGCCTCGACCAGCTCGGTATCGGCCGCCTCCTTGAGCACATAGCCGAGGACCCCGGCGCCCAGCGCCTCTCGCGCGTAGGCCGGCTCGTTCTGCATGGTCAGGATCACGATTCGCGTCTCAGGCGATTCCTCACGGATGTCGGGGATGGCCTCGAGCGTGGAGCCTCCGGGCATGTTGAGATCGAGCACAAGGACATCCGGCTTGTGGCCGCGGGTGTAGCGGCGTGCGCTCTCGATGTCGTCCGCCTCGGCCACAACTTCAAGCCCGGCCTCGTTCTCGAGAAGCTGACGCAGTCCGCGCCTGACCACCGAGTGGTCATCGGCGATGACTATGCGGAGGGGTTCCCCCGTCTCCATCGGGACGTCCTCAGGCGGCATTGCTCAGCCGATCTTGTGCGTCGAGGTAGGGAGCCAGGTAGGTCGCGGCGATCTTGGTCGGGGGCGACCAGAGTGGCTCGTCACTGATCTCAGAGGTCATCCCCTGACCTCCGCTGATTTGCGCCCGGAGGTACAGCGGCTGCTCGGCGCCCAACAGGATGGCGCGTAGTTCGGGGCGAAACGGCGGAGCCTCGACGCTCGCGCCCGCCAAACGGGCGATCTCTGCCGCGGCCGTATCAGCTTGCTGAGCGGCGACGCCGCCCATCTTGACCGGGAACTCGGTCGCGTCCCCGGCTGCCCAGACGTGCTCGAGGCCCGGCACCCGGCAATGATCGTCCACGGGGATGAAGTGATGCGGCGAGGTTGCCGGGACGCCCGGGATCGGCACGCCGACGAGTTGTGGCAAGGCGACGATCCGGTCGACGTGCAGCCTCCGATCCCCAGGCGTGATCTCGACGTGACCCTGCTCGGGCACCTCGGGATGAGCTGATGGGATGGTCAGGATCCCGTGCTCGTCGAGCAGGCGCTCGACCCGTTGGCTGACCACCGTGCCGAACACCGCCAGGGGCGCCGCCTCCGGGGTCACGATCGTGATCGAGAGCTGGGCGTTCATGTCATACGCGCGCCGCGCGATCATCAGCGCCAGCTCGTACATCGGCAGCGGCCAGGGCATCGCCGTAGGTGCGACGAAGGCCAACCGGTTCACGTACCCGTCCTCGATGTCCTGGACCAGGCCGTGCAGCTGGGCGTCGATCTCTCGATCGTCGAGCGTGATCGCGTGCTGGAAGCGCGGCGAGATGCGCGCCCCGACGGCAAGCACGAGCGCGTCATAGGACACGTCCTGGCGGCCCGCCGTGTGCACCGTCCGCGTCGCCGCGTCGACCTCGGTGAGCGAGTCCTCGACTAGCTCGACGGCGAGGTCCCGAGCGACTTTGTAGAGCGGGTAGCGCTTGGCGCGGGAGAACCCGAACGGCTCCCGCACCGCCATCGGGCGGTACACGAAGTCGGGCTCGGAGGCGATCAGCGTCATGCCCACCTCGTCACCGGCCAGCTCACGCAATGCGACCGCGGCCTCCAGCCCTCCAACGCCGCCGCCGACAATCACGGCACGCAGCTGGTCTCGGGATCCCGAACTCACATTCACCACGTTATCCGTACGGCGGACCGCGCCCAGCCGGGCGCCCCCGCACTCCTCTTGCGGAAAACTACTGAGGCGGGCGGGAGGGAGGCGGCCCGGAGGCGAACGCCTCGGGCTCGATCAGCCGGCGCCCTGTCACCGTTCCGGCGCGAATTCGGATCCAGTGCGATTTCTCGCCCGGCGCCCACAGATCGAGCGGCATCTGGGCGAGTCGGCGAAGCTCCCGTGGATCGCTGATCTCTTCGACCACGCCGCGCATGACCACGCTCCAGCCGGTCCGGTTCACGAGATCGATGCTGTCCACCTCGAATGCGGCCTTGTGCGACGCGAGCAGGCCGTAGAGCTTCGATCCCTGACCGGTGCGGAAGATCACCGATTGCGAGCTCTCGTCGAACACGTAGTTGACCGGGCGGATCGCCGGTGCCTGGCCGTTGACGTTGACCGCAAGGCGTCCGAAGCGGTTGGCTGCCAGCAACCTGAGGCATTCCATCCGATCGAGGGTCTGTAGCTCCGCCATCTGCCAACCGTAGGCCGGTCGCGCGTCGGCTGCGAGGGGGTTAGTCCGCGGCCTGGCTTCACAAAACTACCGGCCGGGTAGCGCTCGGAGATATGACCGAATTTGGCTACACGATGATGTGCGAGCAGTCACGGCCCGATCAGCTCGTCCGGGACCTCCAGATGGCCGAGGCGGCGGGCTTTGACTTCTCGCTCATCAGCGATCACTACCAGCCCTGGCTGGAGAGCCAGGGCCACTCCGGCTATGCGTGGTCGATCCTGGGCGCGGCAGCGCAGGCCACTCAGCGGATCGGGCTGATGACCTACGTCACCTGCCCCATCCTCCGCTACCACCCCGTGGTCGTGGCCCAGAAGGCGGCCACGGTCCAGATCCTGTCCGGCAACCGCTTCCGGCTCGGGCTCGGGGCCGGTGAGAACCTCAACGAGCACGTCGTCGGCCAGCGCTGGCCGGCGGTGGGGGCCCGGCACGCGATGCTCGGCGAGGCGGTCGACATCATCCGCGCCCTGCTGGAGAGCGACGGGACCGTCAACTTTCGCGGGCGCTACTTCGACGTCGAGCAGGCCAAGCTCTGGGACCCGCCGGATCAGCCCATCCCCATCGGGATCGCCGTCTCCGGCCCGGACTCGACGCGGCTTGCCGGCGAGAAGGCGGATCTGATGGTGGCCGTGGAGCCGGAGGCCGAGCTGGGGGAGATGTTCGACGCCGCCGGCGGGAAGGGCAAGCCACGCGTCGGCCAGCTGGCCCTGGCCTTCGACGCCGACCGTGAGGCCGCGGTGCAGCGCGCTCACGATCAGTTCCGGTGGTTCGGACTCGGTTGGAAGGTCAACGCCGACCTCCCGAATCCGGAGTCGTTCGAGGCCGCGACCCAGTTCGTGACCCCCGAGCAGGTGGGGGAGGCAATCTCGTGCGGCCCCGATGTCGAGGAGCATGTCGAGGCGATCCGCCCCTTCATCGACGCCGGGTTCACCGAGGTGGGACTGGTGCAGATCGGCGCCGATCAGCAGGAGCCGTTCATTCGCTGGGCCGAGGAGAAGCTGCTGCCGGCGCTGCGGGGGCTGTAAGGGTGGGGGCGCGGCTCGGCGGCGGCGTCTAAACCAGCGCCAGCCGCTTCACCATCCGCTTCGGCTTGCGGCGGTAGAGCTCGGCTGCGCACGTGAAGGCCTGGCGGCGGAGCGACTGGCTGCGCAGGGCGACCATGCTCTCCAGCAGCTCGAGTTCGCCTGAGCCCAGAAGATCCCGGTGCTGGTGCGCGTACTCCAGCAGCACGGCCAGGTCGTGGTCGTCACCGAGCAGGTCCGAGAGGCGGTGGGCGGCCTTGGCGACTCGGGTCAGCTTGGATGGGCAGGCGGGCTCGAGGAGTTGGGCGGCATGCCAGAGGTCCTTGGCGCGCTTGCGCAGCTCGTGCAGGTTCTCGATCCTCGGCTCGGCCTTGGCCCGACGACGGGCGCGGCGACCCCGTCGGTAGATCTGCTCGAAACCTTCCGCCAGTGTGGCCCGCCCATCCTGCGAAGGCAGCGGCCAATGCGCAACTCGCCCGCGGGCGTCGCTGAGGACGTCGAGCACCGTGTTGTAGCTGCTGGGGCTCTCCGCCTGGGCCTGCTGCGCCCCCGCCACGAGTTGGCCGCGCAGCCGGGAGCAGGTTCCGGCGGGAAGCTCATCCCCGAAGCGTTCGAGGAGCCCATCGAGCGTCTCGACCAGGACCTGCGCGTCACGCGCGTCCGAGAGCTCACGCCCGGCATCACGAAAGATCACGTTCTCCCGCCGGTAGCGGGCGTCGTCGAGGGCCGGGCGGCTGACGCGCAGCAGCGCTCGCAATCGCTTGAGCGCCTTGCGCGCCTCGTGGACCGCGTCGGCGCCGCCGTCTCCGTTGGGAGCCGCCTGAAGCAGCCCGATCGTCAAATCGAGCTCGCCGCAGGCGACGCGGGAGATTCCCTGCTTGGGCGGCTCGCCCGCGCCCAGCCGATAGCGGCGCTTGCGCTCGGCGACGACGTCGGCTCCGTCACGGTCTGACGCGAGCTTCGTCGCGACCGCGCCCGCGATGAGCAGCGCCGAGCCAACCACCACCCGAGCCGCCGGGGAGCGGACAGCCCGGACCAGCGGTGAGGAGCGGCGCCTGCGCCGCAGCATCATCTGGAGCGTCCCAGCGCGATTCACGATCGACGCAGCGTACGCCTCTTAATCGCTGGTTTCAGCAGGAATTGTCGGGTCGCTTTCACCGAGCAGGCCCTGGGTCATGGCCAGGGCCACGGCGTGCGCGCGGTTGTGGGCGCCGAGCCGAGCCAGGATGTTCTTGACGTGTGTGCGGATTGTTGCCTCCGAGATCGAGAGCTCGGCGGCGATCTGCGATGCGTTGGCGCCGATGGCCACGAGGCGCAGGACGTCGAGCTGGCGTTCGGAGAGCGAGCTCGCGGGCTCGTCGTTGCCGGCCGGCTGGAGCTCGTCGAGCTCGTCGCCGGGCCAGTCGGCAGGAACGAACACGATCAGGTGATGGCCCGGCAGAGCGTTGATCTGGGCGGCGTAGAAGATGCACAGACTCGTCCCGTCCTTGAGCGTCAGGCAGTAGCGGTCGCTGACCGTTCCCTGCTCCATCAGGTCGTCCCAGCGCGCGATCATCTCGCTCCAGTCCTGGGTCAGGTCGTCGATCCGGCGCTGACGGAGCTCCTGCAATGACATCCGAAGGAACAGGCGCGCAGCGGTATTGACCTCCAGGTACCGGCGATCGTTGTCCACCATCACCATCGGGATCAGACTGCGGTTGAACAGCCGGTGCAGCTGGAGCGCGCGACCGCGAGTCGCGCTGACGGCGCGACTGGCTTGCCTCAGCGCGGCGGGAACTTCGTAACTGGCGGTCACAACTCTTACCTCTGAACCGAACGTAGCATCATCCCGGTCCGGTTCTGAGCCCGCGGTTCGGCCGTAGACGCGCCGCCCCCGGCGCGCTCGATCGGCGTTAGCGCAGCCGCCATCCGGGGAAACTTTGAGCCGTGGCCGACGATCGTGAGCGCAAGTCAGACGAGGCTGCGAAGAAGCCTCCTCTGCCCGGAGCCAAGACAATCGGGTCAGTGCTGGTGCTGCTCGTGCTGGCCGGCTACTTCCTGTGGATGACGCTCGAGATGGGAACCGCCGCGGTCAGCGGATCGGCGCCCATGTTCGCCTTCCTCGGTGCCGCGGCGGTGGGTTGCGCCGCGGCGGGAATCGCGCTGGCCCTCGGCCGGCGCCGCTAGCGCTCTCTCACGACCGCGCTACGCGGTCACGGCCTCGTTGACGTGCCGGCGCATCTCCTGGCGCGCGATCGAGCGCTTGTGCACCTCATCGGGGCCATCGGCCAAGCGCAGGGTCCGAAGATGGGCGTACATCGTGGCCAGGGGGAAGTCGTCTGACACGCCGCCCCCGCCGTGCACCTGGATCGCGCGGTCGATCACCTTGAGGGCGACGTTCGGCGCCGCGACCTTGATCGCCGCGATCTCCGTCCGGGCGTGCTTGTTGCCCACGGTGTCCATCAGCCAGGCCGCGTTGAGCGTGAGCAGCCGGGCCATGTTGATCTCGATCCGTGACTCGGCGATCCAGTCCTGGATGTTTGCCCGCTCGGCCAGTGGCTGGCCGAAGGTGGTTCGGCTGGCGGCGCGTTGGCACATCAGCTCGAGCGCGCGCTCGGCCGCGCCGATCGTCCGCATGCAGTGATGGATCCGCCCTGGCCCAAGCCGGGCCTGAGCGATGAGAAAGCCGTCGCCTTCTCCCGCGATCAGATTCGACGCCGGGACGCGAGCGTCCTCGAACACGACCTCGGCGTGGCTCTCCTGGTCGATGTAGCCGAAGACCGGGAGGTTGCGGACCATCTTCACCCCGGGCGTCCCGGGCTCGACCAGGATCATCGACTGCTGCTTGAACAGCGGTCCCTCGGGATCCGTCTTCCCCATCACGATCATGATCTTGGCCCGCTCGCGCATGGCCCCTGAGGCCCACCACTTGCGGCCGTTCAGCACGTACTCGTCGCCGTCGCGTTCGATGCGGAGCTGGATGTTGGTGGCATCTGAGCTCGCCACCTCGGGTTCGGTCATCACGAAGGCGGAGCGGATCTCGCCCTCCAGCAACGGGATGAGCCAGCGCTCCTTCTGCTCGGACGAGCCGAACAGCGTCAGCACCTCCATGTTCCCGGTGTCCGGTGCCGAGCAGTTGCAGGCCTCGGAGGCGATGTGGCTGCGGCCCATGATCTCGGCCAGCGGCGCGTAATCGAGATTGCTGAGGCCCGGGGCCAGCCCGTTGGGGGCCTCGTGCGGGAGGAACAGGTTCCAGAGCCCCTGGGCTCGCGCTCGCTCCTTCAGCTCTTCCATGATCGGCGGATGGAAGTGCGGCTGCCCGGAATCTCGCAGCTGCTCTTCGTAAACCGGCTCGTTCGGATAGATGTGCTCGTCCATGAACGCGAGGAGCCGCTCACGCAGCTCCTGGCAGCGGTCGGAGAGCGAAAAGTCCATCAGCTCATTGGCCCGCGCAGTGGTTCTGTGCCGTCACGAACCACTTCGGTGGGCTGTCGCCGAAGGCCGCCTGGCCTTCGGCACGGACGGTCGAGAACGGCACGTGCGCCTCGATGTACGAGCGGGCGCAGCGGCAGAAGCCGGGGGTGTAGATGCCTGAGTTCGCGCACGCAGTGTTGAAGCGCGAGGTAAACACAGACGGGTAGCCGGAGCCGCCGCCCGGCGGGGCCAGGCTGGCCACGGTCACCGTCTTCGTTCGTGGCGCCCCGGTGTGGTGAACCACCGTACGCGTGACCGTCTTCGTCTGTACGACCGTGGTCGTCTTGGTGATGGTCTGCGTCGAGCCGCAACCGGCAGCGAAAAGACAGACCGACACCCCGACAAACCAGGCCCCGGGCTTGAGGCGATGGCCCCCCATTGCGAATAACGCTAGCGCCTTTCGACCGGGCATGACCCCTGGGCGCGGATTTGCGGTCGATTGGTTGGCTTGACAGAAGCCGTCGCGTGGTCGAACCTCACACGCTCCGCTTTTTAGAGAGGGCAATCATGATCTTCCGGCAGATCACCCACGACGACCTCGGATGCGCCTCGTACGTGGTCGGCGACCACGATGCGGGGATCGTGGCCGTCGTCGACCCGAAGTTCGAGATCGACGAGTACCTCGAGCTCGCGAGGTACCTCAGCGTCTCGATCGAGCACATCCTCGAGACGCACACCCACGCCGACCACGTCTCCGGGCATGGGCGCCTCGCGGCGGCCACCGGGGCGACCATCCACATCCACCGCGAGGCCCACGCGACCTACCCGCACGAGCCCTTCGACGACGGCTGGGTCCTGGAGCTGGGTCGGGTCCATCTGCGTGCCATCCACACTCCCGGCCACCGGCCGGAGCACACGTCCTTCGCGGTCATCGACACCCGGCGCAGCGACGAGCCGTGGGCGGTTCTGACCGGCGACTCGCTGTTCGTCGGCGACGTGGCGCGACCTGACCTGGCGGTGGAGAAGGAGGAGGGCGCGCGCGGGATCTTCCACTCCCTTCACGCTCGGCTCCTCGAGCTGCCCCCGTACACCGAGGTCTGGCCCGGGCATCTCGGTGGGTCGATGTGCGGCGGTCCGGCCATGGACATGAAGATCTCCTCGACGCTGGCCTACGAGCGCGCCCACAACCCGATGCTCGAAGAGGACGATGAACAGCGCTTCGTCGAGCGCGCCATCAGCGGCCTCGGTCCGCAGCCCCCGAACTTCAAGGCGATCGTCGAGCTCAACCGTGGCGAGCTCGTGACCGAGGGGGCGGAGCTCCCGCCGCTGACGCCACGCCAGGTCGACGGCAAGCGCGGTGAGGGCGCCCTAGTCGTAGATGTGCGGACCGACCTCCAGTTCGACGAGGCCCACATCCCGGGTGCGATCTGCATCCCGGCCCTCCAGTCCGGCTTCGGTACCCGACTGGCCTGGCTGGCCGACCGCGACCAGGACATCGTGCTCGTCGGGCGCGACGATCAGGATGCGCGCCACGCGGCGGATCTCGCCGTGGCCATCGGGCTGCGGGCGCTCGGTGGTTACCTGTCGGGCGGCATGACCGAGTGGCGCCGGGCCGGCCTCCGGGTGGCCAAGATCGAGCGGGTTGAGCTCAGGGACCTCCCC
>DATGFT010000033.1:0-1868 GCA_035308915.1 Solirubrobacteraceae bacterium
ACGGCTACGGCTTCCCCGAGACGAATGAGCGCCTGGCCCGGCTGGGCGACGACCTCCAGGTGATCGTGGCGATGCTCGCCGGCGACAAGCACCAGCACGCCACGTTCGAAGGGTCGTATGCGCACGTCAGGAACGCCCGAAATGTGCCCAAGCCGATCCAGCAGCCGCGGGTCCCGATCATGGTCGGCGGCAACGGCCCGAACGTGACCTGGCGACTCGCGGCGCGCTACGCCGACGAGCTCAACCTCGATGGGATGACCCCGGCCGAGACGGCCGCCGCACTGCCCGTCGTCCGCAGCCGCTGCGAGGAGATCGGTCGCGATCCTGCGTCCCTGCCCGTCTCGGTCCACATCTGGGCCGATGCCGCGGGCGTGGCCGGACCGGCCCGGGTCGACCTGCTGGCCGCCTACCGCGAGCTCGGGATCAGCCGGGTGCAGGGCCTGGTCAAGGAGTCGGTGAACACCGACGAGGCGATCGAGTCGCTTGCCGCCGACGCCCGCGCCGCCGGAGTCGAGCTCGGCTAGGTTCCGCCTATCTGTGGCGCCAGGTGACGGTGAACGTGCCCTTGCCGAACTTGGACACGGTCGCCCGCTTGAGTGAACCGGACGCCATCGTGGTGATCTGATGGGGCCAATGATCGAGGGTCCGCAGGACCCCGCCGATCACCGCCTCGGCCCCGATGAGCTTGAAGGGCTCGAACTTGGCGAGCGGCAGGGAAACGCACTTCTTGGGGCAGCCTGTTTGGGGTGACTGGACGGACCAGTCGGCATCGTCGCGGGTCACGCCCTTGATCGCGCCGGTGTTGGTCATGATCTGGTGCGAGGTCAGGTCAGCGAGCGTGAGCTTGAATGAGCTGCCCGAGCCGCGGACCTGGGCCCAGACCTGGTCGTGCGCGCTGATCGCGAACGGCGCCAGGTGGTAGCCGTTCTTGGGCTGGTCGACGTACATCCAGGCCGAGTAGTCCGCGAAGCCGGTGTCGCAGAACGCCTCGGTCGCGACCTTCGCGTTTCGCAGGTGGCTCTCGGACGTTCCCTTGCCGTCGGTACCGTTGATCGCCAGGTAGAAGACGACGTCGCTCTTCGAGTCGCTCGCGGCGCAGGTGATCGCGGGCTGGATCCAGCTCGCCTCGACGCAGGTGACGTTGTTCCGGCCGTTGAACGCCAGGTAACCCGCGAAGTCCTTCTGATTGGAGAGGTTGGCCGCCGCGCTCGAGCCACCGGACTTGCCGGTGCAGTGGTTCAGCGCGAGCGGTGGCAGCGGGGTCGGGCTCGGAGTGGGCAGTGGGGTCGAGCTCGCTGACGCACTGGGCGTCTCGGTCGGCGAGGGGCTCGGCGTCGGGCTCGGATTGGCGCTCGGAGCAGCGGATGGGCGCACGCCCGCCGGGCTGGCGGACGGGATGACGTTGGTGCTGCCGCAGGCCGCCAGGGCCACGGCGAGCAGAAGAACTGAGCCGATCGCCATGGGCTGGCGGGCTCCACGCTGGAACCAGTGACTGGGCACCGGGCCCCCCTCATTCGTCCTAGAGCGACTTGGGCATCGCCTCCGGCATGATCGAAGCAACCGGCCCGATCAACCATGGGCCGATTGTCCTACATCGAGGTGGCCCACCCGCGCTCACGTTCGGACTAGGATGAAGTCCGCGATTGAAGCCGCACTGGGCTGCACGTGAGGGAGCATGAGTCTCGACGTCGTCGGCAAGCTCGCCCGGGTCACCGCCGATATCACCCCGGGTCACCTCGGTGAGGTGATGATCGAGGTCCGGCAGGGCACCGAGCGGTTCCTCGCCCGCGCGGCGGACAAGGACGCCACGATTCCTCGCTACACCCAGGTCCTCGTCGTCGGCAGCCTTGGGGGGCGGACGGTTGAGG
>DATGFT010000034.1:0-40140 GCA_035308915.1 Solirubrobacteraceae bacterium
GCGGGTCGACGTGCAGCAACATCTGCTCCGCCGTGGCCACCGGCACCGGATCCTCGCCGCGGATCAGGCAGTGGTAGAGGTGCAGTCGCTTCTCATCGCAGTCGAGGAGCTGTGTGGTCACGCTGACGCGGTCGCCGGCCACGAGCTGGCCGAGGTGGGAGAGATGCGTCTCGACCGTGTAGTAGCTGCCGTGCTCCAGATAGTCCCCGTCGACGCCGACCAGGCGCAGGAGGGCATCGCTGGCGTCGGCGAAGAGCTGGAGGTAGCGACTTTCGTGGACGTGCCCGTTGTAGTCGATCCAGTCAGGCGGGATCTCCCGGCGGACCAGCCGCAACGGGACCTCGGTGGGGTGAGCCTCCCTGTCCGGCGCCTGCAGAAGGTCCCGCTCCCAGTCGGCGAGCGTCTTGCCGGCGCCGACCCCCTGGGCGCGAAGCGCCTGAAGGAGAGCCACCAGGCAGTCATCTCGCGTTCGCTCGAGCTCGCCGACCGAGCGCTCGCCGGCCTGGGCTTCCGATTGCATGCCGAGCTTGTCCAGGAAGTCCTCGCTCAGCTCCGGGACGTCGACGAGCTTTGTCCACGGCAGCTGGAGCGCCGGGCCGAAGTGCTTAAGGAAATACCGTAGACCTCCCTCGCCGCCGGCTATCCGGTAGGTCAAGAAGGTGCCCATGAAGGCCCACCGCAGCCCGGCGCCGTAGCGGACGACGTCGTCGACCTCCTCGACGGTCGCCACGTCGTCGTGGACGAGCCAAAGCGCCTCACGCCAAAGGGCCTCCAGCAGGCGGTCGGCCAGGAAGCCGTCGATCTCGTGCCTGAGCGCCACCGGATGCATCCCGAGCGCGCGGTACGTCGCGTCAGCGCGTGCGACCGAATCGGGGCTCGTGCGATCGCCTCCGCAGAGCTCGACCAGCGGAACCAGGTAGACCGGGTTGAAGGGGTGCGCGACGAGCATCCGTTCCGGGTGTCGCATCTGGGCCTGCAGGAGGGAGGGCCTCAAGCCTGAGGTTGAGGAGCAGATCAGCGTCTCGGGCGGAGCCGCCTGGCTGGCGGCGGCGAGCAGCCGCTGCTTCAGCTCGACGCGTTCGGGGACCGACTCTTGCACCAGGTCCGCGCCTGCCACCGCCTCCTCAAGCGAAGCGGCGAAGGTCATGCGCCCCTCGGGGGGAAGCGGCACGAGCGTCAAGCGGCCGTAGGCGCGACGCGCACCGGCGAGGATTTCGGCGATCCGGGGTCTCGCTCGCTCATCCGGGTCATAGAGCCGGACGTCGACTCCGTTGAGCAGCAGGCGGGCCGCCCAGCCTCCGCCGATCACCCCGCCCCCGAGCAAGGCGACCGCTCGCGGCTTCTCAGCCACGAGGGCGCAGCGCGAGCTTCTCGCGCACCTCCGCCGGCGGCAGCACCCTCACGTTCATGGCGCCGAGCAGGAGGACCGCGCGCTCAACGAGCTCGGCGTTGGTGGCCAGCTGACCCTTGGCCAGGTACAGATTGTCCTCAAGCCCGACCCTGACATTCGCGCCGATCAGCGGGGCGAGCGCCGCGAAGGGCAGCTGCATGCGGCCGATCCCGAAGGTCGAGAAGACCGTTCTCGGCGGGAGTCGAGCCACCATGGCAAGCAGCGTGGGCAGATCATGCGGCGCGCCGTAGGGGATACCCATGCACAGTTGGATCAGGGGCGGGTCGTCGATCAGGCCCTCGCGGATCAGCTCATGCACGAACACGAGCTGGCCGGTGTCGAATACCTCGAGCTCGGGGCGGACCCCGAGCTCCTGTACGCGGCGGGCCATCGCCCGCAGCATCGCGGGCGTGTTGACCATGATGTAATCGCCCCCGGCGGCGAAGTTCATCGTTCCGCAGTCCAGCGTGCAGATCTCGGGCCGCAGCTCCTCGACGTGAGCCAACCGCTCGGCCGCCCCCGCCATGTCGGTGGCGTCAGGATCAGGGGGGAGGGGCGCGGTATCTCCGCCGAGGACGAGGTCGCCGCCCATTCCCGCCGTGAGATTGAGCACGACGTCAACCTCGCTGGAGCGGATTCGCTCCACGACCTCTCGATAGAGATTGGGATCCCGGGCCCCGCGCCCCGTGGCCGGATCGCGAACGTGGATGTGGACGACGGCCGCGCCGGCGCGCGCGGCATCGAGCGCGGCAGCGGCGATCTGTTCGGGCGCCACCGGAACGCGATCGCTCATCGCCACGGTGTCCCCGGCGCCGGTTACGGCGCACGTGACGAAGACCTCGCCGAGCACTATCTAGGGTGTCGCCGGTGCGCCAGGCGAAGCCGCCACCGGGGTTCCGCGCTGCAGAGCGGCCTCGATCGTCGGCGTGTTGGCGAGCAACTTCCGGGTGTAGTCCGCGCGCGGGGCGGTGAACACCTCGAGGGTGTCGCCTGACTCGACGATGCGGCCCTCGGTCATGACCACCACGCGGTCGGCGATCGTCCGGATCAGGGCCAGGTTGTGGGTGATGAAGAGCATGCTTAGGCCGGTCTGAATTCGCAGATCGCGCAGGAGCTCGACGATCGCCGCTTGGACCGAGACATCCAGCGCGGAGGTGATCTCGTCGCACACCATCAGGGACGGCTCGGCCGCGAGCGCGCGAGCGATAGCGACCCGTTGGCGCTCGCCGCCGGAGAGCTGATCCGGGTAGCGGTTGGCCGCCGCGGATGACAGCGCCACGCGTTCGAGCAGGTCGGAGACGCGCTGCGCGGCCTCCCGTCGGCTGACGGAGTAGAACAACTGGAGCTGGCGGGCGATCGTCTGGCCGACAGTCCGGCGGGGGTTCAGCGACGCGTACGGGTTCTGAAACACGTACTGGATCTGCTTGCGCGCCTCCCGGCTGCGCCGCCGGGCGCTCTCGGCCAGGCGCTCGCCGCCGAGCTTGATGTCGCCCGTGTAGCTGCTGTGGAGGCCGGCTATGCATCGTGCCAGAGTCGTCTTGCCGCTGCCGGACTCGCCGACGAGGGCCACGCACTCGTTGCGTCGTACGAGGACGTCGATGTCGAACAGCACCTGCTTGGATCCGTAGAGCCCGTTGAGGTTCTCCACCGCCAGCACAGCGTCGCCGACTTCCGCCGGCGGTGCCAGGGAGCCTGTCGTGGGAAGCTCGTTCGGAGCATCCTCGGCGCGGTAGCAATGAACAATGTGGCCGGCCTCAAACGTCGTCGGCCCAGGGAACTGTTCATGGCACTGAGCGACCGCGAGATCGCATCGCGGCGCGAAGAAGCAGCCCTCCGGTCGGTCGCCAGGCAGCGGGGCACGACCGCCGATCCCGACCACGGCCCGCTTACCCTCGAGGTCCGGGACGGCGCGCAGCAGCCGCCGCGTGTAGGGGTGGCGTGCCTGCGAAAAGATGACCTCACGCGGCCCCCGCTCGACGATCCGCCCTGAGTACATGACCGCCACCTGGTCAGCGAGCTCGGCCACGACAGCGAGATCATGGCTGACGTAGACGGCGGCGACGCGGTGGCTGTGGCAGAGATCACGGATCGTCTCCAGTACACGGGCCTGCGTCGTCACGTCGAGGCCGGTCGTGGGCTCGTCGCACACGATCACATGGGGGCGGCAGGCGAAGGCCATGGCGATCGCGACACGCTGCTGCTGCCCGCCTGAGAGCTGATGTGGATAGCGCCGGAGGAACGCGTCGTCGGAGGGCAGCGCCACCTCGTCGAGCGTCTCCCGCACGCGGGCTTGCCGCTCGTCCTCCGAGGTACCGGGCGTGTGAACGTCGAGCATCTCCGAGAGCTGAAGTCCGATGCGCAGGGCGGGGTTGAGCGCGGTGCCCGGATCCTGCGGGATGTAGGACACCGTGCCGCCGCGCAGGCGCCGCAGCTCGCCGGTCGACATGGCGGAGAGCAGCTGCCCGTCGATCAGGATCTCGCCCCCGGTCACCCGGCCACCCGGGCGCGTGTAACCCATCAGCGCCATCCCAACCGTCGTCTTTCCCGACCCCGACTCTCCGACGAGCCCGAGGACCTCGCCAGGGTGAACCTCGAGCACGATCTGATCGACGATGTCGGCGCCCGTCAGGACCAGGTCGATCTTGAGATCGCGAACCGAAACAGCACTGGTTTGCTCCGTAACCGCCATCGTCACTCTCCTCGTTCCAGGCCGATGACAGCGCGAGCGAAGCCATCGGTCAGCAGGTTGGTCCCGATCGTGAGCAGCGCTATGGCGATGACCGGCAGCACGACTCCCCACGGCTGGAAGGCCACGGCCAAACGGTTCTCGTTGATCATCAGCCCCCAGTCCGAAGCCGGGGGCTGGATGCCGTCACCGATGAAGTTCAGGGCCGCGATCAGGCCGATCGAGTACGTCAGGCGCAGACCGAACTCGACCATCAGCGGACTGATTACATTGGGCAGCAGCTCGCTGAAGATGATCCGACTGCGCGGCTCGCCAACCGCCTCCGCGGCCTTGACGAAGTCCCGTTCGACGACCTGTTGGGCCGCGCCGCGGATCACGCGGGCGACGCGTGGCGCGTGCGAGATCCCGACGATCAGGATGATCAGACCCACGCTTGGGCCGAACGCGGTGACCAACAGCAGCGCGAGCACGATCTGCGGGAAGGCCATGAATACGTCGGAGATCCGCATCAGGACCTCGTCCACCCAGCCCTTGCGGTAGGCCGCCGTCAATCCGATCACGAGCCCGAGCCCGACGCCGATGATGGTCGCGGCCAGCGACATCCCCAGCACGCTGCGCCCCCCGTTCAGGAAGCGGCTCCAAACGTCTCGACCCAGGGAGTCTCCGCCGAACGGCCCGTGCAACGAGGCCGACGCGTTCGGCGCCGTGACGAACGCCGTCGGCGAAGAGGGCGCGATCGCCGGTCCGACCAGGGCGATGAGCACCATCGCGAGGAACAGGGTGAGTCCAATCCGCGCCCGCCATTGGCGCAGGGTCCCGCGCAACAGCACCGTCCACTGGCGCTGGCGCATTGCCGGGGCTGGCTGGGGAACTGGGACCGGCTCTGGAGTGAGAACGGAGGTGCTCATCGTCCCGCCGTCCTCAGTCGCGGTGTCACGAGGATCGTGATGACGTCGGCCCCCAGGTTCACGACGACGTAGACCGCCGCGATGATCAGCGCCAGGGCCTGGACCACGGGCACGTCGCGGTTGCCCACCGCATCGACGAGAGCCGATCCGATTCCGGGATATGAGAACACGAACTCGACCACGACCACACCGCCGGCCATGTAGGCGAGCTGGAGCGCGGAGACCTGGATGGCCGGGACGATCGCGTTGGGCACGGCGTGGCGCCAGATGACCTTCCGGTTGGGCAGCCCCTTCAGCCGGGCCATGGTCACGTAGTCGCTTTCCAGCACCTCCACCATCGAGGCCCGCATGATCCGGCTGATATACGGCGTCACGGCGAGGATCAGCGTCGCCGCAGGCAGGATCACGACCTTGGGCACGTTCCACGCATGCTCTCCAGGTGGTATCAGCGAGACCGCCGGGAGCACGTGGGAGAGGTTGGTGCCGAAGATCAGCACGAGGGCGATCCCGATCACGAATTCAGGCAGCGCGGCCAACCCGAGGGTTCCCACCGAGAGCACGTGGTCAGCCGCCTTGTCGCGACGGACGGCCATCCAGACGCCGAGCACGATCGAGAGCGGGATCGCGACCAGCGCCGATACGAGCACCAGGAAGGCCGAATTGGCGAGTCGACTCCCGATGTAGTGGGTGACGGGCTGCTGGGTCGCGGCCGAGATCCCGAGGTTGCCGGCGAAGATGTGGCCGAGCCAATGGGTGTACTGCGCGAACGCCGACTGGTTCAGGTGTAGCTGCCGGGTCAGCGCCGCCACACGCTCGGGGGTCGCGTTCCGGCCCAGGATCGCGGTGGCCGCGTTTCCGGGCAGGGCCTGTGTCGCTGCGAACACGACGATCGAGACGAGTAGCAGCGTCAAGGCCCCGAGCACGATCCGTCTGGCGAGGAATCGACTCATGGCTGCGCCTCCTTCGGTGGTTGTCGGCGGCGTCGCCCGCCGTTGCCTGTCGCCTCAGGCTGCGTGACGAGCGCATGCCTGTCCGTCGCTTCCCCAACGATCAGATCTGCCGAGAGCTGGAGGTGCTTGCGCACCAGCTCGGGGGCCCTAGGGTCCCGCGCCTCGACAGCATCCAAGAGCTCCTGATGATCGGCGACGTAGTCCGACAGCCGGTAAACCGGGTGCCAGTTGAGAAGCATCTGTGACTCGGCCGCCAACGGCTCGTGCGCCCGGCTGAGCCGAGGGCTCCCGGCGAGGGCGACGAGCGCCCGATGGAAGTCGATGTCGGCCGCGATCAGCATGGGGGAGGGAGCCTCTCTGACGTCGGGTGGCGATGCGTCACGAATCCGCTGCTGAGCCTCACGAAGCGCTGTCAGCTCCACCTCATGGCGGCTTTCCTGCACGGCGGACATCGCGGCCGCCTCGATCGCCATCCTGGCTCGATACACATCGATGACGTCGCTGACCTCGATCCCGCGCACGCGGGCCCCGCGGTTGATCTCGGTCACCACGAGACCCTCCTGGGCGAGGTGGCGCAGGGCCTCGCGGATGGCGCTGCGCCCGGTTCCGAACGTCCGGGCCAGCGCCGTCTCGGGCAGCGGCTCCTCGGGCGGAATGCGCCCGGTGAGAATCGCGGTCCGGAGCTCGTGCAGGACCTGATCGGTGGTCGAGCGTCGCGATACGACGCTCAGTCCCCAAGTGCTCTCCTCACCCAAGGTTGTCGACAACCTACTACCGGCTGGCGACAGTGTCAAACTTTGTTTATAGTGCGCCGCGTGTCCGGCCACCGGCGGCACATGAGGGTGCGTGGGGCGGTTCTGCCCGGTCCCCGGCGAGGATTTGAGGTCACCGAAGTCGAGCTCGAACCGCCGCGGAGCAACGAGGTGCTCGTCCGCGTCGCCGCCAGCGGGCTGTGCGGCAGCGATCTGAACGCCGTAGATGGGAAGCGGACGCTCGTGCCGTTCCCGGCGATCCTGGGGCACGAGGCCGCAGGGGTCGTGGAGGAGGTGGGTGAGGGCGTGGAAAGCATCCGTGTCGGCGATCACGTCGTCATCACCATCCTCCCCTCGTGCGGACGCTGCAGGGCGTGCAGCAGCGGGCGGCCGAACTTCTGCGAGACGGCGGCGGCGGCGATGCGCGACGGCGCGCTGCTCGACGGATCGCGTCGGCTGAGCCTCGGCGGTGAGCCACTGAATCATTTCCTGGCCGTCTCATCGTTCGCGGAATACGCCGTCGTCCCCGAGTCGGCGGTGGTGGTCATCGATCCCGCGATGCCGTTGGATCGCGCCGCGCTGATCGGCTGCGGCGTGCTCACCGGGTTTGGCGCGGTTCGCCACACGGCGGGCCTCGAGCCCGGGTCGCGGGTCGCCGTCTTCGGGTGTGGCGGGGTCGGCCTCAGTGCCGTTCAGGCGGCCCGCGTGGCAGGTGCCGCGCAGATCGTCGCCGTTGATGTCCAGCCGGAAAAGCTCGCCCTGGCGCGGGCGCTTGGGGCTACCGACGCCGTCGACGCGAGCGTCGAGGACCCGGCGGTGGCGGTCCGTCGCGTCTCGGAGGGCGGCGTCGACCACGCCTTCGAGGCGGTCGGCCGGCAGGAGACCATCGATCAAGCCTGGGCGTCGCTCGCCCCCCGCGGCCAACTCGTGATCGTAGGCGTTCTGGCGTCCGGCGCCAAGCTCACGATCGACGCCGACCCGTTGATCGAGGAGAAGCGGATCACCGGGTGCTACCTGGGCTCGGGGGCCCCCCGCCGGGATGTCCCCAGACTCGTCGGCCTGTACCTGGATGGTGAGCTTCTGCTTGACGAGCTGATCACTCGACGCCTCGAGCTGACCCAGCTCGACGAAGGGTTCGAACGGATGCGCACGGGCACCGAGGCCCGCCAGGTGGTGGTGTTTTCGTAAACGCAGGAGAGAGATGGAGAGAGGAGAGGGACGTGTCCACAGATGAACAGAACCGGGAGGGCCTGACCCGGGCGGAGCTGCTGCAGCGAGCTGCGGCGGGATCGGCTCTGCTGGTGAGCAGCGGCGTGCTGGCGGCGTGCGGCGGCTCGTCGCCCTCGAGCTCGAGCTCGACGCAGGCAACGACGTCGTCGGGAGCCATCAAGCCGGGCGGGACTCTGCGCATCGGGGCCACCGGCGGTGGGGCCAAGGACACGATCGACGCCCATACCGCGACGGCCGACACCGACATCGTCCGCATCTCCAGCCTCTACGAACCGCTGGCGCAGCCGACGGCGGATTTCAAGGGCGTCGAGATGGTGCTGGCCGAGTCGATCACGCCGGTCAATGGGAATGCCGGCGTCTGGGACATCCGCGTGCGCCAGGGAGTCGAGTTCCACAACGGCAAGACGCTCTCCGCCGATGACGTGATCTTCTCGCTCAAGCGGATCATCAACCCGAAGAACCCGGGAACCGGAGCCGCATCGATCGGCTACGTGAACCTTGGCGGGCTCAAGAAGCTCGATTCGCGGACCGTGCGGGTGCCGCTGACGATCAAGAACTCGGCCTTCCTGGACGACCTCGCGCAGTACTTCAACACGATCGTCCCAGTCGGCTATGACCCGAAGAAGCCGGTGGGAACGGCGGCGTTCCAGTACCAGAGCTTCACCCCCGGCCAGCAGAGCGTGTTCACCAAGTTCCCGCACTACTGGCAGACCGGCCTGCCGAAGACCGACAAGCTCGTGATCATCGACTTCACCGACGACACGGCGCGCGTCAACGCGCTGCTCGGAGGGCAGATCGACCTGGCCGACACGCTGCCCACGGGGGAGCTAGGACAGATACAGAGCAGCTCGTCGTTCAAGCTGATCAACAACCCGAGCGGCTCCTGGCAGCCGTTCACGATGCGGATCGACCAGGCGCCGTTCAACGACGTTCGCGTGCGCCAGGCGTTCCGACTGATGGTGAACAGGCCACAGATGGTCGAGCAGGTCCTGAGCGGCTCAGGGTCGGTCGCCAACGACCTCTACGGTCGCTATGACCCGGCGTACCTGAGCTCAGTGGCGCAGCGCCACCAGGATCTGGCGCAGGCGAAGTCGCTGCTCAAGGCGGCCGGCCACGACGGGCTCACCGTCGAGCTCGTCACCGCCCCGGTCTTCCAGGGGATTCCACAGGCGGCGCAGGTGTTCGCGCAGGAGGCCAAAGGCGCGGGGGTCACGGTCAACCTGCGTCAGGTCGACTCCGGGACCTTCTATGGCCCGAACTACCTCAAGTGGACGTTCGCGCAGGACTTCTGGGGCCCGCGGCGCTACCTCTCCCAGGTGGCGCAGGGGAGCCTTCCGAACTCGCCCTTCAACGAGTGTCACTGGGCGATGGGGAAGGATGCAACCTCCCAGAAGTTCCTCAGCCTGATCTCGCAGGCGCGGGCCGAGGTCGACCAGACCAAGCGCACCGAGCTGCTCCAGGAGGCTCAGATGCTCGAGTACAACGAGGGTGGCTACATCATCCAGTACTTCTCGAACTACATCGGCGCCTACAGCGCGAAGCTGGCCGGGGTCCCCGCGGGCGTCCAGGCGACGTTCCTCCTGGCTCCGGCGTTCAAGCAGATGGGCTTCACGGCATAGCCGCGGACGACATAGCGGCGATGCAGATCGCCGAGATCGAGACGTACGCCAACGAGTTCGTCGCCTTCGTTCGCGTGCGCGCGGATGACGGAGCGGAGGGTTGGGGTCAGCTCTCGCCCTACCACGCCGACATCACCGCGGCGGTGCTGCACCGGCAAATCGCACCGCACGCCCTCGGCTGCGACGCGGAGGAGATCGAGGGTCTGGTGGCGCGGCTGCCCGAGCTCGAGCACAAGTTTCCCGGCGCCTATCTGGCCCGCGCCATCGGCGGACTGGACACGGCGCTGTGGGATCTGCGCGGCAAACGCCGCGGGCTGAGCGTGTGCGAGCTGCTCGGCGGGAGGCCGCGGCCGTTCCCCGTCTATGCCTCGAGCATGCGCCGCGATATTCGTCCCCAGGACGAGGCACTACGGCTGGCCGGCCTGCGGGAACGGGATGGCTTTCGCGCCTTCAAGTTCCGGATCGGACGCGAGCTCGGCCACGACCAGGACGAGTGGCCGGGTCGCACCGAGGCCGTCGTGCGCGAGGTGCGCACCGCGCTCGGCGAGGACGCGGTACTGCTCGTGGATGCCAACAGCTGCTACACGCCACAGAAGGCAATCGAGGTGGGCAAGTTCCTCGAGGACAATGGGGTGCGCCATTTCGAGGAGCCTTGTCCCTACTGGGAGCTCGATTGGACGGCCGAGGTGACCCAGGCCCTGGAGCTGGACGTCGCGGGCGGCGAGCAGGACTGCCTACTCTCGCAGTGGCGACGGATCATCGGGCTACCGGCGGTCGATGTCGTGCAGCCCGATGTCTGCTATCTGGGGGGAATCACCCGGACCCTTCAGGTGGCCGAGATGGCGGCGGCGGCCGGGCTCGTCTGTACGCCGCACTCGGCCAATTTGTCGATGGTCACCGTGTTTACGCTGCATCTGATGGGCGCGATTCCCAACGCGGGGCCATACATGGAATTCTCGATCGAGCCGAACGACTACTACCCCTGGCAGGAGGGGCTCTTCGAGCCGGCGCTGGTCGTCCGGGACGGCGCAGTGGCGATTCCGGAGGGGCCGGGCTGGGGCGTCGAACCATGCGCAGCGTGGCTGGAGCAGGCCCAACGCCAGCTCAGCCGGCTCTGACCCGTGACCGCGCGCGCACCCAATGTGGTGATCGTCATGGCCGACCAGCTGGCGGCCGAATGGCTGCCCGTCTATGGCCACGAGATCGTTCACGCGCCGTACCTGAGCGGGCTGGCCGCCGACGGCGTCACCTTCGAGAGCGCATACTGCCCATCGCCGCTATGCGCCCCGTCACGGGCGGCGATGCTCACCGGCCGCCGGGCGTCGAGGATCGGGGTCTTCGACAACGCTGCTGAGCTCCCGGCATCGGTCCCGACCCTCGCGCACCACCTGCGCCTAGCCGGATACCACACTTCTCTGGCGGGCAAGATGCATTTCGTAGGGCCCGACCAGCTGCACGGCTTCGAGCGGCGGCTGACGACGGACATCTACCCCGCGAGCCTCGACTGGACGCCGGATTGGACGCGCGCGGTCAGCGACCGCCTGCCCTGGTACCACACGATGGAGAGCGTGCTGACGCCGGCGCGGGCGATCGCCAGCATGCAGACCGACTACGACGACGAGGTCGCCTTCGAGGCCGTGCGCGAGCTGCACCAGCTGGCGCGCGAGCGCGACGCGCGGCCGTTTCTACTCGTCGTGTCGTTCAGCAATCCGCACGACCCGTGGGAGATCCCAGCGCGCTACTGGAACCTCTACGACCCCGCGCGGATCGAGCTTCCGCGCGTGCCGCTCGTCCCGCTCGCGGAGGTCGACCCTCACAGCCGGCGCCTGCGCGCGATGGCGGGCGTGGACGAGGTGGGGCTGAGCGAGGATCAGCTGCGCCACGTCCGTCATGCTTACTTCGCGGCCATCAGCTACGTCGATGAGCGGATCGGAGCCGTTCTCGAGGCCCTGCGGGAGTCAGGCCTCGATGACAACACCGTGGTCGCATTCACGGCGGACCACGGTGAGCTGTTGGGTGAGCGCGGGCTCTGGTACAAGATGTCGTTCCACGAGCCGTCGGCTCGGGTGCCGCTGATCGTGCGCGCACCGGGGGCCTTGGCGGGTGCGCGTGTCGCGGCCCCGGTGTCGCTGCTCGACCTGGCCTCGACCATCCTCGAGCTCGCCGGTGGCCCGGGTCGGGCCGACGATGCCGGGCTCGACGGGCAGAGCCTGCTGCCGCTGCTCCGCGGGGGAGCTGACTGCGCAGCGCGGGCTGTGGTTTGCGAATACCACGCCGAGGGCGTCAACGCCCCCGCGGCGATGATCCGGGTCGGCCGCCACAAGCTCATCGTGTGCGGCGAGGATCCGGATCTCCTGTATGACCTCGAAACCGATCCGAAGGAGCTGACGAATCTCGCTGGTCGCCCGGAAAGCCAACCGGAGCTGGATCGGCTGAGAGCGGGCCTGGCGGCCCGGCTCGACCTGGCCGACATAGAACGGCGAGTCCTGGCCAGCCAGCGCGAGCGCCAGCTGGTCGCCCGCGCTCTGGCCGAAGGGGAAGTGACCTCCTGGGACTACCAGCCCGTGGTGGATGCTTCGACCCGGTACGTGCGCACCAAGGCCGACCTCTACGAGCTCCAGCGCCGCGCTCGGCTCGAGGCGAGCTGAGGCTCCTGGCAGCTGGAGCCGAGCGGGTCAGGCCGACGCGGCGGCCAGCTCACCTCGGCGGCGCGACCCACCCGCGGCGTGGGCGCTCAGCAGCAGCCAGAGCGCGACGAGCACACCCGGAACCACGGCGGTCAGATACGCGGGCCGCGGCCCCGCGAGCTGATCGATCGCGCCGGCGATGAGGGGGGCGAGTACGAGCCCGACGGCCCACGTGCCGTTGAGTACCCCGATGGCGATGCCATCTCCAAGCTCCGCCCCGGCGGCGGCTTCGGTGGCCAGGGGATAGGACACCGTGCTGACGAGAGCCCGGGGTGCGGTCGAGAGCAGCAGCACTCCGACCAGTCCGACCGGTCCGAGACCGAAGACCGCCGGCAGCAGCGAGAGGGCGAGCCCGAGCGCGCCGAGCGCCGTCGAGCGAACCGTGGTCGCCCGCCGGCCCATCCTCAGCACGACGGCGCTGACGCCGATGTAGAGGCCGGCGGCGGCCGAGAAGGCGAGCCCGGTGCCACCGGCGCTGAAGCCGGCGTGATGCAGCTGAAGGGGGACGAGGAGCTGCGCGACGCCCCCGACGGCGCCCGCCACCGCGAGGGCCAGCGCCGCGCTAACCATCGCCGGTTGCCTCGGCGCTACGCGCGCGAAGTTGCGAAGCGAATCGCGGCCGGGCGTCGCGCCTGCCGTCGGCCTCGGCGCCGTCTGCCGCTGGAGCGCGATCGTGAGCAGCGCAGCCAGCAGGCCGACGAACAGAAACGGCGCCCCGAGGCCGAACTGGTCGGCGATGGCCCCGCCGATGGCGGGGCCGGCGACCATCCCGACGGCGGCGCTGGTGGCCACGGCGCCCAGGCGCGGCGAGCCCGATTCCTCATGTGAGCGTGACATCCACGTGACACCGGTGGTCCAGAGGATCCCGAAGGCGAATCCGAAGGCGAGTCGCCCGGCGAGCAGCGCGGGGTAGGAGGGGGCCGCCTGGGCCAGCGCGGCCAGGCACATGAGAGCCGTCGCCGCGATCGTCACGCGCCGGGCGCCGAGGCGATCGGCGACCAGGCCCGCGGGCATCGAGACGGCGAGCGTCGCCAGCCCCGGGGCGGCCAGGAGCAGCCCGGTTGCCGAGGGCGCGAGGGCGTAGTCGTGAGAGATACGCGGCAGCAACGGGACGAGCGCCGTCTGCGTGGCCGCGGCGATGAAGAAGACGGCATGCAGCAGCGGGATGAGAATCGAGCCGCTCAGACTCGATCCCCGGCTGCGAATGTGTTGTTGAGCCCACCTGCCCACACATTCAGAATAGGATGCAAGTCGTTGGTCACAACATGAACTTATGAGCGTAGAACAATCAGCGGGGTCGATTGAAAAACAGCCTGACCTCCGGGGACTGCGCGCTCTGATCGCGGTGTCCGACTCCGGGTCGTTTCGGGCCGCTGCGGCCGAGCTCGGATACACGCAGTCGGCGGTGTCGCACCAGATCGCGGAGCTCGAGCGGGCAGTGGGAGCGGCCCTGTTCACGCGCCCCGGGGGGCGGGGGCAGGTGTCGCTAACGCCGGCCGGCGAAGCCGCTTACGTGCACGCCCGGCGCGTCTTGGCCGAGCTGGACGCGCTCGACGCGAGCGTGCAGGCGACGCAACGCGGCGAGCGGACGCTCCTCCGCGTCGGGGTCTTCCAGACCGCGGCCGCCGAGCTGCTCCCGACCGCCCTCAGGGCGCTGCGCGAGGAATGGCCCGGCGTCGAGGTGGCCCTGATCGATACCGCGGAGGACCCGAGGCTGGTGGACTGGGTCGCCCAGGGCCGACTCGATCTGGCCCTGACGATGAATCAGGAGCCCGACGATCGAATCGAGGTGGTTCGGCTGTTTGAAGACCCGTGGGTGATCTTGACCCACCGCGACAGCGAGATGGCCGCCGCCGAGCGGCCGAGCTTCGACCTGCTCGACGGGGCCGACGTCGTGGCGTGGACCTCACGCTGGCCGATTCAGGGCGAGCTGGAGGCGGCGTGGCGAAAGCGCGGCATCACGCCGAAGGTCGTCTACAGGACCGACGACAACCTGGCGCTACAGCGCTTGGTCGCGGCCGGTCTCGGTCACGCCTGCATCGGGCGACTCGCGGCGCGCCGTGCGGTTGACCCGGCGCTCACGTGGCTCGCGCCACCCGACATCCTCACACCTCGAGTGGTGGCGCTCTGCCATCCCCGTCGGCGTCATCTGGCTCAGGCCGCCCGCGCCCTGAGCGCCGCGCTCAGGGACCAGTTTGCTCGCTGAGCCGGGCTCGGCGCTCGATGGCGAGCGCGGGCCGATCGGTGATCACACCCACCACCGCGGGGTCACGCAGGCACCGATCGATCGTCGCCGAGTCGTTCACTGTCCAGACCAGGCAGGGCAGATCGGCCGCCGCAGCAGCGCCCAGCGTGGCGACATCAGCCCGCCGGAGTTCGACGACAACGCAATCGGCTCCCAGGCGCCGAGCCCGGGTGACGGGGGAGATGGTCGTGCTGCCGTCCACCACGAGCCCGGTGGGGAACTGCGGCGCCTGGGCCTTGGCCTCACGCAGGACATCGTCGAGGAACGAGGTGATGAGGCATTGCTCGACCTTCGCGCGCCGCAGAAGCATCGCCGCCTCGGCCACGCAACCTCGCTCCTTGAACTCGAGGTTCAGCGCGATGCGCCCCGCCAGCTGCGCGACCACCTCCGCCAGCAGCGGCGGCCTCGAGGCGCCGCCCTTGGCACGCAGTGCGCCGTGGCGCAGGCGGGCGATCGGAATCCCCTTGACGGCAGCATCGTGGTAGGCGATCAGGTGGCCGTCGGCCGTCCGGCGAAGGTCGAGCTCGATCATGTCGGCGCCGACCTGTATCGCGCGCTCGAACGACTCGAGGCTGTTCTCCGGGAACTCGCTCCAGTCGCCGCGATGGGCGATCACCTGTGTCCGGTGTGCAGTGCCGCCGGTCTGCACGGGAGGCGAATCTACCGGGGCGACCGGCGGCCGATCGGGCTATCTCTGAGCGGGCGAGGGGCGCCAGGCGCAGAGGCCGAACGTGGCCTGGCCGCGCGCCGCCTCCTCGGCCTCATCGGCCGAGACCAGCACCGCCTTCTGCGCGCAGATCAGGGTCTGTGACCCGCGCCCGGCGGCGTCGACGAGGATCTGATCCCAATGCCGGTACTGAACGTCGTGCGCCTCGCCGTCGTAGAGACGCAGCGTCACGGGACCTCCGAGCGTCGCGTGCCAAGCCTGCGTGTGAGCGGGTGGGACCGTGGTGTCGCGGGTGCCGTGGTAGAGGTAGGCGGGGGCCCGGAGGTGGCCCAGCCGCGGCGGGGGCGCCCGGCAGAGCAGCCGCCATTCGTGCGCCATCGCGGCCGCGCCGTCTCCCCCCGGGGCCAGGGCGCGCTCTCCCTCGGCTGCCGCGGCTCTGTCGAAGCCGGGGATCTGGTGCACGGGGCTGTCATCGGGGAAGCGCCACAGCGCGGCCGGGTCGGCGGCGAAGGCGGCTGTCTGCTGAGCCAGCGCCGCCGCCCCCGGGCTCTCGGCGATCAGCGAGCCGGCCGCCGCGGCGGCCAGGTGCAGCGAGATCACCCGCTCGGGCACCCGTGCCGCGAACGCCGCGGCGAACGGGCCGCCACCCGAGAAAGCCACGACCACGACGCGATCGAGCCCGAGCAGGTCGAGGACCGTGAGCATGTCCTCGACGGCGTCGTCAATGCCGAGCGTCGTGTCGAGGGGCGTGGCACCGAAGCCGTTTCGCTCCACGCTGATCGTCCGTAGGTGCAGTCGCCGTCGTGTGGTCCGGGCGAACTCGGTCAGCTCGAAGGCGCGCACGCTGGTCGCGAAGCCCCCGAGGAAGAGCATCGGTCGCCAGCTCGTCTCTCCGAGGTCGATGTAGCGGATGAGGCGGCCGCGGCGCCGGAGCGTGTGAACCGAGGCCGGTGCCGGCGGCAGCCGGTCGAACTCGGCTTGGAACTCTGGATCAGGGCCGGCCGTCGGTCTGACCCTCGACCGCCTCGGCCAGCAGCGTGGCGACGTCGGCCACCCGCAGTGCGGAGTCGCTGTCCTGCACCCCGTCGTCGAGCATCACCGTGCAGAACGGGCAGGCCACGGCCAGGGTCTCAGCGCCCGTCGCCCCGGCCTGTCTGACCCGCTCGACGTTGATCGGCTGTGCCCGCTCCTCCATCCACATGTGAGCGCCGCCGGCACCGCAGCAGAAGGTCTGCCGCCCTGACCGCTCCATCTCCACCGGAGTGCCGACCGCCGCCACGAGCTCTCGCGGGGCCTCGAGCACGTCGTTGTGCCGCGCCAGATAGCAGGAGTCGTGGTAGGTGATCGTCCCACCGGCCCCCTGCGGAGCCAGGCGGCCCTCACGCACGAGCTCGGCGAGAAGCTCCGTGTGGTGGACCACGTCGAGGTGCGCGCCGAAATCCGGGTACTCGTTGGCCAGGGTGTTGAAGCAGTGCGGGCACGCCGTCACGACCTTCTGGACGCCCGCGTCGGTCAGTACCTCCACGTTCTGCTCGGCAAAGGCCTGGAACACGTATTCGTTGCCGATGCGGCGTGCCGGGTCGCCCGTGCAGCTCTCCCGTGGGCCCAGGATGGCGAAGTCGACCTCCGCGGCCTGCAGCAGCTTGGCCAGCGAGACCGCGCTCCGCTGCGCGCGCTCATCGAACGACGCCGCACACCCGACCCAGTAGATGTACTCGGGGGCGGGGTCGCCGGGCTCGAGCACCCTGACCCCGAGGGGGGTGGCCCAGTCAGCCCGTTCGGATTGCGCCCGGCCCCAGGGGTTTGACGCGCGCTCGATGTCACGCAGCATCGGCTCGGCCTCGGAGGGGAAGCTCGCGTCGACCATGACCAGGTGGCGCCGCAGATCGACGATGTGGTCGATGTGCTCGATCGAGACCGGGCAGGCCTGGACGCAAGCGCCGCAGGTCACGCAGTCCCAGACCGATTCCTCGGGTACGGCAGCCGGCACCAGCGGTCCGGAATCCTGGGCCAGCACCTGATCCCGGAGTCCCATGATCACGAGCTTCGGAGAGAGAACCTTGCCCGTGGCATACGCCGGACACGCGTCCTGGCAGCGTCCGCACTCCGTACAGGTGAAGGTGTCCAACAACTCCTTGACGTTGAGGTCGGCGATCGTCCCGGCTCCGAAGCGGAGATCCTCCTCCGGGACGTCAGGGTCCTCGAAGTGGAGCGGCTCGAGCCTTCCCCGGGAGCGGGTCCGCCCGAGCCAGACGTTGATTGCGGCGGTGAAGATGTGCAGGTGCTTGGAGCGGGGGAGATAGGCCAGGAAGGCGAGGATCGTGAGGACGTGCGCCCAGACGAACACGCGCTCGAGGATCCGGGTCGCCGCGTCACGAGCGAAGAGGTGAGACAGGGCATTCGACACCGGCGCCCACGCCCTCGGCCATTCGTTCAGTCCGAGCGCGATGCGGGTGGCGTGCCAGAGCAGTAGCGTCGCGGCGACGGTGGCGATCAGGGCGAGGATCAGATCCGCCTCGCCGAGGTGACTGCCGCGGAAGCGCTCCGGACGCTGCACCTTGCGAATCCAGAGCGCCGCCACCACACCGATGAGCACGAGCACGGCGAAGATGTCCTGCAAGAGCGCGTACCACCCCTGGTGCCCGAGCCACGGCAGCGTCGCGTGCTTGTCTACGGCGCCGATCATGGCGATCAGAATCGACGGCAGCAGCACCAGGAAGCCCCAGAAGATGAAGGCGTGAGCGAGACCCGGAGCCGCACGCTGAAGCAGCTTGCGCTGTCCGAGGACGATCGTGGCCTCGTTGCGGAGCCGGCGCGGGATCTCGCGAGGCCGATCCACCGCCGGCGCCGCCCGGATCAGTGTCCAGAGGAAGGCGATCCGTGTTGCGAACAGCGCGCCGCTAACGATGATCGCCCCGGCGAGCACCAGACCGGCGGCCAGGGAGGCTATGAGCCCCTCGTCTTCCTGATCTCGTTGGAGATCGCCGGCACCACCTCGTGCAGGTCGCCGATCACCGCGTAGTCGGCGCTGGTGAAGATCGACGCCTCCGCGTCCGGGTTGATGGCCAGCAATTTCTTGGCCCCCTTGGCCCCCGCCATGTGCTGGGTGGCCCCGCTGATCCCGCAGGCGATGTAGATGTCAGGAGCGATCTTCGTTCCGGTCTGCCCGACCTGGTCGGTGTGCGGCCGCCAGCCCGCCATGGTCACCGCTCGCGAGCAACCCACGGCAGCGCCCAGCAACTCGGCCAGCTCCTCGATCACCGCGAAGCCCTCGGCGGAGCCGACGCCACGCCCGCCGGAGACGACCACGCTGGCGTCGGCCAGCGAGACGCCGCCGCCGTCGGCGCGCACGCGTTCGCGCACCTGGACGTCCGCGTCGGCGCCGGCCTCGAGCTCGGTGACCTCGACCTCTGCCGCAGCCTCCACCACGTGGGGCGCCACGGTGAGAATCAGCGGCGCGCCGTGCACGACCGCCTCCTCGAGAAGGCTCCCGCCCCAGCGAAGCCGCCGGACCCGGGCCGGCTGGCCGGGCGTGAGCGATACGCAGTTGGCGGCCATCGGCCGGTCGAGGGCGGCGGCCGCGTGCGCCAGCACCTCGTTACCGCGTTCGCTACCGGGCCCGAGGATGCTGCTCGCCTCCCGCTCCTGGACGGCCGCCGCAAGCGCCTGCCCCCAGGCGCGGGGCGCGTAGGCGCCACCGATGCTGACCGCGCTCACCGGCTCACCGAGCTGGGAGGCAAACGCGACCGCCTGACGTGAGACCTCGTCGTCGCGGCTTTCGAGGAACACGAGCGCCGTCATCAGATGACTCCCAGCTCCTCGAGAACCGCTACGACCGCGGGCGCGGCCTCGGGGCCCTGGCCCAGCACCTGAACCTGCTTGCCCGACCCCACGGGAAGCACGAGTCGCAGCATCTCGAGCTGCGGCTCCGGGCGGGTGGGATTTGACGCCTCGACGGGCTTGCGCTTGGCGCGCAGGCGACCCGGCACGGAGGGATACCGAGGCAGGTTGAGCCCCTCCTTCACGGTCACCACCGCCGGCATCGGGACGACATACACGTCGCGCCCACCGGGCACCTCCTGCTCGCACCGCAGGCCGCCGTCGGCGAGCGCAATCGCCTTGACGCCGGTGACACAGGGCAGCCCGAGAGCGTGGGCGACGCGGATCGCCACCTGATAGTTGCCCGCGTCGGCGGATTCGTTGCCGAACAGCAACAGGTCGTACGGCTCTTCTTGCGCACGGACCGCGTCGACGATCGCTCCCGCCGTTGCCTGGGGGTCCCACTCCTGATCGTCGGTGACCAGGTGGATGGCGCGGTCGACGCCGATCGCCATCACGTCCCGAAGCTGTTCCTCGGCCTCGGGCGGGCCCAGGGTGAGGACGGTGCTCGAGCCGCCGTGCTGCTCGATCAGCCGGACCGCCTCCTCGGCCGCGCACTCCTCGTGCGGGCTGATCGTGAACCCGAGGTGACGGGTGGAGATGGCGCGTTCGTCGTCGGTCAACACGATCTTGCCGCCGGTGAGCGGGACCCGCTTGACGCTGACCAGGATGTTCATTGCCTTTCGCCCTGCGGTCGCACTACGAACGGATGCGCGAGTTCTCCGGATCGAAGACGGGCGTCGAGTCGTTGGTGACAACGGTCACCGGATAGCGCTCGCCCATGTACTCGACGCTCAACTCCTCGCCCACGATCGCCCGCTCGGGAGGCAGATAGCTCATCAGGATGTGCTTGCCAAGCGAAGGACCCGCGCCGGCGCTGGTCACGTAGGACCGGCGCCCCTTGCGATCGGCGAGCGGCTCCCCCTCGGCGCTCAGCACCGGTTCGTGTCCAAGCATGTAGCGCTTGACGCCCGACGACGAGGTGTGGTCGTCGACGGTCAGCGTGCACATGATCGCCGCCGGCTCCTCCTCCCGGTGGCGGACATGCGCCTCCTTGCCGATGAAGTCCTCGTCCTTGATCTTCCCCCAGGCCATGCCGGCCTCGACCACGTTGTATTCGGCCTCGAGTTCGGCGCCGTAGGCGCGGTAGCACTTCTCGAGGCGGCCTGTGGTCCCGTAAACCCCGATTCCGGCTGCAACGATGCCGTGCGGCGCCCCGGCCTCGGCGACCGCATCCCACAGCCGGGCTCCCTGCTCCATCGGGGCATAGAGCTCCCATCCGAGATCGCCGACGTATGAGATTCGCGAGGCGAGGACGCTCAGGGAGTCGATCTCGATCGTCCGGCAGCGAGCGAACGGGAAACCCTCGTGCGAGACATCATCGCCGGTCAGGCTGGCGAGAATCTCCCGGGCCCGTGGGCCCCAGAGCCCGAGCGTGCACCAGGCGTTGGTCTGGTCGGCGAGCTGAGCCGAGCCGTCAGCTGGCAGATGGTCGGTGAACCACTTGCGGTCGGACATCCCGTACGCGCCTCCGGTCACCACCCGGAAGACGTCCTCGGCCAGGCGCATGATCGTGAGGTCCTGCTTGAAGCCGCCGCTGGGCGTGAGCAACGGTGTGTAGACGACTCGCCCGACGGCCACGTCCATCTGGCGCATGGCGATCGACTGGACCGCGGCGAGGGCCCCGGGGCCCGTGATGTCGAAGATGGCGAAGGCACTGAGGTCGATCATCGCCGCCCGGTCACGCATGGCGAGGTGCTCGGCGTTGATGATGGGCGACCACCACCGGGATTCCCACTCTGCCTCGCGGCGCGTGATGCGGTCCCCGTACTCCTCGAGCAGCCCGGCGTTGGACTCATACCACTGCGGCCGCTCCCACCCGGCGGTCTCGAAGAACACGGCCCCGAGCTCCGATTCACGCTGGTAGAACGGCGAGAGCCGGACGCCGCGGTCTGACTCCCATTGCTCGGAGGGGTGGACGATCCCGTACATCTTGTTGAAGCCCTCCGAGGCCCGGGCGCGAATGTGGGCTTTCGTGGTCTGGCACGGATATGCGCGGGCAATGTTCGACTCGTAAACGTCGATCTCCGATTCGCCGTGCACCATCAGCTCGGCCACCGTCTTGCCCGCGCCGGGACCCTCCTTGATCCAGATCGCGGCTGCGGACCACAGGCCCCGCACCTCCGGCGTTTCGCCCAGCAGCGGCATTCCGTCGTAGGTGACCGAGAGGACGCCGTTGATGGCGTACTTCACGCCGACGCTCTCGTCGCCGACGATCTCCGGCATGAGATCGAGGGCGATCTCCATCTGGGGGTCGAAGTCCTCCTGAGTGAAGGGCAGCTCGGTGGGGCTGAGCGCGGCTTCCTCGATCGAGGGAATCTCGTCGGAGTCGAGCGTGATCGGGCGGTGGGCGTAGGAGCCGATCTCGAGCCCCATTCCCTCCTGGCGCTCGTACATGTTGGTGTCCATGTCACGGACGATCGGGTACTCGATCATGCTCTGCGAGCTCTCAAACCGGGGCACGGGCCCGATGTCGATCATCTGGTGAACCATCGGGGTGAGCGGGATGGACGCTCCGGCCAGTCGCGCCACCCGCGGACTCCAGGCGCCGGTGGCGATCACGACGCGGTCGGCCTCGACGTCGCCCTTGGTCGTCCGGACGCGCCGAACGCGCCCGCCCTCGACGTCGATGCCGAGGACCTCGGTGTTGGCCGACACGGTCAGACCGTCGCTGGCCGCCCGCTCGCGCATGATCGTTCCTGCGCGCAGCGAGTCGACGACGCCGGCTCCGGGCGTGTGGAACCCGCCGAGGATCAGCTTGTGGTTGATGTAGGGAACGAGCTCCTTCACCTGCTCGGGGTTCAGCAGCGAGACCGGCTCGATACCCCACGCCTTGGCCGAAACGACCCGACGCGTGAGCTCCTGCATCCGCTCCTGGGTCCGCGCGATCTCGATCCCGCCGCTCTCGATGAAGACCTCGAGCTCCTTGTACTGGCGAAGGCTCTCGAGCGTGAGCTGTGTCATCTCCTTCGAGTGGTCAACCGGGAAGATGAAGTTCGAGGCATGGCCGGTCGACCCGCCGGGGTTCGGCATCGGCCCCTTGTCGATCAGCAGGACCTCGGTCTGGCCTAGTCGCGAGAGGTGGTAGACGAGGCTGTTGCCAACGATTCCCGCGCCGATGACGACGATCCGCTGCGATCCAGGCAGCTTCCGGGCCGGCTCACGTGTCGCAGTCATCGTGGCCGTGATATATCAGATGCACGTCACAGACGTCAACGCTCTCGGCGGCTCGGGAGGGTTGCGGCACCGCGCGCGCGGTGGTGGCAGCCGGTCAGACTCGCTTCAGGCGCTCCCGGACTGCAGCCCGGATCTGGCGATCGACCTCAGGCGCTGATCGCATCAGCTCGTGGAGCACTCCAGGCGAGAGGGCAAGCAGGCGAACCTCGTCACACGCGATCACCGTCGCCGTGCGGACGTAGCCGAAACCGGCCCCCCAATCGAGCGCGGCGAGCTCGCCAAAGAACTCGCCCGGGCCGAGCTCCCGCACGCGCTCCTCGCCGATGCGGATCTCGACGGTGCCGGCGAGGATCAGATAGAAGCTTCGGGTTCCCTGCCAGCGGTCGATGACGGTTTGGCCGGGCTCCAGCGCGACCTCGAGCCCGGAGCGGACGACCATCTCGAGCTCGCGGTCGCCCAGGTCCGCCAGGAGGGGGAGGTTTTGAACCGTCTCGGCGTCGATCTGGCCGAGCTGCCCCCAGCCGCTCGCCATCTCCGACCGGCGCTCCGCATAGTCGCGGGCCGGGCGCGTGGCGCGACGGGCGGGGACGGCTGCCTGCGCGAACCACTCAAGCGTCCGGGTCACGTCCTGCGGGCCGGTGGTGTGGTTCATCACGCACATGCGGACGGCATACCGGCCGTGCAGACGAGTCGATGAGACCGCGCCCATCCCCGTTTGCTCGTGCTGGCGGACGAGCTCGGCGTTCAGCGCCGCCAGCTCCTCCTCGTCGGTGACGTCGGGGAAGCGGCGGCGGAAGCAGACGATGCCGAGTGAGGCCGGGGACATCAATTCGAGCTCGGCCGAGTTCGCAATCTGCTCCTCCGCCAGCTGGGCGAGGTCCAGCGAGCGGTCGATCGCCGCGCGGAAGGCGTCGGCACCGAAATACTGAAACGACAGCCAGATCTTGAAGGCGCGCGCGGAACGGGTGAGCTGGAGGCCGAGATCGGAGAAATTGACTTCCTCGCTCAGGCGATCGGACAGGTAGTCCGGGTTGATGGTGAAGGCCTGGCCCAGGAGCCGCCCCTCACGAATCAGCGCGCAGCCGCACTCGATCGGTTGATAGAGCCACTTGTGCGGATCGAGCGTCACCGAGTCGGCGAGCTCGAGGCCGGCGAGGGCAGCCCGGCCGCGTTCGGTGAGTGCGGCGGCGCCCCCGTAGGCGGCGTCGACGTGCAGCCACAGACCGCGCCCGTGGCAGAGCTCGGCCAACTCGGGCAGGGGATCGATGGCTCCGGTGTTGGTGGCGCCGGCGTTCGCGGCCACGGCCAGGGGTTGAAGTCCCGCCTGCAGGTCAGCTTCGATCGCTCCGACCACGGCGTCCAGGAGGATCCGGTGCGAGCCGTCGGTGGGCAGGACTCGGACCTGGTCGGGTCGGAAGCCCATGATCCGCGACGCTCGAGCCACCGACGAGTGCGACTGGTCGGAAGCGTAGATCACAGCCCGCTCGCTCATCGGGCCGAGCAACGCCTCTCGCGCGCAGGCCAGGGCGGTCAGGTTGGCCGCTGAGCCACCACTCACCAGCACTCCCGCGGCGCTCGTGGGGTAACCGATCCACTCCTTGAACCAGTCGAGGACCGTGAGCTCGACCTGGCTGGGCCCCGCGGCCATCAGCCACATGCTCGCGTCGATGTCCATGGCGGTCATGATCAGATCGCCCAGGGCGGCAGGAAACGTGCTGCAGGCGGGGATGAAGGCGAAGTAGCCGGGGTGCGCAACGCGGCTGATGGCGCTGAGGACGTCGTCGTGCACCTCACGCAGCAGCTCCTCCCAGGGACGAGGCTGATCCGGGGGCGGTCCTCCGAACGCGGCCCGCAGCGCGCCGGGCGAGCCCCGCCGGACCGCGGGCGCCGAGACGTCCGAAAGCTCGTTGACCAACAGGTCGATCGTGCGGTAGCCGAGCTCGCGCATCTGCTCCGCGGTCAGCCCAAGAGGGTCGCCTGAAGGATCCACCCGTTCCTCCCTCGCTCGTATGTTCGGAATGTAGTATCGGCGGGTGGGCCAGCGCCAGATGGTGCTGAGACGTGTGGCCGCGAACCGAACCCTTCGGCGCGTCGAGGCCGCGTTTCTGGGCTTCAACTGCGCCGAGAACGGCGTTTGGGTGGCGGTGCTGGTCTTCGCCTACCAGCACGGCGGCACGACCCTCGCTGCCGCCATCGCCGTGGTCCAGCTCCTTCCGGCGGCTGTGGTGGCGCCGTTAGCGGCGACGCTGGCCGATCGGCGGGGCGGCGCGCTCGCTCTCTGGGTGAGCTACGTGACCCAGGCTGTGACGGTGGGGGCGACGGCGGCGCTGATGCTGGGCGGGGCGCCGCAGGTGCCGGTCTACCTCGCCGCTGTGCTCGCCGCGAGTGCCGTCACCCTGACGCGTCCGGCCCAAGCCGTCCTGCTGCCCTCGCTGGTCGACGACCCCCGGGAGCTGACCGCGGCCAACGCCCTGGGCGGGTGGCTGGAGAGCGGGAGCTTCCTGGCCGGCCCCGGGTCCGCCGGCCTCTTCATCGCCCTCGACGGGCCCGGCTTCGCCTGCGCGATGTTCGCTCTCGCCGTCGCCATCGCCGCCCTCCTCCTCGCTCCGCTCGCCCTGCGCCGGCGAGCCGCGAGCGCGGCCGTTCACAGCGCCGACGCGTTGGCGGAGGAGAGGGGTGAAAGCGCGCTTGGCGTTCTGCGCTCCGAGCCCGGGGTGGCGCCGCTCGTCGGTCTGGTCGCGCTCCAGTACATCGTTCTGGGCGCGCTCGACGTGCTCGGCGTGGTGCTCGCGATCAAGCTGTTCTCGCTGGGCGCCTCCGGCGCGGGTTACCTGACGGCGAGTTTCGGGGCCGGAGGCGTGGCCGGGGGAGCCCTGACGATCGGGCTGATCGGTCGCCATCGCCTCGTGCCGCCGCTCGTCCTGGGGGGCCTCATCTGGGGGGGAGCGTTCGTGTTGATCGGCGCCGTGGCCAGTGCCGCGGGGGCGTTTCTGCTCCTCGCGGCGGCGGGCGCCAGCCGTGCCCTGTTCGACGTCTCCGGCCGGACGCTCCTGCAGCGCGCGACGCCCGAGCACGTCCGGGGAGGGGTGTTCGGTGTCCTGGAGGGCGGGGCCATGCTCGGTTTCGCGATCGGGTCTGCCTCGGTCCCCTTGCTGGTCTATGCCGGCGGACCCCGGGCCGCGGTTGCCCTCGTGGGGGGATCGCTCGTGCTCGCAAGTGTCGTCACGCCGCGCTGGCTCGAGCGCCTGGAGCAGCGGGCACCCGAGCTGGTGCGTCAAATCGAACTGCTCCGGGGCTCATCGATCTTTTCGGTTCTTCCGGCACCGGAGCTCGAGGACCTGGCGAGGTCGCTGGTCGCTGAGACGCTCGCGCCGGGAACGACGGTCATGCGCCAGGGCGAACGCGGCGAGCGCTTCTACCTGGTGGACCGCGGGGAGCTCACTGTCCTGGTCGATGGCTCCGAGCGACGACGTCTGGGCCCGGGAGACGGCTTTGGCGAGATCGCACTGCTCCGGGACGGGGTACGAACGGCGTCGGTCACCACGCTCGGACAGGTGACGCTCTACGGTCTCGAACGAGGTGCCTTCCTAACTGCGGTCACAGGATCTCCACACGCGCACCGAGCCGCCGAGACCCTGGCCGCAGAGCGGATGGAGGGAGACCCCGGGCCGGCCGTGACGGTCATCGGCGCCGAGTGAGCGCTCGATCGCTCACTCGGCCGATGAGATCAGCTACTTCGTGGTCTTGCGTGAGCTCGACTTGCCGGTCCCACGTGCGCGTGAGCCGGTCTTGGCGGCCACGGTCTTGCGCGTCGACGCGGTCTTGCTGGCCGAGCTCGTTCGCTTGGACCCGGCGGCGGTCGACTTCGCGCGCGCGGGCGCGCCGCTCCGGGTGCTCCGGCTTGTGCCGCTTCGCCCGCCGGTGGCGCGTGCTTCGCCCGCGTCGGCGGCGCTGACCCGGGTAGCCGCCGCCTTGCCCGCCGTCTTGGCCGCCCGGCCGGCGGCAGATGCGGCGGCCTTGCCCTCCTTGAGCATCCGGCCGGCAGCTCGCTTGGCCTGGCCGGCGGCCGCGGAGGCCTTCTTTGTCTGACGTGTCGCCGCCGCCTTCTTGGCCGAAGCTGAACGCTGCGCCTTGGTTTGAGCCATAGCCTCTCCATCGATCGCACCGCCAAGGGGCGGTGCGTTTGGGGTCGAGATCAGTCAGGAGTATTCCGCTCACGCTGGATGACTCCTGCTCGGCGCCGTGGCGCGCACGACGCCGGCGAGACACGTGGAGATAGGTTGCCGAAGACGAGACGAATCACCCAGCTGACGCCTCAGGTGCTGCGCACCGAGCCGCAGTTCCGCCTCCTCTTCACCGGGCAGTTGCTGTCGGTGATGGGCGATCGGATGATGCTCGTCGCGCTGCCCTTCGCCGTGCTGCGGTCCGGCGGCGGAACCGGCGCGGTTGGGGTCGTGGTGGCGGTTCAGCTGGTGCCGTTCGTGGTCTTCGGGCTGATCGGCGGGGCGTTATCCGATCGCTCCGAGCGCCGCAAGATCCTCATCCGCTCCGATCTGAGTCGGATGCTCGTGCAGGGATGCGCCGCGGGGCTGCTCCTCGCGGGGGCCGCCACGCCGCTTCTCCTCGGAGTGCTCGTGGTTCTGTACGGCACCGCCGAGGCCTTCTTCCAGCCGGCGTTCACCGGCCTCCTGCCTCAGACGGTGTCTCACCCCGGGCAGCTCCAGCCGGCCAACGCTCTGCGGGGTCTCTCGTTCTCGACGGCCGCGGTCGTGGGTCCCGCACTGGCGGGCGCGCTCGTGGCTGGGGCCGGGCCCGGCGCTGCCTTTCTCTTCGACTCGGCATCGTTCGCGATCAGCGTCGCCTGCCTGCTTCGGCTGCGGCCGCTGGTCGCCGAGCGGGCCACCGAAGCCGCGCCGCCCCCGTTGCGGACGGCCCTCCGCGCCGGCTGGCGCGAGGTCACATCGCGGCGGTGGCTGCGCGCCGGGTTGCTGGCCATGAGCGCGTACCACGCCCTCGTGTTGCCGGCGGTGTTCGTTCTCGGCCCGGTCTTCATCTCACGACGCCTCGGAGGCCCGGGGGCCTGGGCGGCGGTTGCGGTGGCGTTCGGGCTGGGGTCGATTGCCGGCGATCTCTCGCTCCTGCGTGTCCGCCCGCGCCGGGCGCTTCGCGTGGCGGCGATCGGTCTCGTGCTCGCCTCGCTGCAGGCCGCCGTCTACGGCGCGGGAGCCGCACTCAGCATCACCTGCGCCCTTCAGTTCGTCACCGCGATCGGCGTCACCGTGTTCTTCACCCTCTGGGAGGTCAGCCTGCAGGAGCACATTCCCGGGGAGGCGCTGTCGCGCGTCTCCTCCTGGGACTACCTGTCAAGCGCGGCGCTGATGCCGGTCGGGGCGGCGGTGGCCGGCCCCCTGGCCGCCGCGCTGGGTGCGCGGTGGGTGCTCGAGGGGATGAGCGCGCTGGGGGTGGCCACGGCCCTGATGTTCCTCGCCACGCCCGCCGTCCGGGCTCTGCCGAGAGGAAGCGCGGGCGCCGCGGGTTCTTGAGGCCGCCGGGCGAGGGTTCGAAGCGCTCAGCGGCCGGCGAGCAGCGGGCCGCGCTCAGATGCGGGCGGCGAAACCCGCTTAGCGGGCGGCGAGATGCGCGTGAATGAGCTGAACTGCCATCGCGCCTTCCCCGACCGCGGTGGCGCAGCGCTTGGTCGAGCCCGAACGGACGTCCCCCGCGGCGAGCACGCCGGGAACGGTCGTCTCCAGTAGCCGATCGGCGCTCGCGTCAGGGCCGGTGAGGATGAACCCGTCCTCGGCCCGGCCGACGACGTCCCCGAGCCAGTCGGTGCAGGGCAGCGCGCCCAGGAACAGGAAGAGATACGAGAACGGCAGACGCTCGCCCGTGGCCAGCGTCACCTCCTCAAGCTGTCCCTGAGTCCCGTGCAGCTCGGCGATCTGGCTCCGGTCTCGGACCGCGATGCCGTACCGATCGAGTTCGCGGATCAGGTAGGAGGACATCGTCTCCTGCAGATCGGCGCGCCGGTGCAGCAGCGTCACCAGCGCGCCGCCCCGAGCCAGCCAGACGGCGGCCTGGCCCGCCGAATTACCGCCGCCAACCACCCCCACCCGTTCGGCCCCACAGGCCTGCGCTTCCGGTGGCCCCGCCGCGTAGAAGACGCTGATCCCCTCGTAATCGGAGAGGTTGTCCACGGGGAGACGCCGGTACTGAGCGCCCGTGGCCAGGAGCACCGCGCGAGCGGCGATTTCATGACCCTCAGCGAGATGCACGACGTGACGGCCGTTGCCAGGTTCAAGGGCGATGGCACGATAGGGCGAGGCGAAGCGAGCGTTGAACTTCCGAGCCTGAGTGACGGCCCGACCGGTGAGCTCGGAGCCGCTGATCCCGGCCGGGAAGCCAAGGTAGTTCTCGATCCGTCGTGAGGTGCCAGCCTGGCCCCCGAGACCGGTGCTCTCGATCACGAGGGTGTCGAGCCCCTCGGAGGCGCCGTAGACCGCGGCTCCGAGGCCAGCCGGTCCGGCGCCGACGACGACGAGATCGACTTCCTCGCGCGCAGCGAGCTCGGCACCGATGCCAAGCGCGCGTGAGAGTTGGCCGGTGGAAGGTCCCCAGAGCTCGGCGCCGCCGGGGAGCCGCACGAGCGGCAGATCCTCGGCCGCGACCCCGGCCAGGAGCGATGCCGCGGCCGAGTCCTCCGCGCGCTCGGGGTCGTGCCAGGTGAAGGGCAGCCGGTTGGTGCGCGCGAAGTCAAGCAACTCCATCGTGCGTGCCGACGAGTGCGGCCCGACGATTTCAAGCCCGATGCCGTGAACCCGCTGCAGAGCCTCCCGGCGGGCGATGAACGTCGAGAGAACGAGGTCGCTGAACGGCTCGTCCTCGTAGAGCAGGGTCCGGAAGCGCTCACGTTCCACGGCGATGTACCGGGCGGGCTCAGTGACAACCGCGGTGACCATCACCGTCTGGCCGGAGAGCAGCGTGAGCTCGCCGAGAAAGCCAGCGGCGCCGTGCCTCAGTATCTCCTCGCCGGCCGCATCGAGGATGGCGACCTCGCCCTCGAGCATGGCGATGAACGGATAGCGCCGATCGCCGGCGCGGTAGAGAACCTCGCCCGCGTCGGCCGTCCGCTCCTCGCCGAGCTCGGCGAGCTTGGCCAGCTGGGACGCCGAGAGCGCGGGACTTGGTGGCGCCGCTGCGGAACTGGAGGCCCCCGGCATGGGACGAGTCTACGAAGGCCTCAGTGCGACGCGCTGGAGCGCGCCTCGTACGAGCCATGCACGGAAGGTACCCGGGAGCGACGCCTGCGCTCGGCCTCGGGGGGTTGGCCGTCCGGAACCGGACGCTACTTAGCAGCGGTCGCGGTGGGACCGAGGTGGCTCGTCCGCGCAGCCGGATCAGGGTCGGTCAGCTCCAGCACCAGGGCGGACCAGGAGAAATGAGTGGCGCCCATTCCCTGACCGGTGTACGGGTCGTAGTACTCACGCAAGCCCTGTGCGGCGACGGCCTGGCCCAACCGCGACGCGAGCTGGGCAGCCGCCTCGTCATACCCCAGGCGCACGAGCCCTAGCCAGAGCAGCCAGGCCGCGTTGACCCAGGTCGGCCCCCGCCAGTACTGGCGCAGGAACAGGTACCTATCGCTCCGCGAGAACAGAGGCTCCTCGGCGGAGACCGACGGGGGAGGGACGGGAAGCCAGAAGCGGCACGGATTGAGGAGATGCTCCTCGACGAGTCGGCGGCCGATGTCCTCCGGGAGGTCGGGCAGCGCGAGCGGCGACAGGCCCGACCACGTCACCACGGGATGGGCGGCGGGTCCATGCTGTCGTGGCTTGCGTACGAGCTGGTGGAACAGCCCGCGCCGCTCGTCATAAAGACGATCGAGAATCACCGGGGTCAGGGACGGCCGCCCGAGCGCGAGCCGCGACAGGTTGTGCAGGACATTGGTCGCCGTCCCGCACACGAGTGGGCCGCCGGTGGCGGCAATCCGACGAATGTCGAAACCGAGTTGCCGGTTGCGGCGGACGAGGAGGGGAAACCCGGGAAGCCCGTCGCGGTGCCAACCCCAGGCCGAATCGAACTTGGGCGAGGCGTCGAGGCCAGATTCGTCGGGCTGGATGAGCCACAGCAGCCCATCGCCGTCGAGCGCCCGCTCCTGCTCGACCCACTCCTGATGCCGGACGATGGCCGGGACCTGCGCCGGGTCCCCGACGGCGATTCGCCATGCCCAGGCCAGCATCGGGGGCTGAATCGTCGCGGTCATGAAATCCGCCCGGGAACGGATGTTGTAGAACAGCGAGCGGATCAGGGCGGCGGGTTTGGTCCAGAAGATCGTGTGGCCGATGAAGCCCTCGGGCGTCGATGCGCTCAGCAGAGTCTCGAGCTCGGCCCGCGCGCGGTCGCGGTCGAGCCGCCTCCAGGCGATCGCGGTGAAGCAGGAGTCCCAGTAGAACTGCCAGGGGTAGCGCTCGTGGCTGGGGGCGGTGAAGCGGAAGCGGATGCCCTCGCGTTCGCCCTCGCACCAGTTGAGCTCGAGCGTTCGCCGGCAGATCTGTGTGAGGCGCTGGGTTAGCTTGGGTGCGGGGGGGTCTGAAGCCCCGGACGCCACCTCGGTCTGGTCCAGATGGGTGCTGGGCACACCGCGCCGCTACCCGGACCACATGTGGCGAAGCAGCGCCAGGCGTGCGCCGGTCAGGAAGCGGACACCCCTCCCAGCGGCAAGCAGAAGCTCGCGGGCGGGGATCTCCGGAGGCGGTTGCCGTCGTCTGCGTGCTTACGGACGACCGCGCTGGCTCGCTCTTGCCGCCGCTCACGCGGGTAGGCAGATTGGCGTGAGAGTTTTGTCCGCACCCCGTCCTCGCCAGAGATGACGTGCTCGTTGTCGCGGTATTGATCGCTGTGCTGCTCGCGGTCTACTGTGGCTTTCGGGTCGAACGTCGGCGACGGACGCCGCCCGCGCTCCGGGGCGACTGGTGGTCGGCCTTCGAGTCAGAGTTCCGGGCCTACGCGAAACGGGCCGACGCAGCTCGGCGCGCTCGCGAGCGGCGCAACGACCACGGCTCGATCGGCCAGTGATCTAACCGGCCGCAGCCGCTCGCCACACGGCGGCGAGAAACACGAGCACCCAGAGCGCGAGCGCAAACCAGACCCAGACCTGAGCGAACTCGGTCAAGCCTGAGACCCGCACCGCGCGACCGGCGTCGAAGCTGCACGCGGCGTACATCCCGACCGGGAACACGGTGGCCCAGCGGCGAACGTCATAGCCCCAGCGGGGTCGCGCCAGCTCGGCGACGATGAGCGCCGGGAGCCACGCTGCGGAGAGCACCCACAGTGCCAGCGTCACCGCGCGCAGCGCCGCCAACGCGCCCGGCAGCTCATGGAGCCCGCCGAAGCCAAGTGTGAGGCGAGCCGCGGCGAGCGCAGAGATCGCGAGTGCGCCACCGCTGACCCAATGGTCGCCGCGCCCGACGAGGAGCTGGCGCAGGTCGAAGGTGGCAAGTACGACGACGTAGAGCAGCAGCCCCAGCGCGAGCAGGCCAAGGGCGGGATAGAGCAGCCAGGGCGCGCGCGATCGAAGCGCGACCTGCGCCGCCAACACGGCGAGCGACTGCGTCGACACGGTGGCCATGAAGGCAACTCCGGCCGCCTTGGCCGGCGGGCGGCTCAGCACCAGCGGGAGCAGGATGAGCCACAGAACGGCTGCGAGCACGAGCAGGGCCACGGCGACGCTGCCCCAGCCAAGGCCTGTGGCACGTGCGCCGAGCACGGCCGTCGCGGCGACGCCGGTGAGAGCCGCGGGCACACGCGCGTGCCTCAGGACGCCGGGCCAATCCTCGGCCATGCGCGTGAGCAGCAGCGATCCGAGCGCCAGCCACACGACGGCGGCGAGGGCCAGCAGGACCAGCGACAGGGCATGGCGCTTGTCGCTTGCCAGGTCGGCCGAGACGATGCCTGTCGCCATGACCGCGGCGCCTGCTGCCGGTGTCGTCGAGGCGCGCCACGGGCCGAGGCGCGTGCGCGAGGTCACAGGTCAGAAGCCGTATCAGCCACGAGCTGCTCCTCTCACATCGATCGGCCCTCTCCTTTCCAGCCGGTGCCGACGACTCCGCGAGCGCGTTAGCCAACTGACAAACGGGGTAATCACGCGTACCACTTGGGGTAGACCGGACTCATGGCCCCCGATTCCCCCGAGCTCCGACACGTCGAACGCGTTCGCCTGCTGCAGGCCGATCGGAGCCTCGGCTCTGGGCTGAGCAACGACGAGCTCGCCATGGCCAGCCGATACGCCGTGGCCGATGCGGTGGCGCTGGCGCGGGGAAAGTACGCCCCCCGCGCGCTCTTCGACGGCAAGGATCTGCTGGGGCTGCTTGTCCTGGACGGGCTCCTTATCCGCCAGGTCGCGGTCGGTGACCGCCACTGCGGGGAGCTCGTCGGCCCGGGCGCGGTGCTTCGGCCGTGGGACGACTTCGGGCAGATCGCCCCGCTCCCCTTCGAGGTGAGCTGGCGGGTCATTCAGCCAACGCGACTGGCCCAGCTCGACCGGCGCTTCCTGGCCACGATCGTCCACTGGCCAGCGCTGATCGAGACATTCACGGCACGCGCGACCGAGCGCGCCCACACGCTCGCCTTCAACGTGGCGATCCATTGCCTGCGCCACGTGCATCTACGACTGCTGGCGTTGCTGTGGCACCTGGCTGACCGCTACGGGCGCGTCATCCCCGAGGGGACGCACGTCCCGCTCCCGCTGTCGCACGCCGATCTGGCCGAGCTCGTGGGAGCCCAGCGCCCATCCGTGTCGGTGGCCCTCAAGCGGCTGGCGGATGCGGGTCTCGTCAGCCGGGGCCCTGAGAACACGTGGCTGCTGAGCCACGAACCGCCGTCGGAGCTGCGCGACATGCGAGCGCGCAAGGCCTCGACTGCCGTGCTCGCCGGCTTTGGCGAGGCAGAGGACGCCGAGGAAGACGACCACGAGGAGGGGTTCGAGCGAGCCGTGGCCCGCGGCTAGCCCTCGCTCAGCTGCCAGGAGCTCTCGCTTCGGCGTCCGCGCACATACAACCGCGGCTTTGCCGGCCGCGGCACGGGTAGCGCGAAGACCCGGAGCCGACAAAGGAGAGACATGGCACAGCAAGAGGTCGTCGTAATCACAGGCGCATCGGGAGGCGTGGGCCGGGCCGCGGCCCGCAAGTTCGCGTCAGAGGGCGCGAGGATCGGGCTCATCGCCCGCGGACGTAAGGGACTCGAGGCGGCGGCGCAAGAGGTGCGCGAGGCGGGTGGCGAGGCCCTCGTCCTCCCGGTCGACGTGGCCAACTATGACCAGGTCGAAGCGGCCGCATCGTCGGTGGAGGATGCATTTGGGCCGATCGACGTCTGGGTCAACGACGCGATGGTCACCGTCTACGCAGAGTTTCTCGACATCGAGCCGGACGAGTTCCGGCGGGCGACCGAGGTGAGCTATCTGGGAATGGTCTGGGGAACCCGAGCGGCCCTGAAGCGGATGGTCAAGCGGGACCGTGGCTCCCTGGTGCAGGTCTGCTCGGCCATGTCCTACCGCGGGATCCCGCTCCAGTCCCCCTACTGCGGGGCCAAGCACGCCTGCAAGGGGTTCACCGAAAGCATCATCACCGAGCTTCTGCACAACAAGTCAAAGGTCCAGGTCTCGATGGTCCAGCTTCCCGGGCTGAACACGACCCAGTTCACGTGGGGCCGGACCAAGCTGCCCAAGCAGACGATGCCGGTACCCCCGATCTACCAGCCTGAGGTGGCGGCCGATGCGATCCATTACGCGGCTCACCACAAGCGGCGCCAGATCTACGTGGGGATCCCGACCGTCATGAACATCTTGGGCGAGCGCGTGGCGCCCTGGCTGCTCGATCGCTTCCTGGCCAAGACTGGCTACAACAGCCAGATGACCGACCACGAGCTGGAGCCCCGGGGCCACGACAACCTGTTCGAGCCGGTGGACGAAGACCGCGGGGCGCACGGCCCGTTCGACGAGCAGGCGCACTCGGTCAGCCCTCAGCTCGAGCTGGCCAAGCGCCGGGGAGCTGTCATAGCCGGCCTCGGGGCGGCCCTCGTCGGCGCCGGGACCGCGGCGGCGCGAAGCAACGGGTCACGCTAGGGAGGTGCTCGTATGAGCGGCGCCCGTGACCTGGCTGAGCCCGCGGCCGGCGAGGCGGTCCTGGCCGAGCCGCGGCGGACCGATGGCTACCTTCCGATCGAGGACTACGGTGCCATCGGCGACGGAAGGACCCTCGCGCTGGTGGGGATCGACGGGTCGATCGACTGGATGTGCCTGCCCGATCTCGACGCGCCGAGCGTGTTCGGGGCGCTGCTCGACCCCGCCACCGGCGGAAGCTTCTCGCTCTCGCCGAGCATCCCCTACGAGGTCCGCCGGTCCTACCGGCCCCAGACCAACGTCCTGGAGACCGAGTACGAAACGGCTGACGGCAAGGTCCGGGTGATCGACGCCGTCACCGTCGACAACGCCCAGAACGCACCCTGGCGGGAGTTGGTCCGGAAGGTCGAGGGGATGAGCGGAGAGGTTCCGATGCAGTTGCGGTTTCATCCCCGCTTCGACTACGGCCGCTGCTCGTCTGAGCCGGCGCGCTTCGGGGAGAGCTTCGTCTATCGCCACAACGGGCTCCAGATTGGAGTCACCGGCTGGGATGCCGGTGAGCCTCAGCTCGAGCGGGACGCCGTCAGCGGCGCGTTTCAGATTCGGGCCGGCGCGCAGGCGGCGGTGGTGCTGGTGGCCGGCGATGGAGCAGCCCTGCCGCTGCCGGACCGCGACGCGGTGGAGCGCCGGTTCGAGGCCACGCATCGACTCTGGCGTGACTGGGTCGAGCGCTGCAATTACGAGGGGCCGTGGAAGGCCGCGGTGCAGAGAAGCCTGCTCGCGATCCGGCTGCTGGCCGATGGCCGAACGGGCGCGATCACGGCCGCCGGGACCACCTCGCTGCCGGAGGCCCTGGGCAAGCAGCGGAACTACGACTACCGCTTCGCCTGGGTCCGCGATCTTTCCTTCACCCTGAACGCACTGCTGCGCGTCGGCATGGAGCAGCTGGCCGAGGCGTCGGTCAACTGGCTGCTTGACGCCGTGGCGCACACCGCGCCGCGAGTCGATCCGGTCTACCGGCTCACGGGCGAGCCGCTGCGCCGGCAGTTGCAGCTGCCGCTCGCCGGCTACCGGGGGACCAGCCCGGTTCATCTCGGAAACCAGGCCGGCACCCAGCTTCAGCTCGGAGGTTTCGGCGATCTGGTGGAAACGCTGTGGCACTACGTCAAGCAGGGGCATGTCCTGGCCCCCGGCGCCGCCGAGCAGATCTCCGACAGCGTCGACCTGCTGTGCTCGATCTGGCGCTGCGAGGACGCTGGTCTCTGGGAGCTCGGCGACTACGCCCAGTACATGACCTCGAAGGTCAGCTGCTGGACGGCGCTCGATCGCCTCCTCGATCTCGTCGAGATGGGCCAGGCACCGCCTCGCCACGTGGCTCGCTGGCAGGCCACGCGGGAGGCCGTGCGCGAGTTCATCGAGACCGAGCTGTGGTCTGGGGAACGCGGCAGCTACGTGATGAAGGCGGGCAGCCAGAGCCTCGACTGCGGAGTGCTTCTGGCCGCGCGCCGGCGCTACGTCGACCCACGCGGGGAGCGCATGAACCGAACCATCGACGCGATTCAGCGCGAGCTCGACGCCGGGGGGCCCCTGTATTACCGCTACAGCGGGATGGAGAACGAGGAGAACGCGTTCCTGGCCTGCTCGTTCTGGATGGTCGAGGCGCTGGCGCTGGCCGGACGCCTCGACGAGGCCGCGGAGCTGATGGGCGAGATGGTGTCCCTGGGTGGCGAGCTTGGCCTGTATTCGGAGGAGATGGAGCCGGTCAGCCACGCGATGCGGGGTAACTACCCGCAGGCGCTCACCCATCTGGCGCTGATCAACGCGGCAGCGATCCTCGCCGAAGCCGATCACGCGAGCTGAGTCGCTCCCAAGCCTGCTTCGCCGGGATTTCAGGCGGCCGGACGGAGCGGTGTGGCGTGCGGATCGGCTGCGGTTTCGGTCTCCGAGGCGCGCGCCGTGGCGACGTCCCGCGGGTACGTGCGGGTGGCCAGGAAGGTCAGTATCCCGCCGAGCGCGAGGTTGATCAGGAGAATCAGGAAGGCCACCCGAAGCCCGTGAGCGTTGGCGGTGGCGCCGAATCCGTGGGCGGCGCTCGGAGTCGCGTGCCCGCCCGGGCCTCCGAACTGATCGGCGATCAACCCGAAGACAATCGGCGAGGCGGCGGTGGTTATTCGCCGCCCCAGGGTCCGCACCGCCTCGGCACGGCCCCAAAGGCGGTGATGCATGATGTCCAGCCGCGCTGCGTCAAGCGGCGGATTCCGAGCGCCGAAGGCCGCCCCGGCGAGGATGAACAGGGGGAGCGAGAGCGCCAGCGTGCCGGCCAGCAGCCCGGGCAGGAAAAACAGCGCCGCGAGAGCGAAGGCGACGGCGCCGACGATGATCCGGCTGTTCACCTTGCCGTCCTCGAGCCACCGGTCGGCGAGACGTCCGCCCGCGATCACCCCCACGAGCCCACCGGCCCCAAGCAGCATCAGGAGCAGCGTCGCCGGCCCCTGGGTGATGTGATAGCGGCCCTCGAAGAAGACCAAGCCGAAAGTCGTCACTCCCGTGAAGTAGAAGTAGCCGAGTGCCGAGGCGATGATCAACACGAGGTTCGTGCGGATCCGCAGAATGTAGATCGCCGCTCGCCACAGGCTCATGGATTCGGGGTCGGCGTGCAGGACGAGCGACGGCAGCGGCGCGACCCCATGCTCCTCGACCTTCTCCTGGGCCTTGGTCTCCTCGAACTGATCGTCATCTGCCTGGGGCTGCGGGCCTGTCGATTCCTCGCCCGCGCTGATGAACGCGGAGGCTCCGCGCCGCAGGCAGCTGCGGCCACCGCGGGCCGGCTCGGGCAGCCACCGCCGCACGGCCAGGGCGGCGAGGAAGCTCGGGATCGCGAGCGCGTAGAACGCGTAGCGCCACGATCCCGAGCCGAGCGTCGCCGCCTCGCCGGCGATCAGGTAGCCGAAGGCCGAGCCAACCACCTCGCCGCTCAGGATCAAGCCCCAGATCCGCCCGCGCTCGCCGCCGGGGAAGAGGTCACCGACGAGTGAGGCGACCGCGGGCGTGGCCGCCGCGGTAGCCGCACCAAGGCCGATCCGGATGAGAAGCAGCATCTCGAACGATTGCGAGAAGCCGCTGAACGCCTGCGCCGCGCTCCAGGCCAGCATCGTGATCCAGAGCAGGCGAACCCGGTTGGTGCGGTCGGTCAGGATGCCCATCGGCAAGGTGATCACGGCCGCGCAAATCGAGGGCGCCGCGGCCAGGAGTCCGAGCTGCGTGTTGCTGATGGACAGCGCGTGCTCGAGCTTTGCGGCGATGGCGCCGACGCTCCCGACATCAGCGGTATCGAGGCCGAGCACGCACGCGAGCAGGAACACGACCCGCGCCCTGACTGGGCCTCCCGCAAGGTCCAGCCACCAGCCCAGGAGGCGATGCGCGGGTCGGGCGGCGAATCCGGGGGAGCGGTCGATGCGCGACGGGGCGGCGTCGCGTCGCGGCCTATGACGCGTGTCCGGCGTCACTGAGCTGCTGGCCCTCATCTGGCGCCCCGGCCATCCGGCGCAGGAAGAAGAGGCTGCCGAACGTGGCGGCGGCGCAGATGATCCACATCGCCTGGAACCCGCTCGTCTCCTTGAAGAGGCTGTCGCGGGTGACCCAGATGACGGCTCCGGCGAGGATCGGGCCGAGCACGATCCCCACGCCGCGCGAGATGCTGTAGAAGCCGGTGAGCGCGCCGTGCTCGGCCTTGGGCATGAGCGGCATGAGCAGCGCGTAGGCCATCGTCATGACCGTGCCGCCGCCGATCGCGATGAAGGGCATGGCGAGACCGATGGCAATCCGGTTGGTGGTCAGGACCGGAACCAGGTACCCCGCGCCGTAGCCAATCAGGGCGACCATGACCACGCGCATCCGCCCGAGCTTGTCGCCGACCTTGCCCGAGGCAGCGGCTCCGATCAGGATCACGAGCGCCACCCCCCCGATGATCAGCGAAGCCGTGCTCAGGCTATAGCCGAGACCGAGCGTGAGATAGAGCAGGACGAACGCCTTCAGCGCGGCAAGGGTGGTCTCCCAGAGCGCGTTGGCGAAGAAGTAGGCGCGCAGCGCTGGGTGGTGGCGGATGAGGCGCGGCAGGCGTCGCGCCACCTGCAGGGGCGTCTCGGCGTTGCGGTAATCCTGATGCGGGGTGCCGCGGCGCAGGATCAGCAGGACAAACCCCCCGAGGGCAGCGACCATCACGACGGCCGCCACCGCGAATGGGAGCGGCCGGGCCACGCTCAAGAGCAGTCCGCCGCCCAGCAGGGCGCAGCCGGTGCCGACACCTCGGGCGACCGCCTGGGCGCTCTGGGCGCGCCCACCCACCTCCTCCGAGGGAAGCATGTCGGGATACATTGCGCGGTACGGCTCGTAGGCGACGAAGTAGAAGAGAAAGAACAGCGCCGAGACGAGCGCCACGAGCCCAAGGCCGTGGACGACGCCAATCATCGGAAGAACCGCAGCCGCAGGCAGTCCTCCGGCGAGCACGAACGGCAGGCGCCCGCCGATGCGGGTTTTGAGCGTGTCCGACCAGGAGCCGAAGATGAGCGGTACCCACAGCGCCATCGCGCCCTCGCCGCCGATGATGGCCCCGATCAAAGTCGTTTGGTGGGTGTAGTGACGGGTTACCTCCCCCAGCTGGGTCGAGACGATGGTGATTGCCAGGGCGAGGGCAAAGGTCGGCAACGCCAGGAGCGCAAGCTCGACCTTCTCCTCGTGCTTCAGCGACCTTTGCCACCCCTGCTGGTCGCCGTCTGGGTGCTTGGTCCCGGGATCGCTCTTGGTCTCCGTTGCGGTCACTGCCCTGCCTTACCCGGAGGAGGCGCCGCTACGCGATGGCTGTAACCGCTGAGGGGCTCGCGCGTCGGCTCGAGTCAGCGCGCTGACGGCCCGCGAGCGGGGCCGGTCACTCCTCAGACGGCTTCGGAGGCGGCGGGCCTACCCCGAGGTAGCCAGTCGCTGATGGATCCAACTGGATCACCGCACAAAACCGCTGCTCAAGGAGGTTTGTCATGAGCACAGGTACGTCCGTTTGCTGAAAGCCTCGCCGGCGGTGCCCCGCCGGCGAGGCCGTTCGCTTAGTTGTGCGCGGGGGTCGCGCAGCGAACTTTGGCTCCTCGGTTGAGCTATACGACACTGGAGGGGCAAAGTTCGCGATCATCGAGTACCTGAAGACGGGGCAGCGCGCAGGGGTTCTACGCCGAGGGCCGCGCGGACCAATCGCTCAGCAGCCTGCGTGTTGTGGCGTGAGCGGCGGGCCGGGGACGGTTCCGGCGGCCGCGATCGGTAGGGCGGGGTCGTTGCCCCATTCGGCCCACGAGCCGTCGTAGATCCGCACCCGCTGATAGCCGGCCACGCGCAGCGCGAGCGCCGCATGCGCGGCGCGAACGCCGCCTTGGCAGTAGGTGACGATTTCGTTTTCAGGCAGCAGCGCAGCCGCGCGGGCGTGCGATCGGATCTCGTCCGCGTCCCGCATCGTCCCGTCGGGCCGCAGGTTCTCCTCCCACGGCCATAGGAGCGCGCCAGGGATGTGCCCGCCGCGCGCCGCGCGCAGTTGCTTGCCGGCGAATTCCGCGGGACCGCGCACATCGACGAGCCGGAGCTCGGGGTCCCCGAGGCGCTGGAGGATCTCCTCCGCGCCGATGCCGCGCATCCAATGCGAGGGCCGGGGTTCGAAACGGGCCGGCTCTGGTTCCACGACGCCGGGCTCGAGCGGCCGGTTCTCGGACCGCCATTTCTCGATCCCCCCGTCGAGCAGCG
>DATGFT010000035.1:0-6319 GCA_035308915.1 Solirubrobacteraceae bacterium
CGACAACGATGCAACCCTCGAGCTGCTCGCCCGCACGGCAATCTCCCAGGCCCGCGCGGGCGCGGATGTGATCGCGCCCAGCGACATGATGGACGGCCGGGTTGGCTTCATCCGCCAGGCGCTCGACGACGATGGCCACACGGACACGCCGATCCTCTCCTACTCCGCGAAGTTCGCCTCGGCCTTCTATGGCCCCTTCCGGGAGGCGGCCGACTCGGCTCCGGCGTTCGGCGACCGCCGCAGCTATCAGATGGATCCTGCCAACGGCAGCGAGGCCGTGCGGGAGACCAAGCTCGATATCGACGAGGGGGCGGACATCGTGATGGTCAAGCCCGCGCTCCCGTATCTGGATCTCATCCGCCGCATCAAGCAGGAGACGCAGATGCCGCTCGCCGCATATAACGTCAGCGGGGAGTATGTGATGATCAAGGCCGCGGCGGCCACCGGGCACCTGGATGAGCGAGGCGCGGTCCTCGAGCTCTTGACCAGCATCCGCCGGGCGGGGGCTGACATCGTGATCACCTACCACGCCAAGGACGCTGCGCGGTGGCTGCAGTAGAGCCCAGGGCCACGAGATACGGACCGAAGCTCCGCAGCCGCAAGCACGGAGCCGCGGTCCCGCTCGATGACCTGGACAAGCGACTGCTCAACCTGATGCAGTCGTCGTTTCCGATCGCTCAGCGCCCCTATCAGCACGTGGCAACGCAGGCCGGCATCAGCGAAGCCGAGGCGCTCAAGCGTGTGCGACGCCTGATCGACGAGCGGATCATCCGCCAGGTGACGCCGATCTTCGACACTCGCGCCCTCGGCTACTCCTCGATGCTGGTCGCCGCCAGGGTCGACCCGGAGAACCCTTGGCGCGCCGCCAACGTGATCAACCAGCATCCCGGCGTCTCGCACAACTATCTCCGCAACCACGATTTCAACATCTGGTTCACGATCGCCACCGAGCCCACCTCGCCGCTCGGAGTCGACGGAACTCTCGAGGTGCTGGCGCGCGAGGCCGGCGCCGAGTCGGTGCGCCAGTTGCCGACGCTCAAGCTGTTCAAGATCCGTATGGACCTGGAGATGGAGGGGTCGACCGAAGACCTGGCCAAGGCGGTCCAGGCGATGCCGCCGGCCGAGACCGAGCCCCAGCCCTACGACGAGTCAGATGTCGCCGTGATCCGGGCCACCCAGGGCGATCTTCCGGTCACCCAGGAGCCGTACGCGGCCGCCGCTCGGGCGCTCGAGGTATCTCAAGACCAGCTCCTGCGCCACCTTGAACTGATGCAGGAACGGCGCCTGCTGCGGCGCGTCGCCGCGATCCTCTTTCACCGGCGCGCGGGCTTCAGTGCCAACGGGATGGGGGTGTGGAGGGTCCCGGACGAGCGGATCATGGAGCTGGGCCCGAGGATGGCGGCCTTCCGCGGAATCTCCCATTGCTACCAACGCCCCACCTACCAGGACTGGCCGTACTCGATCTTCACCATGGCGCACGGGCGCTCCAAGGAGGAGTGCGATGCCATCCTCGACTCCATCGCCGCCGAGACCGGCATCGCCGACCGCGCCACCCTTTACTCCTCGACCGAGTTCAAGAAGATTCGCCTGCTCTACTTCACCGAGGAGTTTCGCGCCTGGGAACGCGAGCACGCCGGAGTCTAGAAGTGAGGCATGAGGCCGAACAGCGCTCGCCGGCCGCGCAGCCGGGCGACCAGCAGAGCGTTCCGTTTCCCTACAGCACTGAGCGCTCCACCGAGCTCTACCACCGCGCCCAGGAGCTTCTTCCTGGGGGGGTCAACTCGCCTGTGCGCGCGATGCGGTCGATCGACCGGGACCCCGTCTTCATCGCCGCCGGGCAGGGCTCGAGGATGGTCGACGTCGACGGGAACGAGTACATCGACTGGGTCAGCTCGTGGGGGCCCCTGATCGCTGGGCACGCCCACCCGGCCGTCGTCGATGCGGTTGCCTCGACGGCCACCGATGGCACGACCTTCGGCGCTCCCACCAAGCGGGAGCTGACACTCGCGGCGGAGGTGGCGGCGCGGATGCCCTCGGTGGAGATGCTGCGGATGACCTCGTCGGGCACCGAGGCGACGATGAGCGTGGTTCGCCTCGCCCGGGCGGTCACCGGGCGCGAGAAGATCCTCAAGTTCGCCGGGGCCTACCACGGCCACGTCGACGGCCTCCTGGCCGAGGCCGGATCGGGCCTGGCCACCCAGGGCATTCCCGCCAGTCCGGGCGTGACTGCCGCCGCCGCCGCGGCGACGGTGATCGTCTCCTGGAACGACGCGGACGCGGTGCTCAGGGCCACGCGCGAGTACGAGCTGGCGGCGATTCTGGCCGAGCCGGTGCCGGCCAACATGGGCGTCGTTCCGCCGGCGGGCGGGTTTCTCGAGTTACTCCGCGCCCAGGCCGACGAGACCGGCGCGCTGCTCATCTTCGACGAGGTGATAACCGGCTTCCGAATCGCTCGCGGCGGAGCCCAGGAGCGCTTTGGCGTGATCCCGGATCTGACCGTGATGGGCAAGATCATTGGGGGCGGGCTCCCCGCCGCCGCGTACGGTGGGGCGTCGGTCCTGATGGAGCGAATCGCCCCTGCGGGCGACGTCTACCAAGCGGGAACGCTCTCAGGCAACCCAGTGGCGGTCGCTGCGGCTCTGGCCACGCTGGAGCTGTTGGATGCGGCCGCGTATGAGCGCCTTGGCCACACCACCGAGCAGTTCGCCCGGGGGCTCCAGCAGGCCGCCGATGACAACGACGTTCCGGTCACGGTCCAGCATGTCTGCGGGCTGGTCACACCGTTCTTCACCGACCGGCCGGTTACCGACTACGCCCAGGCCGCCGCCTGTGACCTCGAGACCTACGGTGCCTGGTGCCGCGCCCTTCTGGCTCGCGGCGTCTACCCGCCCGCCTCCCAGTTCGAGGCCTGGTTTCCGTCGCTTGCCCACAGTGAGCAGGATCTGGCGCGAACCCTCGAGGCCGCCGCTTCGGCCTTCCGAGAGGTCCGCCGGTGATCGACACTCTGGTCGACGCCCTGCGGGCTGAAGGCGGCACCCTGGCCGAGCTCGTCACCCCTCCAGTCGACCCGCAGGCCTTTGCCGCCGGGCCAGCCCAGCTCGCGGCCTCGGGTCCCCGGGTGGCCGCCCATGCTGCTGACTACGAACTTCTCCTCGAGATGATCTTCGAGGGATCGCTTTTGCACTACGGGACGGGCCGGGTGGTCCAGACGACCGACCCTGACCTCGCGCTGCTTCTGGGGGACCAGCTCTACGCCCTCGGCCTGGCCCGGCTCGCCGCGCTTGGGGATCTCGAAGCCGTGGACACACTCGCGACCGTGATTTCCCGCCTCGCGCAGGCGCACGCCGAGGGCGACGGGGCGAGTGCCGAGGCCATCTGGAGCGCCGGCGCCCGGGCGATTGGCTGGGGCAGCCCGGGAAGTTCCAGCTCGTGACGCTCGTCTCGATGTTGACGATAGCCTGTCGCCCCCTCCACAATTCGGCCCCCGCTGCCGCCTGACGTACGTGCCCGATCGACGCAAAACCCAGTCCAAGTACACCCTCGACCGCAACATCCCCGGTGGGTTCGACGGCGAGACGGTGACCCGCCGCCGGCTCATGGTCGGGGCCGCCCACGGCGCGGGTGGAGTGGCGGCCGCGGCGTTCACCCTGCCCGCGCTGGGCTTTGCCCTCGCCCCGGTGTTCAAGGTCGCCCCCAACGTCGAGTGGCAGGCCGTCGGACCTCCGTCCGATTTTCCGGACAACAACTACGTGGCGAAGGTGATCGTCATCGTCCCCGGGATCGGCGAGGCGGGCAAGTCGATCGCCTATGTGCGCACGCGCAACCCGTCGATCGACACCGAGCCCGCCGATCAGTACAACCGCTGGATCGCCCTCTCCTCACGCTGCATGCACCTGGGCTGCCCGGTCCGCTGGGTCGACGCAGCGCAACGCTTCATCTGCCCATGCCACGGCGGCGTCTACAACCTCCGAGGACAGGTCGCCGGCGGCCCGCCCGTCCGCCCGCTCGACCGCTTCTACACGCGGCTGAACTCCTCGACGGGATTGGTCGAGGTCGGCCCGCGGTACTCGGTCAATTCCGAGTTTCGCCGCTTCTCCCCCCGTGATCCCGGCGAGCCGCTCGACGGGATCGGCCAGTATCTCTATCCGTCACGCTGGTCCACCCCGCCCGGACCCACCCCCGGCCTGCCCTAGCCATGCCGCGTCTCTCCGCCCCGCCGCTTCCCAAGATTCTGCAGCCCAAGCCTTCCCGGCCGGGTGAGCCCCCCGAGAAGGGGTTGCTCGACCCCGTCGAGAGCGGCATCAGCGCCGTCGACTGGATCGACGAGCGCACCGCGCTCTCCCCGGGCCTGCGCTGGGTCCTGTTCCGAAAGGTTCCCCGGGGCACCAACTGGGCCTACACGCTCGGCTCGGCCACGCTGTTCGCGTTCCTGAATCAGGCCGTCACCGGCGTCTTCTTGGCCATGTACTACAAGCCCGACGCCACCGGCGGCGCCTACGAGTCGATCCGCAACATCAACGACAACGTCTTCTTCGGCCAGCTCGTGCACGGGATGCACAAGTGGGGGGCGTCGGTGATGATCATCCTCGTCTTCCTCCACATGGGACGCGTCTTCTTCTACGGCGCCTACAAGTACCCGCGTGAGCTGACCTGGATCATCGGCGTTGTCCTGCTGATCCTCACGTTGGTGATGGGCTTCACCGGCTACCTGCTGCCCTTCGATCAGCGCTCCTACTGGGCGACCATCGTTGGGGTCAACATCAACGGCATGGGGCCGTTCATCGGGCCCTTCCTCTCGGACTTCCTGAGGGCGGGCAACGAATTTGGCGCCACCACACTCTCGCGGTTCTACGCCATCCACATGCTCCTGCTCCCGGGCGCGATCATCGCCCTGATCGGAGCCCACATCTATCTCGTCACCAAGCTCGGGACCACCGCGCCTCCGTGGATCAAGCCGGAGGCCGAAGATCCGGAGCTGGAGGTCACGCGCGGGGTCGAGGTATGAGGGGCCGCGGATGAACCAGGCCCAGAAGGAGGCCTACCTCCGCGAGTACTCGGTCCTCAAGAACGAGGGCAAGCCGTTCTTCCCCTACGCCGTGGCCAAGGACGGGACGATGGCGGCGATCGTCATGTTGCTCATCATCTTCCTCGCGCTCCTCTTCGGGGCCGAGCTCGGACCCAAGGCAGACCCGACGACGACGACCTACGTCCCGCGCCCGGACTGGTACTTCTACTTCCTCTTCGAAGTCCTCCGGGTCATGAAGAACGTACCCAAGTTCACGCCGATGGCGGCGATCGGCGTGCCGACGATCTGCATGATCCTGCTCTTCCTGTTGCCGTTTTACGACCGCAGCCCGGAGCGGCGGATCGAACGGCGCCCGATCGCGCTCGCGGCCGGGATCGCGACGATCGGCGCCATGGCCTACCTCACCTACACCGGCGCTAACACTGGCTCCCCGAATTCGGTGGACCTGAAGCCGCCGTCCAGCCTCACGGCCTCGCAGCGAACCGTCTTCTCGGCCGGAGAGCTCGTGGTTGGCCAATCGGGTTGTCTGGCTTGCCACGTGATCGGGTCCAACGGGAACAGTGGGCCGGGTCCGAACCTCACCCACATCGGGGCGCTGCTCGAGCCCGCCGCGATCGCCTCGACCCTCAGGAACCCGACGGCCCCCATGCCGTCGTTCAAGAACCTGCCGCCCGAGAAGTTCCAGAACCTCGTAGGTTTCCTCTCAGAGCTGCAGTAGTTGCCGGGCGGCGAGCGATGACCGCCAGCACACACTCACCTCCGGGTCAGGGCTCGGTTGGCAGGTCGCCTAGCGACACCCCCGGCGTGCTCGAGGAGGCGCAGGTGCAGGCGATGTTCGACCGGATCGCCGGCCTCTATGACCGCATGAACAGCGTCATGACGGCGGGCATGCACCACCGCTGGCGGGCCCGCGCCGCCGATCTTGCCGACGTCCCGGAGGGGGGTACCGCTCTTGACGTGGCCACCGGGACGGGTGACCTCGCCCTCGAGCTCGCGCGCCGGGCAGGGCCGCAGGGGACCGTCGTGGGCTCGGACTTCTCGCCGCGGATGCTCGAGCTGGCCCGCGCGAAGGCGAGCGCCCTCGATGGCGCCGGACTGGCGAAGCTGCGCTTCGAGGCTGGGAACGCGCTCGAGTTGCCGTATCCCGATGACCTCTTCGACGCGGCGACGGTGGGTTTTGGAGCCCGCAACTTCGCGTCATTGGAGCGGGGGTTGGGTGAGATGGCCCGAGTGGTGAAGCCCGGCGGCCGGGTTGTCGTGCTTGAGATCACGACTCCGACGCGCCCCCCGCTG
>DATGFT010000036.1:0-2024 GCA_035308915.1 Solirubrobacteraceae bacterium
CAACTTCGTGCCCCTCCAGGATCCGCCCGGGGGACCGAACTTCTTCGAGTTCGGCGACGACGTCCTCTACGCGATCCACATCGACAACGACGGCGACGGACGACCCAACATCTCCTACCTGTTCCGCTTCACGACGCGCCTGCGGAACCCCGACACCTTCCTCTACAACACCGGGCCGATCACATCCCTCGGCTCGCCCAACTGGAACAAGCGGCAGTTCTACTCGGTGATGCGCGTGGAGGGAAAGGACACGACCGCCTACGGGACCGCGTCGAGCAACGGCACCGCCCACCACAGACATCACCACAAGCATCACCATCACGGGCTCAGGACCCACGTCCTGGGGCGGAATCTCGCCTGTCCGCCCTGCAACATCGGGCCGCGCTCCACGCCCAACTACGCCGCGCTCGGCCAGGCGGCGGTCCACAGCCTGCCCGGAGGCGCGAGCGTGTTTGCCGGCCAGCGGCAGGATGGCTTCTACGTGGACCTCGGGGCGATCTTCGACCTCGGCGATCTGCGTCCGTTCCAGAACCTGCACCTGATTCCCAGTGCGCCCGCGCCCGGGGTGGATGCCACGAGCACGCTCAACATCCACACGATCGCGCTTCAGGTGCCGATCTCGCAGCTGACCCACAACGGGTCGCGACCGACCGACGCCAGCAGCAGTTCGTCGGTCATCGGCGTGTGGAGCTCGGCTCTGCGGCGCAAGGTGCGGATGATCGATCACGCCAACGACGAGCGCTCCGAGTCAGGGCCGTGGGTCCAGGTGTCGCGGCTCGGGAACCCGCTGTTCAACGAGGTCGTCGTCCCGCTCGGGCACAAGGACAAGTGGAACGCCCGCTATCCGGTCGACGACAAGGCGTTCGCCAAGTACGTCGCCCACCCCGAGCTGGCGAAGCTGCTGCCGGTCCTCTACCCGGGCGTGTTCCCGCACCTCGCGGGCCTGACCGCGGCGCGGGCCGACCTCGAGGCGATTCTCCTGACGGGTCTCCCGACGGGCGTGGTGCCCGGGTTTCAGAACTACACGGGCAAGACCATGGCCGACCAGCTGCGGCTCAACCTGGCCATCCCGCCCAGCTCGAGCCCGAGCCGGTTCGGCCTGCTCGGCGGCGACCCCGCCGGCTTCCCGAACGGCCGTCGGCCTGCGGACGACGTGGTGGCGATCGAGCTCCGCGCGATCGCGGGGGTGACCTACGCCCTGGTCAACAAGTCCTACACGCCGGACGCCGCGGCGGGTGCGCTTGAGCAGTGGCAGCCGCAGCAGCACGCGACGGTGCCGGGCCCGGGTCGCTACCAGAGCAGCTTCCCGTATCTCGGGCCGCCGCTCGACGGTTTCGACACGCCGGCGGCGTAGCGCCATGTCTCACGAGCACTACGCCGCGCGGCGACATCCCGAGTTCGTCGTGCTCGAGATCGGTGAGGACGTGGGCGCGCTGATCGTCCACACCGGCCCCGGCATGCACGGGGTGGAGATCGAGATCAGCCCGGCGGCCGACGATGACCGGCGAAGCCACAAGCAGGTGCTCGAGCGCAGGAGCGGGGCGGACCCTGCCTACACGGCGGTGTTCGACCAGCTCCCCGCCGGCGCCTACACGCTCTGGACCGACGGCGTCGCGCGAGTGCGCGGCGTCGAGGTCGCCGCCAGCCGGGTCGCGGAGTTGGAGTGGCCGAGCGAGGTCGAGGTCGCCGCCTGATGTCCTGGCCGCGGCGGATCGTCAGGGCGTTCGACCGCGGCGAGCGCCGGCGGGTCCTCGAGCTCGGGGCGGCCGTTCTGGGACTGCACGTCCTGGGAGGGCTTTTGCTGGCTGTCTACGCCCCGAGCCACCCGGTGCTCGGCGGCCTCGCCGTGCTGGCCTACAGCTTTGGCCTGCGTCATGCCTTCGACGCCGATCACATCGCGGCGATCGACAACGTGACGCGCAAATTGATGCAGGAGGGCAAGCGGCCGGTCGAAGCCGGCTTCTTCTTCTCGCTCGGCCATTCGACCATCGTCGTCTTGGCGTCGGCGGCGGTCGCGGCCACGG
>DATGFT010000037.1:0-16396 GCA_035308915.1 Solirubrobacteraceae bacterium
GCGCGACGGTTCGGCGAGCTGAACTCCCACCGCGGCAGAGATACCGAACCCGAGTCCGCCGCTGGCGCAGAAGTAGTAGCTCCCGGGCCGCGAGAGGCGCAGCCGGTTGCGTAGGGCCAGGGTGCTCGAGGGCGTCTCGACCACCGCGATCCCGTCCTCGGGCCAGACCGCGGCCAGGGCGGCCATCGCCTGTGAGCCGCTCATCGGGTCGCCCGGCGGCGGCTCGCCGGGCGCGGGCCTCGGCTCCGGCTTCGCCCGCTCCGAGTTCCCGACCAGCTCGACGAGCTGCTGCAGCCCCAGCCCGACGTCGCCGAGGATCACGTCGCCCATCGGCGCGCGCGCTGCCTCGTTCGGGTCACTGGTAAGCGCGGTCAGCGAAGCGCCCTCGGGGAGCAGAGGCCCGGGAAGGTAGGGGTAGTAGGGGAAGACCGACGAACCCACCACGAGCACGAGGTCGTGGCCTTTCAGCGTCTCCGACAGGGCGCCGATCGCCGGGGGAAGGATCCCCTTGAACTGCGGGTGGTTTTCCGGGAAGCCGAGGCGGCTGCCGCCGGTGGCGGGTGAGGCCCAGACCGGGAGGTGCTGTTTCTCGGCCAGCGCCACCGCGGCGTCCCACCCTCCGCTGGCGTCGATGTCGGGGCCCGCGACGAGGACCGGGTTCTCGGCGGCCTCGAGCTCGGCCGCGAGCTGGCTCAGCGCCGCCGGGTCGGGCGCGGCGCGGCCCATGGCGATCCGGCGCGAGGCCTGGGCGGTTCGATCCGGGTCAGGCTCAGCGCCCCAGTCATCCATCGGGATCGAAACGAAGACTGGCCCCCGGGGCGGCAGGGACGCGTGGGTGATTGCTCGCGCCAGCACCGCCGGCACGTCGGCCGCCCGGGCGGGCTCGTGGGCCCACTTGACGTATGGCTGGGGGCCGAGGATCGCGTCGCGGTTGGTCAGGTTGGCCTCGATCGCCAAGTGCGGACGGACCTGCTGCCCGGCGGTCACCACCAGCGGCGATTTGTTGGCCTGGGCGTTGAAAAGGCCGCCGACGGCGTTACCGACCCCCGGCGCGGTGTGCAGGTTGACGTGGGTTGGGCGCCCGGTGGCCTGGGCGTATCCGTCTGCCATCCCGACCACGGCAAGCTCCTGAAGACCGAGGATGTAGCTGAAGTCCTCAGGGAACTCCGAGAGCATGGGGAGTTCGGTCGAGCCTGGATTGCCGAAGATCGTCGTCATCCCGTGGGCCCGGAAGAGCTCGAATGTGGCCTCTCGGACGGAGCTCATCGCGCTAACACGCTATCCGGCTGCCTGCGCGAGGCGGCGGCCGGCCGCCGCTACGCGTTCACGGGCCAGCTCAAGCACAGGTGCCACTGGTCTCTGGCATCGGCTATTCCGACTCGCGCTGAGTTAGCGTCGACTGCGCCGCCGCCACGCGGGCGATGGGTACGCGCGGGGGCGAGCAGGAGACGTAGTCGAGCCCCGCCCGATCGAAGAACGCGATCGAGTCGGGGTCGCCCCCGTGCTCACCGCAGATCCCGAGCTTCAGTCCTGGATGCGCCTCGCGCCCAACCCAGGCGCCGAGCCGGACGAGCCAGCCGACCCCCGGTTCGTCGATCGTCTCGAACGGCGAGCGGTCGATGATCTTCTCGTTGATGTAGGTGGGGACGAACTTCGACTCGGCGTCGTCGCGGGAGAGCCCGATCGCCGTCTGCGTCAGGTCGTTGGTCCCGAAGGAGAAGAAGTCGGCGTGCCGGGCGATCCGGTCGGCCACGAACGAGGCCCGCGGCAGCTCGATCATCGTCCCCACGGTGTAGTCCTCACGCTCTATCAGGCCGTGCTCGGAGGCGACGCGGACCACCAGCTCGCGCAGGATCTCGAGCTCTCGCTCGTAGGCCACGAGCGGGATCATGATCTCCGGGTGGGGAGGCTCGGCGACGTCGAGTGCCGCGCGGACGATCGCCTCGACCTGCATCTCGTAGATCTCGGGGTAGAGGATCCCCACGCGGGCGCCGCGCGTGCCCAGCATCGGGTTGCCCTCGTGGATCTCCTCGACCCGCGCCAGCAGTGTCTCGAGCTCCTGCAGGTCGTCGGTCTCTTCGATCCGCGCGCGCTCGACCTGGGCCCGAAGCTCGGGCAGATTGGGAAGAAACTCGTGGAGAGGCGGGTCGAGCAGGCGAATCGTCACGGGGAGGCCGCGCATGGCCTCGAAGATCCCCGTGAAGTCCCGCTGCTGCAGCGGCAACAGCTCCCGGAGCGCCGCGCGGCGGCCCGTGCCGTCCTCGGCCATGATCATCGCCCGCATCTTGGGCTGGCGATCCTCGGCCATGAACATGTGCTCGGTCCGGCACAGACCGATGCCCTCGGCGCCGAGGTCCCGCGCCCGCTTGGCATCACGCGGCGTGTCGGCGTTGGCCCGAACACGGAGCCTCCGGATCTCATCTGCCCACCCGAGCACCTGCTGGAAGCGATCATCGATCTCCGGTTGCAGGAGACGGGCGCCGTGTTCCACGACAACCCCCTCGCTGCCGTCCACGCCGATCACGTCGCCGGTGTGAAAGACGCGGCCGTCGATGCGAAGCTCGCCGGCTTCGAGGTCGATGGCCAGGCCGGCGCCGGTGACCGCCGGTACTCCCATGCCGCGCGCCACGAGCGCGGCGTGCGAGGCCTTGCCGCCCTCTGAGGTGAGGATCCCCTTGGCCACGTGGAAGCCGGCCACATCGTCGGCTTGGGTGAACGGCCGCACGAGGATCACATCCTTGCCCTCGGAGGCGGCACTGATCGCCTCCTGCGCGCTGAACACGATCGCCCCCTCCGCCGCCCCCGGCGAAGCGGCGACGCCCTGCGCCAGGATCGTGTAGCCCTCGCCGCGGTCAAACGTCGGATGCAGCAGCGCGTCGAGTGCGTCGGCGTCGACGGTGGCGAGCGCCTCTTCCCGGCTCAGCAGCCCTTCGTTCACCGCGTCCACCGCGAAGCGCACGGCGGCCTGAGCGGGCCGCTTCGCGTTGCGGGTCTGGAGCATGTACAGCCGGCCCTCTTCGACGGTGAACTCGGTGTCCTGCATGTCCTTGTAATGGGCTTCCAGCTTGCGCAGGACCCCCATCAGCCGCTCGTTGACCTCCGGCATCGCCCCCCCGAGGTCGTGCAGGTCACGCGGCGTACGCACCCCGGCCACCACGTCCTCGCCCTGAGCGTTGATCAGAAAGTCGCCCGAGGGCTCGGGCGCCCCCGTCATCTCATCGCGGCTGAAGGCAACGCCGGTCGCGGACGTCTCCCCCTTGTTGCCGAACACCATCTGCTGGACGTTCACGGCGGTTCCCCACTCGTCGGGGATTCGGTTGATCCGCCGGTACTGGACCGCGCGCTCGCCACTCCAGGAGTCGAACACGGCGCGGATCGCCTGAGTGAGCTGGTCCTTGGGGTCCTGGGGGAACTCGTAGAGCCCCTTGAAGCGCTCCACGAGCTGCTTCAGCGCCTCGGGAGGCAGCTCGGCATCGGTGGCCACTCCATGCTGCTGACGCTGCTCGGCGATCGCGTCCTCGAAAGCGTCCCCGGAGATGCCGTGGACCACGTTGCCGAACATCTGCACCAGGCGCCGATAGGCGTCCCAGGCGAAACGCTCGTTCTCGGTGGTCGCCGCCAGCCCGAGCACCGAGCGGTCATTCAGCCCCAGGTTGAGAATCGTGTCGAGCATTCCGGGCATCGACTCCCGCGCACCGCTGCGGACCGATACCAGCAACGGGTCGGACTCATCCCCGAACCGCTTCCCGGCTCGCTCCTCGAGCCGGGTCAGCGCCTCGGCGACCTGGTCGCTCATGCCGCCGGGCTCCTCGCCGGTCCGCATGTACTCGACGCATGCCTCGGTGGTGATCGTGAAGCCGGCCGGAACCACATCCTCGCCGAGAACCCGCGTCATCTCGGCCACGTTCGCCCCTTTGCCCCCGAGCAGTTCGCGCATCTCCCTGGAGCCCTCGGAGAAGTCGTAAACCCACTTGTGCTCGGTCACGCGTTGCAGCCTATCCCGATCCCGCGGACGCGGCCAAGGTAGGGCCTGCGTTGGTGAGACCACGCGTGCCAGGCCCCACTATACTTTGTGAAGTGCAGATCTTCTCACGGCTGCTCGGCTTCCTGCGGCCCTACCGGGCCGCTGTCGCCTGGTCGTTCGTGTTCGCCGCCGGTGCCATCGCCGCCACGGTTCTAATCCCGTTCCTGACCGGCCGCGCGATCAACTCGATCAAGGGCCACGAACGCCACGCGCTGACCACCTGGGCGATCCTGATCGTCGCCGCCGGAATCGGGCGGCTTGTCCTCAGCGTGCTGCGCCGCCTCGTCGCCGGGCGCGTCTCCCTTGGCGTCGAGATGGACATCCGCGACCGCCTGTACGGGCAGCTTCAGCGCCTCGAGCTCGCCTTCTTCGACCGCCAGCAGACCGGGCAGCTCATGTCTCGCGCCACGGTCGATCTCCAATCGGTGCGCTGGTTCCTCGGCTACGGACTGGTGTTCATCGCACAGTCGCTGCTCTCGATTCTGCTCGCCGCGGCCGCGATGTTCGCGCTCCGGCCGGACCTGGCGGCGATGTCGCTGGCGCCGGTTCCCCTGGTCGTCCTCATCGCCCAGCGCTACGGCAAGCACTCGCGGCCGGCGCTCCAGGAGGCCCAGCAGCGGATCGCCGAGCTGACGGCCGAGGCCGAGGAGAACATCTCCGGCGTCCGCGTCGTCAAGGCCTTCGCCCAGGAGGATCGTCAGCTCGCTCGCTTCCGGCACTCGGTGGGACGGGTCTTCGACCAGCAGATGACGGCAACCCGGATCCAAGCCCGATACACGCCGCTGATCAGCTTCCTGCCCAACCTCGGCCTCGCCGTGATCCTGCTCGTCGGGGGCCGCTACGTCATCGATGGCTCGCTCAGCCTGGGCAATTTCACCGCGTTCTACGGATATCTGTTGATGCTCATCTCGCCGATGCGCACGCTTGGCTACATGCTGAGCGCGGCCCAGCGCGCCACCGCCTCCGGAGCGCGCATCTTCCAGGTGCTCGACCGCGAGCCGCGCATGACCGCGCCCCCAGACGCCCCTCCGCTTCCCCAGGGTGAGGGCCACGTGTCCTTCCGGGGCGTCGAGCTCACCTTCGAGGGCTCACCCCGGCCCGCGCTTCACGACATCGACCTGGAGATCGACGCCGGCGAGACCGTGGCGCTCGTGGGCGCCATGGGCTCGGGCAAGACGGCGCTGGTCTCGCTGCTCCCGCGGCTCTACGACGTGACCGCCGGGAGCGTGCGGATCGACGGCGCCGATGTCCGCAAGGTCGACCCCGCGAGCCTCCGTCGGGAGATCGCCGTGGTGACCGACGACCCGTTCCTGTTCTCGGCCACCGTCCACGACAACATCGCCTACGGCCGCCCCGAGGCGACCCGAGAGGAGGTCGAGCAGGCGGCTCGCGCGGCGCAGGCCGACGCGTTCATCCAGGCCCTTCCGAAGGGCTACGACACTCTGGTCGGCGAGCGCGGCCTGACGCTGTCCGGTGGTCAGCGGCAGCGGATCGCCATCGCCCGGGCGATCGTCGCCAACCCGCGAATCCTGATCCTCGACGACGCCACCTCCTCCGTCGATGCCTCAACCGAGCAGGAGATCAAGCTGGCCCTGCGTGAGGTCATGACCGGACGGACGACCTTCATCGTCGCCCACCGGCTGTCCACGATCGCGCTGGCCGACGAGATCATCGTCCTCGAGGACGGGACGGTGGCCGCGCGCGGCAGCCACGAGGAACTGCTCCTCGAGTCGGAGCTCTATCGCGAGATCGTCGAGAAGGGAATGCCGGACCAGGTCTTTCTCAACCGCAAGCCGCTCGAGGCGGAGGTGGCGGGGCTGTGAGCGCTCTGCAGGACATCCGCCGCCGCCTGCGGCAGACCTCCGGCCGCCGGCGGAAGCTGCGCGGGCTGTTTGAGTTGCTCGCTCCCTACCGCTGGCGCGTGCTCGCGATGTTCGTTTCGCTCGTCGCGGCCACGGGCGCCGCGCTGGCTCCCGCGCCTTTGGCCAAGCTTGCGATCGACGACGGGATCCGCCACCACGACACCGGAACTCTCAACCTCGTCGTCGCCGCCTTCCTCGCCTCGGCGGTCGTGTACGCGGTCGCCTCCTATGCCCAGACCTACCTCGTCGGGTGGGTCGGCCAGCGGGCCCTTCAGGACCTGCGCGTGCGCTTGTTCTCCCACCTTCAGCGCCTGTCAATCGGGTTCTACTCACGCAACCGCGCCGGAGTCATCATCTCCCGGCTGACCAACGACGTCGAGGCCCTCGATCAGCTGGTCGAGGACGGGATGGCGACGCTGTTCCAGTCCGGGCTGACGCTCATCGGCGTGGTCGTGATCCTGATCGTGATGGATCCTCATCTGGCGCTCCTGACCTTCCTCGCGCTGCCCATCCTCGCCGTCGGGGGTCTCGTCTTCCGGATCGCCTCCGCCGACGCCTACCGGCTCACCCGGGAGAAGATCGCCGCCATCACCGGCTATCTGCAGGAGACGCTGTCGGGAATTCGTGTCGTGCGCGCGTTCGCTCAGGAGCCTCGGCACATAGCCCGCTTCGCCGAGCTCAACCAGGAGAACCGGGCGGCCAACATGACCACGGTCAATCTCAACGCGGCGTACTTCCCGGGGGTCGAGTTCCTCTCGGCCCTTGTGACCGTCGAGATCCTGATCATTGGCGGCTACGAGGCTTTGAACGGCCACACGTCGACCGGAGTGGTGTTCGCGTTCATCGCCGCGCTCAACAACTTCTTCGACCCGATCCAGCAGCTCTCCCAGCTCTACACCACCTACCAATCCGGAATGGCCGCGCTGGACAAGATCTTCGATCTGCTGGACCACCAGCCCGACCTCGTCGATCCGCCCCATCCGGTCGAGTTGCCACGTCTCCGCGGCGAGCTTCGCTTCGACCATGTGTCCTTCCGCTACGGCACCGACGGCTCGCCTGACAGCGGCTGGGCGCTCGAGGACATCGACCTGACGATCGCCCCCGGCGAGACGGTCGCGCTCGTCGGCGAGACCGGGGCGGGAAAGTCGACCTTCGCCAAGCTCGTGGCGCGGTTCTATGACCCCACCCAGGGGCGGGTGCTGGTCGACGGCCATGATCTGCGTGAGGTGTCGATGCATTCACTGCGATCGCAGATGGGAATCGTTCCCCAGGAGGGCTTCCTGTTCAGCGGCACCGTGCGGGAGAACAGCTCCTTTGGACGGCCCGCCGCCTCCGAGGAGGACATCACCGCCGCCGCGCGAGCCGTCGGTGCCGACGACTTCATCACCAAGCTCGAGCACGGCTACGACACCGAGGTCGGCGAGCGCGGCGTTCAGCTGTCCGCCGGTCAGCGCCAGCTTCTGGCCTTCGCGCGGGCGCTGATCGCCGACCCGCGCATCCTCGTACTCGACGAGGCCACGTCGAACGTCGACGTGCGGACAGAGACCGTGATCGAGCACGGTCTCCGGCGGCTCCTGGCCGGGCGGACGGCGATCGTCATCGCCCACCGTCTGTCTACGATCCAGCGCGCCTCGCGCATCATCGTGCTCGAGCACGGGAAGATCGTCGAGCAGGGCAGCCACGAGGAGCTTCTCGAGGCCCACGGGCACTATTGGCGGCTATACCGCGACTGGGCCGAGCAGGCTTCGGCCTGATCTCACCGCGACAGCCAGCGCGCTCAGCATGCCCGCCACGGTCACCGCACTATCGATCACGCCGGTCAAGTCCACCCAGCTCCGCCGGGTGCAGGAAATCCGTCTCGACGAGGCCGGGGTCCGGGAGAACCGTCGTTTCTTCCTGATCGACGATCAGGGCGCGATGGTCAACGCCACCCACGTCGGGGCCCTGAACACCGTGGTGAGCACCTATTCGGATGCTGATCGACGCCTGACGCTGCGGTTCCCGGACGGCCGAACCCTTGAGGACGACGTGCGACTCGGCGAACACGTGCTGACCCGCTTCTATGGCCAGCCGATGCCCGCACGCGCGGTGCTGGGCAGGTGGTCTCAGGCGATCAGTGACCATGTCGGCAAGCCTCTGAGGCTGGTCGAAGCTGGGGCGACAGGAGCTGTCGACCGCGGAGCTGAGGGTGCGATCACTCTCATCTCTCGTGCCTCCCTGGAGCGGCTGGCCGAGCGGGCCGAGCAGCCGAGCGTCGACGCGCGCCGCTTCCGGATGCTGGTCGAGATCGATGGCGTCGCCGCCCACGAGGAGGATGGCTGGGTTGGGCACGTCCTTAAGGTTGGGGAGACGGTCCTGCGCGCGCGGGGACACGTGGGTCGCTGTGTGATCACGAGCCGCCACCCGGAGACGGGCGACATCGACCTGCACACGCTCAAGATCCTCGGCGGCTACCGTCGGAACCTCGACACGACGGAGCCGATCGCCTTCGGCATCTACGGAGAGATCCTTCGGCCGGGGACGATTCGTCTGGGTGATCCGGTTAGCGGCGGGGTCGGGGTTGCCGAGCCTGACAACGTCGATCCGGGATAGCCTGCGCTCAGTGGAGCAACGCGTGGACCCCGAACGCGTGCGGGTCGAGATCGACGCCCACGTCGCCACGGTGACCCTGGTCCGGCCTGAGAAGCACAACGCCCTCGATCGGCGGATGTTCGACGCCATCGTCCAGGCGGCCGTGCACGTGGCCGCCCACCCCGGAGTCCGTGCCGTCGTACTCCACGGTGAGGGGCGAAGCTTCTGTTCGGGCCTCGACGTCACGAGTGGGTTCTCATCTGAGGATGGCGTCGGCGGAGCCGACGCCATCCTGCTCGGTGAGGTACCCAATCCGTTTCAGCGGGTCGCCTACGACTGGGTGAGGCTGCCCATGCCGGTCATCGCCGCCCTGCACGGGAACTGCCTCGGCGGCGGGCTTCAGATCGCGCTCGGGGCCGATATTCGCATCGCCACTCCCGACGCCCGCCTGTCGGTGATGGAGGTCAAATGGGGGTTGATCCCGGACATGTCGATCACCCAGACGCTCCCCCGGCTGGTCGGGATCGACGTCGCCAAGGAGCTGACGTTCACCGGCCGCGTGTTCAGCGGTGAGGAGGCGTTGCGGATGGGGGTGGTCACACGCGTCTCCGAGGAGCCACTGAGTGCCGCGCTCGAGCTCGCCAAGGAGATCGCCAACCGGTCTCCGGACGCCGTGCGCGGGGCCAAGCGGCTCTTTGACCAAAGCTGGAACGCGCCGGCGGACGTGGGTCTCAGGCTCGAGGCCGAGACGCAGCGAAAGCTCATCGGCTCCCCCAACCAGATCGCCGCCGTGACCGCCGGCTTGACCAAGCAGGCGCCCGCCTTCGTAGATCCGGAGCCCGACCAAGTCTGACCGGCCCCGGAAGCTTTCAACCACTCCTGGCGTCATGACACCTCCTAGGAAGCTTTCCGCCTCTCCTGGCGTCATGACAGCGTGGGCTTAGCGACAATGCCGCCTGGGCGAACCATGGGCGCGGAACGTCAGCTCGACCCAGAAGGGCTGGGGGATCACGTCGACCGGCTCTACCGGGCGGCGCGAAGCCTCACGGGCTCCCGTGAGGAGGCCGAGGACCTGGTCCAGGAGACGTTCGCACGCGTGCTCAAGAAACCGCGCCTGCTGCGCTCCGACGATGACCTGGGCTACCTGCTTCGCGTCCTGCGCAACACGTTCATCTCAATGCGCCGAACGGCGGCGCGCCGGCCCCAGGTCACGGCACCGCCGGAGGTGCTCGAGTTCGTCGAGGATCGTGCCGCCACGCAGCCCCACTCCCGGATGGAGATGGCCGAGCTGTACGCGGCCATCGCGGAGCTGCCGCCCGACTTCCGGGATGCCGTCATGGCGATCGATGTGGTGGGCCTGTCCTACCGCGAGGCCGCCCGCGCCCTGCACGTCCGCGAGGCCACAATCACGACCCGGCTTCACCGCGGTCGCCAACGCATCGCGCGCCAGCTCGCAGGGGAAGAGACGTAGAGCGCCGCCCGACGGGCAGCGCCGCCGGCACCGGACCTCAGTCGCTGAACGCCAGCTTCGCGAGGCCATCGGCCGAGACGCCCGCGCCCGAGAGCACACACGTATGGCCGGTCCGCCGCCAGGTGATGATCGTGCGACCGTGGGAGGTGAAGCTCTGAACCTCGATGCCGCGTACCTGGCGCTGGGCCGTGCCAGGCCAACGCAGCGCCGGCGCGGCCAGGATCGTGTACGCGATCCGCCGGGAGCCACGCTGGTAGTACACGGTCACTGCGAGTTGATGATTCAGCCGGTCGACCCGCTGTCCCACCGCCCGCCAGCCCACGTCGGACCAGTTGGGGAAATAGACCTCGCCGACGTCCTGCTTCAGCCTCGCGCCTCCTTGCGTTCGATCGGCCACCGGGCCTGGCATGACAGGCCCCCGCAGCGACAAGGCCGCCGCCTGGCTGACCGACGGGGCGCCCGGGGAGCCGCTGGGGAGCAGAAGGACAACTGCCGCCACCGCTGCCGCCACGGCCGCGGCCAGCGCACCTCCGAAGGCCAGGCGCGGCCGCGGCTTCCGCGCGGGTTGGTGGCGCGCCGCAATGGCCATCCGGAGCCGCTCCGGTGCTCGGTCAGCACGAACAGTGTGCAGCGCGGCGACTGCCTCACGCTCACGCGCATAGCGTCGACTGAGAGCGGGCGAGCGCGCGATCAGCTCGCGGATGGCCTGCACACGGCCGGGCTCAAGCGTCCCGTCGGCCAGCGCTGAGAGCTCGGCGAGCGTGCGCGGATCGGGCTCCGGTGTGTCTTCTTTGTTCATCTTCAGCTTCTGAATTGTCGAGCTTCCGGTCCCGTGCCGCCAGTTGCCCACGCGATGTGGTCGCTTCCACGCAGATTAGGGTTGCTCACGAGCGTTCATTCCTAGGTGAACCTCTGTGCCAAACGACGCTTTCCGAGCCAATTTCTTCCCGGGGCACGACGCGATAGCGTGCGGGAACGACCGGCGCGGCACAGGCGTCATGGTCTTAGCCCGGAATCTTCCGGGCCCTGACACAAGAGGAGCGATGATGAACGCGACGATGACCAGATCAACCCGCCGCCTGGCGGCCGTCTTGCTCGCGTTGGCCGCTCTGGGGCTGGCTGCGTGTGGCTCGAACTCCAACTCGAGCGCCTCGACCCAGTCCTCGAGCCCGTCGACGCAGAGCTCCACCAGCTCGTCGGGTGGCGCCTCGGCGACGAGTTCGACCTCGTCCGGGTCGAGCTCGAACGGCATCCCTCAGGGGCCGAACGCCGGCGACGCTGATTCCGACAACAACGGCGGCCCGTCAGATGGGGACGGGAACCTCTAAGCCTGGTCTCGGCCTCGCTGCACTGACGCTCGCGCTCGCCGGCTGCGGCGGCGCCACCCGAAGCCAGTTCACCTGGCTGCACCCCCAGGCGGCGCCGTCCGCCTGGCGGGTCGCGGTCATCGCGAGTGGCGCCTCGATGGCCTACCCGCCGAGCTGGAAGCGTCAGCGCGGTGATCAGGGGACCGCGACCGCAGCCCTGCGGGCTCCCGACGGACGCTTCATCGCCTATCTCAACCTAACGCCCCGCCAGGGCCGCGAATCACTGAGCAATTGGGCGTCGTTCCGCCCCGCGCACAACAGCGACGAGGGCGACCGCGACGTCAGGCGGGTCGCGGCCGCCGGCGGCCTGCACTTCCTCTCCGGCCACGGCTCGTGCGTCAAGGACTCCTATACGACCGAGGTCGGCGCTCGCTTTGTGGAGATCGCCTGTCTGGTCGTCGGCCCCCACACTGCCTCGGTGATCGTCGCAGCTGCGCCTCCCGGTGTCTGGAACCGTGAGTCCCCGACGCTCGAGCGGGCGATCGAAGCCGTGCGGACGTAGGGCGAAGCTCGCCGCCGACGGCTGCCGCGGGCGACCGCACGCCTCCTAGACTCGTCGTTAGTCCCCTCTCAGCCGCCGCACCTCAGCTCTCTTGGCCTTGTTTCGCCCACGCCACGAGTCGGTCTGGCTGTGACAGTTCGGGCAGAGAAGCTGCAGGTTGTCAAGTCGTTGTCCAGGCCATCGCCATTGATGTGGTGAAGCTCGAGCGGCAATGCCTGCCCGCGCCACTCGGCGAGCCCGCACGGCTCACAAACCGCCTGCTTCAGGCCGGCGTCTAGCAGCCTCGCCTTCAGATGGCCCCGATTGTGCCGTCGCCCCCGACGGAGCACCTCGTTGATCGGTTCGAGCCGTGGGCGCGGCGAGATAACGCCCCGACGGATCGCGTCCCACCAGGCGTTCCTGCTAAAGCCAAACTCCGCCATGCACCGGACAGAACGCCCGGCGGCCGCGCCTATACTTGCCGTCGTCAAATCGGTCCGGATGCCGAAAACTCTGGCCGAACAACCGCTCTGCGGGGTAGTCCAGTGGCAGCGACGCCCGGCTCTGGACCGGGAGACGGAGGTTCGAATCCTCCCCCCGCAGCTGCTCACGCACTGTCCGTGCCTAGATCGACGCCAAGTCGCTCGAGAGATCCGCCAGGTCCGCCGCGCGGTCGCTCACGTCGTCATGGGAGGTGATGAGCCGGCGGGCTTCCTCGAGATCCTCGGAGCGCCCTACCGATAGGGCGCCGGCGACCTGTCCTTCGTCGAGGTAGAAGATGGCGAATTCGCCGTCCTCGATCGAGCCGCGGACGATCTCCTGGTCCCATTTCGTCGCTGGCCCGACGTATTCGAGCGACGCCCAGTCCGAGAGGTCGGAGAAGAAGTAGGGCACGACATCGTGCGGCTGCTCGCGGCCGAGCATGTTCAGTGCCGCCGTCTTGCCCTGGTTGAAGGCGACGTCCCAATGCTCCACCCGGATGCGGCGACGGTGAATCACGCTGTCGTACTCGGCAATGTCGCCGGCGGCGTAGATGCCTGAGGCACCCGTCTCGAGCGTCGATGAGGTGACCACGCCACCGCTCTCTCCGAGCTCGAGCCCGGCATTGCGGGCCAGCGTGACGTCGGGGAGCACGCCGGCTCCCACCACCACCGCGTCGGCCTCGAGTTCGAGGCCGCGCTCGGTGACCACCTTGGTGATCCGTCCGTCGCTCCCCTCGAAGTGGTCGAGCGAGTCGCCGCCGTGCGCCACGACGCCGTGCTCCTCGAGCCGCGATTGGAAGAAGCGCCCCGCCTGCTCCCCGAAGCCTCGGCTCAGGACGACGGGCTCGAGCATGACCAGCGTGCACGAGCTACCGCGCTCGGTCAGCGACGCCGCGACCTCACAGGCGATGTAGGACCCACCGATCAGCACCACCCGCTTACCGGAGGCGTCGTCCCGGATGGCCTCGCTGTTTCCCAGGGTGCGCAGGTAGTGGATCCCGGACAGCTCGCAGCCCGGCACCTGGAGCCGGCGCACGTTGGCGCCGGTGGCGATCAGCGCCTTGCCGAAGCTCACCGAGTCGCCGTTCGAGAGCTCCGCCCGGCGCTCGGCGCTCGAGAGCTTGGTCACCGAGACGCGGGTCAGCGCCTCGACGCTCTGCTCCTCGTACCAGTCCGGCGGGCGGAAGTAACTGTCCTCGCGTGACTCCTTGCCCTGCAGGTAGCCCTTCGAGCAGTCGGGCCGGTTGTAGGGGAGGTCGGGCTCCCGGCCGACGAGCAGGATCGATCCGTCCGCGCCCTCCTCGCGCAGCCATCGCGCGCAGTTGCCGGAGGCCAGGCCTCCGCCGATCAGCAGGTAGTCGACTTTACGCTCGGCCATCGAACCGTTGGTGCCTCCTGGTCACGATTTCTTACGCCCTTACCCCTGCCCATCCGGCCCCGCGCCGTCGGGCGCGAACTGTGGAGTGATCTGCGATTCCAGGCCGGGATCGAGGATCAGCAGGACCTGGTCGCCGGGATGGATCACCGAGTCCCCCTTGGGCACGAATCCGGTGCCGTCCCGCAGGACCGAGATGATCAGCGAGCCGTCGGGGAGCGCAACCTCCTGGACCCGCCGGCCCGCGGCCTGAGAGCCCTCCCCCACCTCAACCTCGATGATCTCCAGGTGCTCCTCCTCGAGCGCGAGCAGCTGCACGAGGCCGTATTCGGGCACCTCATGCTCGATCAGCCTCAGGATGAGGTCGGTGGCAGACACCGCGGGCTGGACCCCTAGGAGCCGGAAGTGCTGGAGGTTGCGCGGGTTGTTCACCCGCGCGACGATCCGCTGGACGCCGTACTTCTCCTTGGCCACCTGGCAGATCAGGATGTTGTCCTCGTCATCACCGGTCACGGCGATGACGAGATCCGCCCGACGGATGCCGGCTCGCTCGAGTACCCAGAGCTCGGTGGCATCGCCGTACTGCACGGCATGCTCGAGCTCCTCCTCGACGACCCGATAGCGGGCGTGGTCGGATTCGATCAGCGTCACCTCACGGTCACGGCCGATCAGCTCCCGGGCCAGGTTCCAGCCCACCTTCCCGGCGCCGGCGATGATCACGTACATCGACGGGGCCTCCTGGGGGTATTGCTCAGCCAGCCAGCACCACCTCGGAGGCCTGGTCGATCGCCACCTGCGTCGGGCACACGGTGACCAGTCCCTGCTCGCCGTACCAGCTCGCGCGCGCCGGATCGGCGACCCGCACAACCACGCGCGGGACCTTGAACCTCCGCTGCGCGATCTGGGCGATCACCAGGTTGGTGTTGTCACCGCTGGTCGCGGCCACGAACACGTCCGCATCCTCGATCCCGGCCTCGATCAGCGCGTCGACCTCGAGCGCCGTCCCCACGGTGAAGCGGCCGCCGGCGTCCTCCCAGGTCGTCGTCTGGTCCTTGTCGAGCCGCTCGTGCGAGAGCGGATCGCTGTCCAGGACCGAGACGTCGTGCCCCGCATCCAACGCGCGTTTCGCCACCGCAGACCCCACGCGCCCACATCCAACAATGAGAATCATTCAGCTGCACTCTAGCCGCCGCTCACCGACAGATGTGACGGAATCCCCACCAGCCGCTGCCATGCGAAATCACCAAGTGGGGCACGCACCCCGTGTGGGGGATTCGCGCGCCGTGCAACAGCAACCCGAACCGCGAAGCCGCACCATCCCCCATACGGGGGACGTCCCCCACGACCCTTAAGTGATGAGAGGGATGATCAACAGCGCCACGATGTTGGCCACCTTGATCATTGGGTTGATCGCCGGCCCAGCGGTGTCCTTATAGGGGTCGCCGACCGTGTCGCCGGTCACCGAGGCGGCGTGCGCCTCGGATCCCTTGCCGCCGAACTCGCCGTCCTCGATCAGCTTCTTGGCGTTGTCCCAGGCCCCGCCGCCCGAGGTCATCGAGACGGCCATGAACAGACCGACGACGATGACGCCGATGAGCAGCCCGCCGAGCGCCTCGACGCTGATCAAGCCGACGATCAGCGTGACCACGATTGGGATCAGCGAGGGCAGGACCATCTCCCGCTGCGCGGCCCGGGTGACCAGGCTCACCGCGGTCCCGTACTCGGGCCGTTCGGTGCGGTCCATGATGCCCGGCTTCTCCCGGAACTGACGCCGTACCTCCTCCACCACGGCGCCGCCCGCGCGCCCGACTGCCTCGATGGCCAGCGACGCGAACAGGTAGACCATCAGGCCCCCGATCAGGAGCCCGATGAGCACTGGAGGATTGCCGATCTGAAAGCTGTACTTCGACCCGACCTCACGCTGAAAGGCGTCGAACAGGACGAGCGCGGCCAGCGCGGCGGAGCCGATCGCGTATCCCTTGGTCACGGCCTTGGTCGTGTTCCCGACCGCGTCGAGGGGGTCGGTGACGTTGCGGACCTCCTCCGGCAGATCGGCCATCTCGGCGATCCCGCCGGCGTTGTCCGTGATCGGCCCGAAGGCGTCCAGCGCCACGATCAGCCCGGTCAGCGAGAGCTGCGCCATCACGGCAATGCCGATGCCGTAGATGCCCTCAGTCCCTCCGCCGACCAGCTTCCACGAGCCGAGGATGCCGAGCGCGATCACGATCGCCGGCGGCGCGGTTGACTGCAGCCCCTGGGCCAGGCCTTGGATGATGTTCGTCGCGTGGCCGGTCTGGGACGCCCGGGAGATCGTGCGCACCGGCCGAAACCGGGTCGAGGTGAAGTAGTCGGTGATCACAAACAGAAGCGCCGTCACCCCCACGCCGATCAAGGCACAGAGATAGAAGTGCCACCACTTCGGCGTGGTGTGTCCGCTCTTCAGGACGACGCCATGCATCATCCAATACGTGATCGGAATGAAGGCCAGAGCGGCCAGGACCCCGGAGACGATCAGGCCCTGATAGAGGGCGCGCTCAACGTTCCCGGCGCGGGAACGGACCGCGAACGTGCCGATGATCGACGCGATGATCGAGACCGCGCCGAGGACGAGCGGGTAAAGCGCCACCGCTGACTGTTGGCGGAACAGCAGCACGCCCAGGAGCATCACGGCCACCGCAGTCACCGCGTAGGTCTCAAACAGGTCGGCCGCCATGCCGGCGCAGTCGCCGACGTTGTCGCCGACGTTGTCGGCGATCACGGCCG
>DATGFT010000038.1:0-4923 GCA_035308915.1 Solirubrobacteraceae bacterium
CGCCTCCTCCAGCGGCGCCAGCTCCGGCGCGCAGGTAATCACGGGGCCAGCCTCCTCGAGCGCCACAGCCGGGTCCTTCAGCCCGTGGCCGGTGAGTACGCACACAACGCGCCGCGCTTCGCCCGCGCCGTGAATCAGCAGACCGGCGACACTCGCGGCGGAGGCGGGCTCGCAGAAGATCCCCTCGCTGCGAGCCAGGAGCCGGTAGGCGTCGAGGATTTGGGCATCGCTGACCGCGCGAACGGCTCCACCAGAACCGGTCATCGCCTCCATCGCCTCCTCCCACCGCGCAGGATTGCCGATTCGGATCGCGCTCGCCACCGTCTCCGGATGCTCCACCGGACGGCCTTGCACAAGCGGAGCGGCGCCCTCGGCCTGAAACCCGAGCATCCGCGGTCGCACGCCAAGTTCGTTGAACCCACGCCAGTACGCGGTGATGTTTCCGGCGTTTCCGACCGGAATGCACAGGGCGTCGATGTCATCGAGCGCTTCGACCAGCTCGAACGCAGCCGTCTTCTGACCCTCCAGGCGGAACTCATTGACCGAGTTGACAAGCGAGATCGGGTGACGTCTCGCCAGCTCCCGGACCAGCGTCAGGGCCGTGTCGAAGTTGCTCTGGAGGGCCACGACCCGGGCGCCGTGAATCAGCGCCTGAGCCAGCTTTCCCGACGCGATCTTGCCCTCGGGAACGATCACGGCTCCCCGGAGCCCTGCCCGGGCGGCGTAGGCGGCGGCGGAAGCCGCCGTATTGCCGGTCGAGGCACAGAGGATGGCCTGCGCACCTTCGCGCACCGCCGCCGAAACCGCGCACGTCATCCCGCGGTCCTTGAACGATCCGGTCGGGTTTGCCCCCTCGACCTTTAGCCAGACTTCGGTCTGGGCTCGCTCCGAGAGCCGCTGGGCGAACACGAGCGGCGTTGACCCCTCTCCCAGCGAGACCACCGGGTCATCGGCGCCGAACGGCAGCCGATCCCGAAACCGCTCGATGATCCCAGCCAAGCAGGCCTCGTTAGGCGACTTCGAGAACGACCTTGCCGGTGGCTCCGCGCTCGTCGATCAGCCGCAGCGCGTCGGCCGCCCGTTCGAGCGGGATCGTCGCGCCGACGATCGGTCGCACGGAGCCGCTGCGGATGAGCACGTCCAGCGCCGCACCGATCTCGGCACAGACCTCCGGCTTGCTCATGACGTAGGCGCCCCACCCGGCCCCGATCACCTCGGTGTTGCCCAAGAGCAACCTGTTGACTCGAACCTCAGGGATCGAGCCGTCGGTGAACCCGACGACGACCACGCGCCCGGTCTCGGCCAGGGAGCGGATGCTGTCGGTGAAGCGCTCCCCGCCGACCGGGTCGATCACCATGTCGACGCCGCCGCCGGACAGCTCGCGAGCCTCGTCCTTCCACGCGCCGTCCGATCGGAGCACCTCGTCCGCGCCGGCTCGACGCGCGACCTCCTCCTTCTCGTCGCTCGATACGACCGCGAACGTGCGAGCGCCCAGACCCTTCGCGACCTGAAGAGTCGCTGTGCCCACGCCTCCTGCGGCCCCGTGTACCAGCACCGTCTCCCCCGCTTTCAGCCGTCCCCTCAGCTTCAGGGCGAAGTACGCCGTGTGGTAGTTGAGGATCAGCCCCGCACCCTGCGCGAAATCAAGCGCGTCGTCCAGGCGGAACGAGAGAAAGGCCGGAGCGACCGCCACCTCAGCGAACCCGCCGATCATGCAGAACGCGGCCACCCGGTCGCCGGCGTTAAGCCCGCTGTCCGCCGGGGCCGAGCGGACCACCCCACTCACCTCGCTGCCGGGCACGAACGGCAGCGGAGGCTTGAATTGGTATTGGCCTCGGCTCTGGAGAACCTCAGGGAAGGAGACGCCGGCGGCGTGCACGTCCACAACGACCCCGCTCCCGGGCGTGAGCATGTGGGACGGTTCCGGCTCGGGGAGATCGGCCACCTCGAGGGCCTCCGCCGGGCCGCTCTCGTTGACGATCTGAACCGCGCGCACGGCCGCGGATCCTACTCAGCACGGGTTCCGCCACGGGGCGGAGGGCACCGCCGCGATGGTTGGTGACCCCGCCTCAACCCCCCGCTCTCGTATTTTCGTCCAGTTTTCGAGAATTCGCTTTTTCCGTGCTTCAATCCCGCTTGAGCAACCGAACCGGTTACGGACAACTGTTCGAGGGCGAGGAAAGCGCGGGCCCACGGAGCTAGGGCCTCAGAGAAAGAGATGCAGGAGGCATACATGTGGAAGCTACGGATCGGCGCCTTTCTCACCAGTGGGCTGCTTGCGCTCGGGACGAGCGCAGCGGCCCGAGCTGGAACCGCGGGCGACCCGAACGCCGGCGACGTTTGGGTCGATAGCGCTACCGCGCAGTCGGGCGGCCCGGGGCATGAGATGGATCCGCATCTGCCCTGCCAGGACATCAACCTCTGGGGCTCCGGCCTCGCTGACACCTCGGGCGGCTTCACGATCGACGGCTGGCCGCCCTCGGGCACCCAGGAGGTCGATTACACGGGCACGTGGAACTACGACCAGACGTCAGGGCGCGCGTCCGGCGATCAGGTCATCGCGACGATCTCCGTTTCCACGTTGACCGCCCAAGCTGAGGCGAATGGCGATATCCCGTCCGCCCAGGGCTTTCACTTCAAGCTCGATTTCTCGCAGGACCCGCAGAAGCACAAGACGTTTTGGGTCGCCTGCACCCCGCCGGCTGGTGGTGGCGGTGGTGGTGGGGGCGGCGGCGGCGGCGGCGGTGGGGGCGGCGGCGGCGGTGGTGGGGGTGGCGGCGGCGGTGGCGGCGGTAACGGCGGGGGCGACCCCGGCGGGACCACGGGCACTCCCACGACGACGCCCGTCGTCACATCCATCGCGGCCACGAGTCAGGAAAAGACGCACAAACGACACAAGACGCGCAAGCACCACCGCAGGCGGCACCATCGCCGGCTTCACGTCAAGACCGTGAAGATCAACCTGCCGAGCTTTACGGGCTAAGGGGGCCAGCTGGCACAGCCTCGGCCGGAGCCAATATTCCGATGGGGGATCGGAATGGCTCCGGCCGGGCCGGTCAGCAACGCGACCCTCAACGTCGGGCAGAGCGTGAGGTTCCCGTCCGCCCGTCGTGCGGCTGCCTCGTGGCTGTCCGGTCGAACTGCGATCTGGCCTAACTGCAGCGGCTACGCTGCTCGTCGACGATGGTTCCCCCATGGCCGAGCGAACGCCCCAACAGTTGGTGAATGCAGCCCCGCCGCCGGTCGGACCGGTGTCTCCGGCGGAGTCGGGTAGCTGGGAGTTCGAGGAAGGGGCCTCGATCGCCCCGGGACGGTTCGTGCTGAAGCGTCTTGGCGGACCCAGTGAGCTCTACGACAGCTACCTGGTTTGGGATGAGCGCCGCTTCGCGATCGTAGTCGCGAAGGTGCTGCGTCGTGACAAGGTGGGGACGGGCTCGGCTCATCGGGGCCTGAAGCGTGAGGCGCACGCCCTCAGGCGATTGCAGCATCCGGTCGTCGTGCGCGCTTTCGACGTTGTGAGCACCGGCCCCTACCCGCATGTCCTGCTCGAGCATCTCGAGGGCTTCACGCTCCGATCCACGGTCCACCGGCAGGGGCCGCTGCCGCTTGAGCAGATCCTGCCGCTCGCCCTACACGTCGCGAGCGCCCTGCATTACTTCGCTACCGAGGGCTACGTTCACCTCGACGTCAAGCCCGCGAACATCATCATGGGTGTCCCGCCGCGCCTCATCGACCTCAGCGTCGCGCGCTCAGAACGAGACTGCCGGAGCATCAAGCGCCCGATCGGGACTGATGCGTACATGGCTCCCGAGCAATGTCTCGCCGGCCAGGGGGGGCCGCCGATCGGGCCGGCCGCGGATGTCTTCGGGTTGGCCGCGACGCTGCACTTCGCTTGTACCAAAGCCGATCCGTTTCCTCGGCCAGCGAAGGACGAGCGCTACACGCTCGCCGACCGGTTTCCTCAGATCGAGGACGATCCGATGCCGTTGCCGCCGACGGTGCCCAAGCCGCTACAGCAGATAATCATCCAGGGGCTCCGCCGAGACCCCCAAGACCGGCCGACCGCCTCGGAGCTCGCGATGGCACTCCAGCCCCTGGTGGCCGAGCTCCCGCACCGCTTCATCCTCACGAAGTCGGGCTGGGACGTCCGCACCAGCAAGCGCTGAGATCCGCCGTAAAGACGGGACTTACCGGGTTAAGGAGCTCCTAGGCTGGGTATATCCCTGCACTAACAGCATCCAAGCCTTAGGCAGGGAGGAGCAGTATGAGGTTCTGGATTCGCCAGTGCCGGCTCGAGACACCCGGTCCGGTCACTGACGCCCCTCGGCCGATATCTCCGGCCATGATGTATCTCCAGCTGGCGGCCGATCAGCAGGACGAGCTCGTCATTCAGCAGATCTCGCGTCCGCGTCGGATCGCGGCCGTCTTGGCCTGCATCGCGCTGGGTCTGTTCTTGCCTCTCGCGTTCGCCAAGACGGCGTTCGCGCACGGCACGGGCTCGCGCGTCGCACGTTCGGCGGCCAAGGTCGATCTCGCGCGGAAGCACGAGACGAACGGGTCAGACCACCAGTTGGGCCACCACAAGCTGCACCGGCATAAGCCTCATCACGAAGGTGATCACGCCGGAGGCGGCAATTCCAACACCGGCGGCACCGCCGCCGGCGGCTCCGACAGCACCGTCGCCGGAGGCGGCGGCTCCAACACCGGCGGCACCGCCGCCGGCGGCTCCGACAGCACCATCGCCGGAGGCGGCGGCTCCAACACCGGCGGCACCGCCGCCGGCGGCTCCGAGAGCACCGTCGCCGGAGGCGGCGGCTCCAACACCGGCGGCACCGCCGCCGGCGGCTCCGAGAGCACCATCGCCGGAGGCGGCGGCTCCAACACCGGCGGCACCGCCGCCGGCGGCTCCGAGAGCACCATCGC
>DATGFT010000039.1:0-20519 GCA_035308915.1 Solirubrobacteraceae bacterium
GCTTTGACCATGGAGTATTCGGCGCTCACGTTGTAGGCCGCCACAGGCAAGTCAAAGCGCTCGCGGACGCGCGCGATCACATCGAGATAAGCCAGCGCCGGCTTGACCATGATCATGTCCGCGCCCTCGGCGATATCGAGCTCGACTTCGCGCAGGGCTTCGCGCGCGTTGGCGGGATCCATCTGGTAACTGCGGCGGTCGCCGAACTGCGGAGTGGATTGCGCCGCTTCGCGGAACGGGCCGTAGAACGCGGAACTGTATTTGGCGGCATAAGACAAAATAGCGATATCGTGAAGATTGTTTTCGTCGAGCCTGCCTCGGATGGCGGCCACGCGGCCATCCATCATGTCCGATGGCGCTACGATATCGGCGCCGGCGCGCGCGTGCGAAAGGGCGGCCTCGGCAAGCAGCGCGATGCTGGGGTCATTCAGAATTTTGCCGTCCTTGATGACGCCGCAGTGGCCGTGGCTGGTGTACTCGCACAGGCACAGGTCCGTGATCACGATGAGCTCCGGGTGGGCATCCTTGATGGCCCGGGTCGCGAGCTGGACCACGCCTTCGTCGTCCCAGGCCCCGGAGCCCTCCTCGTCCTTTCCCGCAGGGAGTCCAAACAGAAGCACCGCGGGAATCCCCAGCGCCCCCACCTCGCCCGCCTCGGCCACGGCGTGGGCGATCGACAGGTGATCGATACCGGGCATGGCTGCGATCGGCTCCCGCCGGTCGATCCCGTGCGCGACGAACAGCGGGTAGACGAGGTCGGCGGGGCTGAGGTGCGTCTCACGGACGAGACCGCGCAGGGCGTGCGTCGAACGAAGTCGGCGCAGCCGAGTTTCAGGGAAGGCCATCGATTTCAGAATACCGGCGGCGGATGGGCGGCCCGTCGGACCGTCGAGGGCCACCCATCAAAGCCGCGCGCAGTGCCTCCGTTGAACCTTGGCCGGCGCACGATGCACGGGCGCCCTTCCGGCGCCCGTCCGTGGCCTCAGCGATCGGTGAGACCGGAGCGGAGGCTTTCCATCAGGCGCGGCCTGGGCTCGACGCCCACGTCGCGCAGCGCCTGCTCGAGATCGGCCAGGAGCGCTGCTCGCAGCTCCCGGTCACGATCGGCCAGCTCCACCAGATCCTCGATGGCCCGGCGGGCGCGCGGCAGCTCGGCCGCAGCCTGAACCCAGGCATCGGGTGGCGGCGTCAGCCGCGTGAGCAGCTCGCCCAGTCGTTCCTCGGTCAAGTCGGTCATGGCAACCCGTCAACTGGACGCGCGAGCCCGGCCGATTCTTCCCTACAGATCCGCGGCCTCCACCGAAGCGGCCGCTGCTGCCGCGGCCTCGGCATAACCGCGGGCAGTCACCGCCTGCCGCTTCTCGCCCACGGCGAGGTTGATTTCCACCAGCCGCGCCGCCGCGCGGGCGGCCGCCGCAGCCAGGAGCGTGGCCACGGCGGCATCTGCCCGGAGGTCGTCGACGGCGTGGATGCTGATCCGCTGGGCCAGCTCGGCGATGTCGGCCGCGCTGGCCGCGAGTTCAAGCGGCGCCTCGGCCGCGTGCTCGACCGCGACGCCGAGCTGCCAATTCCGCCTGGCCTGATCCTGGTCCGTGGTCGGGCGCGGCGGCTCCTCGCGATCATCCAGCGCATGTCGGGCCAGGACGTATGCCTCGGCGCCTCGCTGCCCGAGTTCCGCGGCGCGGCGCGCCAGGGTTTGGGCTTGGGCACAGGCGCCGGCAGCCTCATCCCACTGCTCACGTGAGTGATCGGCGACCCCAAATGCGAGCAATGCCGCCAGCTCTGCCACCTGTGCAGCGACGACGACCCCCGACGGGTAGAGATCGGACTCGCGGATCGATGAAAGATCGCTCTTCCCCAACGATGGAAGATTCTTCACGATCCACCGTCTTGTGAGCAGCGATAAACCTCTCCAACTGGAGGACGGTATGCAAGACGAGCGGAATACCCCGCGCGAGGACGAGGTCGAGGCCCACCACAAGATGCCGGATCCCTCAGTGGAGTCAGGCAAGGTCGAGCACGACGAGGATGACGAGGTTGAGGCCCATATGCGGGGTCACCACGGTCCCGTCGAGCATCGTGGCTGGAGCCCGTCCGAGTAACTCGAAGTCTTTGGGGGATACCGGGCGGGAGAATCCGCTCGGAACAACGGGGCGGCGGATGCCGCCCCGTTTTATCGTTCTGGGCCGAGAACGCCCTCGATCTCGCCGAGCAGGCGTAGGCCCGCGGCTCGGCGCTCGCCTTCGAGCGTCTCGAGCCTCGCAGCGACGCGCGCCACGGTCGCGAGCTCGCCGTCAGCCGCGGATAGAACCGCCTCGACCTTGCGGTTGTGGAGGAGCAGATCGAGAGCAACGGCGGCCTGATTCGCAAACAGGCCGAGCAGCTCCATCTCGGCCACGCTGAAGCGCCGGCGCTCAGGCCGGTCGAGCACGTTGAGCACTCCCAACACGCGGTCCTCGAGCAGCAGCGGCGCCGCCATCAGGCCCTTCGGGACATAGCCGGTCCGCTCGGCCTCCTGCACCGCGAACCGCGGATCGGCGCCGACGTCCTCGATCACCACCGGCTGCCCGGACTCGATGACCCATCCTGCGAGTCCGATACCCGGGGGAATCCGCCGGCCCACGAGGGTGTCCTCTCCCTCGCCGGTGACGGCCTCGAAGACGAGCTCGCCCGTCGCCTCGTCGAGCAGCATGATCGACGCGGCGCGAGCGCCGAAGATGGCGCGGCCGACCTCGACGATCGACTGGAGCAGGGGTCGGTGCCCACGGCGAGCCGCGAGCGCACCCGCCGCCACCGCTGAACGGAGATCCTCCGAGGCCATCACGCCGCGACCGCGTTGGCTGCCGTCTCACGCAGGACCGTCTTGACCTCAAACGGGGTCAGCCGCGGGTGCTTGGCAAGGATCCGGGCGCAGATGCCGGTCACGTATGCGGTGGCGAACGAGTTCCCAGCGGCGACGATCCGAGCTCCACCCAACCAGGCAACCTCGACATCGATCCCGCGGGCCAGGATCTCGACCGGCGGCGACGGGTTGTAGAGGAACTCAAACGGGTCATCTCCGTCGTGACTGGCCACGGAGATCACCGAAGCGAAACGCCACGGATAGCTGCGGACATCGAGGTTGTGCGCGGCGGCCACGAACAGCGTCCCGTTGAAATACGCCTCGTCGGCAATGTCATGCAGCAGCTCCGCCGTCTCCCGCTTCGGCGTCGAGAGGCTGATGTTGACGATCTCGCAGCCCTGATCGACCGCCCACCGCAATCCTGTGACCAGCGCCTTGGCGCCCCCCCTGGCCTCGGAGCCCAGCACCCGCACGCTCCACAACTCGCAACCCGGCGCGATCGAGCGGACGATCCCCGCGCAGGCGGTGCCGTGCCCCGCCGTATCACCGACGGCATCGTCGACGACCACAGCTTCGCCAGAGGGGGATTTCTCCACCGCCACCGCCCGGTTGACGCCGCCGACCAATTCGTGCGTTCCATCCACGCCGCTGTCGACGATCGCCACGCGCACGCCGCGGCCGTCAGATCCACCCCAGGCCCACTCTCGGTCGATTCTGGCTGGCCAAGCCCGGATCACCCCGTGGGTTCGAGGATCGTCTCGTCGCAAGCTCCACGCGGGCAGATCGTCCTCGAGCACGCTCATCGCGATGCTTCGCCGAGCTCGGCGCGAAGCCGGGTCAGACAGCGGCTGATCCGGCTGGCCACGGTTCCCATGGGTACGCCTAGGGCGTCTGCGATCTCGTGGTAGCTCTGGCCGCGGGCGAAGAACCGGTCGAGGATCTCTCGGCAGTTGTCGGGCAGCGTCTGCAGCGCGTCTCGCAACCCGATCGCGAGCTCGATCTGCTCGAGCTCGCGGTCGGCCTGACCCTCGACCAGCTCGAGCGACTGCTCGCCCAGGGATTCACGACCTGCCGCGCGCAGGCGGTCGATGGCCAGACGACGGGTGAGCTGTCCGATCCAGGGACGGATCGCGGCGTCTGAACGAAGGCGATCGAGATGTTCGAAGGTGCGCGTGAACACCTCCTGAAACACGTCCTCGGCATCGTGAGCCGGCAGGCGGTAGGCCTGAACCGCAATCGCGTAGACGTAACGCGCGAAGCGGTCAACGAGCAGCCCCCAGGCCCGCTCGTCTCCGGCGCGGCACGCCTGGACCAGATCGGGATCCGTCATCGTCGGAGCCACCGTCTGGTGACTGATACCCGTGCCCACCAGCCGCTCCCTCCGCGCGCGAGCGCTCAGGACCTACGCGTCGAGACAATCAGCACGTTGCACTTTGCCTCGTGCGAGACCTTGTTCGGGACGCTGCCCAAGATGCGGCGCATACCCGACATGCCCTGGTTTCCGACCACGATCATGCTCGCGCCAACATCGTCGGCCACACCAAGCAGAGCGTCCGCGGGCGCCTTCTGGACCATGTGCGCTTCGACGTCGACGCCGGCAGCTCGGATGCGCGCCGCGGCATCGTCGATGGTCGACCGAGCGACGTCGTTCGTCAGCGGCCCCCAGAACTTCGCGGCTCCCTCAGGTGCACCGACGATCTTCGTCGCGCGCGCGGGCTCAAACGCAGTTACGACGTGGAGTTGCGCGTCGAGGGCCTTGGCCAGCCGCACGGCTTCTGCCACCGCCTGCCGGGCGGTGTCTGACCCATCGGTGCCCACCACGATCGTGTCGCCCACTGCGGCGCACTTTAGCCGTGCCACACCAGGCGACGCAACCCAGCGAGCCGCATCTAACCCGCGCCCAAGCACGCCTCCTGGGAGCACACGTGAGCTACGCTGGCTGCTGTGTCTGACCTGGAGAAGCGCGGCGGCTATACACCGCGGCGGGTACGTGAACAGCGGGCTTACCGCCTGGTGGTAACCGGGAGCGTGGCCGGGCTGATCGGAGTCGTGACTCTCGTGCTCGCCATCGCCGGCATCGTCTCCGGCGCTCTCCCCGCGATCGCCCTGATCGTGGCCATGCTGTGCGCCTGGGGCTTCAGCCGCACGGTCGGCCGGCGTTGACGCAGATTCGGCTCGCCCTCACGCGAAGCGCCTGACGGCAAGCCGCGCCAGACCCGCGAAGACCGCGGCCAGGATCAATAGATGCACGAGCGGCCCCGCGATGCCAGGCGCGCTTCCGGTAAACGCGTTGCTTGCGGCATCGAGCGCCGGCTTGAACGGGAAGGCGAACGCGATCACGTCGAGCAGCGTCTTGACCGCACCCCCCACGGCACTCGCCGGGACAAGGGCGACGAACGCGATCGGCAGCGACACGAGCAGAGCCATCAGCGAGGCCGCACTCACCTCGCGCGCCAGGCCACCGATCGCCACACCCAGGGCGCCGAATGCGGCGCCGGCGAAGGCCAGGGCGACCAGCCAGAGCTCAAACCGCCCCCACTCGAACCGGACGAACACCGAAACCACCGCGGCCATGAGCAGCGCCACGAGGCCAGCACACACGGCGGCGAGGAAGATCTTCTCCCCGAGCAGGCGCCCGGGCGAGACAAGCCCGCGCACCAGGCGCGTGTAGGCGTTCTCCGATCGCTCGAGGGCGAGCAGGCTCGCGGCTAGAAGCAGCGCCAAGAGCATCAGCGAAACCACCACCGCGATCGTCACCGCATATGAGGTGGTGGGCGTGGTCGCGCCGGCGAGCTGTGTCTGCTCGACCGTCAACGGCGTCCCGATCGAACCCAGGACCGGGCTGGCGAAACTCAGCCCGGCGATCGCCAGGTCGGCGAAGGCCACGACGTGGTGAAGCGCGCCCAGAAGCGGCGAGCCCCGCGGCAGGGCGGCGATGGCCCCCTCGACGATCGCCCGAGAGTTCCGCAAGCCGAGGAGCCTGAAGTCCTGCCCCGCAAGATTGATCTCGCCCCCGTTCAACACCTGCTGGAGGTCGTTGATGGCCACGCGGAGCACCTGCTTCGAGACGGCCTGCTCGACCTGGGCCAGGCGGGCACTGATCGCCTGCTGGACGAGTTGGCGCTCGAGTGGGTTCTTGGAGTTGAGGATCAGCTCGACCCGGGGGCTGCCGACGCCGGTCCTGACCAGGCTCTGGATCTGAGCCACGATGTCGCCGGGAATGATCAGCGCCGCCAGCGCCTGGCCGCCCCGGACCTTGGCGATCGCCGCCTCGCGTGACTGAACCCGGATCGGTTGGATGGACTGAAACAGCTGGCTCGCGTAGCGCGAGACGTTGATCTGCTGGGTCCCGAACCTGATCCGTCCCCCGCCGTGCGGAACCTCGCTGTAGAAGGCGACCCGCGGCTTCCCCGGCGGACTTGAGACCGCGAAGCCGATGATCAGCGCGAGCAGGATCGGGTAGGCGATCAGCAGCGCGAGGAGCAGCGGCGAGCGTCTCAGGATCTGAAGGTCCTTGACGAACAGCCAGCGCATGAGGATCAGCGGCCGCGATGAGCCAGGAAGCCGATAAATGCGGACTCGAAGTCGCGCGGGTCGCCGCCGACCGCTTGCTCGAGCTCGCTCGGCGTTCCGGCAAACAGAAGCTCGCCCTCGAACAACACGAGGACGCGCGTCGCGTGCCGCTCGACCTCCCCGACGTTGTGGGTGGAGAAGACCACTGTCGTCCCCTGCTCGGCTCGGCCGCGGATGAACTCCCACAGCCGTTCACGCTGGCGCGGGTCAAGCGCGGCTGAAGGCTCATCCAAGAGCAGAACCGCGGGATCGGCCAGCAGCCCGACCCCGATGTTCACGCGCTGCTGATTGCCGACCGACAGCCGCCCCACCTCGTCATCGGCCCGCTCCCTGAGCCCCATCTCGGCGAGCATCGCCGACGCTGCGGCATCCGGATCGGCCAGCTTCTCGAGTCGTGCGAACAGGCGGAGGTTCTCGGTCACCGACAATCTCCGGTACACAGCGGGCTGCTGGGGCACCCAGCCGATCCGCGGCGCCCGTGAGCTCAGTCGTCCCGATGTGGGGGCCAGAATTCCGGCCAGGATCGAAAGCAGCGTCGTCTTGCCCGCGCCATTGGGCCCGACGATTCCGACGATCTCGCCCGCCCAGAGCTCGAAGCTGACACCGTGAAGAGCCGTCCGTGACCCGAAGCGCTTGCTCAGCGACTCGACAGCGAGCGTTGCCAGGGAATCGCCGGCCGACGCTGTCGTGGACACGGAGCGCAGGCTAGTCGGTCAGGCTGGGCGCGGTCAGGCCTGGCTGGTCAGGCAAAGCAGGATCAGGTATCTGAGTCGGACTGCTCATTAGTCGGGGTCTACCCGGCTCGAGCCGGCGTATGCGGAGCCAGCTCCGTTGCCTGTTCGTCGTCGGACGCCTCGGGCGCGATTCCGGGCTCGGCGGCTTCGGTTGCGAGCGCCGCCTCCGCGGGCGGCGGAGGACGGGCGGGGTCTGCTGGTGCCGTGGCAGCGCCTTCCTCCAACCCGGCTTGAGGACCGGTGGTCCGCCACGACTCGAGCACCAGGTGGCGCCGAAGGTAGATCGTCGTCTCCCGGATCACCGCTGCCACCGGAAGCGCGAGGAGCGCTCCGGCGATGCCATAGATCTGATACCCGATGAGCAGCGAGAGGATGACCAGGATCGGGTTGATCCGCAGGGAGATGCGGAAGACCTGCGGGGCCACGACGTGACCCTCGAGCTGCTGGAGCGCCACAAAGAGAAGCGTGACCCAGAGCGCGCTAATCGGCTGGTTGAAGAGCGCGACCAGGACCGGCGGGGCCGCGCCGACGATCGGCCCCACGTACGGGATCAACTCCATCAGGCCGTAGAAGGCGCCGAAGAACACGGCGTAGTGGGCACCGGCGGGGAAGATCCCGATCATGCCCACGACCCATAGGCAGACCCCGGCGCTCGCCCCCATCACGAGGCTGAAGAGAAGCTGGCCCCGCACGTACCCGTAAACGGCCCGCTGGATCAGCAGGGGGTAGTCATCCTCAGGCGTCCCGTCGCCCGGGGGCATGACGCGCCGCGTGAGATCGCCGATCTGGGGGCCGTAGACGAGGAGGTACACCGAGAGCACCAGCGCCAGCACGAGGGCGAAGCCGGTACTCACAACCTTGGAGAGGATGCCCTGCGAGAAGGAGACCAGGTTGCCCGAGCCCTTGATCACGTTCTTCTCGAGCGTCTGGAGCGCCGTCTGTCCCTGCTTCTGGATCTGTACGTGGATGCCGTTGTGGTTGAGCCAATGCTGAAAGTTCGCCAGGTCGTGGTTGGCCCGCTTGATGAAGGTCGGAACCTCACCCGCAAAGCGGGTCACCTGCGTGCTCACGGGGTCCGAGAGCAGCACCCCGATGCCCCCCAGAATGGCGACGAGCCCGAGATATACGAGGAGGATCGACAGCCCGCGCGGAAGCCGCCGTCGCTCCACCAGCTTGACCACTGGATTGAGGATCAGGGCCAGGGTGCTGGCGGCGACGAGAATCAGTACGACGGGTCCGGCGGCCCGCGCCAGCGCCCACAGGCCGAGCAACGCGAGGGGCAGCAGCACCAGTTGCACCCACTTCGGAACGACCACCGGCGCGACCGTCGGCGCGGTGCGCTCGCCCGGGTTCTCCGCCACGCGAGAATCCCCGCGTCCAGATTCCGCCTCGGTCGTGTCGCCACCCCGCCCGGGCATTGATCGCCGGCCGCCGAAGAAATACCTGCTCCCAAGGCGCATGCACCTGAAAGTATGAGGGCCCGGACACGTGAACCGAGAACTCGCCATCCTGTTCGTCGGAGATGTCGTCGGCGGCATCGGCCGTCGCACGCTGCTCGCGCTCCTACCTGAGCTGCGTGAGCGCTACGAGCCTGACTTTCTGGTCGCCAACGGGGAAAACGCGGCCGGTGGGATCGGGATTACGCCCAAGACGGCCGACGAACTTTTCGGAGCCGGCGTCGACGTGATCACCCTTGGCAACCACACCTATCGGCACCGCGAGGTGTACGAGTACCTGGACCAGGAGGAACGGATCGTGCGACCGGCGAACTTCCTGCCCAGTCAGCCCGGGCGCGGTTGGTGCGTCGTCACCCGCGGCGAGGTCCGCCTCGGAGTGGTCTCGCTCTCGGGAAACCTGTTCATGGACCCGGTGGGGCCGGCGTTTGCTCACGCGGAGTCCGCGCTGGCGGCGCTCGAGGGCAAGGTCGACCACCTCCTCTTCGATATGCACGCCGAAGCGACAAGCGAGAAGGTCGGTCTCGGCTGGTATCTCGACGGACGCGTCACCGCGGTGGTGGGTACGCACACGCACGTGCCCACGGCGGACGCTCGCGTCTTGCCGGGAGGAACGGCCTACATCACCGACGTGGGAATGACCGGCCCGCGCGGCGGGGTGATCGGCGTCAAGCGTGAGCTTGCCGTCGAGGCGATGCAGACGCGGATGCCGGTGAGATTCGAGACCTCGGGCGACGATCCGTGGCTCAACGCGGTCCTGATCAGAGCGAACGCGCCAATGCGGGCGAGCGCCATCGAGCAGGTCCTGGAGCCGGCTCCGTGACCGTCTGACCCGCCCGCGCAGGCAGGGCGCCGAAAATCGCGGCGGCAACGAGCGGGAAGAACCAGACGACATACGAATACAGCCAATAGCTCGCCGCTAGCTGCAGCGCGATCAGGACCGCCGCGGCCAGCGCGGACACCTCGATCAGCCCTCTGCGCCGGGGTAGCACCGCGGCGAGGAGCGCGAGCGCGACCACCGCGCCCTCGATCAGGTGGTGCTCAAGACCGAGCCCGCCCCATAGGCCCCAGATCGAGAACGGAGTCGAGCGGTCGGCCTGGTAGACGATCGTGTCACGCCAGAAGGCACCGAGGTTGTGCTCGAGCAACACTGGGAGCATCGCCACGACGAGCGTCAGGGCAAAGGCCAGGGCGGAGACGAGAACCGAGCGCCGGCGCACAGCACCGGGGGCGGCTCCACGCAACCACAACGGGGCCAGGGCCAAGGGCGCGAACTTCGTCAGCGCAGCCAGGGCGCCTGAGATCCCCCGCCGGGTCGGCGCTCCGATCAGCAACAACGTCACGAGGGCCGAGAGCGCAACCAGCGAGTCGTTCGTGTTCGAGCTGAGCGTCCACAGGCTGAACGGATAGGCCGCCCAGGCGTACGCGAGCACGATGCCCAGAGTTGGGCCACGAATCCTCCGACCGAGCAGAAACAGTGCGATCAGGCTCAGGAGGTCAAAGGCAATCGCCGCAGCGTGCGCGGCCGGTAGATCGTCCCAGGTGCCGCTCCAGCCGAAGACCGCGCGAAAGGGGACGTAGGCGTAGTAGTTCACCGGCCCATACGTGTCGCCTTCAGCGTTGTCCTTGGGCCACTGCCCGTAGAGACGGTGGCCGTGGATCAGCTTGTCGGCTCCGATCACGCCGGCGTAGCCGACGTCGATCACGTTCGAGTCGGTCACGTTCAACCCGATCCGAAAGCCCACGAGAAATACGACCGCGACCGCCAACCACGGGATCGGAATCAGCACGCGCAGCGGCGTGCGGGAGCGCCCGCGGCCGAAGGCCAAAAGGAGCATCCGCACGAGCAGGTAGATCAGGAACGGATAGACCAGGGGCACCGACAAACCGATCTCGCCGTGGTTGAAGAAGGCCAGGGAAACCGAGAATCCCAGGAGCACCAGCAGATCAAGATGCAGCAGCGAGGGCCTTCGGCGCCAGGGGAGGAACGGCGCCACGAAGGCCAGGCACATCGGGATCCAAACGTAGAGCGAGTTGACGTGGCGGCCGAAGGCGCCCGGATATCCGCGCGCCATCGACCACGCCACCTGAAAGCCGGTCCACGCCTCCGTGACCCTGCCTGTCGCATCGCTCACATAGACCTGGGCAAGCTCGACCTGGTGGCGGCCCCTGGAGAACCAGCTCACCTGCCAGCTCCCGGGGCCGCGGGTGTACTCGTACGGGATCGCGTGCGGATGGCGGCGCAGTTCGGCCCGGATCTTGGGAGCGGCGGCCGCGACGCGCTCGACATGCGCCGCGGTGAGCCGGTAGCCGGACGGAGGATGGGTCAGGTCAGTTACAAGGACCGGGGTGGTTGAGGAGACGATCGCCGTTTTCGTCGACGTGGCCGCCTCGGCGGTGGCGCTGCCGAAGAGGAGACTGGCGCCCAGCGCCACAGCCGCCGTGAGTGAGGCACCGCTACGGAGCCGCGCGGCTAGGCCCTGAAGCTCCAAAGCTTCTGCCCGACGAAGTTCAGCGGCGTTCCTGCGGCGATGGCAATCGCCTGCGCTGGAACCTTCGTCACCCCCGCGCCGCTCACCAGACCGATCAGCACCAGGTAGGTGAAGCCGAAGGCGAGCAGCGATACGGCGAAGAAGCGGACTCCCTGATGGACCGGGTGCGCCTCCCGGGCGCCGAACGTCCAGTGCCGGTTCCACCAGAAGTTGTTGAGGACCGAAACCACCCACGCGATCACGGCCGAGATGCGGTAGTCGATTCCCACTCCGTGGACGCACAGCGCGAACACCGCGAGGTTAACGACGTAGCCGCTTGCCCCCACGGCGCCGAAGCGGACCAGCTGAAGCCAGTTCTGCGGCTTGCGCACACCGTGGCGGACGCGGACGTGCAGCTTGATCGCGGTCGGGCCCGCCGAGGCGTCGGCGGCGACGGGGGGAGTCTCAGGAATCCGGCGCCGAGTCGGAAGCTCGACTGAGCGGGTTGCCTCGTCAGGCATCCGGCGAAAATGTACACGCGGCTGATGGGACACGGATAAGCGGAACTGGAGACCTCTCGAAGTCTTAATCGGCAGCGTTTACCCCGCTAACGAGGCCGTGACCCCAAAGTGCTCGCGCACGAGGGGGACGACGTCGGCGAGCGACCATTGCTCACGCACCGACCGGCTGTCCGGACCCGTCCCGCACCAGAGCAGAGCCCCCAGGGAATCCGAGCGGTGCAGCGATCCATGGCTTCCACCGCCCACATGGTCAGCTCCGCCCCAGTCGACGAACTCATAGCCGGGAGCCGCTGAGAGCAGCAGGTCGCCGGCCGTCGGGCAGTTGAGCGCGGACCAGATCCGCGCCAGGGCATCCGGGTATTCCACACTGCGCACTCGGCCATCCTGCGCGGTCAGCCCGAGAGCGCCGTAGTCCCCGTCGACGCTCCAGCTCGCGCCCCGCTCGTCCTCGAGGTCTCCGCCGGGTGCGAAGCGAAGCTCGCCGCGGCTCGAGCTGACGACGGCCTCGGCCTGGTCCGGGCGCTGGAGCCAGAGCATCAGATCGACACCCTCGAGCTCCGCCACCGCATCGACAGCTCGCGAGAGCACCTGATCCGCGCGGTCCTCGTCAAGCGCGTAGATCATGGCCGAGCGCTGGGCCGGACTGAGCGCCACCTCGGCGCCGATCGTGCTGGAGGCTGTCTGCGCGGCCACGTCGAAGTCGGCGAAAGCACGATCGAGGCGGATCCGCTCTTCGATCGGGGCCTGCGAGTGATCGGAGGCGACGATCACGGCGTAGTCCTCCAGAAACGCCTCCGGACCGCCCGCGGCGTGCATCAGGCGCTCGAGCTGGCGGTCGGCCGCGGCGATCGAGGTCACCTGCGCATGGGGACCGTTCCGGTGCGACCAGGCATCGTTGTCAGGCAGCGAAAAGAGGATGAAATCGAACAGGTCGTGCTCGACCAGGTAGGCCCCGACGCAACCGGTGTGCTGATCGCGAATCCCGGGCATCCCGAGCTGACCGCGACAACCGGTGCGGCGACTCGCGTAGAGGTCGGCATAGAAGAGCTCCTGGGGACCGTCGATCGTGCGGCGAAACAGCGTCGAGGTGACGATCCGGGCCAGAGCCGTCTCATTCGAAACCTCGTGCTGGTGGCGGCCGCGGTAGATCAGATAGGTGGTGCCAGCGGTGCGAACTCCCGCATCGTCAAGCGTCTCGAACACGGTCTCGACATCGTGAGATAGGTGCTCGGCGTTCATCCGGTACACGGTGTCGGTGAGCGAGCGCAACACGCCGAACTGGCGAGAGGCCGAGAAGCTCGACCCGTACTCGACGTAGCGGGCTTCATCGCGCTTGTACCAGTTCATGCTCGGGATGAGATGCCGGTCCGGGCCCACGCCGGTGGTGATCGTCGCGGCGCAGACGGGAGTGACCGACGGAAACGCTGCGACGCAGTCATCGACGTAGACGCCTTCGTCGCGGATCCGCTTGAGCGCGGGAGCGCGGCCGGAGGCAATCGCGCGCTCGAGCATCGAGGGCTTGAGCGCGTCGATGACGACGAGAACGAGCTTCTTCACGGCACGGCGTGAACGGCTGCTCACCGCAGGATTCGTAGCCCGGCGTACTTCTGGCCCTCCCGGCGACGGCCGGCCACGAGCAACCACCCGAGCACAAGGACCACGATCACGCCCACCGGAGGTGCCACCACTGAGAGCAACGCCGCGAGAACCGCCACCCCCTCGATATACGCGGGCAGGGCCGCTGCATCCCCGCCGCCCAGGCGAGCGCTCACCCGGGCCAGGAGCGGAACCGTGGCAGCCACCGCCAGCGCCGCGCACAGCACTCCGCCCACGGCGCCAGCCCACTCCGCATAGTGCCCGCGGGCGAGCGAGCCGGCAAACAGGAGCGCACCGAGGGCGAGACCGCAGAGGGCGAGGATCACGGTCAGGGGCCGATCGCGTGCGGTGGCGCCGCGCAGTCGTGCCTCGGCCACCAGGAGCAGGACGCCCAGAACCCCCATGGCGATCAGAAACGGCGCCCCAGCGAGGAACGCAAGGTCGGTGCCGCTGAAGTGAATCTCAACCCCACCCGCCGCCAGGGCGCCCGTGACGAGCGCGGGAAGGAAGGGCCGAATTCCCACGGCGGCGGCAATCCCCATGCCTTGGAAGATGTCGAAAGCCAGATGCACTGTGCTGTACCGTGGAGGTCCGTGACGATAGACGAGAGGGCAGCTTGACCGGGGCGGGCTGGCGGCGCTCCGGTCCTCCCGGGTCGGCCGTCCGAGATATCGAGCGCTACGCCGCGCTGTTCGCGCAGCGGACGAAGGTCATGCGGTCCTCGGCGATGCGCGACCTGATGGCGCTGACCGAGCGTCCGGATGTCATCTCCCTGGCCGGCGGCTGGCCGGACACCTCGACCTTCCCACCCGACTCGTACGCGGCGCTCATGAGCACCGTGGCCAGTGAATCCTGTGCGCGCGCGCTTCAGTACGGACCGACTGAGGGGCTGGCGCTCGTCAAGCGATGCATCACCGAGGTGATGTCCGCCGAGGGGATCGAGGTCGGGGGCGACGAGGTGCTGGTCACGAGCGGCGGCCAACAGGTGATCGACCTCGTGTGCAAGACGCTGCTCGACCCGGGCGATGTAGTGGTCTGCGAGGCTCCGACCTACCCGGGCGCGGTGCCCACCTTCTGCGCCTACCAGGCGGATGTCGTGCAGGTCACGATGGACCGGGAGGGGATACGGACCGACGAGCTCGAAGCCACGCTCGACGACCTGGAGGCGAGCGACCGGCGTCCGAAGTTCATCTACACCGTCCCGACGTTCCACAACCCCGCCGGTGTGACGCTGTCGCTGGAGCGGCGGCGTGAGCTCGTGCGCATCGCCAGCGAGCGCGAACTCCTGGTCCTCGAGGACAACCCCTATGGGCTGTTGCGCTACGAGGGCGGCCCGCTTCCGACGCTGCGGGCGCTCGATGGCGGCGCGTTTGTCATCTATGCGAGCACGTTCTCAAAGATCCTCTCCCCGGGCGTGCGGCTCGGCTGGGCCGTGGCACCGGCTCCCGTGCTCGAGAAGATGAACATCGGCAAGCAGGCGGCCGACCTCTGCTCATCGTCGATCACGCAGTACTTCGTCAGCGCCTACTTCGACTCCCGTCCCTGGGAGGACTACGTGCGCTCGCTGATCGAGATCTATCGCCGTCGGCGCGACGTGATGCTCGACGCGCTGGCCGAGCAGTTCCCCCGCGAGGCGTCCTGGACGCACCCCGAGGGAGGCCTGTTTATCTGGGTCACGTTGCCCGACTACATCGACAGCACCGACCTGCTGGCGCGGGCCCTGGACGAGCATGTCGCCTTCGTGCCCGGCCGGGCCGCGTTCGTCGACGGACGCGGTGGCTCGTCCTTGCGCCTCAACTTCTCCGGCGTCGACGAGCCACTGATTCGGGAGGGCATCCGCCGCTTGGGGGAGGTGGTGCGTGAGCAGGTTGCCCTGTACGGAACCCTGACCGGCAGCTACCCACCAGGGCCACGAGCCAGCCAACGGCCGACTGAGGGTCGTCCCCCGGCGCCGCCGGCTCCGGCTCGCCCGCCGGCCGCGCAGGCGACGGCGCCCGCGGGCGGCGAACAGCTGGCTGACGTGCTGCCGCTTCCCCGCAAACGCGCCTGATGCGAGTGGCCGTGCTGAAAGGCGGGCGCTCTCTCGAGCGCCAGGTCTCGCTGCGTTCGGCGGGACGCGTGCAGGACGCGCTGGAACGCTTGGGGCATGAGGTCGCGGCCTTGGAGGTCGACTCGGAGCTGGTCTCCCGGCTCACCGAGAGCCCGCCCGACGTGGCGTTCATCGCCGTGCACGGGCGAGACGGCGAGGACGGCACGCTGCAGGAGCTCCTGGAAGTCATGGGGATCCCCTACACCGGATCCGGGGTCTCGGCATGCATGCGCGCCGCGGACAAGGTGCTGGCCAAGCACGCGATGCGGGATGCGGGCATCGCGACGCCGGACTTCTATTCGTTCAGCGAGACCGCGTTTCAGGCGCTCGGGGCCGCGCGGGCCCTCCCGGCAATCGAGGACCGGCTCCAGTTTCCGATCGTCGTCAAGCCGGCCTCCCAGGGATCGGCGCTGGGGATCAAGTTCGCCCGCACGGCGGACGAGGTGCCCCAGGCCCTGATTGCCGCCTTCTCGTATGACCGCAAGGTCCTGCTCGAACGTTACGTCGCCGGACGCGACCTGGCCGTGTCCGTCATCGAGGAGGGCTCGGGGCAGGCACGCGCGCTCCCAATCGTCGAGGCCGTTCCCCAGCAGGAGGACTTCTATGACTTCGAGTCCCGCTACGAGATCGGCCGCACGCGCTTTCTCTGCCCGGCCGAGCTTGACTCGCCCACTGCCGGCCAAGCCAGCGCGCTGGCACTGGCCGTCTACGGCGTGCTGGGTTGCCGCGGCTTCGCCCGGGTCGACCTGATGCTCGAGGCGGAGACCGGCGAGCTCTACGTCTTGGAGGTGGACACGGTGCCGGGTCTCACCGAAACCAGCCTGTTGCCCCAGGCCGCCGACGCTGCCGACATCAGCTTCGATGACCTGATCGCGCGCATCCTCGGCGCCGCTCGCACGCTGAGCTCGGCCTAGGACTCTCCCGCGAAATCCTCCGGGGTCACGTGGTCGAGAAAGTCCTTGAACTTCTCGACCACCTCCTCGGTGTCCTCGACCTCATGCTCGAACTCGATCGCCGACTCTGCGATCACGTCATCGGCGGCAAAGATCGGGGCCCCCGCTCTTACCGCAAGCGCGAGCGCGTCACTGGGACGCGAGTCGATCTCGAGTTCTCGCCCATTGACCCTGAGGCTGATCGAGGCATAGAAGGTGTTCTCCCGCAACTCCGTCACCGCGACCCGAGTGCACTCGACATCGAGCTCACCAAGCACATCCGAGAGCAGATCGTGCGTCATCGGACGGGGAGTCGAAGCGCCCTGGAGCTTCATCAGGATCGCGGCCGCCTCGGGGTGGCCGATCCAGATCGGCAGGAACTTGTTGCTCTCGACGGTCTTCAGCAACACGATCGGCTGCTTGCCGACCATGTCGAAGCTGACGCCGTAGATCACCATTTCCTGCACGCGCGGCTCCTCGGGATTCGGGGAGCCAAGTATAGGCCGGGCATTCGCAGCCCCGGAACCGCTTACACCGTGAAGCAGTGCACCGGTCGGCCGGTTTGTGCCGATCCGGATGAGACGCGTTGCACCGGTAAGCGGAGAGACGAATTTGTCCGTCGGCGGCCGGCCAATAATCTAGTTTGCAGGGATTTTGCCGCACGGTTGAACCGCGGGGCATCCGGGTACACACTAGATATGAGATCAACGCACGTCGAGACAGGCCGGCCACTTCTCGAGCGCACCACTGGCCGGAACGACAACGAGCGGTTGTTTGTGCGCTGGCAGCAGCACGGCGATCAGCGTGCGCGTGAGGAGCTCGTCGAGCGTTTTCTGCCCCTGGCCCGGAACCTAGCCCGAAGGTACGCCGGCGCGCGTGAGCCGTTCGACGACCTGCTGCAGGTGGCGAGCCTCGGGCTGGTCAAGGCGATCGACCGCTTCGATGTGAACCGCGGTGCCGCCTTTTCATCTTTCGCAGTGCCGACGATCCTCGGAGAGCTGAAGCGTTACTTCCGCGATCTCGGGTGGTCCGTCCACGTTCCACGTGGCGCTCAGGAGCAGGCGCTCAAGGTCCAGGAGGCACAGGAGCGACTGACGAGTCGAACGGGCAGGCCGCCGACGGTGAATGAGTTGGCTCAGTACCTCGAGCTCGAGGTTGGGGACGTGCTCGACGCGCTGGAGACAGCCGCGGCGCATCACTCCGCCTCGCTGGACGCGCCGCGCGAGGATCGCGATGACGAGTCGGGCTCGCTCGTAGATGTCTTCGGCGAGGTCGACGGGCGCTACGAGCTGGTTGAGGAGGCGACGACGATCTCAGTCGCGGCACGCGAGCTGACTCCGCGTGAGCGGCGAGTCCTCGCGCTTCGCTTTGCGGGCGACATGACCCAGACCCAGATCGCGCAGGAGATCGGCGTATCCCAGATGCAGGTCTCGCGGATCCTCCGGCGCGCGCTGAACCAGCTACGCGAACTCACGCAAGTCGAAGACGCCTGATCGCCGAGTCCGCGTGCAAGCGTTGATCCGCTTCACGCGCTGAATCGGGCTCACGCGTACGCTGAGCGGTCGATGACAGCTTCCGCGCAGCGATCAGCGCCGCCCGCGGGCTACGCCCAGCCACCGTCCGACGTGCTCCGTGGGACGCCAGTCCCAACTCGGCCGCGCGAGGACGCGCGGCGTCGCCTTGGGAGCCCAGTCGCCTGGATGCTGTTCGGCCTTGCCGGTTCGGTCCTCTTGACGCTGGCCGGATCGCGCCTCGGCGGAGGCAGCGTTACATGGTGGTTTCACCCGCCGGTCGGATCGGACGCGGGGACGGAGCGGGTGTTGTTCTATACCGGAATCGGCATCCTGATCGCCGCGTGGATTGGGCTGGGACGCGTGGCGCGGGAGCCGACGCTGCGGCCGCGTGACGTTTCGCTGATCGTCGCGGTGTGGTCGCTTCCTGTCGCCCTCGGCGTTCCGCTGTTCAGCCGCGACATCTACTCCTATCTGGCCCAGGGAACCATCGCGCACCTGGGGATGAGCCCTTACCACGTCGCGCCGGCCGTGCTGGCTCGGTACGGCCACGCCCACGTCCTGCACGCGGTCGACCCGTTCTGGCGTCACAACACAGCGCCCTATGGACCTCTCTTCCTCGGCGTCATCAGCCTGATCGTGAGCGTCACCGGGGCCCATCTCGTCGCGGGAGCACTACTGATCCGCGCCTTCGATCTGATCGGGCTGGTGCTCCTGGCGGTTTGCGTGCCCCGCCTGGCCCGCAGCCTGGGCGGCGACCCTACACGCGCCGTCTGGCTTGGCGTCGCCAGCCCGCTCGTACTGCTGCAGCTCGTCGCGCCCGCGCACAACGACCTCCTGATGGCCGGCCTGTTGGCCGCCGGGGTCACCCTGGCCATCGAGCGGCGGGCGCTGCTCGCCGTCGCGGTGTGCGCACTGGCCGCGACGGTAAAGCTCCCCGCGATCGTTGCTGTCGCCTTCATCGTGCTCGCGTGGGCGCGTGAGACGGAGCGCCCGAGCCTCCGGCTAGCCCGGCTGCTCGAAGGTGCGGGCTCCGCCGTTGCCGCCCTGGCGATCGTCACCGTGGTCACGGGATTCGGTACGGGATGGGTATCGAGCGGGCTGTTCTCGACGCCGGCGCGGGTACACCTCGCGATCACGCCGGCGACCGACTTCAGCTGGACGGTCGCCAAGCTCGGTCACTCTCTCGGCACGAGCCTCGACTTCCACAGCGTCAATTCGGTGCTGCGGCTGATCATCTTTGCGCTCAGCGCCGGCGCCGTCGTGCTCCTGCTGCTGCGCTCGCGGCGGGCGACGCTCGCGCCCTATCTGGGTCTGGCGCTGGTCGTCCTGGCAATCGGTGGTCCGGCGCTCTGGCCGTGGTACCTGAGCTGGGGCGTCGTACTCCTCGCGGCGTGGGAGCCCGCTCAGCGGTCCTGGCTCTTGCCCGGTGCCTTGCTGGTGGGCGCGGTGCTTGTCAAGCCAGGCGGGATCCTCGCCCTGCCGCTCCAGAGCTCGCCGGTGGTCGCGTGTCTCTGGATCGCTCTGGCCCTGGGCGTCGTCTACCGCTGGCGGCGGCGCAAGCAGGGCGCGCCGGCCACGGGCAACGACCGAATTGGCACTCCTAATCAGTTCGCGGTTGAGCGCTGAGTCGGATGGCGACAACGAGCACGCTCGAAACAGAACTTGCCCGTCCGCCGCTTCGCCGCTCGCGTACGGTCGCGACCCGGGGGCCGGAGCGTGAACGCGTCCTGAACCTCCTCGCGGTCGCGCTGCCAGCGCTGCTCGGCCTCGGACTCTGCCTCTATCAGCTCACGACGCGAAGCCTGTGGCTCGACGAGTCGGCCACCGTCTCGATCGCCAGCCAGCACGGGGCCGCGTTCGGGCACGCGCTGGCGCGTGATGGCGGCAACATGCTCGCCTACTACGCGCTGCTGCACGTGCTGATCGGATGGTTTGGCGCCAGCCCGTTCGTGATCCGCTTTCCGTCCGCGATCTTCGCCGGCGCAGCGGTGGCCGCGACCGCGCTACTGGCTCTCCGCCTGTTTGGGCGCCGGACCGCGGTGCTCGCCGGGACGCTCACCGCGGTCAGCCTGTCGCTCGTCTACTGGGGCCAGGATGCTCGCGGATACGCCCCGATGGTGACGCTGATCGCCGGCTCCTTTCTCGCCTTCGTGGCGCTGCTCGAGCGCGGCGCGGGGTGGAGGCCGTGGGTGGCCTACGTGGTTCTCATGACCGCTGCGATCTATACCGGACTGGAGGCGGTGCTGGTCATCCCGGCCCAGTTGGTCATCCTCGGTTGGCGCCGCGAGCGGGGACCTCGCGCGCTCGGCGCGGTGGTCCTCATCGCCGCGCTCTGCGTCCCGCTCGCCGTGCTTGCCGCGGAGCGGGGATCGGGACAGCTCTTCTGGGTGCCGCCGCTCAGCTACCGCATCCTGCGGCAGGTCGTGCAGTCGCTCACCTCGGCGGGTCTGCAACCGGAGTTCTACACGTCCACGTCGACCGCGCTCCTCGTGCTCACGCTCGTACTCGTCGTTGCGGGAGCGGCGCGAGCGATCACCCTGGCCACCCGAGTCGGGACGCGCGCGGTCGCGGGACCTGCGCTGGTGCTGTCCTGGCTGCTCGTGCCGGCGCTCGTGGCGGCGCTTGAGACGAGCGTCGGCCAGTCGATCTTCCAGGCCAGGTATCTGCTCGTCTCGTTGCCCGCGGTCTCGCTTCTCGTGGCCTGGACGCTGGCCGACGCGGCAGTGCCGATGCCGCTGATGCTCATCGGCGCGACGGCGGTGATCACGCTCAGGGCGCTGCAGCTGACACCGG
>DATGFT010000040.1:0-12724 GCA_035308915.1 Solirubrobacteraceae bacterium
CATATCGCTTTCTTCGGTGGGCGGCGAAACGCGCCGGGAGCGACCGCGCGTTTGCTTCGCGATAGGCCGGGCAGGTTGCCTCTCATGAGGGTGAGGAAGTACGCTATTTCCGTGTAAAGAAGGTGTGAAGGGGCGGACAACTATGAGTTCCGTTCGGACCGGGAGATACAGTCAGCGCCAGATGTTGGCCGAGCGCAGCGACCAACCGGAAGCGGCAGGGTCGGCGTCGAGGACGCCGGGACGGCTTCAGGTTGCCGTCATCGACCGCGACCCCGGTTTCATGCAGGTGCTGGGGAAGCGTCTCCAGGCGCTCGGATACGAGCACCGCGTGCTCGGCAACCCGGTGACGCCAGACACGCTTGTCGCGATGCGGCTGAACGCCCTTGTGCTCGATCTGTCGATCGTGGGTCCCGATTGCTGGGATTACCTCGAGCGCATCTGCAGCCGCCTTCCCAGCCTCGCCGTCGTCGTGTGCACGGGTCCGTCATCGGTGGCGCAGCGCGTCCGTGGACTGCGGCTAGGCGTCGACGCGTGGGTGACGAAGCCGTGTCACCCCGAGGAGCTGATCTGCGTGATCGAGGCCGTGCTGCGCCGCCATCGACGCAGTGAACTGGCCGAGCTGGCGGCCCCGACCACGATCGGCGAGCTGACAATCCGTCCCGATCTGCACCAGGCATACGTCGGTCAGTCGAGTGTCGAGCTGACGGCGCGTGAATTCGAGATCCTGCACCTGCTCTCGAAGTCCGATCGCGTGCTCAGGCGCGAGGAGATCTACGAGCGCATCTGGGGCTACGCGATGGCCCACGGCGACCGCTCAGTCGATGTCTTCGTGCGCAAGCTCCGGCAGAAGCTCCGTACCGCTTCGCCGACCTGGAGCTATATCCACACCCATTTCGGCGTCGGCTACCGGTTTGCCGCAGAGCTCGAGGACGGCACAGCGCCGGCGGAGAGCGCGGCTGCCGAGCTGGCGGACGTGGGCGAGCCCGACGCGCCTGCGCTCGGAGATCCCGGCCACGGCCTCGACCCCGCGCTGATCGGCTAAGCGAGCGCCGTCGCGCGCGAGCCCGCGCGCCGCAGTCTCAGTTACAGGTTGTTCACATTTCAGTTACGACTGCGTAACCCTTTGTCGGCGGGCGCGGGGGAGCATTTGTCTCACCTTGTCGGCAACCGCACAGCCACTGTCGCTGCCTGATCCTCAGCCGGATCAGGTGATCGAGGTCGGACCGCTGCAAATATCTCCGTCTGACCACATCGCGCGGGCGTGGGGGCATGCTCTGATGCTCTCGGTCAAGGAGCTCAGTCTCCTGACCGAGCTCGCGAGGCGCGCAGATCGGGTTGTGGGCCGAGAGGAACTGTTCCGTCTGGCGTGGCATCGCGAGATGCGTCTCGGAGACCGCTCGGTTGATGTTTACGTCCGGCGACTTCGGGTGAAGCTGGAACGCGCGATGCCCGGGTGGAGGTTCATCCACACCCATTTCGGTTTCGGCTACCGGCTATCGCCAGAACGTTCACAGATTTCTGACCAGGCGTTCACAAGTCAGTAACACCAGAGTCTCGGATCCGTCCGAGACTCGACTCAGAATCGAATAAGGAGACAAAAGTGACCACACGTCGCATCAGTTCAGTTGCGGCTGCGATCGTCGTGGCGGCAGGGGTGGCTGCCTGCGGTTCCAGCAGCTCAAATTCAGGTTCGGGTTCGGGGTCGAGCAGCGGCTCGGCCACGATCAACGGCGCGGGTTCATCGCTCGCGGCGCCCATCTACCTGCAGTGGGGCTCGGCGCTGAAGTCCCAGAATCTGACCATCAACTACAACCCGGTCGGCTCCGGGGCCGGGCAGACCGAACTCGCGGGCGCCACGGTCAACTTCGCGGGCAGTGACCCCGCGCTGAAGCCGGCCGACGTGTCGAAGATGAAGGGACCGGTCCTTCAGTTCCCGGTCGCCTTCGGCGCGATCACCGTGTCTTACAACCTCAGCGGGGTCAAGAGCGGGCTGAAGCTCGACGGGCCGACGCTCGCCAGCATCTTCATGGGGAAGATCAAAAAGTGGAACGACCCGGCGATCAAGGCGCTGAACCCCGGAATCAACCTCCCGAGCGCCTCGATCACGGTGGTGCATAGGTCGGACTCCTCGGGGACGACCGACGGGTTCACGAAGTTCCTGGCCGCCGTGAGCCCGAGCTGGAGCACGCAGATCGGACACGGTAAGGACGTCAAGTGGCCTACCGGGACGGGCGCCAAGGCGAACTCCGGAGTCGCTGCCGCGATCAAGCAGACGCCGGGTTCGATCGGCTACGTCGAGCAGGCGTACGCGATCGAGAACGGCTTCACGTACGCCGCGATCAAGAACACGGCGGGCAACTACGTCCTGCCGACGATCCAGAACACCTCGGCGGCGGCCGATGGCATCAAGATCCCGTCCAACCTCGGGATCTCCACGATCAACTCGCCCAGCGCGAGCGCGTACCCGATCGTCTCGCAGACGTTTCTCGACGTCTACAAGGACCCGTGCAAGAGCGACGGCGCGAGCTCGAGCGTCGCGGCGGGGCTGAAGCGTTTCCTGAGCTTCGCCTTCGGGGCCGGTCAGCAGACGCTCGGGTCCGGCGGCAACAAGCTGCCGTACGCGCCGCTGCCGCCAACCCTGACGTCCAAGGACAAGGCGCAGCTGGCGACGATGACCTGTAACGGGTCCGCCATCTCGTAGGGCAGGTGGAGGCAAGCGCCACCACCCTCGTCGGCGGCCGCTCGGCTCTCGAGCGGTCGCCGGCGTCGCGCCTTCCGGATCGGGCGCTTCGCTGGGGCCTGAGCGGCCTGGCCGCGGTCATCCTCGCGCTGATCGTCTACTTCTTCATCCGCCTGATCGGGCAGTCACAGAACGTCTTCAGCACCTACGGGCTGAAGTTCGTGTTCAGCAACGACTGGGACGTCAACCGCAACATCTACCACGGGGCCGCCCTGGTCGTGGGGACGCTCATTACCTCAGCGCTGGCCTTGCTGATCGGCGTTCCCGTAGCGGTCGCCGGTGCCCTGTTCATAAACGAGCTGTGTCCCCGGCGCCTTCGCGGACCGGCGTCAACGCTCGTTGACCTGCTGGCCGCGGTGCCCTCGGTCGTCTATGGGTTGTGGGGCCTGTTCGTCCTCTGCCCCAAGCTGCTGCCGGCCGAGAAGTGGTTCGCCAGCACGTTCTCGTTCATCCCCTGGATCGGCGGCGGAACCCCGAGCCTCTACAACTATTTCATCGCCGGGCTGATCCTGGCCATCATGATCCTCCCGATCGTCTCGGCGATCTCTCGCGAGGTGATCGCGACCGTGCCGGCCGAGCTCAAGGAGGCGTCGCTCGCCCTCGGCGCCACCCGGTGGGAGATGATCCGCATGTCGGTGCTGCCGTACGCGCGCTCGGGCATCACCGGCGGGGCGATGCTCGGGATGGGTCGCGCGCTGGGCGAGACGATCGCCGTCGTGCTCGTCATCGGCAACGCCCCCGTCATCGGCCACCATCTGTTCAGCCAGGGCTACACGCTGGCGGCCGTGATCGCGAACGAGTTCGGCGAGGCGACCGGCATCCACACCTCGGCACTGTTCGCCGCGGGCCTCGTCCTGTTCGTGCTCACCCTGATCGTCAACATCATCGCGCGCTGGATCGTCGCCCGGGGCGCGCACGGGAGACGGGGAACCGGCGCCACCGGGATGACGATCGCCACCGGGGAGCAGGGCGCGTGAGCGTGAGCGAAGCATCGGGTCTGAGGACCACGGCGATGCTCCCGGTTTCCGGCCGGCGCCGGGCCGCGGACCGGGTCATGCGCGGGCTGCTGACGGCGGGGTTCGCGCTCGCGCTGGTTCCGTTGATCCTGATCGTCTTCTACCTGCTGAAGAAAGGTCTCGGGGCATGGAGCTGGAGCTTCTTCAGCAGCGATCCCACCGGGAGCTTCTTCGGCAGTCCGGGCGGAATCCGCAGCGCGATCGTGGGCACGCTGGAGATCGTCGGCCTGGCGTCGGCGATCGCGATTCCAATTGGCATCGGCGTGGCGCTGTACCTGACCGAGTACGGCAAGCAGTCGTGGTTTGCCGGCAGCGTGCGCTACGTCGTCGACGTGATGACGGGCGTTCCCTCGATCGTCTTCGGCCTGTTCATCTACATCGTGCTCGTTCTGGCTCACGTCGGAGGGTCGGGCTTCGCGGGCTGGAAGGGTGCGGTCGCGATCTCGCTGCTGATGCTCCCGATCGTGATTCGCTCGGCCGAGGTCGTGCTGCTGCTGGTTCCGGAGAGCCTGCGTGAGGCGGCGCTCGCCCTCGGGGCTCCGCGGTGGCGGGTGCTCACTCGGGTCGTCCTGCCGACAGCGGCCCCGGGGCTGGTCACGGGGTCACTTCTTGCCGTCGCGCGCGGGATGGGGGAGACGGCTCCGCTCCTGTTCACGGTGAGCACCGCCTTCGCGCTCACCGGAAACCTGAACAGCCAGATGGACTCGCTGCCCTTCCTGATCTACAACGACGCCCAGTCCCCGCGCAATGAGGTCGTGGCGGTCGCATGGGGGGCTGCGCTCACGCTGGTGGTCCTGGTCCTCATCCTCAACCTGCTCGCCAGAGCCGTATCTCGAAGGAGCCGCATGGCATGATCCCTCCCGAGACTTCAAGCAAGGAGCGAACATCGGTGTCGGCCGAGAGTCCGCCCTCAGGGCAGACGTACGGGGCTGTGGGTGAGGTGAGCGTCAACGGGCGCGTGGGCCATGCGGTCAAGCTGGAAAGCCTCGAGGCTTTCTACGGGTCGCATCACGTCATCAAGGGCATGTCGATCGAGTTCGCGGCCAATCAGGTCACGGCGATCATCGGGCCTTCGGGATCGGGCAAGTCAACCGTGGTGCGCTGCGTCAACCGCATGCACGAGGAGGTTCCGGGAGCCCGTGCCGAGGGCCGGGTGATGCTTGACGAGCTGGACGTGTACGGCCCCGAGGTGGACGTCACCGCCGTCCGGCGGCTGATCGGGATGGTGTTCCAGAAGCCCAACCCGTTCCCGACGATGTCGATCTTCGACAACGTCGCCGCCGGCTTGCGTTTGACCGGCCGAGGCCGGAGCGATCTGAAGGATCGAGTTCACAGCGCCCTGCGCTCGGTGGGCCTCCTGGATGAGGTCAAGGATCGGCTGAACGAACCCGGCACCGGGCTCTCGGGAGGTCAGCAGCAGCGTCTCTGCATCGCGCGCACGATCGCCGTCGAGCCCGAGGTGATTCTCATGGATGAGCCGTGCTCCTCCCTTGACCCGGTAGCCACACTGAAGATCGAGGAGCTGATGGACGAGCTCAAGGAGCGCTACACGATCGTGATCGTCACCCACAACATGCAGCAGGCGGCGCGGGTCTCGGACTCCACCGCGTTCATGCTCGATGGCCAGCTGATCGAGCACGGGCCGACCGAGCAGATCTTCACCAAGCCCGATGACGAGCGCACCGAGCGTTACGTGACCGGAAAGTTCGGATAGCCGTCGGGTATGGAAGAGGTTCGCCACCAATTCCGCGAGGACCTCAGGGGCCTCGAGCAGCAGACCCTGGGCGGGCTCGACCTAGTGGTCCAGCAGCTTGACCGGGCGCTCGAGGCGATCAGCTATCAGGATGTCGAGCTGGCGTCGATGGTGGTGGCCGATGATGATCGGATCGACGGCCGCTACCTCGAGGTCCACCAGGGCATCCTGTCGCTGCTGGCCCGGCAGGCGCCGGTGGCCGGCGACCTGCGGATCGTGGCGGCGCTGCTGCACATCCTGCGCTGCATCGAGCGGATGGGCGACCAGTGCGTGAACATCGCCAAGCTGGTGCCGCTATCCGGCTATGAGGCCCCGAAGGACAAGGACATCCTGGACGCGATCGAGCGGATGGGACAGCTCGCGCGCTCCCAGGTGGCCGAGGCCAAGGAGGCGCTGGCCGCGCGCAGCGAGGAGATGGCGCGCGATCTGCTGCGCCAGGACTCGGAGATCAACGCGCTCAACCGCCAGATCTTCCGGCGCGCCGTCGAGGTCGGCGACAACATCGAGATGCGCGAGTGGGCCATGTTCATGGTCCTGGTCGCCCGCTGCCTGGAGCGGATTGGCGACAACACAGTGGATATCGCCGAGCAGGTCGTGTTCGTCGTGACCGGGCTGTTCCGTGAATTCGCCGATGCCTCGACGCGCGTGGAGTCCGCCCCCGCGAGCTGAGGCGTCGATATCCTGGGACGCGCCGGATGAGTCAGGCGCGTCACATGTTCAGCCAGGACGGACGGCGAGCCGGAGCGGTGTGATGCCGGCCCAGGCGAAACGGCGCTCGCGTAAGCGGCGCGCCTCTGGCGCGGCGGGCGGCACACGCGGCGCGCGACCGGAGCAGCCGCTGGCCAGAGCGGGCGCGGCGCCACGTGAGGGGTCTCGGCCGACACGTGGCGCGATGGCCACGACCCTCAGCGGCCGGACCTACGGCGATCCGCCGTCCAATCCGTTCGGGGGGGTTCCGGTCTCGGAGATAGCGATCGCGGCCGGCGCCGTTGCCGTCGTTGTCGGCCTCGCCGCGACCGCGCCTGTGGCGCTGGTCGTCGGGGTGATCGTGTGCACGCTTGCGGTGGCCGAATTCAGCGCGCGCGAGCACTTCTCCGGCTACCGCTCGCACACGACCATGCTGGCGGGCATCCCCGCCGTGGCGGTCGGGGTGCTGTTGATCGTGCTACTCGGGGGATCGCTGCATCGCGCGACGCTGCTCGTCGTGGTGATCCCGGTCTTCGGAGTCCTGTTCGTCCTCCTGCGCAAGCGCTTCCGGACCGCGCGTCAGGCGCGCATCGTCCGTCCACCCAGCCCCTGACTCCGGCTCGCTCTGGACAGGGAGGTGCAGCGTGAAGACGGCACCGCCGCCCGGCGCGTTGCGCGCCTCGACCGACCCGCCATGCTGCTCGACGACCTGGCGAACGATGGCCAGGCCGAGGCCACTGCCCTGCTTGCCGCGTGAATTGACGCCGCGGTAGAAGCGGTCGAACACGTAGGGGAGATCGGCCTCGGCAACCCCCGGCCCGTGGTCACGCACGCTGACGCCATCGGCATCCACGGTGATCTCGACCGGGCCCCCGGGCGGCGAATGCCGGGCGGCGTTGTCGAGCAGGTTGTTGACGGCGCGGCCGAGCCTCTCCGCGCTCCCAGTGATGAGCACGGGGCTGAGCCGGGGCTCGAAGCGCACCTCAGGAAAGTTGCGTTCGGCCCGCGCCACAGACTCGGCGACCACGTGGTCAAGGCGGACCTCGTCGGCCGAATCGGAGGGCAGGTTGCCGCGAGCCAACTCGATCAGGTCGCCAACCAGACCGCTCAGCTCCTCGGTCTGCTCGACCACGTCGGTCAGCATCCGCCGGCGCTGCTCGTCGGAAAGCTCGGGGTGCGCGAGCAGCAGCTCGATGTTCGTCCGGAGGCTCGTGACCGGGGTGCGGAGCTCGTGGGAGGCGTCGGCGACGAGCTGGCGCTGGGCGCGCACGGACTCATCGAGCTCTGCCCTGGAGGCCTCGAGACGCTCGACCATGGAGTTGAAGCGCATGGCGAGCTGCCCCACCTCGTCGTCGGTGCGGACCTGGATGCGCGACGTCAGGTCCTCGGTCTCGGCGATGTGCTGGGCCGTCGCTGCCACGTCGGCGAGGGGAGCCAGGACGCGCCGCGCGGCCAGCCGCCCGAGGATGATGGCCAGGCCGATACCGCCCACGCAGAGGACGACCAGGATCAGGCGCAGGATGGCCAGCGTATGGTCGACGCTGTTGAGCGGGCGCGCGAGCTGGATGGCGATGCCCTGGCCGCCGAAGGGCAGCGGGAACTGGAAGACGATCTCCCGTAGATGGCTGGCCCCGACCCGCACGTCGGTGAGGTAGGCGCCGCCACCGGCGGCCACCGCCAGCACGTGTGGGTTGACAGGCAACTGGAGGTTGCCCTCCCGGCCGTAGACCCTGCCCCCGGCCAACACGACCTGGGCATAGGGAGCGGGGCCGCCGGCGCTGGCGGGAAGGCCGGGGAACGGGCGGTCGAGGTGGCCGGTCTCCTGAATCGCGGTCGCCTGCGCGCGCAGCTCGGCATCCACCTGGCCGCGCAGCTGCCCCCGCACGACCAGGTAGCTGATCATGGCGGCGAGCAGAACGGCGATCCCGACGGCGATGCCGGCGGCCATGCCGACGCGTCGCCGGAGCGTCACGCCAAGCCTCCGCTCGCCCTGCGGGCGCGCTCGGTCCAGGCGTGGTGCGTCATCCCAGGGTCAATCGCGCAGGATGTAGCCGACGCCGCGCACGGTGTGCAGGAGGCGCGGCTCCCCGCGCGCCTCGGTCTTCCGCCGCAGGTAGCCCATGTAGACGCCGAGGGCGTTCGAGGTGGGGCCAAAGTCATAACCCCAGACCGACTCGAAGATCTGCGAGCGGGTCAAGACCTGGCGGGGGTGGCGCATGAACAGCTCGAGGAGCAGGAACTCCGTCTTGGTGAGCTCGATCTGGCGTTCGCCGCGCTGCACCTCGTGGGCCACCGGGTCGAGAGCCATGTCGGCGAAGCGCAGAGTCTCCTGGCCGTCGCCCTCGCCAGTGCGGCGCAGGAGCGCTCGCAGCCGGGCCTGAAGCTCGCGCAACGCGAACGGCTTGACCAGGTAGTCATCGGCCCCGACGTCGAGGCCGGTCACCCGGTCATCAACCGCGTCCCGGGCGGTCAGCATCAGGATCGGGGTGCGGTCGCCGGCCCGGCGCATCCGCCGCGCCACCTCGAGGCCATCGATCCGGGGCATCATTACGTCAAGCACGACGGCATCAGCGGGTGAGGTCGCGAGCGCGTCCAGTGCCTCCTGGCCGTCGGCGGCCAGCTCCACGGTGTAGTTATCGAGCGTCAGGGCCCGTTCGAGCGCCCGCCGCACCGCGGGCTCGTCGTCAACCACCAGTACTCGCGCCATCAGGACGGGAAATGATGGCGCTTGCGCGTAAAAAGATGTGAAGAGCGTGCCATCCGCGGGTTGCCTAGCCTGTAGGCCCGGTAGGCGACCAACCAGCCTCACGGCTTTCGTGGAACACATGCTGCTCATAGACGAGAGGTCCGCGACCCGGCCCACCCGGCTCGGGATCACGGCGCGGACACTGGGGCCGGTCGGGCTCGCGGTCACCGTGTATCTGGCGAGCCGGGTCCTCCTGCTGGCGATCGCCGTGGTCGCCGGAAGGGTCGAGCACATATCGCTGATCGCCGAGCTCGGACGCTGGGATGGCACCTGGTACGGGCAGATCGCCAGCCTCGGTTATCCCCGGCACATCCCGCAGGGCCCAAACCCGCTCGGGTTCTTCCCCCTGTACCCACTCACCATGTGGCTGGTCGTGCACCTACCGGGGCCGCCGAACTCGGTGATCATCGCCGGCGTTCTCATCTCATGTGTCGGCGGCCTCGTAGCCACCCTGCTGGTGGGCCGGCTCGCCCGGGGGTGGTGGGGCGAGGCGGCGGCGAAGCGGGCGGTGATCCTGTTCTGCCTGTTCCCGGGCTCAATCGTCTTCCTGATGGCCTACGGCGAGGGGCTGCTGATCCCCCTGGCCGCCGGGTGCCTGCTGGCGCTCCAGGCGCGACGCTGGGTGCTCGCGGGCATCCTGGCCGGGGTGGCCACGGCGGTGCAGCCCGATGCCGTCGCGCTGATCGTGGCCTGCGCCGTGGCCGCCTTCCTCGAGCTCCGGCGCGACCGGACCGCGGTCAGGAGCCTGCTCGCGCCGATCCTCTCGGTGGCCGGGTTGGGCACGTTCGCGGTGTTTCTGTGGATCTGGACCGGCACTCCGCTTGCCACCCTGCACGCCCAGGAGAACGGGTGGGGTGAGGGAATCGATCCGCTGGCTCTCGTTCATCAGGGCCGGGTCCTGGCGTGGGAGATCGAGCACCTGAACCTCCACCACGTGAACATGAACGTCGGCCCGGTGGCGGCGGTGGTCGGCGCCGTCATCCTGCTCGCCGGCGTGGTGCTGCTGCTCCGGCGCCCCGGACGGGTGCCGGCACCGGCGCTGGCCTACACCCTGGCCATCGGCGTGCTGTCGTTCCTGTCGGTAAACGTGCCGCCGAATGCCCGGATCCTGTTCACGGCGTTCCCGGCCGTCCTCGTCTTCGCCCGTTATTCCGGGCGCCGCAGCTGGCCCTGGCTGATCGGGGTCACCTGCGTGCTGCTCGTGGTCATGAGCGCGCTGACCTACGGCGGGCGCTCACTGACTCCCTGATGCATCATGGTCGGTGATGGCACGCCGAGGCCTCACCGACTATCAGGCCAAGCGGAACTTCAAGGCCACGCCCGAGCCGTCTGGCAAGCGTCGTGCTGCCGCGCCGGCCGCGGCACCGCGCTTCGTCGTCCAGCAGCACCACGCGACCCGCCTGCACTGGGATCTCCGGCTCGAGCACGACGGCGCGCTGGCCTCCTGGGCGATCCCAAATGGCATCCCACCCGACCCGAGTGAGAACCGCCTGGCCGTGAGAACCGAGGACCACCCGCTCGAGTACCTCGAATTCGAGGGCGAGATCCCAAAGGGGCAGTACGGGGCCGGCGCGATGTTGATCTGGGATCGAGGCACGTTCGAGGTCCACAAGTGGCAGGAGCGAAAGGTCGAGGTCACGTTCCACGGCGAACGCCTGAAGGGCCGCTACGGCCTGTTCCCGATCGGCCGCCAAGGCAGTCCGGACGGCGACTGGATGATCCACCGGATGGACCCCCCGGAGGATCCGACGCGGGAGCCGATGCCCGAGCGGGTCCTCCCGATGATGGCCCGGAGCAGCTCCACCCTCCCGCCGGCGCAGGACGCGTGGGCGTTCGAGGTCAAGTGGGACGGCGTGCGGGCGATCGCCTACGCCCAGCCGGGACGCCTGCGCCTCGAGAGCCGAAACCTCAACGACATCACCGCGGCCTATCCGGAGGTCCGGGGACTGGTCGACGAGCTGGGAATGCACGAGGCGGTCCTGGACGGCGAGATCGTCGCCTTTGACGAGCGCGGGAAGCCGAGCTTCGAACGCCTCCAGCGCCGGATGCACGTGAATACGCCGAGCGCGATCAAACGCCTGACGACGAGTGTTCCCGTGGTTTACGCGATCTTCGACCTCCTGTACCTCGATGGGCACTCGCTGATCGAGCTTGCCTACGAGGAGCGGCGGGGCCGCCTGGAGGAGCTCGAGCTGGGCGGCCGCGCCTGGCGAGTCCCGGCCGCCCACGTGGGTGGAGGCGAAGCCCTGCTGACGGCGACGCGCGAGCAGGGCCTCGAGGGTGTGGTGGCCAAACGGCTCGACTGTCGCTATGAGCCCGGCCGTCGCTCCGGCGCCTGGCTGAAGATCAAGAACACGCGCCGCCAGGAGCTCGTGATTGGGGGCTGGATACCCGGCGAGGGACGACGAACGAAACGGATCGGCGCGCTTCTGATGGGCTACTTCGACGACGGCTGCTTCGCCTATGCCGGACGCGTCGGGACCGGCTTCACGGAAGCCACGCTGGATGATCTGGGCCGGCGCCTGGCTCCCTTGCGCCAAGCTCGATCACCGTTTGGCCGGGCGCCCAGACTCCCGCGCGAGGCGGTCTTCGTGACTCCGGCGCTGGTGGCGGAAATCGAGTTCCGTGAATGGACGAGCGAGGGAGTGATGCGGGCGCCCTCGTTCAAGGGGCTGCGCGCGGACAAGCCGGCAGCGGCCGTGAAGCTCGAGCTCGGGGGCGCCGGCGCTGACGGGGCGGGGGAGGGCGAGGGCGTCGCGGACAACGGCGACGCGAGCGCTCTGGCGGACCCGGACTCGCCGCAGGCGCTGTTCGACGAGGTCGAGACGCTGCCGGATGGCAGCCTCAGCGTGGTCGTCGACGGGCGTGAGCTGAAGATCTCCAACTGGGACAAGGTGTTGTTCCCCCAGGCCGGGTTCACCAAGGGCGATCTGATCGCGTACTACGCCCGGATCGCCGCGGTAGTGGTGCCGCATCTGCACGATCGCCCGCTGACCCTGAAGCGCTATCCGAACGGGGTCGAGGCGGGGCACTTCTACGAGAAGCAGTCCCCGTCGCACCGGCCTGAGTGGGTGCAAACCGTGAGGGTGGGCGAGGTCAACTACACGCTGTGCCAGGACCGAGCCACGCTCGTGTGGCTGGCCAACCTGGCCGACGTGGAGCTGCACACCTCGCTGTCACTGGCCCGGGACGCGGAGCGGCCGAGGATGCTCGTGTTCGACCTCGATCCTGGGCCCGGCGCCGGGATGCTCGAGTGCTGCGAGGTGGGCGAGGTGCTGCATGGGATGTTCGGCCAGCTGCGGCTCGAGAGCTTCGCCAAGACATCGGGGTCGAAGGGCCTCCAGGTCTACGTCCCGCTGAACGGGCCGGTGAGCTACACGCAGACCAAACCGCTGGCCCGCCACATCGCCGAGCTGCTCGAGCAGCGGATGCCGGAACTCGTGGTCTCCCGCATGACCAAGCGGCTGCGCCCGGGGAAGGTTCTCGTCGACTGGAGCCAGAACGACGCCCACAAGACGACGGTCACCGTCTACTCGGTCCGGGCGCGCGAGCGGCCCACCGTCTCGACCCCGGTCACCTGGGAGGAGGTGGCGCGCTGCCGCCAGGCGGGCGACGAGCAGCTGCTCAGCTTCACCACCGACGAAGTCCTCACCCGGGCTGCACAGCAGGGCGATCTGTTTGCTCCGGTGCTGAGTCTCGGACAGCACCTGCCGGCGACGTAAGCTATGCGGCGAGGCGATGCCGACGCTCGATCCGATCACGCTGCGCAACCGACTGCTGGT
>DATGFT010000041.1:0-73237 GCA_035308915.1 Solirubrobacteraceae bacterium
GCGGCCTGCATCAGCCGCTGGCCCTCGACCACGCGCTGGCCCTGATTGGCGCACTCCGGCGGGCCGGCGAACGGCTCGAGTACCGAGCGCTGCGCCTCCTTGGCCTGGAGGAACAGCGGATCGCTCGAATCGCGTCCCAGCAGCAGCAGGACCCAGCTGCGGGTTCCCACGCTCCCAACCCCCACGACCTTGCGGGCCAGGTCCGCGTAGCGATAGCGCTCGAGCAGCCGGCGGCGATCGCCCGACAGGCTGCTCCGATACGACTCCAAGAGCCTACGGGCACGGCGCTCGAGCCGCCGCTCGCTCTGACCGTCGACCAAGTCGGCGATTGGGACGATGAGCGGCGGATCGGCTCTGATCTTTGCCTCGCCGTTTGTCCTGGTCGCGAGCTTGGCGAAGGCGCGGGCGCTGTCCTTGCGCTGGCCCTGCTCGATCGAACGATCAAGGCGCCGGATCTGGCTCTGGGAGGCCTGCGAGCGCATCAGCTCCTGGATATCGCTGACGCTGGCGCGCGCGTACCAGACGTCGAGCGTGGTCTTGCCGGCGAAGTCCCGAACCGCCTGTCGGTACTCGTTGACCGCTTGACTGACCATCGCCGTTCGCCGCTTGCGGGCAAACCCGTTCTCGCGGCCGGCGACGGCGACGCTCGCTGCCAGGCGCTTGACGTCCCACTCCCATGGTCCGGGAAGGGTCTCGTCGAAGTCGTTGAGGTCGAACAGCAGCTGTCGCTCGGGCGACGCAAAGGCCCCGAAGTTCGCAAGGTGTGCGTCTCCGCAGAGCTGCACGCGGAGCCCCGATTGCGGCGTATCCGCGAGGTCGGAGGCCATGACGTAGGTGGCCCCGCGGAAGAAGGCAAAGGGGGAGGCAGACATCCGCCCGTAGCGGATCGGCACGAGCTCCGGCAGGCGCTCAGAGGACTGCTCCTCAAGGAGCGCCAGAGGGTCGGGGCGATCCACTCGCGGCTCCCACACACCATGACTCGCGCGCGGGACGTCCGCGCGCAATGCCTTGCCGCGTTGTGCCCGCTCGGCCGGAGAAACGAAGCTAGCCGTCAACGAAGACGAGTGCCGCAGTCGAGGAGCCGGCGTTGTTCGCGAGCCATCGCACGCTATGACAACTATCGCCGATCTACGGCATGCCCGGCCGACTCAGCCCGCGTCAGCGGGCCATGCAGGCTTGACTGGGCCGAGCTCACGTTCTAGGGTCGGCCCAACGTCGATCTGGGAGCGGCTGGCCGCCGCTCGGGGCAATCGAAGGGAGTGCGACGATGGGGGGTCCGGCAGCACGCGCAACCGGAATCCGTTTGATTCGGCCGCTGGCGCAGGCCGCCGACGGGATCGTTCACAATCGTGAGCGGCGGCGGACGATCCGGCGCTACCGGCGCGTCACGTGTGTGGCTCTGGCCGATAGCGACGCCAAGCGCGTTCGAGGTCGCTAGACGGGGTAGTCCGCTGGTGTGAGCAGCTACCAGAGGAAGGGAGCACCGGCCCATGGCTTCAGCGGCAACCAAGACTGTCGGTAAGGCGGTGGTCAAGCGGGTCGCGGGATCGCGGCCCAGCGGATTCGCCTCGATGATGTCCGCCGCGATCGTCGGCTTCGCCGCTGCGGCGCTCACCTACCGGGCGCTGCGAAGCGGCAGCTGACGCGGAACGCCCCGGCGGGCGGAGCGCAAACCGAGGATCGGAGAACAATGCCCGCCTGTAGCCATCTGGGCCAGATCGAGCTCACGGAGCTTCCGGAGAGCGTCGAAGGCTGTGAGGACTGTCTGCGCACGGGCGGCGTATGGCTGCACCTGCGGATCTGCCTGACCTGCGGCCACGCCGGCTGTTGTGATGACTCGCCCAACCGCCACGCCACTGCGCACCACGCCGCGAGTGCGCATCCGCTGATCCGCTCGCTGGAGCCGCGGGAGGACTGGTGCTGGTGCTATGAGGATCAGGTCGCGATGATCATCCCCGAGATCCACGGCCACACCCGCATCCCGCCCTCGCCGATGCTGACGGGCTGAGGGTCACCCGCGCCGCAGCCGGTCCCCCGGAATGGCCATCGAGGCTGCCTCGGCGAGCGCCTGGTCGAGGAGCCGCCGCGCCGCGGTGAGGGTGGCGGCCGAGCGGGCCAGGTCCTGCCAGGGATCGCCGTCTCGCTGGATCCGCTCGGGGACCGAGCGGAGCGTCCAGCGCCGCGGGTGTGTCTTGCGGTCCTCGAGCTCTTCCCAGTGAAGCGGCGTGGCCACGGGGCCGCCCGCCCGGGCACGGACGGCGTACGGCGCCACCGAGGTGTGGGCATACGCGTTCCGAAGCACGTCGATCAGGATTCGGCCCTCGCGCTTGGCCTTGCGCTGCTCGATGGTGAAGAGGCGAGGCTCACGCTGCTGGGCCAGCTGCGCCACGGCACGGGCGAACCCGCGCACAGACTCGAAGTCGGCGCGTCGCTTGAGCGCCACGACCACGTGGTAGCCGCGCGAGCCGCTGGTCATCACCCACGGCTGAAGCTCGAGCTCCCGGAGCAGCCCCCCGATGACGCGGGCGGCACGCCGGACCTCAGCCACGTCCTCGCGCGAGGGATCGAGGTCGATGACCAGCCGATCTGGGCGCGTCAGGCGGTCACTTCGGCTGAGCCACGGGTGAAGCGTGATCGCCGCCTGCCCGGCCAGGTAGACGAGCGTGGCCGCATCCCGCGCCTCCACGTGCTCGACCCCGCCCTTTCCCCCCGGGACCTCGACGCGGGCGATCCAGGCCGGGAAGTAGGCACCGGCGCGCTGCTGCATGATGCGTTCGCCATCGATGCCGTCGGGATAGCGCTCGAGGTTGAGCGGACGCCGCGCGATGTGGGCGAGCATCGGCTCGGCCACGCGCTCGTAGTAGTCGGCCAGCTCCCGCTTGGTGATGCCCGGGGGAATCAGCACCTTCTCCGGCCGGGTGATCCGAACCTCACCGGGCTTCATTGCGGGACCTCGCGCACGACCTCACGCGGACTCTTGTCGTCCCGCAGCCCTTGATAGCGAGGCTGGCGGAGCTTCCCATCACGCGTCCACTCGGCGAACCCGATCTCCGCCACGAGCGCCGGGTGCACCCAGTGGGCATCGCGAGGCGCGCCACCGCCGCCGAACGGCGAGTCGGCGCGCGCCAGCCCGACCAGCTTGCCGGCCAGAAGCTCGAGCGTCGGCTCGTCGAATCCCGTCCCCACCTTGCCGGCGTAGCGCAGGGTCTCGCCCTCGTAGTAGCCCACGAGCAGCGCGCCGAGGTGCCGGCGCGAGCCCCGGGGCTCGGTCCGGCCTCCGACCACGAGCTCCTGCCCATGGGCGCACTTGAGCTTCAGCCAATCGCGTGAGCGCGCGGCTGCGTAGGGGCTGTCGGCCCGCTTGGCGATGACACCCTCCCAGCCACGCTCGCAGGCGAGTGCAAACGCGGCCTCGCCATCGCGGCGGCGGTACGGCGTGTAGCGGAGGTGACCCCGGAACTTGACCGCGCGGCGAAGCAGCGCCTTGCGCTCCAGCAGGGGCGCGGGGCGCAGGTCACGACCGTCGAGCTCGAGGAGGTCGAACAGGTAGTAGTAGACCGCCACCGGCGAGCGCCGTGCGCGCTCGGCGTCGTGAATTCCGATCCGCTGCTGGAGCCGTGAGAAGCTCGTCCGGCCTCGCTCGAAGGCGACGATCTCGCCGTCGAGGAGGAGATCGGGACCGGTTAGGGAGAGGGCGTCGACGAGCTCGGGATAGGTCGCGTCGAGACGCTGTCCGCTGCGGGACAGGAGGTGGACGTGTCCGCCGCGCCGGACGGCTCCGCAGCGCTCTCCGTCCAGCTTGCGCTCGAACACCCAGCTCGGGTCGGTGAACGGCCGGTCGTGGAGCACCGCCTTCATGGGCGCGTACCCGGACATCGCCGCGCCATTATGGCGGCAGGCATAGGCTGCGCCGATGAGCGAGCGACCTCGCTTCAGGGACCGGCACGACGCCGGACGGCGGCTGTCACGGGAGCTTGAGCATTACCGCGGCAGAGGCGACGTCGTCGTTCTTGGCCTGCCGCGCGGGGGCGTGCCCGTGGCCTATGAGGTGGCGGGCGCGCTCGGCGTGCCGCTGGACGTATTCGTGGTTCGCAAGCTTGGCGTCCCTGGTCACGAGGAGTTGGCGATGGGGGCAATCGCCTCGGGGAACGTAAGGGTCCTGAACGAGGATGTGGTCGCGGCCACGGGCGTCGAGCCGCCCGACCTCGAGCGCGTCACGGCACGGGAGCTCAAGACGCTGATCGCCCACGAACGCGCGTTCAGGGGTGAGCGGCCGGCGATCGACGTCCGGGATCGAACCGCGATCGTCGTCGATGACGGACTGGCGACGGGGGCGACAATGCGAGCTGCGGTCACCGCCCTGCGCGAGCTCGATGCCGCCCGCATCGTCGTGGCCGTGCCCACCGCTCCCCGCGAGAGTTGCGAGAGCCTCCGACGGCTGGCCGACGAGGTGATATGCGCGACCACGCCAGATCCGTTCATGGCCGTCGGTCTCTGGTACGCGGACTTCGCCCCGGTGAGCGATGCCGAGGTCAGGGAGCTGCTCGCCGGCTAGGCCTATTCCTCGTCGGGCACGTTCTCACGCAGTTCGGCGAGCCAGGCCCCTGCCGTGCTGTCGCTGGGCGCGCGCCAGTCCCCGCGGGGCGACAGCGCACCGCCCGAGCCGACCTTGGGCGAGTTTGGCACCGCGGAGCGCTTGAACTGGCTGGTGTGGAAGAAGCGCTCGAGGAAAACCTCGAGCCAACGCTTGATCTCCGGCAGCGCGTACTGGTTGCGCCGCGGCTCGGGGATCAGGTCAGGCCAGCGTCCGGTGCTGCGGTCGCTCCAAGCGTGGTGAGCCAGGAAGGCCACCTTGCTCGGTCGATAGCCAAAGCGCAGGATGTAGTACAGGAAGAAATCCTGGAGCTCAAATGGGCCGACGATGCTCTCGCTGTCGGCGCCCGGCCGGTCGGAGTCGGGGTCCTGGCTGGGGATCAGCTCGGGGGAGATGGCGGTGTCGAGAATCGACTGCAGAGTGGCCGAGGCCGACCCCCCGTATTGATCGGTGTCGATGGCCCAGCGGAGCAGGAACTGGATCAGCGTCTTGGGTACCGAGGCGTTGACGTTGTAGTGCGACATCTGATCGCCAACGCCGTAGGTGCTCCACCCAAGGGCGAGCTCGGACAGGTCCCCGGTGCCCACGACGAGCGCGCGGTGAAAGTTGGCCAGGCGAAACAGGTGCGAGGTCCGCTCGCCGGCCTGAACGTTCTCGTACGTCACGTCATAGGCGGCCTCACCCTCCGCCGCCGGATGCCCCAGGTCGCGGAGCATCTGGGTGGCCGAGGGGCGGATGTCGAGCTCGTGGGCGCTGACGCCAAGCGCCTGCATCAGGTCTCGGGCGTTGGCCAGCGTGTGGCCACTGGTGGCGAAGCCGGGCATCGTGTAGGCGAGCACGTTCGCGCGCGGAAGCTCCAGGCGGTCCATGGCCCGCGCCGCCACGGTGAGGGCGTGGGTGGAGTCAAGCCCGCCGGAGACGCCGATGACCGCCCTGTCGATGCCGGTGGCGCGCAGGCGGGTCTCGAGCCCCTGGACCTGAATGCTGTAGACCTCTTCGCAGCGCTCGTTGCGGCGCAGCGGGTCGGCCGGAACGTACGGGAAACGCTCGATCTCCCGGCGCAATCTCGGAGCGAGGCCGCGGAGCCCGAACTCGAACTCGATCGTGCGCATCTGCGAGAGCACGTGCCGGTGGTCGTGCACCGAATCGGTGAAGCTGCTGGTCGTCGAGCGGTCCGCGGTGAGCCGGTCCAGGTTCACGTCGGCGAAGATCAGCTGCTCATGGGGCGAGAAGCGCTCCGATTCGGCCAGCTGGTCCCCGTTCTCGTAGATCAACGCCTGGCCGTCCCAAGCGAGGTCGGTGGTCGATTCGCCGGGGCCCGTCGAGGTGAATACGTATGCGGCGATGCAGCGCGCGGACTGCGACGCGCAGAGCAGGCGGCGGTAGTCGGCCTTGCCGATCGTGACGTTGCTGTCCGACAGGTTGGCGAGGACGGTCGCCCCGGCCAGCGCGCCGTAAGTGCTCGGGGCGATCGGCGCCCAGACGTCCTCGCAGACCTCGGCGTGGAGCGTGAAGCCCGGAAGGTCGCCCGCCGCGAAGAGCAGCCGCGATCCGAACGGGACGAGCTCGTCTCGCAGCCTCAGCTCGCCGGAGACGAGGTCGCGCGCGGCGCGGAAGTGGCGCTTTTCGTAGAACTCGTGATATTCGGGCAGATAGCTCTTGGGCACGACCCCGAGGACGCGGCCCCGGTGGATGAGGACCGCGGTGTTGAACAGGGCGTTCTCGGCCTGCAGGGGCGCCCCGACCACGAGCACGGGGAGCAGGTCCCGCGACGCGACGACGAGCCGGTCGATGGCCTCGACGACGGCTTCGAGCACCGCCTGCTGGTGAAACAGGTCCTCGATCGAGTAGCCCGACAGGCCGAGCTCCGGGAACACGACGAGCGCGGCGTGCTCGGCTGCGGCCTGCTCGGCCAGGCCGAGCGTTCGCTCGACATTGGCCCGCGGGTCGGCCAGCCTGACGTGGGGGATCGCGGAGGCAACGCGGACGAACCCCTGGCTGTAGAGCGACCGGAACGGCCGCCGGTTTACCGTCGCACCGGCCGTCATGGCGCAGTTAGGATCGCATCGTGCGCCGAGCGGGCTGCATGGCCGCTGTCATCTGCGTGCTGGCGGGGATCCCCTCGGCTGCCGCTGCCTCGTCAGCCGACCCCTACTGCACCGCCGCCTACGGGGGTGCCGCGACGCAGCCCGGACCGGGCCTGCGCTTTGGCGTCGATCCCGGGATCGCCGGCAGCGCGGGAGGCGTCCAGCTGCCGACGGTGCCCGATGACCCGGCCAAGGACCTGGCGGCGGTGCGGGCGCTCGATCCGCCGGGCCGAGCCCTCGTGGTGCGGCTCAACCGCCTCTTCTGGTCCGATGGGCAAGCCGGGATCGACGCCTTCCGCCAGCAGGTGGCGCTGTACACGGGGGCCGGGTTCGAGGTCGAGATCCAGGTCCGCTATCACCCGGCCCAGGGCGAGGCCGGGAACCTCCCGGCCTGGGTCGCCTACGTTCGCCACGTGGTCGACACGTTCGCCGCCAATCCTCTGGTGGTGGCGATGACCATCACCAACGAGGTCAATGTGACGTTCTCGCCCAACACATCCGATGGCGCCTACGCCGGAGCCGAGGACGCGCTGATCCAGGGCATAGTTGCCGCCCACGACGAGGCCGTGGCCAAGGGCGATCCTCAGCTGCGCGTCGGCTTCACCTACGCCTACCGGTTCTCGCCCCAGGGCGACGCGGCGTTCTTCTCCTACCTCGGCGCTCACGGGGGTCCGAGCTTCCAGCGCGCACTCGGCTTCGTCGGAGTCGACTTCTATCCCGGCACCATCTACCCGCCGGTCATGGCCGCGCGCGACACCTACCGAGCCGAGCTCGCCCAGGCGGCCGGAGTGGTGCGGGACTGTTATGCGCCAAAGGCCGGGATCGCGTCCTCGGTGCCGATCTGGTTCACCGAGAACGGTGTGCCCACCGGAGCGATGAGCGACTCCGATCAGGCGGCGGCACTGACTGAGCTCGCCACGGCGGCGTGTGACTACGCGGGCACGTTCAACATCACCGACTATCGCTGGTTCAACCTCCGCGACTCGAACTCGAACCCGCCGGCGTCGCTGGCCGGCCCCACGTTCTCGTCCTTCGGGCTGCTGCGAGACGACTACAGCCCCAAGCCCTCGTTCGCGGCGTACCAGACTGAGATCAGCGCCTGCGGATCGCGCGCGGCCTCGGTCCCGCGCCGCGGAAGCTCGCGTCCCGCGGGGCGACATCGACGCAGGCGCCACCACCGGGCGCACTCGCACCGCCACCGGCGCGTGAGCTTCACCGGCTGATCGCGCGTGCGGCTAGGGTGGCCCCGGGGCTAGGGTGGCCCCGGCGCCGCGGTTGATCCACGCGGGCGCAGGAGCGGCTCGATCATCAGCCGGCGGCGGACGGGCTCGCCGTCGATGGTGGCCAACACCATCCCCGTCGCCGCTTCGATCAGTTGCTCCAGGTCCCAGCTGAAGCTGGTCAGAGGAGGTGTCAGGAGCGCGGACATCGGGTGGTCGTCGTAGCCGATCAGCGAGAGTTGGTCGGGGATCGCGAGCTCAAGCTCTAACGCCGCGGCGTACATCCCGTAGGCGATCGAGTCCGAGAAGCAGAATGCGGCGGTGGGGCGCTCGGCTCTGCTTAGCACCTTCCGGGCCACCTCGGTTGATTCTTCGAGCTCGTACGGTGCCGTATGGACCGCAGCGTCCAGGCCGAGCCGCTGCGCTTCGGCGGCTACGAACACCTCCGCGGGACGCCCGCTCGTGGGCGATCCGGGCGGGCGGAGCACGGCGATCCTGCGGTGGCCGAGCCCACTGAGATGCTCAAGCGCGCGCCGGACTCCGGAGCGGTTATCGAACAGCACCTCGCCCGCGGTTTCGGCGCCAATCAGCTCATCGCCGATCGACACCAGCGCAAGTGACTCGGCAAGCTCGGCCCAGAACGGGTCCGTCGGATCCACCGGAGACAGAATCAACCCATCGACCTGCTGATCTCGGAGCTGGCCGGCAAGCTCGCGCTGGCGCACCGGGTCGCCGCCGGCGTCGAGGATCAACGCGTAGCGATCGTGCTCCAAGAGCGATCGCCCGGCGGCGGCGACCAGCCGCTGCTGCCAGAGATCCTCGAGTGAGGTGCCAAGGATCCCGATCATCCCGGTGCGGCCGCTGGCCAGCGCGCGGGCGATCGGGTTGGCCTCGTAGCCCATCTCAGCCGCCATCTGGCGGACCCGCTCCTGGGTCTCCTCGGAGACCTGGATGCCGCGCAGCGCGTAGGAAACCGCGGCCGGGGAGAGGCCCACAGCGTCGGCAACCTCCCGGATGGTCACGCGCTTGGCCGGGGCCACGGGTCACAGCCTACCGAGCGGCCGCTCGGGATCCTCGCGGTGCGGATCGCCGGTCGCCTTGACAGACAGGTCCTGAACCGGTTCACTGAAGCGGTTCATGAACCGGTTCAGAAACCACCGCACCCCGGGCGTGATCGACGTTCACCAGCACCTCTGGCCGCCGGGCCTGGTGGACGTCCTGCGGGCCCGGACGCGGCCCCCGTGCCTGCGCGGCTGGACGCTGGCGCTCGAGGACGAACCGGACCACGTCGTCGACCCACGAGACCACGACGCCGATGCGCGCGCCGCGCTGGCCCTCGAGGACGGGCTCGAGCTCGCGCTCGTGTCGCTGTCGAGCGCGCTCGGGATCGAGACCCTCCCCGCCGCCGAGGCCGCAGAGCTCCTCGAGGCCTACCACGAGGGCGCTCTGGCTCTTCCGAACCCCTTCGGGGCGTGGGCTGCCGCCTGGCTCGGGGCGCCTGATCCCGCCGACCTGCACCGCCGGTTCGACGAGGGCTTCGTCGGACTCCAGCTGCCCGCGACGGCGCTCCTCGACGGTGCCGGCTATGCGCATGCCGCGTCCCTGCTCGAGGTGCTCGAGGAGCGAGGGCGCCCACTGTTCATCCACCCGGGAGCGCCGGGCCCTCAGCCCGCTGCGATGCCGGCGTGGTGGCCCGCGCTCGTGCCCTATGTCCAGCAGATGCATGCCGCCTGGTTCGCCTTCCGGGTCCACGGACGCCCCGCCCATCCGGAGCTGCGGGTGTGCTTCGCGCTGCTCGCCGGCCTGGGGCCGCTGCACGGTGAGCGGCTGGCCGCCCGCGGCGGCGGGCGCAGCTCTGTCGACCCCCGGGTGTTCCTCGACGTTTCGTCCTACGGGACCAGGGCGATTGACGCCACCGTCCGCGTGCTGGGCGTCGACGCCCTCGTGAACGGCTCGGATCGGCCCTACGCGGCGCCGGTCGAAGTCGACCTGGGCGACGCCGTGCTCTCGGCGGTTGGCTGTTCCAATCCCCGCCGTCTACTCGACCCCGAGGAGGTGATCGATGTCGTGGATGTCGCTGCCCGCGCGTAATCTCGACCCCGCCGAACTGGAGGCGCTGGTCAACCGGCTCGCGGCCCTGCCCGACCTGTGGCGTGAGCACATCGGCTTCTCGGATGAGGAGCGGCACTTCGTCTCGCTCTATCGCGACGACTACGTGGATGTGTGGCTGCTGTGCTGGACGCTCGCCAACGACACCGGCTACCACGACCATGACATCTCCTCCGGCGCGGTCCGGGTGCTCACGGGCGCGCTGGGCGAAACGACGCCGCGAATCGGCGGCGACTCCGCGCTGCACGTGATCGAGGCGGGCGCATCGTTCGCGTTTGGCCCCGAGCACATCCACCGCCTCACCGGTCAACGTGCGCGCTCGATCTCGATCCACGCCTACTCGCCCGCCCTCTGGCGGCTCGGTCAGTACTCGATCGGTAGCGACGGGGTGATGCGCCGCCTGTCGGTGAGCTATGCCGACGAGCTGCGGCCCCTCGACGACTCGCTGGCCGCGTAGCCGTCCGGCGCGGAGGCCGTCAGCCGGGCCAGCACCTCGCCGAAGGCACCATCCGCGAGCTCGTCAAGGGCCGAGGCGCTCAGCAGCTGCACGGGATGGGCCACGTAGACCATCCGGTAATCCGGCATCCCCAGGACGCGCGCCTGTTCGAGCGCCTCGTCGGTGAACGGCGCCGTCGCCACGGCGGCCGTCGGAATGCCGAGCCGCTCGAGGCGGACCATGTCGTGCACACTGCACGACGTGCAGGAGCCTCAGTCGGCGAGGCCTTCGACGGCCAAATCGCCGCGGTTGGCAATCCGCCGGATGATCTCGGGGGCGGCGGGCTTGGAGAAGATCTCCTTGGCGATGCGGAAGGTGCGCGCGCCGCGGGCGTGGAGCAGCGCTTCGATCCGGTCCAGGAACTCATCGCTGCGACGCTTGGTGATGTCCAGCAGAGCCACCGTCGCGCCGTCGAGGCTCACAGGCCGGGGGGCCAGCGGGTCGATCGCCCGGTGGCGCTCGTCGAACGGGCTTACGAATTCCACGTGACCTCCTTGGAGATGATTTCGGCATTCATCCCGAGGCAGGGACCGAACACCGCGGAGTAGCGCCCCGCCTCGCCCCCGGCTACGACGATGACGATTTCCTCCGGGCGCTCCCATTTCCCTATCTGCTCAGCGTCGCCCGCGGTCTGGACCTGGGGTGTCGTCTCGCCCCAGCGCAACTCCGCGGCGGGGCGCCGGGATGCCGCGAACAGCTCCTCACGCAGGCGCTGCTTGCTCCAGCCCTCCGAGGAGAACAGACTCGCGTGCTCGGGGCAGATGACGAACAACGAAGGGCCGCCGAGGGGCCACCAGTTGGGACTCCAGGTCGCCGCTGCGGCGGCGGCCAGCACGTGGGCGAGCTCCCGAGCACTTGTGCTTCGGTGATCGGAGATCGAGAGCGGCGCGTCGGCGGCGACGAGGGTGAGCACCGAACGATCGGCCGGGAATCCCCGCTCCACGTGCAGCGGTTCCCACGGGCTCCTCTCCTCGTCCTCGGCGAAGCAGAGTCCGAGCTTCCCCGGCTGTCCCAGGGTCGCGCGGTCAAGGCGCCCCGGATAGCCGCCACCAGTCAGGCTGACCAGGAGCCGGACGGCGCGGCCGATCGACATGTTGGCCCGCCAACCCGGCCCGAGGGCGCCCATCCCGGCGTTCAGGGCGACGGCGTCACGAACCGGCCCATTGACGATCACGATCTGGCCCGCCGGCTGAGTGGTCACGGCCTGGCCCCCGATGTTGAAGGCCGGCTCGAGCAGCGCCCGAGCCGCCGCGATCACCAGCGGAAAGTAGTCCGGTCGGCAACCCGCGAGCACGGCGCATGAAGCCACGCGCTCGAGCGTCACCTCGGCCATCGCCGGCGGCAGCTCGCCGAGCACCAGGCCGCCCTCACGCCCACCGAGCATCGCCGCGACACGCTCGGGGGTCGGCGGTACCACCGGCAGCCCGTCGGTCCAGCCCCGCTCGAACATCCACTCGATCTCATCTCCGCTGCCCGGTGCCTCGAGCCGCGCCAGGGTGGCCTCGTCATAGGTGCTCTTGGCCGCGCAGCCCGGCTTGACCTGTGGGGGCTCGGCGGTGACGTGGAGCGCGCTCGCGCCGACCCGCGCGCACGCCTGGCCGATCAGCTCATCGAGGGCCTCGGCCTGCCAGCCGACGACGCGGCCCGCGACGTGGCCATCGGCGTCGACGAGCACGGTGGTGGGGACGCTCTGGAGCTCGTAGGCGCGCGAGATCTCATACGGCGCGGGCTCGGCCAGGACGCGCCCGGGGAACTCGGCCCGGCGCGCGGTCCGCGCCGCCACGTCGAGGGCGTCCTCGAAGATGGCCACGACGGCGACTCCGGCCCGGGCCAGAACGTCGACCAGCGGACCCAGGCGACGGAGCGTCATCAGCGAGGTCGGGCACTCCTCGGCGACGAACACGAGCAGCACCGGGCCGCGGCTCCGCAGCTCGGCAAGCCCGATGCGCGGGCCCGCGACCGACGGCAGCTCGAAGTCAGGGGCGGCGCTGATCGCGGTCAAGCCGCCATTGTCGCGCCGCCGGGCCGTCCGCCATCCTAAAGAAAGGCTTAACTTGACACGGCGGGGGGAATTTTGAGAGAACAGGCCCGTTCCATCGGCGAACCGTAGTTCTACCGGTGGCACATCGCGGCATGGTGGCGACTCTTGGCTCTCCTCTCACGCGCCGGCCCTCGGGCGGATCGGCCGGGATCAAGGCGGTTCTCGACGTCCTCGATGCGCTCGACCGCGGCGGCCCGGCGACGTTGTCAGAGCTCGCGCGGGAGACCGGCGTTGCCAAGAGCACGATACATCGGGTCTGCTCCACGATGGCGGAGCGCGGTTGGGTGGCTCGGGAGGGATCCGGCGGCCGGATCGCCCTCGGGCCGCGAATCGCCTGGCTGACCCGCTCGGCGCCCCACTCGGCCCTCGCCGCGGCGTTTCGGACCGTCGCGGCGCGCCTGGTGGCGCGGCACAACGAGACCACGTGCCTGACCGTGCTGGACGGCCGTGACAGCGTGTTCGTGGCCAAGGAGGAGACGACCCACCCGGTGCGTCTCGTGACCGCCGTGGGGAGCCGGCTGCCGGCGTTCGCGTCGGCCTCCGGCCGGGCGATGCTCGCCGACCTCCCCGATGCGGAGGTGGCGGCGTTGTACGCGGGATGTGAGCTGGTGACGCCGACCGGCCGCCGACTGGCCGGCGTCGAGGAGTTGCTGAAAATCCTGGGCGAGGCGCGACGCTGCGGCTACGCCGAGAACATCGATGACACCGCGCTGGGACTGCACTGCATCGCGGCGCCGCTCGGCCCTCCGGGGCGGGTGATGGCCGCGATCACCCTGTGCGTGCCGAGTGGCCGCATGACCCGGGCGCGCACGCACGCGATGGTCGCTGACCTGCTTTCGGCGGCCACGGACTTGAGCCGGGCGGGGAATTTACGAAACCACAGAAAGGTGAGCACATGACCCGGGGTAACGACGAGCTGGATCGCCTGCGCCAGGGGCGGACCGAACTCGAGAACCACTACATCGACGAGTTCGTCGCTGGCAACGTGAACCGGCGGGACTTCATCCGCCGCGGAAGCATGATCGGGATGTCGGCACCGCTGCTCGGCGCGATCCTCGCCGCGTGCGGTTCTTCCTCGCCGTCCTCGTCCTCTTCGAGCTCGACCTCCTCCTCGTCATCAGGCAAGAAGGGAGGCACGCTCCGCGTTGCCATCTCGGCCCCGGCGGCGGCGGTCAACCCGCTCACCGTGGCCGATGCCGGCGGGCTGTGCATGCTCAACCAGACCGGCGAGTTCCTGATCTTCGACTCCAACCTGAAGCTGGCGCTTCAGCCGATGCTCGCGCTGAGCTGGAAGCCGAACGCCGACGGCAGCGTGTGGACGTTCAAGCTGCGCACCGGGGTCAAGTTCCACAACGGATCGCCAATGACCGCCGACGACGTTCTCTACACCTTCCAGCAGCTCGCGGATCCGAAGATCGCGTCGAATGCGCTCTCCACCTTCCAGGGCGTGCTCACGCCGGCGGGCGTGAAGAAGGTGGACGCCTCGACGGTCGAGTTCCACCTCGAGGCGCCGAACGGGAACTTCCCCTACCTCGTGTCCTCGGACAACTACAACGCGATCATCGTTCCCAAGGGAACCGATTACGCGAGCTGGCAGAAGACGTTCATGGGCACCGGGGCGTTCAAGCTCGGGAGCTACACCCAGGGCGTCGGCGCGTCCTTCACCGCCAACCCCGACTACTGGGGAACCAAGGCGCTGCTCGACGGCACGAGCTTCAAGTTCTACACCAGCCAGCAGCCGCAGATCCTGGCCCTGGAGGGCAATGACGTAGACGTGATCGGTCAGTTCGTGCCGGCGGGCGCGAGCTCGCTTCTCAACAACTCGACCTACAAGATCATCAAGCTCAAGTCGGCCAACCACCGCGAGCTTTCGATGCGCAACGACCAGGCGCCGTTCACCGACCCGCGGGTCCGCCAGGCGGTGGCCTACACGGTCGACCGCCAGGGTGCGGTGGCCGCGCTCCTGAGCGGGGACGGGAGCGTCGCCAACGACTATCCGTTCGGCCCGCGGTTCCCCTCCACCGACACGAGCGTCGCGCAGCGCACCCAGGACATCGCCAAGGCCAAGCAGCTGCTCTCGGCCGCGGGTCACCCGAACGGCTTCTCGACGACGATGAAGACCGAGATCTACGAGGAGATCCCCCAGCTGGCCCAGGTGATCAAGGCGGGCGCGGCCAAGGCGGGGATCAACATCGGCCTGACCATCGAGCAGCAGAGCGCCTACTACGGCAAGGCCACGTTCGGCAACTCCGACTGGCTCGACGGGGCGATGAGCCTCGTCGACTACGGCGACCGTGGCGTCCCCAACGTCTACCTAGAGGCACCACTCACCTCGAGCGGACCGTGGAACGCCGCCCGCTTCAAGAACAAGACCTACGACAACCTGGTCAAACAGTATGTGGCCGCGCTCGACCTCTCGAGTCAGCGGGCGGTGGCGGGAAAGATCGAGAACCTGCTCCTGGCCGAGACGCCGATCGTGATCCCGTATTGGATCGACGGTCTGACCGCCTCGACGCAGAGCGTCAGCGGACTGAATCCAACCTCGATCGCTCAGCTCTACCTGAACACGGCCTCGATGGCGTAGGCGGAGGCGGGCGAGGCATGGTCAGGTTCATCCTCAAGCGTCTCGGCCTGGCGCTGATAACGCTGTGGATCCTGAGCGTGATCGTGTTCTTCGCCGGCCAGGTCCTGCCGGGGGATCCCGGACGATCGGTGCTCGGCCCGCTTGCGGCGCCGAGCGCCGTGAAGGCGCTCGATCACCAGCTCGGCGTGGACAAGCCGGTCACGACTCAGTACGTGCACTGGCTGACCCACTTCCCGGGAACCTCCCAGCAATTCCAGGCTCCGATTGGGCCGTTGCTCACGGCGGCCCTCGGGCGCTCGCTGAAGCTCGCCATCCTGGCGTTCATCATCGTGGTGCCTTTGGCCATCCTGGGCGGGGTGATCGCCGCGCTCAACGTCGGCAAGCCGATCGATCGCGTGATCAGCGTGCTTGGCCTCTCGGGCACGACCGTGCCTGAGTTCGTGTCCGGAATCATCCTCCTGATCGTGTTCGCGGTGAGCATCAAGGCACTGCCCATCACCGCCACCGCGCCGCCGGGAACCGGGTTCTTCGCCTCGCTGAAGTACCTGATCCTGCCCGCCATCCCGCTCGTGCTGATTCTGTTCGGCTACATCATGCGGATGGCCCGGGTGGGGACGATCGAGGCGCTCGATTCCGACTATGCGCGCACGGCGACGCTCAAGGGACTGCCGCGCGGGGTGATGATCCGCCGCCATGTCCTGCGCAACTCGCTGCTTCCCACGATCACGGTGGTGGCCACCCAGACCGGATATCTGATCGGGGGGCTGGTCGTGGTGGAAAGCCTGTTCCGCTACCAGGGCATCGGATCGCTGATCGTCACCGCGGCGACGAACAAGGACTTCCCGATGCTGGAGGCTGGGGTCCTGACGATCGGAGCCGTCTACATGCTGGTGACGCTGGCCGCCGATGTCGTGTTCTCGGTGCTGAACCCGCGCATTCGCCTGGCGGCCGCCGAATGAGCGTCACCGCGGTCCCGGTCGAATCGGCCGGCGCGCTGTCCGCCGGTAAGACGGAGGTCCGCCGGGAGCTTCTCCGTGAGCTCGCGCGCTCGCCGCTCTTCTGGGTTGGCTGCTTCATCCTGCTCGTGTGGATCGTGTGCGCGATCTTCGGTTCGACGATCGCCCCCGACAGCCCATTCGGCCAGAACCTGGAGTCGATCAACAAGGCTCCGTCAGGCGCGCATCTCTTCGGGACCGACGCGTTGGGGCGCGACATGCTCTCCCGGGTCATTGTCGGCTCGCGCGACATCATGATCATCGCCCCCCTGGCCACCCTCCTGGGCACGGTCGCCGGGACCGTGCTCGGCCTGATCATGGGCTACTTCCGAGGCGCCGTCGACGACGTCATCGGTCGCTTTGTCGAGGCCTTCTTGGCGCTCCCACTCGTCGTCACAGCCCTGCTCGTGACCAACGCGCTCGGTCGTTCAAACGCGATCATCATCGTCGCCATCGGGATCGTATTCACGCCGCTGATCGCCCGCACGGTCCGCGCGGCGGTGATCCAGGAGCGCGAGCTCGACTACGTCGCCGCGGCCAAGCTGCGTGACGAGAACGCCTTCTACATCATGTTCGTGGAGATCCTGCCCAACGTGCTCGCGCCGGTCCTTGTGGAATTCACCGTGCGCCTCGGCTACGCGATCTTCACCGTTGCCACCCTCTCCTTTCTCGGGCTCGGACTCCAGCCCCCGAACCCCGATTGGGGGCTCGAGATCCAGCAGAACTACGGCCAGGTGGTGGCGGGCTTCTGGTGGGAGGTGCTGTTCGACGCGCTGGCCATCGCCTCCCTGGTCATCGCCGTCAACCTGATCTCGGACTCGATCGAACGGGTGCTGGAGCGATGAGCACCCAGACCGATCCGATCGCTCCGGACCAGAGCTCTGCCCAGGTCGACGCGCTGACGGTCGAGAACCTCGAGATCTCCTACCGCGTCCGGGGCCGGCAGATTCGGGTTGTGCGCGACGTCTCGTTCCGGGTCGGACGGGGCGAGTCCTACGGGCTGGTCGGCGAGTCGGGAAATGGCAAGTCGACGATTGCCCTGGCCGTCGTCCGTTATCTGGCTCGCAACGGCCGCGTGAGCGGCGGCAGCATTGCCATCGATGGCCGGGATGTGCTGGGCATGAACGCCCAGCAGCTCCGAGACCTCCGCGCCCACACCGTCTCGATGGTCTACCAGGAGCCGGGTCGCGCGCTGAACCCCACGATCCGCGTCGGGCGCCAGGTCGCCGAGGTGTTCGAGATCGCGGGCGTGGAGAAGGACAAGGCGCTGGAGCAGGCGCGGGGAATGCTCGCGAAGGTCCAGATCTCAGATCCCGATGGCGTGATGCGACGCTATCCACATCAGCTCTCCGGGGGGATGCTCCAGCGCGTGGTGATCGCCATGGCGCTCGCCGCCGAGCCCTCGCTTCTGATCCTCGACGAGCCGACGACCGCGCTCGATGCGACGGTCGAGGCCGAGGTGCTCGATCTGATCCTCGATCTGCGCAAGGAATTCGGCACCTCGCTCTTGTTCATCAGCCACAACCTGGGTGTGATCGCCAAGATGTGCGACCGAGTCGGCGTGCTCTACGCGGGTGAGATGTTCGAGCAGGGGCCGGCCCGAGAGATCTTCGAGAGCCCTCGCCACCCGTACACGGTGGGTTTGCTGCGCTGCATCCCCCGCCGGGACGTGCTGAAGGCCCACCGCGCGCTGGACACGATCCCGGGGTCGCTGCCGGCCCCGGGGGAGCTACCTCAGGGCTGCATCTTCGCCGACCGCTGCGGACTCGTGCAGGATCGCTGCCGGGCCGAGAAGCCGCCGCTCTACGACATCGGTCGCGAGCGGCTCTCGCGCTGCCACTACCACGAGGTCGCGCAGACCCTGCCTCGGGTCGTCGCGCCGGAGCTCGCACCTACGGAGCGGGCGGCCGAGAACGGCGCGCTGATCCAGATCGCCGGCGTATCGAAGACCTTTCACATGGCGGGGGAGAGCATCTACGGCCTCGTGGGCGTCGATCTCGAGCTGCGGGCGGGAGAGACGCTCGGGCTGGTCGGCGAATCCGGCAGCGGCAAGACCACGCTGGCCCGCGTTCTGCTCGGGCTCACCGCCCCCGACAAGGGTTCGGAGATCAAGCTCGACGGCCAGCCGCTGCCTGAGACGGCGGACCGACGGACGCACGAGCAGGAGAAGGCGCTCCAGATCGTCTTCCAGAACCCCGACTCCGCGCTCAATCGCCGCCACTCGGTGCGCCGGCTGATCTCACGCGCGCTCTCGAAGCTCGGCGGGTATCGCGGCCAGGCGCTGACGGAGCGGCTGATGAAGCTGATCTCGGAGGTTCGCCTGTCCGAGCGCCACCTCGGGCTGCGCCCGGCGCAGCTCTCCGGTGGCCTCAAACAGCGCGTGGCCATCGCCCGCGCGTTCGCGGGCGATCCGCGGATCGTGGTCTGCGACGAGCCGACCTCGGCCCTCGATGTCTCGGTTCAAGCCGCCATTCTCAACCTGCTGAACGATCTCCAGCGCCGTGAGGACGTCGCCTACCTGTTCATCAGCCACGACCTGGGTGTCGTCCGTTATCTGTCGGACAGGATCGTCGTCCTCTACCTGGGCCGGGTGATGGAGGTCGGCCCCGCCGAGTCGGTGTTCAGCGGACCTCAGCACCCCTACACCGAGGCGCTGCTGTCCGCCGTGCCGACGCTCGAGGATGCCGCCAAGGAGCGGATCCGACTGCAGGGTGAGATTCCCAGCGCCGCCAACCCGCCCAGCGGCTGTGTCTTTCACACACGCTGCCCGCGCTTCTTGGGCGAGATCTGCAAGACCACCGAACCGCCGCTCAACCAGGCTGATCCGGGACATGCCATCAAGTGCCACATCCCGGTCGATGAGCTCAGGCGTCTTCAGGGGACTGACGGCTCCCTTGCGCGCGCTTCCGACTGAAGCCGAGCTCGCCTCCGCGGAGAGCCCGATCGCGATGCGGGCTGTCGTCCTGCGCCAGCCCGGGCGCCCGGTGGCCGTCGAGACGGTGCTGCTCGAGCCCCCGCGGCGCGGGGAGGTGCTGGTCCGCGTGGCCGCGGCGGGAGTCTGCCATTCCGACCTTCACCTGGCCGACGGCGCGCTCGGGGCAGGTCGCTGGCCGATGGTGCTCGGCCATGAGGGCGCGGGCGTCGTCGAGTCGGTCGGCGAGGACGTCGTCGGGATCGCGCCGGGCGATCACGTCGCGTTCTGCTTCGTCCCCTCCTGCGGCGCGTGCGCGCCCTGCCGGGCAGGGCGCCCCACGCTCTGCGAACCCGCCGGGCGAAACGGGGTGGCGGGGACGCTGATGGACGGCACCTCGCGCCTGAGCGGGCTCGACGGTGCCGCGCTGCAGCACGGACTGATGGTCGCCTGCTTTGCCCAGTACGCGGTGGTCCCCGCGGCGGGTGCGGTCGTGCTCCCGGCCGCCGTCCCGCTCTGGCAGGCCGCGCTCCTCGGCTGCGGCGTGGTGACGGGAATCGGGGCGGTGAGGAGCGCGGGCGTGGCGATCGGCGACAGCGTGTGCGTGATCGGTTGCGGCGGCGTCGGCCTTCAAGTCATCGCCGCCGCGCGGCTGGCCGGAGCCGCGATGGTCGTGGCCGTGGATCGCGACCAGGCGAAGCTCGAACGAGCGCGGCGACGTGGGGCGACGCATGTCATCGACGCCCGGGCTGGAGACGTGATGGCGCAGGTGCTCTCGCTGACCCCCGGGGGCGTTCACTACGCCTTCGAGGTCGTCGGGGCCGCGGCGACGATCCGGACGGCGTGGGATGTGCTCGGCCCCGGCGGCACTGCCATGGTGGTCGGAGTGGCGCCGCAGGGGATCGAGGTCTCGATCCCGGCCATCGAGCTGCTCAGCGAGAAGACGTTGACCGGAACCTACTACGGCTCCTCCGACGTATCGAAGGCGATCGTCGGCGCCGCCCAGCTGCTCCTCGACGGGCGCCTCGGGCTCGACGACGTGATCTCGCACGTCATCTCGCTCGAGGAGGTGGAGGCGGCGCTTGAGCGCCTGCGCGAGGGCGAGGGCGCGAGGTCGCTGGTCGTCATCGATGAACAGCTGGCGGGACGGAGCGCGTGAACTCGCGGCCGCCTTGGCGATGAGCGACGATCTCGACGGGAGGGTCGGCGAGGGCTGGGGTGGGCCAGCCGGCGCCAACGGCTGTCACGTCAACCTCGTCCTGGCGCGGCGCGGCAGCCCCACCGCGGCAACGCTGCTGGGCACGCTCACCAGCCCAGCGCCCGGACACACGCCGATTCTCGTCGTGGTCGGCGAGGACCAGCCAGGCTATGAGCCGGTGTGGCCGCCGACGATCATGATCAACAAGGCCACCGCGGTGGCCGAACGCCATCAGACGATCACCTGGGGCGCCGCCCAGCTGGGAATCGCCCGCGGTGTCCTCGACGCGGTCGCGGATCGTCTGATCGAAGCGACCGGCGAGCTGCTCGTGTTTGTCTCGGTCTGGGTGGACCCGCAGGCGGACGACGAGACGGTTGTGCGCGACGGCGCCCGCCAGGCCACGCGCAAGGCAGTAGGGGTGGCGGTCGAGGGCCGGGACCCGGAGGCGGCGCAGGCCCTGGTTGAGCGGCGGGATTCGGTGACGAGCCCGTTCTACGGCGGGGACCCTTGAGGATCACCGCCGTAAAGCTCCAGCGGCTGCGGATCGAGCTGGAGCCACCATTCGAGGCCGCCTGGGACCCGACGCCGCGGCACCGCTTCGACGCGACGATCGTGCGCGTCGAAACCGACGCGGGGCTCGTCGGCATCGGCAGCGGCGACACGATGGGCGGGTTCGAGGCCTTCGAGCATCTGTTCACCGGCGCCGAGGCGCTGGCCATCGCGCGTCACGCCCGGGCGCTCGAGACCATCTCGTTTCACGCCGGCCGCTACTGGCCGCTCGAGGCGGCGCTGTGGGACCTCCTTGGACAGGCGTCGGGACAGTCGGTGGCGACCCTGCTGGGCGGCGCGCTGTCGCGGATCCCGGCCTACGCATCCTGGGGCGAGCTGCGGCCCCCGAAACAGCGCGTCGAGGATGCGCACGCCCTCTTCGAACAGGGGTTCCGCGCCGTGAAGATCAGAATCGCCCGTGACCGGATCGACGAGGGGATGGCGGTGGTTGGCGCCGTCCGGGCCGAGCTCGGCGAGCGGCTTCAGATCATCGTCGACCTGAATCAGTGGTGGCGGATGCCCGGGGATATCCAGGCCGGTCTCGGCCCTGCGGAGGCGCGGCGGGTGATCGATCGGCTCGCCGAGTACGACCCGCTGTGGGTCGAGGAGCCGCTGGCGGGCGAGGATCGGACCGGGATGCGGGACCTGCGCCGCGCGACCGGTGTGAGGATCGCCGGCGGCGAGATGGCACCGACCTTCGAGGATCTGCGGCTCGCGCTCGAGGCCGACGCGCTCGACGTCTACCAGCCCGACGTGGTGCTCGCGCTCGGCATCCGTGGCGCCCGGACGCTGGCGGAGCTCGTGCTTCGGCGCAACCGCTGGTTCACCCCCCACACCTGGACCAACGGGATCGGCCTGCTGGCCAACCTTCACGTGTGCGCCGGCGTGGGGGGCGGACCGTTCATCGAGTTCCCCTTCGACCCCCCCGCCTGGACTCCGCAGCGGCGTGACTTCATGCTCGCGCAGCCAGTGATGATCGACGCCGAGGGGATGCTTCCGGTCCCGACCTCGTCCGGGCTCGGGATCTCGCTCGACGAGGATGCGGTGGCCTTCTACGCGGTGGACGAGGCGACGCTCAGCGCATGAGTCTCGGTGCGGAGGCGATTCGGCGCGTCGGTTTCATCGGCCTCGGCCACATGGGCGCCGGGATGTGCGGAAACCTCGTGCGCACCGGCCTCGACGTGACGGCGTATGACATCGACGCGGCGGCGCTGGCTGGCGTCGTCCAGCAGGGCGCTCGCCCCGCCGCCTCGGCGCGGGAAAGTGCCCGCGGGGCCGAGGCCGTGATCACGATGCTGCCGGCGCCTCCGCACGTCGAGCGGGCGTGGCTCGGTGTCGACGGGGCCCTCGCCGGCCTCGAGCCCGGCGCCGTGGCCATCGACATGAGCACGAGCTCGCTCGCCCTCGGCAAGCGGCTGGCCGAGGCCGCGGCGGAACGCGGAGTGGACGTCCTGGATGCTCCCGTCGCCGGCTCTCCGACCCGCGCCGCCGCCGGGAAGCTCGGGATCTACGTCGGCGGCCCCGAGGCGGCGTACACACGCGCGAGGCCACTGTTCGCCGCGATGGGCGAGGAGGGCAGGATCTTCTATCTCGGCCCGGCGGGAGCGGGCTACGCGGTCAAGCTCCTGCTCAACCTGATGTGGTTCATCGAATCCGTCGCGACCGGTGAGGTGCTGAGCCTGGGCGTGCTCGCCGGAGTGCCGCTCGACCGCCTCTACGCCGCGCTCGTCGACTCGCCGGCGAATTCGACCTTCCTCGAGGAGGACGTCCGTTCGGTGCTGGACGCCGGCGATTACAGCGATGTCTTTCCGCTGCGCCTGGTCACCAAGGACCTGGGCCTCGCGGTCGACCTCGCGCGCGAGGTCGGGCTGGCCACCGAGCTCACGGCGCTGGTCGAGCAGATCCACCGCCGGGCGCGCCGCGCCTATGGCGACGATGCGGGCCAGATCAGCGCGATCCGTCTCTACGAGGATCTCGCCGGAATCAGGCTGCGGCTGGAACCCGGGACCTGACGCGGGTCGCGAACAGAGCCGCCGTGCCGGTGGCCAGGCAGGCGAGCGCGAAGGGCGCCGCGACGCCACCGGCGCCGATCACCGCCCCGCCGGCGGCCGACCCGGCCCCGAGCCCGCCCACGAGCGCGGCGGCCACCCAGGTGAACGCCTCGGTCTCGCTGCCCGGGGTGACGGTGCGGCTGACCAGCAGGTATTGGCAGGAGAACATCGGCGCGATCGTCAGACCGGAGAGCAGGCCACAGGCCAATCCCGCGGCCACCGAGCGGGCGGCGATCAGGGGCGCCGTGAAGGCGACCGCGATGAGCAGCAGATTGCGATAGCGAGCGGCCAAGTGCGAGCGCCACGACCGGGCCGAGTACCACAGCCCGCCGGCCAGACTGCCCGTGCTCCAGACCGCCAGCAGCAGGCCGGAGGCCGACCTCGACCCTGCGTGGACCGCGAGCGACGGGAGCCCGACCTCGACCGCGCCGAGACCCATTCCCGTCAGCGCCACCGGCATGAGCATCGCTCGCAGCCCGGGGCTGGCGAGCGCGGCTCGGCGTCGCCTGGCGCCCGGATCGCGGGCACGGTCGCGCGCCAGCGGGGAGCGGACGAACACGAGCGTGCCGAGGATGCAGAGGCCCGCGACCATCAGGGTCGCGCCGGCGGGCGAGGTGGCGCCGATCATGAGCGCGACCAACAGCGGCCCGGTGACCCAGACCAGCTCCTGGGCCACTGACTCGAGCGCGTACGCGCGCTCGCGGACGAGCGGATCGTCGAACACATCCCTGAGCAGCGCTCGCACCGAGGCGGCGATCGGCGGAAGGAGCGCGCCTGCGGCGCCGGCGGTGATGACAAGCAGCGCCGCGGCGGCGTGGCCGCGCGCCAGCGCCACGAGCCCGATCAGAGCCAAAGCCTGCCCGACCCCGCTTGGCAAGAGCACCCGGCGCCGCCCGAAGCGGTCGACCAGGCGACCCTGGAGCGGAGCCATCAGCGCCGTGGCCAGCGTGAAGGCCCCGACCGCGATCCCCGCGGCCGCGTAGGAGCGAGTGGACCCGCGCACAAGGAGGAGGATGGAAAGCGGAGCCGTGCCCTGCGGAAGGCGGCCGACCAGCGCGCTGGCGAAGAGCCGCGGCGAGCCCGGAAGAGCGAGCACGGAGCGCAACGAAACACCGCCGCGCGCAGCCTCGATGCGGGTTTCGGTACTCACTCGCGCGATCGTAGACTGCGCGGCCCGTGTCTCCCCGTGACGGATGATCGCTCTCGACGGCACCAGCCTGACGCCGGCTGACGTGGCGGCCGTGGCTCGCGGGCGTGAGCAGGTCGAGCTCACGCCCGGGGCGCGCGCGCGCAACGCCGCCACGCGCGAGGCCATCGCCGCCCACCTCGCGCGTGGCGGTGCGCTGTACGGGGCGAGCACCGGCGTCGGCGCCCTGCGTGACCGGCCGATCGAGGACGCCGAACGCGGGCGGTTCAACTGGAATCTCCTGCGCAGTCATGCTGTCGGTGCGGGCCCGCGGGTCGCCCCGGAGGTCGTCCGAGCTGGGATGGTGGTGCGCGCGAATCAGCTCGGGGCGGGCGGGGCGGGCGTTGTGGCGGAGCTGCTCGACGCGCTTGTCCAAGCCATCAACGACGGGATCGCCCCCGTCACCCACGAGCTCGGATCGCTCGGGACCGGCGACCTGCCCGCGCTGGCGGACATAGCCCTGGCGCTGATGGGGGAGGGGGAGGTATGGCGCGGCGAGCGGGTCGAGCCGGCCGCGTTGCCGGTGCCGAGGATCGATCTCGGGCTCCGCGACGCGCTTGGCTTTATGAGCTCGAACGCCCTCACCCTGGGCCAGGCTGCCCTGATCAAGGTGGACGCCGACGCGCTGCTCTCGGCATGGCTCGCGGTGGCGGCGCTGTCCTTCGAAGCGTTGCAGGCCGATCCCGTCGTCCTCGACCCGCGCGTCCACGCCGCACGCGGCGCCCCGGGGCAGGCGGCGGTGGCGCGGCGCGTCCGCGAGCTGCTGGCCGGCTCGGGGCTCGAAGCGCATCGGCCCCAGCGCCTCGTCCAGGACCCCTACCCCTTCCGCGTCCTTCCCCAGGTCGATGGTGCCACCTTCGAGGCGCTCGAGGGCCTCGACGCCGTTCTCGTCCGTGAGCTGAATGCTCGTTCCGAGAACGCCCTGATCGAGGACGGCCAAGCGCTGCCCAACGGAAACTTCCACGCGGCCGAGCTCGCCGCTGCGCTCGATGCGGCGCGCGCGGCCCTGGCGCAGTCCGCCTCGCTCATCGCGGCTCGCGTGAGCGCCCTGCTCGACCCTCGGATGACCGGCTTGACCCCGTTTCTGGCCGGCGATCCGGGCCTCGACTCCGGGCTCATGATGCTCGAGTACACCGCCCACGCCGCCGCCGCCGAGGCCAGATCGCTGGCTGTGTCGATGGCCGCCCAGACCGTCTCCGTATCGCTGGGGGTCGAGTCCCACGGAAGCCTCGCCGCGACCGCCGCCCGGCACGCCGGGCGCGTGGTCGAGATGCTCCGGGTGCTGACGGCGACCGAGCTGGTGATCACCATGCGTGCGCTGACGCTGGCCGGCCTCGAGCCGCGCGGGGCGGGAGCGCGAGCGCTGTTCGAGTCTGCGCGCCGGGCGCTCCCGCTCGAGCTCGACGATCGCCGCTTCGGCCGGGAGGTCGAGCTCGCCGCCGCTGTGCTCGCGGACTGGACCTGGCCCGGGTAGCCAGGCCTCGCCGCCGTGACGCGGGGGAGAATGGTCAGCCCGTGACCGCCGCCCGCTCACTCGCTCGCGAACCGGACGCGCAACGGCCGCGGCGCTCCGCTCGGGGCAAGCATGCCGAGGAGGGCCACGAGCTCGGGGTGCTCGGCGGCCTAGCCGCGCTGAGCCTCGACGCGCTCTCGAGCGTGGCCTACGGGCCGCAGGCGATGATGTCCGTCCTCGTCCTGGCCGGCGTGGGCGCGCTCACCGATGTGGTGCCGCTGACCGTCGTGATCACCGCGATGCTGGCGCTGCTCGTCGTCTCCTACACGCAGGTGATCGCGGCGCACCCCGAAGGTGGAGGCGCCTACTCGGTGGCCAAGGCAAGCCTCGGCCGCTGGCCGAGCCTGCTGGCCGCGGCCGCGGTGGTGGTCGACTACGTGCTCACGGTGGCGGTCAGCCTGGCCGCCGGCGCGGCCAGCCTGGGCAGCGCGTTCCCGTCGCTGGCCCACCATCTGCTGCTCGTATCCCTGGCCGGGCTGGCGCTGCTGACGGTGGTGAATATGTTCGGAATCGCCGAGTCGGCGCGGCTGCTGATGGTCCCGACGGTCATCTTCGTGCTCAGCACGGTGGCGGTGATCATCGTCGGCGCCTTCCATTCCCACCCGGTGGCCGTGATTGGCGGCGCCCAACGCTTCCCGGTCCGCGAGGCGCTCGGCATCCTTCTGCTGCTCAAGGCGTTCGCCTCGGGCTGCTCGGCGGTCACCGGGGTCGAGGCGATCTCCAACGGGGTGCCGGCGTTTCGCGAGCCCCGGATCCGCACCGCGCAGCGCACGGAGATCTCACTCGGGGTGCTGCTCGGCGTGATGCTCGTCGGCCTCGCGGTCGAGATCAACGCCCACCACGTGGTGCCCCGTAGCAATGTCACGGTCCTGGCCGAGATGGCGGCCGGGGCGTTCGGCAAGAACTGGGCCTTCTACGTCTCGAACCTGTCGGTGGCGGCGGTCCTCGGCCTCGCCGCCAACACGAGCTTCGGTGGCCTGCCGGTGCTGATGAGCCTGCTGGCGCGTGACCATCGCCTGCCCCATGTGTTCTATCTGCGCGCCGAGCGACCCGTGTACCGCTACGGGATCGTCGTTCTGGCGGTGCTCGCGGCGGCGCTCCTCGTCGCGGTGGGGGCCGAGACGAACTCGCTCATCCCGATGTTCACGATCGGCGTGTTCGTCGGCTTCACGATCAGTCAGGTCGGCCTCGTCGTCCACTGGCGTCACGAGCATCCGCCCCGATGGCAGCTGCGAGCCGCGCTCAACGGGACGGGCGCGGTCATGACGGCGACGGCGGTCCTGATCTTCGTGTGGAGCAAGTTCCTGGGCGGAGCCTGGGTGGTGATCGTGGCCATCCCGCTCCTGATGCTGCTCTTCTCCAAAACCGAGGCCTACTACGCCGAGGTGGCGCACGAGCTCAAGCTGGGCCTGACCCCACCGCCTCCGCGCCAGCGGGAGAGCGTCGTCGTGGTTCCGACGACCACGGTGAGCCTGCTGACCGAGCACGGGTTGAGCGCTGCCCTGTCGATCGGCGACACGGTGGTGGCGGTGGCCGTCGCGGGCGATGAGGAGGAGTGCGAACGGATCAGGCGCGCGTGGGACGATTGGAACACCAGCGTTCCCATCGAGGTCCTTCTCGACCCGCAGCGCTCGCTCATCCGCAGCGTCGTCCGCTACATCAAGTCGGTGGAGAACGAGGACGTCAACATCACCGTCCTGATCCCCGAGTTGCTGCCCCGCAAGCGGCGCCACGAGATCCTCCACAACCAGCGCGGACGACTGCTCGCCGCCGTGCTGCGCGCGCAATGCAACGTGGTCGTCGCGACGTTGCCGTTCCACCTCCATGAGTGAGCTCGGGCGGCTGGCTGCGTCCCTTGTTGGGGGACGTATCGGTCGGCTAGCCTGAACGGAAATGGCCGGTGGCTCTCCTCCGCGGCGCACGCTGCACGAAGCGGCGCACAAGGCCGACCACGAGATCGACAGCGACGACGCACACCGCTCGAGCGCGCGCCCGCGGCAGAAGCGGATCTACCACGAATCGGCGCACAAGCTCGGCTACTGGGCCCCGTCCGAGAGCGAGGGCCGCGACGACGGGTCTGAGGAGGCGCGGCGGCGCTTCGAGGAGCTCGCCGACTACCACCGAGATGTGATCGCGACCGCCGGAAAGGCGGTTCTGGCCCTGGGCGCCCTGGGCGTCGTGTACGGCGATATCGGGACCAGTCCGCTCTACACCGAGCAGGCGATCTTCCTCAATTACCGAGCCACCACGCATGTCACGCCACTGGCGGTGCTGGGCGCGGCGTCACTGATCTTCTGGGCGCTCACGGTCGTGGTGTCGATCAAGTACGCCGGCTTCATCATGCGGGCCCACAACCGCGGCGATGGGGGGATCATGGCCCTCACCGCACTGCTCTCGCGGAGCCGAGCCGCCCGCGCCGGCGTGCTCGTCACGCTGGGGATCTTCGGCGCGGCCCTGTTCTTCGGCGACGGCATCATCACCCCGGCGATCTCGGTCCTCGGCTCGGTCGCGGGGGTCTCGGTAGCTTCGAGTGCGCTCACCCACCTCGTGGTGCCGCTTTCGCTGGGCATCCTCGTCGCGCTGTTCGTGCTCCAGCGATTCGGCTCCGGGACGATCGGGTGGTTGTTCGGGCCGGTCATGCTGGTCTGGTTCACGGTGATCGCAATCTTCGGCGTCGAGCAGGTGGTCAAGGACCCCTCCGTGTTCCAGGCTCTCTCACCCACATGGGCGGTGAGGTTCATGACCCACTACGGCGGTGCCGGGTACCTGGTCCTGGGCGGGGTCGTTCTGGCTGTGACGGGCGCCGAGGCCCTCTACGCCGACCGGGGCCACTTCGGTGCCGGCGCGATCCGCCTGGGCTGGTTTGCCGTGGCCCTGCCGGCCCTGCTTCTCAACTACCTCGGCCAGGGGGTGTGGATCCTCCACCACCCGGCAGCCCGCAACGCCACGAGCAGCTTCAACCCCTTCTTTCAGATGATTCCGCACTGGACGCTGTGGCCGGTCGTCGTGCTGGCGACGGTGGCCACCGTGATCGCCTCGCAGGCCGCCATCTCAGGCTCGTTCTCGGTGGCCCGCCAGGCGGTGCAGCTCGGGTTCCTGCCCCGGCTGAAGATCCTCCATCCCTCGGAGGTCGAGGGACAGATCTACGTGCCGATCGTCAACTGGGCGCTGTGCCTCGGCGTCGTCGTGCTGACGCTGATCTTCCGCAACGCCAACCGCCTCACCGACATCTACGGCGTGGCCGTCACCGGGACGTTCATCCTCAACACGGTTCTCTTCATGGCTGTGGCGCGGCTGCTGTGGCGGACCCCGCGACGCAGGTTGGCGCCGATCGCGCTGCTCTTCCTGACCGTCGAGGTGGCCTTCTTCAGCGCCAACATCGCCAAGGTCGAGCACGGGGCGTGGCTCTCGCTGGCCATCGGCCTCGTGCTCTCGCTGATCATGATCAACTGGCGCCGCTGGCAGGTCGTCGTCACCCGGAACCGGATCGCCCAGGAGGGACCCCTGGAGGAGTTCCTCGACGGCCTTCCCGAGCAGGACCCCCGTCTGGTTCGTGTGCCCGGGGTGGCCGTCTTCCTCAACCCGAGCAAGGCAACGACCCCGCTGGCCCTCCGCGCCGAGGTCGAGCACGCCCATGTCCTGCACGAGAAGGTGGTGATCGTCTCCGTGGACACGGTCAGCATCCCGCACGTCGACACGTTCGACCAGTTCGCTGTCGAGCAGCTGGGCCGAGGCCTGTTCAAGGTCTTCCACGTCACGATCCGGGTCGGCTACCACGACCGGCTGAGGATCCCCGAGTTGCTCAGGCTGGCCCGCATGCGCGGGCTGCTCGAGCGCAACCTCGACCTCGAGCACGCCTCGTACTTCGTCTCCCGGATCACGATCACGCCGGGCCGGGCGCGCCCGATCACCACCTGGGCCAAGAAGCTCTTCATCACCATGGCCCGGAACGCCGCCAGCCCGATCGAGGCCTTCGGCTTGCCGGGTGACCGCACGGTGATCATGGGCGGCCAGGTCCCGGTCTAGGCGCGGCGTTGAAGGACTCCGGGGCCGCGGGGCGAAACGCACCCGCATGCTCCTGAAACGACGCCTTCCGCGTATCCAGACCGATACCACCCAGACCAACGAGGGCTTCGAACACCTCGATGCGGCCGCCCTCGCCGTACTCCGATGGCTCAAGGCGAACCATGTCGAGTTCGTCCTCGTGGGCCCCGTGGCGGCGGCGATTCGGGGCCAGGAGTTCGACTACGGGCCGGTGGCCATCGTCCCCGCGCCCTACCGGCGCAACCTCGAGCGCCTGGCCCGAGCGCTCGACGCGGCTAACGCAGCAATCCGGCTCGACGGCGTCGGCATCGGTGGCGACGCGGATACGACGCCCACCAAGCTGACGGCCGAGAAGCTCAGCCGGGGAGCGCTGTGGACGCTGCGCTGCGGGGGCTACGACCTCGACATCGAGGCCAACGTGCCCGGCCTGACGAGCTATCAGAACCTTCTCTATGAGGCCGGCAAGTACGAGCCTGCGCCGGGCATCAGCGTCGAGGTCGCCTCACCCGAGGACATCGAGCATTGCGCGCATATCCGGCGAACGGGGAGCCCGCCGGAGATCAGGATCATGCGCGCGGCGCCGCCCTGACAGCCGCGAGAGTCACGCGTGCGTCGCCGGCACGGCGCGGCGAGGCCAGCGCCTAAGCCTCGGCTGCGGGTGGGATAGCGTCGGCGCGGGGATGTCAGTCGGCTCGGAGCCAACAGCGTCGTCGGGGGTCAGGCCGAGCCGGCGGGAGAACTCGCCGGCACTGATCCGTCCGGCGTAGAACTCGAGCAGCGCGGATCGCTGCGCGTCGGTGAGAGCCTCGGGGAGGTGCGCGGTCACGGTAGGAGTAGTACCCACGCATGCACTCGCGTCATACGGGCGGGTTGCTAAGCAACTGTGGCGGAGGGTGCTCCCGTGGCCGATCCGGAGCTTGGGTTGTCAGGTGGCCGAGCGGAGCTTGCGCTCCGCCTCACTGTGTTCGGCCTCGGCCACGCGCGCATGCTCGGACGCCTCGGCCACGGCAGCCTCCGCCGCCTCCAGCGCCGCGGCCACGCGGTCGCGCTTGGCTCTCGCTGACTCGAGGTCCCGCGCCGCTCGCTCGGCCGCTCGGCGCGCATCGGCTGCGGTCTTGCGCAGGGCGCTCAGATCGGGGGCCTGGCGGCGAGCGCCCGCCTTGGGCGTTGTCGCGCTTCGTCCGCGGTCTCCGGCGCGTGCCCTCGGCTTGCCCTGCTTCGTCTTCGTCGCCGGTCGGCTCTTGATCGGGGGCGCCAGCCCGCCTCCGAGGCCGACGCGGCGAAGCTCGTGGTTCAGGCAGCCCTCTTGGGTCTGGGCCCGCGCCTCGTCCTCGAGCGCGGCGGCATCGAGCGTCTCCGACACCCGCTCGAGTGTGGCCGGACTCAGCTCGTGTCCATCTGAGCTCAACAAGCCCCGCGCCACGGCCACCAGGTCGGCCACCGCCTGACGCTCGTCGTTCAGCGCCTGGCGGAGCGCGCTGCTGTCGCCCTCGCCGGCGAGGAGGTCGGCCTGCGCGCGCTGGACCGCGTCACCGGCCGCGAACAGCGCGGCGATGGGCCGGCCCTGGGTGCGGACCAGCTGATTGACCGCCCATGCGGCGACCGATGGCTTTCGCAGAGCGCCGACGACCTCCGCCTCGTCTCGTTTGCCGGCCTTCCGGAGCTCCCTGGCCAAGGCCGTTCGTTCGGGCACGAACCGGTCCAGCGGCAGTCCGTAAAGGTCGTGCGCATCCACGCCAGCAATCATGTCGCGATGCGGATCGAGACGGATCGGCTCCTCCTGAGGCCGCTCGAGCCCCAGGATGTCGAGGCTCTCGTGGCGCTGCACGCAACGCCTGAGGTGAGCCGCTTCATGACCGGCCTGAGCCGCGAGCAAGCGATGCGTCGCGTCAACCAGGATCGGCGCGATTGGGCCGAGCGGGGCTACGGGATGGTGGCGATCGTCGACCGGGCGACGGGACGATTTCTGGGACGCAGCGGTCTCAGGGCGTGGCCCCAGTTCGGGGAGGTCGAGGTGGGGTGGGCGGTGAGCCCGGCGAGCTGGGGCCGCGGAGTGGCCACCGAGGCGGGTCGTGCGTGTGTCCAGTTCGCCTTCCAGAGGTGTGACCTTAGCTACGTGACCGCGATGATCCGAGAGGACAACGCCCGCTCGCTCCGCGTCGCGGAGCGCCTGGGAATGGCGCCGCTGCGTCGAGATCTCCTGGGAGGTCAGGAGGTGATCGTCCACGCGCTCAGGCGCGAGGAGTGGGCCCCGGTTAGCCCGAGCGCGACTGGCCCGGCTCCCACAACGGCTCCTCGCCGGCGTTGGCCCCCCGGCTGAGGATGAACAGCAGATCGGATAGCCGGTTGAGGTAGCGCACGATCTCGGGGTTGAGCTCATCGCCGCAGGCGATGGCGAGCCGTTCCGCCCGGCGGCAGACCGTCCGGCAAACGTGCAGTTGAGCGGCGGCTGGGGTGCCGCCCGGGAGGACGAACGATTTCAGTGGCTTCAGGGTCGCGTTGATCTCGTCGCAGCGCTGCTCGAGCCACTCGGTCTGCTCGGGGATCACCCGCAGGCGCTCACGTTCGGGGTCTTCGGGCGCGGCGATATCGGCCCCGACATCGAACAGATCGTTCTGGATGCGCCGTAGCCATTCGACGTAGGCGGTTGGCAACCCGTCCGTGGTCAGCGCCAGCCCGACGTGGGCGTTCAGCTCGTCAACGGTTCCGTACGCCTCGATCCGGGGGTGGGTCTTCGGGACCCGGCTCATATCTCCCAGGTGCGTCTCGCCCGAGTCGCCGAGGCGCGTGTAGATCCGGGTCAGGTTGACCGTCACCTGCGCCAGTTTAGGTGGGGAGGGGGGTGGTTTTCGATCGCTGGCGGCTCTAACGGGTGTGGACGGTCGCGCGAAACCGGGTCTAACTCGCCACTCGCCCCGCAATCGCAGCGCGCGTGGCGGGCGGGGTTCGGAAGACGAGCCTAGGCCGCCACGCGCCATCGCATTGCTCGACGGTCGGCGAGTTAGGCTCGCTCCCGCCCTCCCCGCCGATGCCCGGATCGCTGCGATCGCCGCACATCAGCGTGGGCGGATCGCGCGGGACCAGGTCCTGGCCGCGGGAGTAGCGCCCGCGGCGATCTCGCGCCGGCTCCAGAGCGGGCGGCTTCAGCGCCTCCATCGTGGTGTCTATGGCCTACCCAACACGGCCGAGTTGCCACTCGCAGCGGAGACGGCTGCCCTGTTGGCCAGTGGATCCGGCGCCGCGCTCAGCCATCACAGTGCTGCCACCCTTTGGCAGCTCCGCCCGGGTGTGGCAAGACCAGTACACGTCACGCTCATCGGCGACCGCGGCTGTCCCTCGCTGGAGGGTGTCGTCGTGCATCGCAGCCGCACCCTCGCTTCAGCCGACGTCACCGTGCTCGATGGCCTGCCAGTTACGTCAGCCGCCCGGACGCTCCTCGATGCCGCCGACGCACTCGCCGACCGCGACGTCGAGCGGCTGCTCGACGACGGGCTGTTCGCACGGCGGATCCTCACGCTCGTGCAGGTGGACGATGTGCTCAGGCGCGCGGGCGGGCATGCCGGGCGGGCAAGGCTCACGCGAGTGGTCAGGAACCACACCCGCTCCATCCTGACGGAGTCGCCGCCTGAGGAGCAGCTGCTCAGGCTGATCCGGGCTGCCGGGCTCCCGGAGCCGCGGACGCAGGTTCCGCTGCTCGGGTATCGCATCGACTTCCTCTGGCCCGAGCTCCGGCTCGCCGTCGAGGTCGATACCTATGGCACGCACGGATCTCCCGCGCGCTTAGACTCCGACCGCAGACGTGATGCGCGACTCCTGACCGAGACGGGGATCATCGTCATCCGGGTCACGGGAGCCGCGATCGAGGAGCGCCCGCTGGAGGTCGTCGCGATCCTTGCCCGCGCCATCGGGCAGCAAGAAGCTGGGTTGCGCGGCGGATGAGCAAGAAGCCGGGGTTGCACGGCGGACGCTGAGGACGCCATGCACGCGGTACGATCAGCGGCGTTCAAGGTCGGTGGTAATGGGAAGCCGGTGCAAAGCCGGAGCGGACCCGCCACTGTGATCGGGGACGCCAGGCGCACGAAAAGCCACTGGTGAGGACGACTCATCGGGAAGGCGCGACTGGTAGGCCCGTAAGCCAGGAGACCAACCGCCGACCGTAAGCCAATACGCCCTCGCGGAAAGGGGTGGCCCTGATGAAGAAGGTAGTCCTGGTCCTCAGCAGCAAGGTGGTGCTGCTCGGCGGTGTCAGCGTGCCGATTGCACTCGGGTCGGCGAGCTCGGCTGCGCGGCCGGTGGGTCCGACGGTGAAGGTCACAGTGAAGACGCTGACCCAGACGCTGCTCGGCCCGACCGCAGCCCGCGGCCGGACCGGCTGGATCACGAAGGGAGGGACGCCGCGCGGGAAGTGCTCGGCGGCGAGTGCCGCCGGCGCGCTCAACGCGGCCACGCATGGCAGGTGGACGGGCAAGTACTACAGCGGAATCGGCATCTTCATCGAGTCGATTCTGGGCGTGAAGCCATCCGGCAAGGCGTACTGGTCGATCTACGTGAACGGCCGCTCCTCGAGCCTCGGCATCTGCAGCCTCAAGCTGCGCGCGGGCGAGCAGCTCCTGTTCAAGATTCACAAGTAACCCAATGGGGGTCGGGGTCAACCGGCGCGGGGTTCGGCCCCACCGTGGCGGCGCCGGGGCGCACGCTTATGGCGGCCGCCCTCACCCTCGCGGGGCCGGAGCTCACCGCTCCAGCCGCAGGAGCGTCGGGCCGCCCCGCCCCCGCCGCGCATCAGCACTGGTGGTCATCGCGGCGGCGATGGCCACCAGTGCCTGCGGCCTGGGTCCCGGGCCCGGGACCCAGAACGTCGCCGTGACGGTTACGCGCGACTTCGGAACGGCTCAGGTCGGGCAGATCGAGCAGGCGCACGTGCCCGGATCGGAGACCGTGATGCGAGTGCTGGAACGGCACTTCCGCGTCCAGACACGTTATGGGGGCGGGTTCGTACAGTCGATCGACGGCCTCGCCGGGAACCCGTCCCACCTCGACTGGTTCTATTACGTCAACGGCGTTGAGGCCGCGAAGGGGGCGGCGGCGACCGCGGTTCACCGGGGGGACCGGATCTGGTGGGATCTCCACGATTGGAGCGCCACGCAGTCGATTCCGGCCGTCGTGGGCTCCTTTCCGGAGCCGTTTCTGCACGGTGTGGGCGGCAAGCGCCTGCCGACGACCATCGAGTGCGCCGGCGACGTCACGCCCGCCTGCCAGCGCGTGTCTCGGCAGCTCTCGGCCGAGCATGTCCCCGTGGCGACGCAGCTGATCGGCACCGGCTCGGGGACCGACTCGCTGGCCGTCATCGTGGGCACCTGGCGGGACGTGAGGCCGGAGATCGTGGCCAGTCTGCTCGAGCAGGGGCCGTCGGCCAGCGGCGTATATGCGCGCTTCGCCGGCCCCACCGGCGCCCCTCAGCTCCAGCTGCTCAACCCCCGCGGCCAGGTGGCTCGGCGCCTCGGCGCGGGTGCAGGTCTGATCGCGGCCACCGCACAGGGGTCGGCCGAGCCGACGTGGTTGATCACGGGCACCGATCCCGCCGGGGTGAAGGCGGCTGCCGCCGCCTTCACGCCCGCAACGCTCCACGACCGGTTCGCGCTCGCGGTCAGCGGCAGGACGCCGCTGGCGCTCCCACTCGAGCCCGGGGGATGAGCTACCGGCGCCGCCCGAGTCCTCTGCACGCGGCCCGCGCCGCGGCCGGAGTCTGCTACTGCGCCGCCCTGGCCGTCGCGGCCCTCCTCGTCTCGGCGCCGCTGGTCCTGGGGGCCGTCGCGCTGGCGGTCGTCTCGGCCGGGATGGCGGCCGGAGTCGGCCGTGATCTGCGCCGCGCCGCCACCTTCGCGCTCCCGCTGGCCGGGCTCGTGGCGCTGATCAACGCCCTCGTGACACGCGAGGGTCTGACCGTGATCTGGCGAGTCGGCGAGCTCCCGGTGCTCGGTCACACCGACATCACCCTGGAAGCCACCGCCTACGGGGCGGTGCTCGGTCTGCGTGCCGCCACGCTCGTCCTCTGCGGCGCGCTCTACACCGCCGCGGTCGACCCCGACGAGGTGCTGCGGCTGTTTCGGCGGGCATCTTTTCGCTCGGCTCTGGCCGCGACCCTCGCCACCCGGCTGGTGCCGGTGCTGGCGCGTGACGCGCGGCGGCTGAGCGACGCGCAACGCTGCCGCAGCGGCCCACCCGCGACGCGGGTTCAGCTGCTGCGCGCGACCACGGCGGGGATCTTTGACCGGGCGCTCGACGTCGCCGCGGCACTCGAGGTCCGCGGGTACGGCAGCGCGCGACGGCCGCCGCGCTTCACGCGTCCCTACTCGCGTCACGACATCGCCTTTCTGGGGGCGGCGGCCGGGGTGGCCGTGCTCGCGCTGGCGACGCGGGTAGGCGATCTGGCGCCGTTCCAGGCCTACCCGGCGCTCCATCTGCCCGTGCCCGCCTCAGAGGCGGCTCTGGCTGTCGCGCTCTTCACCTGCGCGCTCGCCCCGTTCAGCTCGCGGCGGGGGATCGAGCGATGAACGTGCTCGAACTCGAAGACGTGAGCTACCGGTATCCCCGGAGCCGCGAACCTGCTCTCAAGCGGGTCCACCTCGAGGTCGCGCCCGGCGAGCTGATCGTGCTCGCGGGCGCGACGGGATCAGGGAAATCGACCTTGCTGGGGATCGCCTGCGGGCTGGTGCCCCACTTTCACGGGGGGGAGTTCACCGGACGGGCGCAGATCGCCGGAATGGACCTACGGGACCATGGGCCGGGCGAGCTGGCCACCGCCGTGGGCACGCTCTTCCAGGACCCCGAGACGCAGGTGGTGATGGGGACCGTCCGCTCTGAGCTCGCGTTCCCGCTCGAGAACCGCGGCGCAGCGCCGGCGGCGGTGGCGCGCGGGGTGGAGGAGGCGGGGCTGGCCCTGGGAATCGACCGCCTGCTCGGTCGTGATACGGCCACCCTCTCCGGGGGTGAGCTCCAGCGCGTGGCGCTGGGTGCGGCGCTGGTTGGGCGACCCGCTCTGCTCGTGCTCGACGAGCCGACCTCCCAGCTCGATCCGGTGGCGGGCGATGAGCTGATCGGGACCCTGAGGCGTTTGAACGAGGATTACGACGCCGCGATCCTGCTCTCCGAACATCGCCTCGAGCGATGCCTGGGCTTGGCCGACCGGGTGATCGCGCTCGACGGCGGCCGCGTGGTCTGCGATGCGCCGCCCGACCGGTTCCTGGCCTGGGCGCTGGCCGAGGCGCCGGAGCTCGCCACCCCCGGCGCTCGATTGCTGAACGGAGTTGGCCTGCGCCCGGCCGCGGGGGTGAAGCGGGCCCGCCGGGCGCTGCGTGAGCGGGGGCTGCTGCCTGACCCCGCCGACCACGCAGCGTCAGCGCGGCGCAAGGGCCGACCCAATCCAGCGCTGGCTTTTCACCGGGTCTGGCACGAGGTGCACGAGGGGCCGGTGATTCTCCGGAGCCTCTCGGTCGACGTCGCTGCCGGCGAGAAGGTGGCGCTCATGGGACGCAACGGGGCCGGCAAGTCGACCGTATTGCGCCACGCGGCCGGGCTGATGGAGCCGACACGAGGCCAGGTGACGCGGACCGGGCGGGTCGCCCTGCTTCTCCAGAACCCCAACGACTACCTGGTTCACGACCGGGTCGCGGCCGAGGCCCCGGCGGCGGCGCTCGAGGCCGTCGGCCTCGAGGCAGACCTCGGCGATCGCAACCCGCGGGATCTCTCCGGCGGCGAGAAGCAACGCCTGGCCCTGGCGACCGTCCTGGGCGATCCCAGCCTCGCGCCGCCCGCCGTGCTATGTCTCGACGAGCCGACGCGGGGGCTCGACCGCGGGCGCAAAGCCAATCTCGCCGCATTGCTCCGAACCCTCACCGCGGCTGTGCTCGTCGCCACCCACGACCCGGAGTTCGTGGCCACGTTCGCGGACCGCGTCGTCCTGCTCGGCGACGGCGCCGTGATCGCCGATGGTTCGCCCGCGGAGGTGCTGGCCACGGGGACGTACTTCGCGACGGAGACGGCGCGGATCCTGGGCGGCGTGGGCGGGGCGCTCACGCCCGAGGACGGGGTCACGCTGCTGATGCACCGCGAACCCGCGGAGGTCACGGTGTGAGCTGGCAGCTTGCCGCCTCCCTGATCCTGTTCCTCGCTCTGGCCGGCGGCTTTGCCTGGTTCGAGCGAGCGCGGCCCGACGCCCGCGTGATCGCGCTGGTGGCCACGCTCGCCGCCTTCGCCTCGCTGGGACGGATCGCCTTCGCCGCGCTCCCGAACGTCAAGCCGACGACCGACATCGTGCTCATCGCGGGCTACGCCCTCGGTCCCGCCCCGGGCTTCGTGGTCGGTGCCCTGGCCGGGCTGACCTCGAACTTCTTCTTCGGCCAGGGCCCCTGGACCCCGTGGCAGATGGCGGCCTGGGGCGCGACCGGGCTGATCGGTGCCGCCCTCGGCTCGGTCACCGGACGGCGGCTCGGTCGCTGGCCGCTCGCGATCACGTGTCTGGCCGTCGGCTTCGCCTTCACAGCCGTGCAGGACGTCGGCGATTGGGTCAACTACAGCGACCACAGCCCCGCGTCGCTCGGCATCTATGTGGGCAAGGGGATCGGCTTCGACGCCGTTCACGCCGCCGGCTGTGCCGTGTTCGCGCTCGCCTTCGGCCCCGCGCTTGCGCGCTCGCTGGCCCGGTTCGCCACCCGGTTGAGCGTGACATGGAGGACATCGGGAGCCGTCGTGGGCCCGCTGGTCGGCATCGGCGCGCTGGCGGGGCTCGTCTGCGGAGGCTCCGCCATCTCTGCACGCGTAGCGCCGGCGCAGGCAGCCGCCAGCCCGGCCACGTACATCCTCTCTGCCCAGAACCGCGACGGGGGCTTTGGGCCTGCGCCGGGCCAACCATCGACCCAGCTGTTCTCCGGTTGGGCCGCGCTGGGGCTGGTTGCCGTGGGCGAGAACCCGGATCACGTCAGCCGGGGCGGCCCGACCCTGATCGCCTACCTGCGCTCGGGAGCCGGCCACGAAAGCGATCCAGGCGCGATCGAGCGCACGATCCTGGCCGCCATGGCGGCCGGCCAGGATCCCCGGCGCTTCGGCGGCCGCGACCTCATCGCGGCGCTGAGATCGGACATCGGTCGTCGTGGCGCGGTGTCGGACCAGACGAACCTGACCGCGTTCGCGGCGCTTGCCCTTCGCGCCGCCGGCGTCGATCCGCCGGCCCAAACCATGCATTGGCTCCTGGCTCAGGAGGATCGGGATGGCGGGTTCAACTACGCGACCGCGGGCGGGGTGAGCGACGTCGACGATACCGGTGCTGTGCTGGAGGCTCTGGCGGGCGAGGGGAGCCGGCGCGCCGTGCGGGCGCGGCACCTGGCGGTCCGCTACATCGAGCGCCAGCAGAACCGGGATGGCGGGTTTCCGGCCACCCCGGGCGCGGCGTCAAACGCGCAGTCAACCGCCTGGGCCATCCAGGGGCTCCTGTCCGCGGGGGTCGATCCCGCCGCCCTCCATCGCCGTGGGGCGCCCGGTCCGGCGGCCTACCTCGAGTCGCTGATGGCTCCCGACGGCCACATCCGCTACGCCCGCTCCGCCGACCAGACGCCGGTGTGGGTGACCGCCGAGGCCGCGATGGCGTTGGCGGGAAAGGTTCTGCCGCTCGCGCCGGTTCACGTCCGTCCCCGCCCGTCTCAGCGGATGGCGAAGCGGCCGAGGCGAGCCCCTGCCAGATCAAGGCGCAGCGTCCGCCCCCCGCCTCGTCGCCAGGCGCCTGCGCCAGGGCATGTCGTCCTCGGGCTCGCCGCCGATGCGGGGATCCTCGACGCGCTCGTGCTCGCGCCGATTGGCGTCGGGTGACGTCGCCGGGCGGGAAACTCGCTAGCCTCCCGCCGCGCCGATGCAGATCGGAGTCCCCAAGGAGATGGCCGAGGGCGAGCGTCGCGTCGCGCTCGTCCCCGATGTCGTGCGCAAGCTCCTGACGCCAGCCGGCGAGCAGGAGACCTCCCCGAACGAGGTCCTCGTCGAGCGCGGAGCCGGCGACGGCGCACTGATTCCGGACTCGCATTTCGAGGAGGCCGGAGCCAGGTTGGCGTCCGCCCCGGACGAGGTCTACGGCGCTCCGATGGTGGTCAAGGTGGCCCCGCCCAGCCGCGAGGAGATCGGACGCCTCCAGGAGGGAGGGGTCCTCGTCGGCTTCCTCCAGCCGCTCAGCAACGGAGAGGGAATCCGGGCCCTCGCCGAGGCCGGGGTGACCAGCTTCGCCCTGGAGTCGATCCCGCGCATCAGCCGGGCGCAGTCGATGGACGCACTGTCCAGCCAGTCCAACGTCGCCGGCTACCGTGCGGCGCTGATCGGCGCGCAGGAGCTCGGTCGCTTCTACCCGATGCTGATGACCGCGGCAGGCACGATCCGGCCTGCCACCGTGCTGGTGCTGGGCGCCGGGGTGGCCGGGCTGCAGGCGATCGCCACCGCCCGTCGCCTTGGCGCCGTGGTCCAGGGCTTCGATGTTCGGGCCGCGGTCAAGGAGCAGGTCGAGTCGCTGGGGGCGACGTTCCTCGAGTTCGATCTGGGCGGAGATCTGGAGGGGGCCGGCGGCTACGCGCGTGAGCTGACGCCCGAGCAGCAGGAGCTTCAGCAGCGACTGATGGCCGAGGCGATCGGCAAGGTCGACGTGGTGATCACGACCGCGCTGGTGCCGGGGCGTCGAGCCCCGATCCTGGTCACCGAGGAGGCGGTGAAGCTGATGAAGCCCGGCTCGGTCGTGGTCGACCTGGCCGCCGAGCAGGGCGGCAACTGCGAGCTCACCGAGCCGGGCCAGACGATCCTCGCCCACGACGTCAAGGTCGCCGGGCCGCTCAACGTGCCGAGCACGATGGCCGAACACGCATCCCAGCTCTACGCGCGGAACATCGAGGCGCTCCTGGGGCTGATGATCAAGGACGGCCAGCTCGAGCTCGACTTCGAAGACGAGGTGATCGCTGGTGCGTGCATCACCCGGGACGGGGAAATCGTCAACGAAGCGGCCAAGCAAGCCGCCGGCGCGGCTGCGGCCAGCTAGGAGGAGGCCATGTCACTCGTTACCGAGATAGCGATCCTCGTGCTGGCCGGATTCGTCGGCTTCGCGGTGATCTCGAAGATCCCGAACACGCTGCACACGCCGCTGATGTCGGGCACGAACGCGATCCATGGGATCGTCCTGCTCGGGGGCCTGCTGCTGATGCATGAAGCTCACGGCTGGTTTGAGCACCTGCTCCTGACGATCGCGATCATCTTCGGGACGATCAACGTCATCGGCGGTTTCTTCGTCACCGACCGGATGCTCGAGATGTTCAAGCGCAAGCCTGAGCCTGAGCCCACCGCCGACGCCCCAGCCGTGGATGGCGAGGCCGACGGACGGCCGGAGATCGAGAAGTAGATGTACGTCCCGGCGATCTTTCTCCAGTCGACGAACTTCATCGACTACTGCTACATCGTCGCGTTCTCGTTGTTCATCTACGGGATGAGCGGCCTGACGGGGCCGCGCACAGCCGTCCGTGGCAACCTGATCGCCGCCACCGGCATGGCCATTGCGGTGGTGGCGACGCTGCTGACCAAGCACATCTGGGACGGCTCGGCGACGCCATGGCTGATCGTGGCCGGCATGGCGATCGGGACCGCAATCGGCATTCCCGCCGCGCGGCAGGTTCACATGACCGCAATGCCGCAGATGGTGGCGCTGTTCAACGGCGTCGGCGGCGGGGCCGTGGCACTGATCGCCTGGGTCGAGTACCGGCATCGGTTCGGGGGCAATTACACGCTGAAGTCGGAGATCCCGACCCTGTTTGCCGCCACCATCGGCTCGATCTCGTTCTGGGGCTCGGGCATCGCCTTCGGGAAGCTCCAGGCCGTCCTCCCGAGTCGCCCCCTCAAGCTGCCCGGCCAGGCGGTCGTGAACGGCGGGCTGTTCCTCGTCACCCTGGCCAGCGCGATCGTCCTCGCCGCCGGCGTCCATTCTCAGGCGCTCTTCATCCTCGGGATCCTGTTCGCGGCGGCGCTGCTCGGCAACATGGTCGTCCTGCCGATCGGGGGTGCCGACATGCCGGTTGTGATCTCGCTACTCAACGCGTTCACGGGACTGTCGGCGGCCGCGACCGGGATTGCTCTGAACAACACCGCGATGATCGTGGCCGGGATGATCGTTGGAGCCTCCGGCACGATCCTGACCAACCTGATGGCCAAGGCGATGAACCGCTCCGTGCCGGCCATCGTGGCCGGGGGCTTCGGAGGCGAGGTGGCGGCGCCGACGGCGGGGGACATCGACCGCGGACCGGTCAGGTCGACAACCCCGGACGACGTTGCCATTCAGCTTTCGTACGCGCGGCAGGTCGTCATCGCCCCGGGCTACGGCATGGCCGTGGCCCAGGCGCAGTACGCCGTGCGTGACCTGGAGAAGGCGCTCGAGGGCAAGGGCGTCCGGGTACTGTTCGCGATCCATCCCGTCGCGGGGCGGATGCCCGGCCACATGAACGTCCTCCTGGCGGAGTCTCAGGTGCCCTACGACCTACTCAAGGAGATGGATGAGGTCAACCCGGAGTTCGCGCGGACCGACGTGACCCTGGTCATCGGCGCCAACGACGTCACCAACCCGGCGGCCAAGAACGAGCCCGGCTCGCCGATCTACGGGATGCCGATCCTCGAGGTCAACCAGTCCAAGTCGGTGATCGTGCTCAAGCGTTCGATGGCCTCAGGCTTCGCCGGGATCGAGAACCCGCTGTTCTACGAACCTGAAACGAGCATGCTGTTCGGGGACGCCAAGCAGTCTGTGAGCGAGATCACTGCCGCGATCGAGTCGCTGTAGATATAAATTCCCGGCGGAATGGATCCAGCGCGCCTCAAGGCAATCCCGATCTTCTCGGACCTCTCGGACGACGAGGCCAGGCGCCTGGCGGCGTTTGCCACCGAGACCAGCGTCGCCGAGGGTCAGATCCTGATGAAGCAAGGGGACTACTCGGTCGAGCTGATCGCGATTGAGGAGGGCACCGCCGACGTGCTCCAGGACGGCAACAAGATCGCGTCCCTCAAGCAGGGCGACCTGATCGGCGAGATGGGTCTGTTCGAGCGCCGGCAGCGCAATGCCGACGTGATCGCGACGTCGCCGATGCGGGTGCTCAAGCTGACCCACTGGGAGATCCGCCGCATGTCCGAGGACACGGTCGACCGGATCAAGCAGGTCATCGAGGATCGGCGCGAGAAGGGCGTCGGAGACCCGGCGGACGTCGGTTCGGACGGCAAGCCCTCGGGCTGACCAAGCCGTCCTCGTTTTCTGGTACTGTGCCGCGCGCCGAGTCTCCGGGATGCCGCCCCGGGGAACGGGGAACCCAATCATTGGGGCGAGTCCCGCGGTGATCCGCGAGATGCGCTCGAAGGCCGAGCGCTAGCCCGTCAGCTAACTCCGTAGGCCACAGGCTCCATGCAACACCGCACCCGCGGGGTTTCTGCTTGCGCTTTCTTCGCAGGTTTCAACCGAAAAAGACGTGCAAGGTCGAACGCCGTCTGCCGGCGCTACGCCTCGCGGCCGCTCAGGATTTGCGCGGCCGGGTCACCTGGCTGACACTGCTCGTTGGGGTGCTGGTTCCGGCCGCGGTCGCCTCCGCGACCTCCGGCGGCGCGGCCATGGTCTCGCCGACCGCGCCGCGCGGGTTGGTCTCGGCGCCTGCGTCGTCCTCGGTGTTCACCCGGATGCTGCGCAAGGGCACCCGTGGCGCCGACGTCAGGACGCTTCAGACCTGGTTGACGGATATCGGCTACTCGGTCCCGGAGACCGGGTACTTCGGCAGCATCACCAAGAGCGCCGTGTGGAAGTTCCAGGTGGCCCATCGGCTGCGTCCGGTGAGCGGCTCGGTCGGACCGCGCACGGCAAGAGCGCTCCTGGCGGCGGTGAAGAGGGCAGCGGTGCGCAACGGCCTGGTCGTCGACGCGAGCGGCGGGGCAGGAGCGCCGACCGCGCCCGCGCCCACCACGACCTCGCTCGTGTTCCCGCTCAAACCGGTGAGTCTCGTGCTCCCGTCCAAGGACTGGAGCCTGGATCAGGGGATCGATATCGGGACGGTCGGCAACGCGTGCGGATCCAAGGTGGTCGAGGTGGCGATGGCCTCCGGAACCATCGTCCAGGAGGGGATCAACGGCTTCGGGCCTGACGCCCCCATTATCAAGGTCTCCGGCGGCCCCTACAACGGCCGCTACATCTACTACGGCCACGCCGCCCCGGCGCTGGTTCCGGTGGGCGCGCAGGTCACCGCGGGGGAGCCGATCGCCGAGCTCGGGTGCGGTCAGGTCGGGATCTCGGATTCGCCACATCTGGAGATCGGCATCAGCGCCCCCGGCGGGCCGCCCTGCTGCCCGGGCTACCAGGAGACCTCGCCCGCCTGGTACCAGGTGGTGCTGAGCCTGTTCAAGCAGGCCGGCGGTAAGTAGGGCCCGAGCCGGAGGCGGTCAACCCTCCGGGTTACGCTCAGGCCATGATCCCTCGCGGGCAGGCCATCGATGCGCTGAGGCACGAGCGGTTCGATCTCATCGTCGTCGGGGGCGGAATCACCGGCGCCGGAGTTGCGCTCGATGCGGCGTCGCGCGGTTACAGCGTTGCGCTGGTCGAGAAGGCCGATTTCGCATCCGGGACAAGCAGCCGCTCGTCAAAGCTGGTTCACGGCGGCCTGCGCTACCTGCAGAACTTCGACCTGGGTCTGGTCCGCGAAGCGCTGCTCGAACGCCAGCTCATGGTTCGGCTCGCCCCTCACCTCGTCCGGCCACTGCCGATGGTCGTGGCAGCGTTCGACGGCGCGCGTCCGGACCGCATGATGGGCATCGGCCTCAACATGTACGACGTGATGGCGACCCCGGCGCTCCGGGGGCGCCGCAGTGCCCGGCGCGCGGCGGCGCGCTCGCAGCGCTGGGAGGAGGACGGGTCCGAGCCGGAGAGCGATTGGAGCCCGGCCCGGCATCGGACGATCTCCGGGCAGGAGGTGGTGGAGCTGCTCCCCGCCCTGTCGCGCCGGTCCCCGACCGGCGGCTATCTGTTCTTCGACTGCCAGACCGATGACGTCCGCCTCGTCCTGACCGTCCTCGGTGAGGCCGAGCGCTTTGGCGCCGTCTGCGCCAACCGTCTCGAGGTGGTTGAGCTGCTCACCCAGGTAGATGCCACTCGGGGTGTTCTCGTCCGGGACGTCCAGACCGGGGAGGAGTTTCCGGTCCGGGCGGCCAATGTGATCAATGCCACCGGCGTCTGGGCGGATCGCCTGCGTCCCGACGAGCTCCATTCCGAGGCCGAGGTTCCGACGATCGCCCCCAGCCGCGGAACCCACATCACGGTCGCCCAGGCGAATCTGCCGCTGCACGCCGGCGCCATCGTCCCCGCGGGTGAGGGCAGATCGATCTTTGCCCTCCCGTGGCTGGGACGCACGCTGCTCGGGACGACGGACAACAACTACGACGGCGATATCGATCACGTGCGGCCGGCACCCGAGGACATCGTCTACCTGCTCGATGCGGCCAACGCGTTCTTTGGCACCTCGCTCGCGTCCGGCGATCTCGTCGGGGCCTACGCAGGAGTCAGGCCACTGATCTCCTCGGGCGATACGCGCAAGTCGGTAGACATCTCGCGCAAGGCCGAGCTGTATGAGACTTCGAGCGGGCTGATCACGATCACCGGGGGAAAGCTGACGACGTGGCGGAGGATGGCCAAGCTGGCCGTCGATCGCCTGGTCGAGCGCGACGGCCGTGAGGCGCCGTGCCGCACCCAGGAGATCCCTCTCGGAGAAGCGGTTGACCCCAACGTCCTCCCGCGCGTGCACGGGGTCGCCGAGGAGGCCTATGCGCCCCTGGCGGGTCGCTATGGACACGCCGCCGAGCACGTGTTGGCGCTGGCTCGCGAGGATCAGAGCCTCGCCGAGCCGATCATCGATGGCCACCCCGACCTGCTCGCGGAGGCACCCTTCTCCGGCGAGCGTGAGCAGGCGCTGACCGTGGGCGACGTCCTGCTTCGCCGCACGCGACTCGGGCTGCTGGCAGCGCCGGCGCTGTGCGTGCCCGAGAGCCCCGGACCGCGCCGGGTGGCGCAGGCCCTCGGCGCCTTCCTCGGGTGGGATCCCGGGCGGGTCGACGACGAGGTGAGACGCTTCCGCCAGGAGGCCGAGGTCGAAGGGATCATGGCGAGGTGAACGCGCCCGCTCGTGCCCTACAGACCGCGCGTGGAAGCCTGGCCCTCGGCGGCCGGCCGTGGCTCATGGGGATCGTCAACGCGACTCCCGACTCGTTCTCCGATACCCGAGAGCACCGGACGCTCGAACAGCGCGTCGAGTTGGCGGCCCGCCTGATCGAGGCGGGGGCAGACGTGATCGACATCGGCGGCGAGTCAGGCGTCACCCACCGCCCGCCGGTGGAGCCGGAGGTCGAGATCGAGCGGGTCGTGCCGCTCATCGCCCGGGTGGCCGGCGAGCTCGGAGCGGTCGTGTCCGTCGATACCTACAAACCGGCGGTGGCCCGGGCCGCGGTCGCCGCCGGGGCGGCGATCGTCAACGACGTCAGCGGGTTGCGCGACCCGCAGCTGGCCACTGTGTGCGCAGAGACGGGCGCCGCGCTGGTTCTCATGCACACACGCGCAGCGCCGAAGCAGAAGCTGCTCGACCCGAGTTTCGACGGACGGATGCCCGACGATGTCGAGGCGTTCCTGAGCGAGCGGATCGCCATAGCGCTCGAGCGCGGCGTGGCGTTCGAGCAGCTGCTCCTCGATCCGGGCCCGGACTTCGGAAAGACGCCGGCTCAGACGGTCGAGGCGCTGCGCGGGTTCGCGCGCCTGCACGAGCTCGGGCGTCCGCTGCTCCTGGCCGTGTCCCGCAAGGACTTCATCGGCGCGATCACACGTCGGCCCCCGCGTGAGCGCCTGGGCGGCACCCTGGCCGCGGTGGCTCACGGCGTGGACGCCGGAGCCCACGTCATACGCGTGCATGACGTCGCCGCCACGGCCGACTTCCTCCGCGTGCGGGCCGCGCTCCGGGCCGAGACGGAGGTGGAGGCGACGCTGCGTCTGGGCGAGGAGCTGCAGCGCGAGCTCGGCGGCTAGCGCGACGCTACAGTTTGCGCCCAGTCCGTTCGCCGGCCGCTGTCCCAACGCGGCCGGAGCCCACCGAAGGCCAACCCAAGGAGGCAGCATGTCAATCATCGACCGAGCATCGCTGGAGCAGAGTCCGCTCGCCGATCTACACGCCATCGCATCCGAGCTATCCGTCGATGGCTACCGCCGGATGCGCAAGGAGGAGCTGATCGACGCCATTTTGCGCCGCCAGGAGGGCGACGATTCCGAGGGGGGCGCGGGTGAGTCTGAGGAACCGGCACCCCGACTTCGGCGCGGCCGCCGCGGCGGAAGGGGACGCCGCGGCGCAGGCGGCCGTGAGGAGGTCGAGAGCGAGGCGCGGGGCGAGGGGGCGGAGGAGATCGAGGCCGAGCTCGAGAGCGCCTCGGCGGCCGAGGCTGAGGACGAGCGAGCTGAGGAGACCGTCGAGGGGGTGGTTGAGCTGCTGCCCGGCGGGGCCGCGTTCATTCGCGTGAATCCGCCCGAGCCGTCCGATCAGGACGTCTACGTCTCCGCCGCGCAGGTGCGCCGCTGCGAGCTCGTGTCAGGAGATCAGGTCGGCGGGCCCCGGCGCCCGCCGCGCCGCTCGGAGCGCTTTGCATCCCTGGTTCGCGTCGACACGATCAACGGCCGCCCGGCCTCTGAGGTGGCCGACAGCACCCGATTCGAGGATCTCCCGGTCAGCTTCCCGACGGAGCGATTGCGCCTGGACTCCGAGGACCCGACCGTCAAGCTCCTCGCCGAGAGTCTGCCCATCGGCCACGGGTCACGCGTGACCATCGTGGGCGAGCGCCAGGCAGGAAAGACCGAGACGCTCCGTCGCCTGGCCATCGCCCTGGCCGCGCATGAGCAGGCCGACGTCCGGCTGGTGTTGACCGGCGTCAGGCCCGAGGAGGTCCCGGAGTGGCGAGCCGGGCCGGTCGAGCCGACAGCGGTGGTCAGCATGGCGGCCTCGGCCGAGGCCCAGGCGCAGGCGGTGGAGGGCGTGCTCGAGCAGGCGCGGCGCCTGGCCGCACGGGGGGTGAATGCGGTTGTCCTGATCGACAGCCTCGAGGAGCTGCCCCGCCCGGCGGCCCGCCGGGTGCTGGCGGCGGCCCGCAACATCGTCGACGGCGGGTCCGTCACGGTGGTGGCGACGGCGCCAGCCGCACTGGGCGGTGAGACGGCGGTCATCGCCCTCGACGCGCGGCTCACCGCCGCGGGCAAATTCCCGGCCATCGATACCGAGGCCAGCTGGACGATGCGCGCGGAACTCCTCGCTGCGGGGTAGGCTGGGCCTACGAGCCAGGAGGAGAGTGATGCGGCAGCTGACGGCCCTTGATCAGCAGTTCTTGGCGCTTGAGGATTCGCGCCACGTCGGTCACGTGGGAGCGCTGGCCGTGCTCGACCCCTCCACAGCGCCGGGCGGCAGGCTGACCCTCGAGGACCTGCAGCTGCTGATCGCCGAGCGGCTTCCGCTCGTGCCCCCGTTCCGCTGGCGCCTGGTCAGGGTTCCCCTTGACCTGGACTACGGCTACTGGCTGGATGATGTCGAATTCGATCTGGACTTCCACGTCCGTGAGCTCGCGCTCCCTCCCGGTGCCGCGGATGAGAAGCTGGCCGAACAGGTGTCGCGCATCTTCGCCCGCCCGCTTGACCGCGCGCGCCCCCTGTGGGAGATCTACCTGATCCACGGCCTGCCGGAGGGCCGGGTGGCCGTCATGAGCAAGATCCACCACGCCGTGATCGACGGCATCTCGGGCAACGAGATCATGGGCGCACTGCTCGACCTCTCACCTGAAGGGCGTGAGCCTCCGGAGCGTTTCGCCGAGCCCCCGGATCTCCCGCCGAGCGACCTGGGCATGCTGGCCCGCGGCGTCCTCGGGGTGCCGCGCTACCCGCTGCGCCTGCTGCGCTCGGTCCCGAAGGCCCTGCCGAACGTGGCCGAGGTGCCGCAGCTGGCCAACATCCCGGGGATGGGGCTGGCCGGCCGCATGGCGGCGGCGGTACAGCGACTGGTGGGCGGCGGCCGGGTGATCGGGCGGCGCGACCTCGTGCCGCCGCGGACCAGCTTCAACGGGCGGATCTCGGCCCACCGGCGCTACGCCTTCGGCCAGCTGTCGCTGGACGAGGTGAAGGCGGTCAAGAACGTGTACGGGGTCACCGTCAACGACGTGGTGGTCTCGATCTGCGCCGGCGCCGTCCGGCGTTGGCTGCTTGAGCACGACGAGCTCCCCGAGGGGCCGCTGGTCGCGCAGGTCCCGGTATCGGTGAGACGGGAGCGGGAGCAGGGCACGTTCGGCAACCGCATCCTGCTCATGACGGCTCCGCTGTTCACCGACGAGCCGGATCCGATCCGCCGCCTGCAGCGGACCCACGACGCGCTCATGGAGATGAAGGAGCGCCACCGCGCGCTCCCGGCCGAGCTGCTCCAGGACGCCAACGAGTTCATCCCCCCGGCCTTGTTCTCACGCGCCGCCCGCCTCACCTTCTCGCTGGCCGCAGGCCCCGGGCGACCCGCCTGGAACCTTGTCGTCTCGAACGTGCCGGGCCCCCAGTTTCCGCTCTACATGGCGGGTGCCAAGCTCGAGGCGAACTATCCGATCTCGGTCATCACCGATGGGATGGGTTTGAACATCACGGTGATGAGCTACCTGGGTCGGCTCGACTTCGGGATCGTGGCCGACCGCGAGCAGATGCCCGATCTGTGGTCGCTGATCGGATGGCTGGGAGACGCTCTGGCCGAGCTCCGACCCGCGGGCAGGCCGCGCCGTCAGCGGGCTCGAGCCGGCGCCGGGAACGGGGAGCGTTCGGCGAACAAGAGCGGGGCCAAGGCGAGGTCCGGGAGCTCACGGGGTGGCTGAGCAGTTCTGCGACGTCGGACGCGGCATCACCCTCTGCTACGAGACGTTCGGGGCCGAGCCCGATCCGCCGATGCTCCTGATCATGGGGCTCGGGATGCAGATGCTCGGCTGGCCGGACGACTTCTGCCGCCAGCTGGCCGAGCGCGGGTTCTACGTCATCCGCTTCGATAACCGCGACGCCGGGCGCTCGACGCACATCGAGGGCCGCCCGCCGCCGGTCGGCCAGCTGCTGCGGAGGCGGATCGACCCCGTCCTTTACACGCTCAGCGACATGGCCGATGACGCGGCGGGGCTGCTGCGAGAGCTCGGGCTCGAGCCCGCCCACGTCGTCGGCGCCTCGATGGGTGGCATGATCGCCCAGACGCTCGCCGCCGAGCATCCAGCCGCGGTCCGCTCGCTGGTCTCGATCATGTCCAACACGGGCAGCCGCTGGAGCGGCCAGCCGTCGCTCGCGATCTACCGTTACTTCCTGAGCGTGGCTCCCGCGGACCGAGAGGGCTACATCGACCGGACGGTCAAGGTCTTCACCGCGATCGGATCACGCGGACTTCCGCAGGACACCGAGCGCCACCGGGAGATCGCAGCCCGGTCCTGGGATCGCGGGTTCGACCCGTTGGGCTCCGGGCGTCAGCTGGGAGCGATCATCGCCTCCGGCAATCGCGCCAAGAGCCTGCGCGCGATCACCGCCCCGACGCTCGTCATCCACGGGTCCAAGGATCCGATGGTCAGCCGCTCCGGGGGAGTGGCGACGGCTCGAGCCATTCCGGGGGCGCGGATGGTGACGATCCAGGGCATGGGCCACGATCTGCCCGCGGCGGCGTGGCCGCAGCTCGTGCAAGCGATCTCAGAGCACGCCCACGCGGCCGACCGCGAGCCCGTCACGGCTCAATAAGCGGTCGTCCGCGAGCGGTGACGCGGCACGGCCTTGTACCGCGGGCCCTGCCCGCGCAGCCAGAGGAGCTGGTCGATCTCGGCGCCGGTCGTGCCCGGTCGCGCGGCCACGATCAGCTCCACCGCCCACAGCGCGCAGGCGCGGATCTCCACCTCCTCCGGCGAGCCGTGCGCGATCAGCTCCTCCCGCTCAATGCGCTGGACCAGGCGCGCGTCGAACCCGAGGATCCCGTCGAGCCGGAGCACATGAGGGACGAGGTTGTCGGCGAACAGCGTCAGACGGTGCAGATCGTCGAACTCCGCCACGCCGGCCCGGCTGAGGTCGGCGGCGAGGATCTGGGCGCGCTTGAGGAAGGGGAGGGTCAGCTCGGCGTAGGTGGAGGTGTCGGCGAAGGCGGGCCAGGCGGCGAGTCGCTCGACCAGGGCGGCGGCTGAGTCGCCGGCCGCGTCCACGACGGCCGCGAAGCCTCCGGCCTCCGAGACGTGTTCGCCGAGGTCGTTGAGCGAATCGGCGAAGAGCGCCATCAGCTCGTGGGAGGGAGCCTGGGAGAGGGTACGGGCGACGTCGGCCGCCGTGAGCGCGGTCAGCTCCTCCGGGCTCCAGGGCCCGCGGCTGGCGAAGCGCTCGCGTAAGGCGGCCGCGATCGTGTGGTAACCCGAGCGGCCGGGAGCCTTGTTCAGGGTCGGAAACCAGCCGGACCCGAAGTTGACGGCGTCGAGTGTGAGCCAGAAGGCGGCTCGCTCCTCGCGGGAGATCCCTGGCGTCTCATCGGCCCCGGTGGGCCGGTCATCCAGTGGCAGCGAGGCGGAGTAATCGGCGATCCGGCTCGTGTTGATCCGCACGTGACGCGCACGCCGTGCCACCGCCGCCGCGGCCTCGCGAAGCTGGGTGAGCAGAGGGCTCATGCGCGTAAACGATGCTGATTTGGTTGACGATGGGACAACTGGCGCAGCAAAGCTCGAGGGCCGCCGCGCCGGCGGCGGCTCTCGGCGGCTTCGACCACTGCCGTCGGTACCGTAGACCGAGAGCCGATGACGGAGACCAAGACCGACCTGGAGGCCCTCCTCGAAGGGCTGAACGAGCCTCAGCGCGAGGCGGTTGCGCACCCGGGCGGGCCCCTCTTGATCCTGGCCGGCGCCGGCTCGGGCAAGACGCGCGTCCTCACCCATCGGATCGCCTACCTCCTGGCCACGGGGGCCGCGCAGCCGAACGAGATCCTCGCCATCACCTTCACCAACAAGGCCGCAGATGAGATGCGCGAGCGGGTGGGTCTGCTGGTCGGCCGGCGGGTGCGGGCGATGTGGGTGATGACCTTCCACGCGGCCTGTGCGCGGATGCTCCGGGCGCACGCCGATCGCCTCGGCTACACGCGGCAGTTCACGATCTACGACCAGGCCGACTCACGGCGGCTGATCAAGCGCTGCCTGGATGATCTGGGCGTCGACCCCAAGCGATTCACACCGGCGGCCATCGGCGCCCAGATCTCGGACGCCAAGAACCGTCTGCGGGACGCCGATGAGTACGGGAGGATGGTCGGCTCGTTCTTCGAGCAGACGGTGGCCGACGTCTACCGCGCCTACGAGCGCGAGCTTCACCGTGCCAACGCGATGGACTTCGACGACCTGCTGGTCCGCGCCGTCGACGTCCTGCGGCTCTTCGACGAGGTCCGCGAACGCTACGCCGAGGGCTTCACGCAGGTCCTGGTCGACGAGTACCAGGACACGAACCACGCGCAATACCGCTGGCTCCAGCTCCTGACCAAGGAGCACCGTAACATCATGGTCGTCGGCGATCCCGATCAGTCGATCTATCAGTTTCGGGGCGCGGACATCCGCAACATCCTCGAGTTCGAGGACGACTATGTCGACGCGCACGTGGTCAAGCTCGAGCAGAACTACCGCTCGACGCAGACGATCCTCGACGCCGCCAACGCGGTCATCTCAAACAACCGCGGCCGCAAGGTCAAGAACCTTTGGACCGACCTGGGCCAGGGAGACCCGATCAAGATCCGCGAGCTGGAGGACGAGCATGCCGAGGGCCGCTTCGTCACCGGCGAGATCCAGCGGCTGACGGATGAGGGCACCTCGCTGCAAGAGGTCGCCGTGTTCTACCGGACGAACGCCCAGTCGCGAGTGCTCGAGGACACGCTGACCCGAGCCGACATCCCCTACCAGGTCATCGGAGGGACGAAGTTCTACGAACGCGCCGAGATCAAGGACGCGATCGCCTACCTGATCACGCTGGTCAACCCGCACGATGTGGGAGCATTCACCCGGATCGTCAATTCCCCCCGGCGCGGGATCGGGTCGACGTCGCTCTCGCACGTTCTCGCCTTCGCGAACACGACCGGGGTCTCGATCTGGGATGCGGCGTCCGAGCCCGAGCAGGTACCGGGCCTCGGCGCCCCGGCGGTGAAGGCGCTGCGCCGGTTCATGGCGACGATGCATGTTCTGCGGGAACGCCAGGACGCGGGGGTGTCCGTGAGCGCGCTGCTCAAGGAGCTTCTCCAGGAGACGGGGTACCTCGAGGCGCTCGAAGCCGAGCGGACGATCGAAGCGCAGGGCCGGATCGAGAATCTCGAGGAGCTTGTCAACGTGGCCGCCGAGTACGACGCGTCGGAGACCGAGAACCACTCCCTCGAGGAGTTCCTCCAGCAGGTCTCGCTGCGCTCGGACGCCGACGAGCGCACCGACGAGACCGGGATGGTGACGCTCATGACCCTGCACAACGCGAAGGGGTTGGAGTTCGGGATCGTGTTCATGATCGGCTGCGAGGAGGGAGTCTTCCCGCATTCGCGAGCGCTCGATGAGGGGGGGCTCGAGGAGGAGCGCCGGCTCTGCTATGTCGGGATCACCCGCGCCGAGCGTGATCTCTACATGTGCTACGCCCGGACGCGCAACGTCTTCGGCTCGAGGACGTGGGGGGCGCCGAGCCGGTTCATCGCCGAGATCCCGGCCAAGCTGAGCGACCGCGAGGAGGAGCGGGCTTCGCTCGCCGGGGTCCGGGCGCGAGCCACGTCATGGCGGTCCGGGGCGGCGACCGAGGCGTGGTCTCGCTCAGAGCCGGCGCCTGTCGCCTACCGGCTGGGGGAGGACGTCGTCCACCCGAGTTTCGGCGACGGCGTCGTCACCGGGCTCGAGCCCGGCGGGATCGTCGTCATCCGCTTCAGCAAGGACGGGTCGGAGCGCAAGCTGGTGGCCGACCTCGCCCCGATCTCCCGGCGCTGACCTCGACCTGAGACCGTGCCGGCAGGGCGTCAGGCTGGGAACTCGATTACCTGCCCCTCGCGGGCCAGTCCGACCGCGCCGGCGCCTCGCCACTCGGCCGCCACCCGCTCGGCCAGGCCATCGAGGTAGGCGTCGTCGTGCCCGGGATCGTGGTGGAACATGAGGCTGCACTGGCAATCGGCCCGCCGGGCGAAGCTCATGGCATCCGAGATGCTCGAGTGACCCCAACCCTGGCGCTGGCGGTACTCGCCATCCTCGTACTGGCAGTCGTGGATGAGAAGGGAAGCTCCCTGGGCGAGCGTGTGGCCTGAGATCCAGCTCACGTCCGCCGTCTCGAGATCCTCGCCCAGCCCCGGCTCGTGGTCAGGCAGATAGCAGACACTGGCCGCGTCCGATGTCAGCCGGTAGCCGAGAGTCGGACCCCGGTGGGAGACCCACGCCGCCTCGACCTCGATCGCCCCCAGACGCAGCGACGGCGTCGCCGGGTCGGCAAATCGGACTCGCGCCGGCAGGTCGCGGATTTCGATCGGGGAGAGCGGGTTGGACAGGTACCGAGCCAGGCGATCGCGCAGGGGTCGCTGGATGCTGGTCGGTCCCCAGATCGTCACCTCGACCGCGGGGTCGAACAGCGGCGCGAAGAACATCAGCCCCTGGATGTGGTCGAGGTGCAGGTGGGTGAGCAGCACGTGAACGCTGCGGCAGTGGCCGGCGAGCGCGAGTCCCAGCCCGCGAATTCCGCTTCCCGCGTCCAGGATCATCTCCGTCCCGTCGGGGCCGGTCACCTGCACGCACGAGGTGTTGCCGCCAAAGCGGGCGAAATCTGCCCCGGGAACCGGGATCGAACCGCGCGCGCCCCAGATCTTGACCCGCATGAGGTCAGGTCTCCGTGTCCTGCAAGGGCCAGGCATGCTCGGCGTCGAGCGGCCAGAAGACGACCAGCGCCCCGTGATGGCCGGCCGATCCGATGAGCGGCAGCGCCGTGGCCTCGATCGGAATCATCCCGGCGTTCGCGGATTCGATGTAGAAGCGGCCATATCCCGGCCGGCCATCGCGGAGCGCCACCGTGACCGGCAGATTGCGCACGGGGAGCCTGGTGCCGTCCTCGTCGAAGGGTCCGATCTCCGCCCGCCAGGCCTCCTGGGGGATTCGGCCGGTTTCCTCAAAGCGCGCGCCGAGGACCTCCGCGGCCGCCTCGTTGTAGAACACGATGGCGCCTTCGGTGTCGACCAGCATGGCCCCGAGCGAGATGATCGAGATCAGGTTGCGAGCCAGGATCATCTCCAGAGGCTGCTCGGCGGCGTCGGGCATATGCCCACCCTAATGGCGACGGTCAGCGCGTGCTGGGGCCTGGTGGCGCCGACGGCTCATCGAAGATCGCCCCGATCTCGTCGAGCGTCGCCTGTTCGGGGTCGCTGATCTCCTTGCCCCCGATCCCGAAGAATCCCCCTTCGCGGTGGGCGCGCGCCACCCTCTCGGCGACGTAGTAGACGAAGCGCTTGAAGTCGTTGACCTCTTGGTCGGTGGCGGAGCGCTCGAGGGTTACGACCGCCCGCCGGAGCGTCTCGGTCGCGCGCTGGCGAAGCTCGTCAGGGCTCCGAGGCGCGGTGGATGCCTCAAGCGCCGGAGGCGTGGAGAGGATCTGCGTGAGCAGCTCGTCGCGGTAGTGCTCGCGTGCGCTGGCATACGCAGCGGAGATGGCCATGGTCTCACGTACGGTCCCGCCGCGGCTGGCGGCGATCATCAGCATCGCCGCCAGGTACGGCGCATTGGCAATGACCGTCCACTCTTCGGCGTTGAAGGCCGCTTTCGCAGTCACTGGGGCTCCTGTGGGTTGACCTCCGGGCGCGAGCTGGGCGATCGAAGGATCGCATTCCGCGACTCGGCCGCTGCGGCCCAGCCCTCCCGGTCGATCCGCCAGGTGCAGTCGATTCCAACCTCAGCCGGAGCGGCCCGAGCGTCAGGTCGTTCCTCGACCAGCTCGTAGCCGAGGCGACGCGGGACCCCGCGGCTGGCCGTGTTGGCTCGGTCCTGGTGGATCTCGACAAACTCGATGTCCGGCAGCGCGAAGGCCGCGTCGGTGAGGAGCAGCGCGGCCGCGGTGGCGATCCCCCGGCGCAGGTGGGCCGGGTGGGTCCAGTAGCCGATTTCCAAGACGCCCGGCCCGCGGCGATGGTGAAGACCACACCCTCCGGCGACCCGCGCCTCGTCGATCATGGTTCCGTAGATGATGTCGCCGCCGGCCCGCCAATCCTCCTCCCAGCGCCTGAGCATGGCACGCCGCTGCTCGACGCTCAGCGGCTCCTGGGCGACCCAGTCCATCCAGGGTCGGAGGTGCGCATAGCTCTCGTCCACGGCACGATGCAGCAACTCCACATCGTCCGCCCGCCACCGGCGAAGCGTCACTCCGTAGCCCTCGAGATGCTCGGGCAGGATCGAGGTCAACCCCGCCTCAGAAGTGCCCGGCCACGCCTTCAGGTGTGATCTGGCGCGTGTCCTGCGGGGCGGGGCGGAGGATCAGGATCTCGGCGGGCACGCGCTCGAGCAGCCACTCGAGGTCGTCTGCCGTGAGTCCCTTGTTCGGGCTGTCGGTGGCGGAGACGATCACGCGGTCCACCGGCTCCTCCTGGAGGAGGCGACGCAGCGCGTCCCGGTAGGTGCGCCCGCGAGCGACGCGAGAATCGACCGGGATGCCCTGACTTGCCGCTCGCTGCTCGATAGCTTCGAGCAGGGGCATACCGTTGCCGGCCTGCACCGGAAGCGAGGACTGGAGCGGGAGTTGGCGGGGCACCCGGGCCAGAAACGCAGGCATGATCGTGGCATTCTCGGCCTGGGCCAGCCGCACCGCCGCCTCGAATGCCCGCCGGGAGATCCCCATCTCGGTGAAGGGAAGCAAGATCCGCCGCACCGCGGGGGCCTGCTGTCGGCGCGGGCGATGACCGTGAGGTGGGAGCCAAAAGCCGGCGGCAACGCCGATCACGAGGCCGGCGATGCCAACGCCGATGGCCAGCGCGGTGCTCATGCTCGCTCCGTTGTCGAGCGGGCAACCCGGTCGGCGATGATCCGTACGTCGACACCGGGCAGAAGCTCCATCAGACGTTGCGGCAGCGGGGTGCGCAAGCGCGCCAGTCCTCGCGGCGCTCGGCTCCGGCCGAGCAGGATGTAGGTGGTTCCCTGCCGGCGGGCGACCGCGGCTGCCGCGGTCGCCAGTTCGTCCGAGGTCTCGACGAACAGTCGGGCGCCGAGAAGCGAGGCGAGCTGGCGAAGCGCCGCCAGCGACCGCTCCTCCTCGTCCGAGGCCTTGCGGTTGGGAGACTTGACCCACAGCAGGTCTAGGTCGGCGCCCAGCCGCTGGGCGGAGCGCCACGCCCGGCGAACCAGCCGCTGGGCGGCCGGGCTGGGCTCGATCAGCGCCAGCAGCCGCTCTCCCACCGCGCGGGGGCCTTCGACAGCCAGGCTCTCGCCCGACCGCGACCCGGGCGGAACGGTCAAACGCCGCTGGCCGACTTCCTGGGCCACCTGCCGCAGCGCGACCTCACGCAGGGCGGCGAGGTTCTCGACGCGAAAGAAGTTGTTCAGCGCCGAGTCAACGCGCTCCGCGGGGTAGACCTTCCCGGCCCGAAGACGGTCGAGCAGCGCCTCCGGGGTGAGGTCGATCATCACCACCTCGTCCGCGCGCTCGAGCACCGCGTCGGGGAGCGTCTCGCGGACGCGGACGCCGGTCAGCTCGTCCACCTGATCGTTGAGCGACTCGAGGTGCTGGACATTGAGCGTTGAGAGAACGTCGATGCCCGCGGAGAGCACGTCCTCCACGTCCTCATAGCGCTTGTGGTGCTCGACGCCGGGGACGTTGGTATGGGCCAGCTCGTCGATCAGGCACAGCTCCGGCGCCCGAATCAGGATCCCCGGCAGGTCCATCTCATTCAACTCGACGCCGCGGTAGGTCACGTTCCGCCGCGGGACGATGGGCAGGCCGTCGGCCAGCCTCGCCGTCTCCTCGCGGCCATGGGATTCGAGCAGCCCGATGACCACATCGCGGCCCGCGTCCTGCTCGGCGTGACCCTCGAGCAGCATCTGGTAGGTCTTGCCGACCCCGGCGGCCATGCCCAGGAAGACGCGGAGGGTTCCTCGCGCCGTGGTCTGGTTTGGTGCGTCGGACCCCTCAGGGGTTCGAAGCTCGGTCATGGCTAGGCCCCGAGCACGTTGTGGACGAGCAGGTCGATCAGCTTGATGCCGATGAACGGCGCGACGATCCCGCCGAGGCCGTAGATCAGCAGGTTTCGCCGCAGCAGTGCGCTGGCGCCGATCGGCCGATACCGGACACCGCGCAGCGAGATCGGGATCAGCAGCGGGATGATGATCGCGTTGAAGATGATCGCGGAGATGACCGCCGACCGCGGGGTGCCGAGGTTCATGATGTTCAGCACGTGCAGCGGCCCCTGGCTGCCTTTGGTCGCCGCCCAGGTTGTGGCGAAGATCGCGGGGAGGATCGCGAAGTACTTCGCGACGTCGTTGGCGATCGAGAAGGTGGTGAGTGCCCCGCGGGTGATCAGCAGCTGCTTGCCGACCTCAACGATCTCGATGAGCTTCGTCGGGTTGGAGTCGAGGTCGACCATGTTCCCCGCTTCACGCGCGGCTTGGGTGCCGGTGTTCATCGCCACACCGACGTCGGCCTGAGCCAGGGCGGGCGCGTCGTTGGTGCCGTCGCCGGTCATCGCGACCATCCGGCCCTCGGACTGCTCCTGTTTGATCAGCGCGAGCTTCGCCTCCGGGGTGGCCTCGGCGAGGAAGTCATCGACGCCCGACTCTTCGGCGATCTTGGCGGCGGTCAGCTTGTTGTCGCCGGTGATCATGACCGTCCGGATGCCCATCGCGCGGAGGTGGTCGAACCGCTCGCGCATGCCCTCCTTGACAGTGTCCTTGAGGTAGATCACGCCCATCACCTGTGAGTCACGGGCCACCGCGAGCGGGGTGCCGCCCTCGCGGCCGATTCGGTCGAGCGCCGGCTGAAGCTCGGCGGGTGGACGGCCGCCTTCGTCAATGACGAACCTGATGACGGCGTCGCCCGCGCCCTTGCGCACCCGGGTCCCGTTGAGGTCGACGCCGCTCATTCGGGTCTGGGCGGTGAACGGCACAAAGTGTGCGTGCAGGCTGGTCATGTCGTGCTCACGGATTCCGTACTGCTTGGCGAGCACCACGATTGACCGGCCCTCGGGGGTCTCGTCGGCGAGCGACGCCAGCTGTGCCGCCTCGGCCAGTTCGCCTTCGCCGACTCCGGGCATTGGGATGAACTCGGAGGCGATGCGGTTGCCGATCGTGATCGTTCCGGTCTTGTCGAGCAGCAGCACGTCGACGTCGCCGGAGGCCTCGACGGCACGGCCTGAGAGCGCGAGCACGTTGCGGCGCACGAGGCGGTCCATCCCGGCGATCCCGATCGCTGAGAGCAGCGCCCCGATCGTGGTGGGGATCAGCGCCACCAAGAGTGAGATCAGCGTCGTCTCGGAGATTGCCGTGTGCGCGAACAGTCCGAACGGCCGCAGCGTCGCCACCACGACGACGAAGATCAGCGTCAGGCTGGCCAGCAGGATGTTCAATGCGATCTCGTTTGGCGTCTTCCGCCTCGCCGCGCCTTCGACCAGCGCGATCATCCGGTCAAGGAACGACTGCCCGGGCTCCTGGGTGATCTCTACCACGATCCGGTCAGATAGCACCCGGGTGCCACCGGTCACTGCGCTTCGGTCGCCGCCGGACTCGCGAATCACCGGGGCCGACTCGCCTGTGATGGCGGATTCGTCGACCGACGCGATGCCCTCGATCACGGTGCCGTCGCCCGGGATCAGCTCCCCGGCCTCGACCACCACGACATCCCCGCGCGTGAGCTCCGAGGCGTTCTTGGTCGTCCCATCTTGGAGGCGGGCGATCGTCTCCTGTCGCATCTGCCGCAGCGTGTCCGCCTGCGCACGACCGCGCCCTTCGGCGAAGGCCTCGGCCATGTTCGCGAACACCACGGTCAGCCAGAGCCAGACCGAGATCACGAACGTGTACCAGGCGGGTTCGTGGCCGCCGCCGAGCGGGCCGCCGCCGAACACCTGGATCAGCCACGTGACCGTGGTGATCATCGCGCCGACCTCGACCACGAACATCACCGGGTTGCGGATCTGAACGCGCGGGTCGAGCTTGACCAGGCTGTCGATCAGCGCGCGCCGCACGATGTCCGGCTGGAAGAGCGAGATCGCCCGGCGCTCGCTGGCTCGGGAGGCGGCGCGTTCGTCGACGGCGGGCATCAGCGGGGCCTCCCGGTGAGGCGGTTCAGCGCCAGGTTGAGATCGAGCACGTCTACCCCCGGCTCGCCGAGCACGCCCAGGAAGCGGCTGTTGGTGTTCTCGCTGATCAGCCGCTTCACCGTCACCATCGGCAGGTGGCGGATCGCCGCGATCCGGTGCGCCTGGATGTCGGCGTTGGCCACCGAAATCTCAGGATCCACGCCAGAGGCAGAGCTCGTCACCGCATCTACCGGCACCTGGCTCGCACTCAGTCCTGGGTTGTAGGGCCGCTCGAGCTTCAGGTACCCAGCGAGGCTTGCCTTGAAGGTGTCGCGCGCGACCGCGGTATTGGGCCCGAGGTTGGTGAACGACGAGGCGGCGGCGTTGTACTCGGTTGCCGTCGAGGGACGGGGCTGGAAGTACGCCGGATCCGGTGCGAGTACGGGCTGGCCGGAGCTGTTGGTCTCAGGCTTGCCGTTCTTGCCGATCACCGGCTTTGCGAATGGCTGCGCGATCAGCCGCGAGCCGATGACCGTGTCACCGGCGCGGAGCAACGAGCCGTTGGCGCGCCCGGGAAAGACGACCTGTGAGATGCCGGTCATCGCGAACGGATAGACCAACCCGAACAGCACGGAGAACACGACTATCGCGATGACGGAGGTGGTCAGGTCGCGGCGCATGGTTAGAAGAGGTGGGTCCCCAGCCCCTGGACGACTGGACCGAGCAGCAGCGCGGGGAAGAAGGTGAGCGCGCCGACCAGGATCACCACGCCGATGAGCAGGATCACGAACGTCGCGTTGTCGGTGCGCATCGTCCCCGGTCCGGCCGGCGCGACCCGCTTGCCCGCCAGCGCGCCGGCGATCGCCAGCACCAGCAGCAGCGGGATGAACCGCGCGAACAGCATCGTCAACCCGCCCATCAGGTCCGCCAGCTTCACCCCGTGCGCGCCCAGGTTGCCCGCGTTGGGCTGGATGTAGCCGGTGTAGCCGGCGAACGCCGAGCCGTTGTTGTTGGCCTGGCTCATGTACGCATACAGGGTCTCTGAGAATCCCTGGGGCCCGGGCGCGTTGGACGAGATCGAGGCGCGGCCCAGCGGGCTCGCGGTCGCGACACCCGCGGTCACCAAGATCGTCAGCGGCGTGAGCAGCGCGGCCAGCGAGACAAGCTTGATCTCCTTGGCCTCGATCTTCTTGCCCAGGAACTCGGGCGTCCGGCCGACCATCAGCCCGCCGATGAACACCGCCAACAGGACGTACACGAGCATCCCGTAAAGGCCGCAGCCAACGCCGCCCCACACCACGTCGCTCATCGCCAGGTTGCCCATCGGCACCGCGCTGCCGATCCCGGTAAAGGACTCCATCGCGGCGTTGACCGAGCCGTTGGAGGTGTCGCTGGTGGTGGTCGCCCAGAGCGCCGAGTTGACGATTCCGTTGCGCAGTTCCTTGCCCTCCATGTTGCCGCCGGTCGAGCCCGCGATCGCGTGGGTGTTGACGCCAGCGAGGTGCTGCGCGGGCGTGCCGTGCTGCTCGGCGACATAGGCGACGGCGACCCCGCCGAACCAGAGCGCGAACATCGCTGCAAAGATCGCCCATCCCTGACGGCGGTTGCCGACCATCTTCCCGTAGGTGTAGGTCAGTGCGGCCGGGATCAGGACGATGAACAGCATCTCGATGAAGTTCGAGAAGCGGTTCGCGTTCTCGAACGGGAACGCCGAGTTGGTGTTGAAGAACCCTCCCCCGTTGGTGCCGAGCTGCTTGATCACGACCTGTGAGGCGACCGGCCCCTGCGCGATCGTCTGCGTGCCACCGACCAGCGTGTGCGCGACCGTGTAGTGACTGAAGTTCTGGATCACCCCCTGCGAGACCAACAGCAACCCGCCAACCACCGACAGCGGCAGCAGCACGTACAACAGCGTGCGCACCATGTCCTGCCAGAAGTTGCCGATGCTCTTGCCGCTCCGGGCCATGATCCCCCGGATCAGGGCGATCAGCACCACGATCCCGGCGGCGGCGGAGACGAAGTTCTGCACCGTCATCCCCATCATCTGGCTGAAGTACGTGAGCGTCGTCTCGCCGCCGTAGTACTGCCAGTTCGTGTTCGAGACGAACGAGGAGACGGTGTTGAACGTCACGTCCCACGTACCCGAGTGGAATTGCACGCCGGGATAGGTCGAGAACGGATGCAGGGTCTGCGTGCGCAGGATCGCGTACATCACCAGCCAGCCGACCGCGGAGAACACCAGCAGCGAGCGGCCGTAGCGCTTCCAGTCCTGGCCGTCATTCGGATCGACGCGGAGCACTCGGTAGAGGAACCGCTCAGAGCGGCCGAACACCCGCTCGAGCAATACCGTCTCGCCCGGGGTGTAGACGCGCGCCATGTACGCGCCCAGGGGCGGCGTCAGCGCGATCAGAACGATCACATAGATAGCGATCTGAACCCAGCCCTCGAACACCTAGAGCTTCTCCCCGCGCACCAGCGCGTACAGCAGGTACAGAACCGCGAGAACAGACATGATCAACCCGAATAGGTCGGCGCCACTCATCGAGCGATCACCGCCCTCAGATCCGGTCGATCGCGTAGATCAGGCCGATCAGAATCGCGAACGTCGCGAGGGCGATTGCGATAGCGAGCACATCCATGCGCTGATCATCGCTCCGAACCTGTGAAGAACATCTGTAGAAAGCCGTCGCTTCTATACAGATTCTGTGAAGACTTCTCGACGGCCGCCGGTGCGCCGGCTGGTCAGACCGCGAAGCGGTACCCGATCCGAGCGTCGGTCTTGATGTACCGCGGGCCTGTGTCAGGTTCGATCTTCCGGCGGAGGTTCGCGACGTGAACGCGCAGCACCTGCGTGTCATCGGCATACGCCGTGCCCCAGACCGAGACCAGCAGCTCCCGATAGGTGACGAGTCGGCCGCGATTGCGCACGAGCACCCGCAGCAGATCAAACTCCGTCGGTGTGAGGTGCACCTCTTGGCCGTCGCGGCGGACTACCCGGGATGCCAGGTCGACCTCGAGTCCGTCGGCGTGAATCAGCGAATCCTCCGGCTCGGCATTCACGCGGCGCAGCACTGCCTCGAGCCGAGCGATAAGTTCTCGTGGCCCGAACGGCTTCGTCACATAATCGTCGGCGCCCGCAGCGAGGGCTCGAACCTTGGACTCCTCCTCGCCGACCGCCGAGAGGACGATGATCGGCATCTCGCTCCACTCCCGTAACCGGCGACAGACCTCCACACCGTCGATGTCTGGCAGCACCAGATCAACGATTGCGGCGTCGGGGACTCCGAGCGCTGCGGTGTCCAGCGCCTCCTCGCCGGTGTTGGCGGGCACCGCCTCATAGCCGGCGTCTCGGAGGATTACGCGCAGCGCGCGCAGGATCTGCGGCTCGTCGTCACAAATCAGGACGGCGGGCTTGTCTGTCAAACGGTCACCTGCGATGCCTCGGGCACCGGAAACGACACAACGAAGCTCGTTCCCTGCCCCGGGAGTGACTCCACCGAGATGGTCCCGCCATTGGCCTCGACAAACCCCTTTGCGATCGCCAGTCCCAGGCCGGACCCTGTCCATGTCCGATCACCCGCCTGCGGCCCGCGGTAGAACGCCTCAAAGATCCGCTCCTGCTCAGCCGCCGGAATGCCGGGACCCTGGTCGACCACCTGAACCACGACCCGAGGTCCAGTCTGACGCGCTTGCACCGACACGGGCAGTCCATTTGAGTAGCGCAACGCATTCTCAAGCAGGTTGGCGAACACGCGCTCGAGCTGAGCGGCGTCAGCCAGCAGCGCGGGCACATCCGGATCCACCCGTACCCGGACCACTCCCGCCCCGTCCGACAGCCCATCGCGTGCGGCCAGCAGCACCTCCTCGATTGAGGTCCAGTCACGACGCGGCTCAGCGCGCCCGGCCTGAAGGCGGGAAAGATCGAACAGCTTGTCGATCAGTGTCCCCAGCCGCTCGCCCTCATCGACGACCGCCGTGCTGAGCTGGGCCCGGTCCTCTGCGCTCAGCGCGCCACCGCCCAAGGCGTGCCCCGCCGTGACAATCGCCGTTAGCGGCGTCCGGAGGTCGTGCGAGACCGCGCGAAGGAGCGCCGTCTTCAACTCATCACTGCGGCGGAGCGCGGCCGTCTCGACGGCCTCAGCCTGGACCACATCACGGTGAAGCGCGACCGCGACCAGCGCCTCGAGCGACGGCACCACCTGCTCCCGCAGCCGCCCCGCGATCTCCGGCGGCAGATGCCGAGGCACGACCAGCGTGGCGATCCTCTCGCCGCCGGGACCGTGAAGCGGCAGAGCGTCCTGTCGCTCGCTGCCAACCACAGCACCCAGCTCGATCCGCGCCGACGGAAGCGCCAACGCCTCAGCCACCCGTCGTGCCGTGGCCGCAAGCGCATCCCGCGTCCGCTCCCCGGCCAGCAACTCCCGGGCCAGCGACGCCGCGAGGTCCGCCTCCGCGCGCCGGCGCTCCGCCTCCAGGGCGCGGCTGCGCGCGAGCTCGGCCATTGCGCTGACCACCACGGCCACGAGCGTGAAGGTGGCCAGCGCCACCCAGTTGCGGCTGTCGGCGATGGTGAATCTCCCCACCGGGGGGATGTGGAAGAAGTTGAAGGCGGCCGCGCTCGCGAGCGAGGTCGCTAAGCCGAGGCGCAGGCCCCAATACACCGAGACCAAAAGGACGGCGGGCAGGTAGACGACGCTCAGTGAGACGACCGAGGCGATCTTGGCCAGCGGGTAGATCGCCGCGGTGGCGAGCCCGACGCCAATGGCGGCAACGGCCAGGCCGGTCCACATGGGAGGCCGTTCGAGCCCCAACGGGCGCGAAAAAAGCGAACGCACCACACACAGAGCGTACGCCGCGCAGCGCGTGAAAAGTCCCGGGACGCGGGCGCTCGCCCGCGTCCCGGAGCCGGTTAGCTCAGTATGGACACCCGGCAGCCAGCCCCCAGCGGCGTGACGGGGCGGCCGAACCCAGGGGCAGGGCGAGGTCGGCGGTCCAGGTGCCCGCGCCGGTCGCCCACCCGGCGACCGGCCGAGGATTGACACCGATCCCGATGTCCCGGTACTGGGGTGAGAGGAGGATCCGGCAGTGCTCGTTGCTTCGCAGCCAGGATGTGACCGCCCGGCGCGGGGTTCGGAATCCCGTCGACAGGGTCTCGCCATAGGCGCCCCAGGAGAACCCGCTGGCCGTGATGCGCACAGCGGGACTCGACCCCCCGGGACTTCCGTGGCCAAAGAAACGTTCGAGCACCATCTGGTCGGTGTGGCCCTGGGCGGCTGCGTCGAGTTGTTCCTGCTCACGCAGGCCTGGAAGGCCGCCCCGCCCGCGGAAGCGGTTGATCAGGCAGACGACCGCAGAGCGGAGCTCGGCGGGGGAGGCTCTTCGCACCGACGCGTTCTCGAACGCGCAGGAACGTCGTGCGAGGGCGGGACCGGCGCAACAGAGAAGCGTCAGCCCACCGGCAGCCGCTCCCAGGCATCGCGTCGTCCGTCCGAGGGGGACTCGTGACACTTTTGTCCCTTCTCTTTGCGCCTACGGGGTTAGCTGTCGGGCTCGCGCTTGAAGAGATCGCGCTACGCCTGGAACTTCGGCGATTCGCCCCGCGGAGCGACGGTGATGCGCTCACGCGCACTGCCATCGCATCCAATCGGGTCCCCCGCTCCCGGGCGTCGGGAGCGCCGCGGGATTCGGCTGGGTTTTATGTCGCGCGGCAGAGTAGCGAACGCGGCGGCGCCAGGCCGGCGGAGCGCCTCGGGGCGCTCGGAGCGGCTGGCGAGCTGCTTCTTCCCCCGCCGCGGCGGCCGGATCCACTAGGTTCTCCGGCAATGCCCGCCACCATCATCGACGGACGCGAGATCTCCGCGCAGGTGCGGGTCGAGGTCAAGGCCGAGGTCGAGGCGCTGAGCGCTCAGGCCGGTCGCGCTCCCGGTCTGGCCACGATTCTCGTGGGGGATGATGCTGCGTCGGCGATCTATGTGGCCAACAAGCGCAAGGCGTCGGCCGAGGTCGGGATCGCCGACTTCCACCAGCATCTGCCCGCCGAGGCGAGCCAGGCCGAGGTCGCCGAGTTGATCGAAGCCTGCAACGACAACCCCGAGATCAGCGGGATTCTGCTTCAGCTCCCGCTTCCCGCGGGCCTGGACGCAGCTCCGCTGACGGCGATGATCGCTCCCGAGAAGGATGTCGATGGCCTGACCCCGGTCAGCGCTGGCCGGCTGATGCAGGGAGCGCCGGGGCTGCGGCCGTGCACACCGCTCGGGGTGATCGAACTGCTGGACCGCCACGGAGTGGAGCTGCGCGGTGCCGATGCCGTGGTGGTGGGACGGTCGAACCTGGTCGGTAAGCCCGTGGCCCTCCTGCTGCTCGAGCGCCACGCCACCGTCACGCTCTGTCACTCCCGGACGCGGGATCTGGCCGAGGTCTGCTCCCGGGCGGAGGTCCTGATCGCGGCCGTGGGCGTGGCCGAGCTGATCGGGGCCGAACACGTCAGGCCGGGCGCCGCCGTGATCGACGTTGGCATCAACCGAACCGAGGCGGGTCTGCGCGGGGACGTGGATTTCGAGGCCGCGCGGGACCGAGCGAGCCTCATCACCCCGGTGCCCGGCGGGGTCGGACCGATGACGATCGCGATGCTCCTGCGCAACACGCTCGCGGCGGCACGGCTCCAGCTCGCCTGAGCGTGCCGGCGCGTCGTCTCACCCGTGGCGAGCTGGTCAGTGCCGGAACCGGCGTGGTGCTGCTGGTGCTGCTGTTTGCCGTGTCCTGGTACGGGGCTGACGGAGCTCCCGGGCCCGGCCACCGGATCGTCACCGGCACCCTGACGGGGTGGCAGGCGCTCACCGCGGTCCGCTGGTTGATCCTTGTGACCGCGCTGGTGGCCGTGTCCGCCGTGGCCGTGCACGCGGCGAGCCTGACGCGGCAGGCGGTGGCGGCGGTCAGGCTGGCGCTGTTGGGGCTGAGCGCCGCGAGTGCCGTGGCGCTGGTCCTACGCGTGCTCATCGACCTGCCCTCCCCGGACCGGATCGTCGATCAGAAGCTGGGGGCGATCCTCGGGCTCGCCGCCGGGCTGGGGCTCGCCTACGGAGCCGTCGAGGCGGTCCGCGAACAGCGGGCGCGGTTGCTCGTCGGTCGGTGATAATCCCTCTATGCACCTTCGGGCTTCCAGGCTGCGCTGGCCGGAGTGGCTGATCGGTGCGGGCGGGGTGGTCCTGCTCGGGGCGATGCTCCTGCTGCCCTGGTACCAGCAGACCCTGGTCTCAGGTCCTGGCGGGCCTTCATACTTCGCCGCGCAGAAGGTGGACGGATGGAACGGACTGGCCCACGCGCGCTGGCTCGTCCTGGCTGCGGTGGTCCTGGCCCTGGCGGCTGCGTTCTTTCAAGCCGAGCGAAGGGCGCCCGCGGTCCCGGTTGCCCTCTGCCTCCTGGCCTCGGTTCTCGGCGCCGTGGCAAGCGTGTGGTTGATCGTCCGGGTGCTGATCTCGCCGCCCGGCGGCCGGGAAATCGGCGGCTGGATTGGGCTCTTGGCCAGCGCCGTGATCGCCTACGCCGGCTTCGCCTCGCTCCGTCTGGAGGGGATAGCACAGGTCGACGGCCCCGCGGAGATCCCCACGGTGAGTCCCGCCGCGCAGGGCTCAAGCTAGCCGCGTCGCGCCGCCCCAACCGGACCGATGCCGGATGCCTCGGCGTACTTAGAATGGCCGAGATGCTCGACCGCGCCCAGGTTCTCCACGTCGCCCGTCTGGCCCGCCTCGAGCTCACCGACGACGAGGTGGAGCGGATGGCCGGCGAGCTATCCAAGGTGCTCGATCACATCGAGAAGATTCGTGAGCTTGACCTGGGCGGCGTGGCGCCGACCTCGCATGTGATCGACGTCGCCGGGGTGGTGAGGGCCGACGATGACCCCGAGCCGTCGCTCCCGGCTGAGGTCGCCCTCGCGGCGGCCCCCGAGCCGGTCGCCGTCCCCGGGGGCATGGGCTTCGGGGTCCCCAGCCCGGGGCAAGCTCCCGGTGAGTGAGCTCCTCGATCTGACGGCGGCGGCCGCCGCGGCGGCAGTTCGCGCGGGGGAGATCGACTCGGGCGAGCTGTTCGAGACCTACCGCGCGCGCGCGGCGGCCAGCGACATCAACGCCTTCACCTGGCTCGCCGACGGGCCGCCCGCGGCGTCGAACCTGCGCGACACACCACTCGGCGGGGTTCCCGTCGCCGTCAAGGACCTGTTCTGCACCGAGGGGGTACCGAGCCAGGCCGGTTCACGGATCCTCGAGGGATACCGGCCGCCCTACACCGCCACCGTCGTGGCCAAGTTGGGCGCGGCCGGGGCGCCGCTCCTGGGCAAGACCAACCAGGACGAGTTCGCCATGGGGTCCTCCAACGAGAACTCCGCCTTCGGTCCCGTACTCAATCCCTGGGACCGGGCTCGGGTTCCCGGCGGATCTTCGGGGGGCAGCGCCGCGGCCGTGGCCGCCGGCCTCGCCCCGTGGGCGATCGGCACCGACACCGGGGGCTCGATTCGCCAGCCGGCAGCCCTCTGCGGCGTGGTCGGCATGAAGCCGACCTACGGGGCCTGCTCACGCTACGGGATGATCGCGTTTGCCTCCTCGCTCGACCAGGCCGGACCGCTGACCCGCGACGTCACCGATGCGGCGCTGCTCCTGCGCCACATGGTCGGCCGTGATCGCCGGGACTCGACCTCACTCGAGTTTCCCGAGGACATCGCGCTGCCCCGGGCGGAGAACCTGCGCGGGATCCGCATCGGGGTGCCCGAGGAGCTCACCGGGGCCGAGGGCGGGGTGGAGACCGGGGTGCGTGAGCGCTTCGAGGCCACGCTCACGCTGGCACAGGAGCTCGGGGCCGCGGTCGAGGCGTGCCGGCTTCCGCACGCTCCGCACGCCCTGTCGGCGTATTACCTGATCGCCCCCGCCGAGGCGTCGGCCAACCTGGCCCGCTACGACGGTGTCCGCTACGGGCTGCGGGTCGCCGGCGATGCCGGGCTGCTGGCCATGTATGAGCGCACTCGAGCCGCCGGCTTCGGGCCCGAGGTCAAGCGGAGGATCATGCTCGGGACCTACGCGCTCTCGAGCGGCTACTACGAGGCCTACTACGGCGCGGCACAGAAGGTGCGCACGAAGATCGCCGAGGACTTCCGGACGGTCTTCGAGAGCTTCGATCTGATCGCGACGCCGACCAGCCCGTGGACCGCCTTCGAGCTGGGAGCCAAGACGGCCGACCCGCTGGCCATGTACCTCAACGACTTCTGCACGGTGCCGATGCCGCTGGCGGGGATCCCGGCGATCTCGATTCCGTGCGGGCTCGCCGACGGGCTCCCGGTCGGCTTTCAGCTGGCAGGCCCGGCGTTCAGCGAGACGCGACTGCTCGACGCCGCGCACGCGCTCGAGCTGGCGATCGGCTTTGACGCGGGCCCGGCCCGGCGCAGCGACGCGGGGGGCCGGGACGGACGATGAGCGCGGTCGAATACGAGCCGGTGATCGGGCTCGAGATCCACGTGCAGCTCTCCACGCGCACAAAGATGTTCTGCGGGTGTGAGGTGGCCTTCGGCGAGGCGCCGAACACCCATACGTGCCCGACCTGCCTTGCCCTGCCCGGAGCCCTCCCGGTCGTCAACGAGCGGGCGGTTCAGTTCGGGGTGATGATCGGCCTCGCCTTCGAGGGCGAGATCGCCGAGCGGTCGGTGTTTCACCGCAAGAACTACTTCTATCCCGACAGCCCCAAGGCCTACCAGATCTCGCAGTACGACATTCCGCTGTGCCGCGGCGGCCGGCTTGGCGAGGTCCGGATCCACCGGGTCCATCTGGAGGAGGACGCCGCCAAGCTCAACCACCTCGGGGAGAGCGGACGCATCCACGGCGCCGACCGGAGCTGGGTCGACTTCAACCGCTGCGGGACCCCGCTGGTGGAGATCGTCACCGAACCAGATCTCCGCTCGCCCGAGCAGGCGCGGGAATGGCTGGGCGTGCTGCGCGAAACGCTGCGCCAGACCGGGGTCTCGGACGTCAACATGGAGGAGGGATCGCTGCGCTGCGACGCCAACGTCTCGGTCCGGCCGCGGGGCTCCAGCACGCTGGGGACGAAGACCGAGCTCAAGAACATGAACTCGTTCCGGTTCCTGGAGCGCGGCATCCGGGCCGAGATCAGGCGGCAGGTGGAACTACTGGCGCTTGGGGAGTCAGTGGTTCAGGAGACGCTGCACTACGACCCGGCGTCGGACACGCTGACCTCGCTGCGCTCCAAGGAGGAGGCCCATGACTACAGGTACTTCCCTGAGCCGGACCTGGTACCGCTGCTCGTCACCGAGGAGATCCTGACCCGCGCCCGCGCCGCGCTGCCGGCCGAGCTCCCCGTGGAGCGCGCGCAGCGCTTCGAGCGAGAGCTCGGACTAACCGCGAGCCGGGCCCGGGAGCTGGCCTTCCGGGCGGAGCTGGCCGACTACTTCGAGCGTGCCCTGTCCGCCGCCCCGTCCAATGGCGACCTGGACGCGGTCGAGCTCGCCAACTGGATTCCCCAGTTGGTCGAGCGGATCGGTGAGGCCGATCCGGCGCAGAGCCGCGTCACCCCCGAGAGCCTGGCCTCGCTGGCGGCCATGGTCAAGTCCAAAGCGGTCAGCCGCGATGCGGCACGAACGGTTCTGAGTCGCCTGGTCGAGGAGGGTGGCGCGCCCCAGGAGATCGTGGACCGGGAGGGCCTGGGCGCGCTATCTGCGGACGAGGATGGCCTCGGCGAGGTGGTCGATCGTGCGATCGCCGCCGATCCGGACGCCGCGGAGCAGGTGCGGGCGGGCAACATGCGCGCCATCGGCCCGTTGGTTGGATATGTGATGCGGGAGACCAAAGGTCGCGCCGACGGCGGCGAGGTGACGCGACTAATCCGGGAGCGGCTCGGAGGGGCGTAGCATTCTCGGCGCGCGCTCGCAGGAGCGCGAACGCGCAATCGTTTCCGAGGGCATAGGAGGGCACAGATGTCACGACTGATTCGCATGGACCACACCGGTCATACGGAGCTGGCAGAGTGGTCGGCGGATGATCCGGCGAGCCTCGAGGCGGCGGTGAGATCCTTCCGCGAGGAACTCGACCAGGGCTACTTCGCCGTCGTCTCGGACGCAGAGGGGCGAGCCGAACAGGTGCGGGAGCTGCCGGCGGAAGCCCCGCTCGTGATCATGCGCCGGCCGATCGCCGGGGGGTAGCCGATGGCCGACAGCGCCGTCGCGCTCGCCGCGAAGCCGGCGGAGCTGCCCGAGCTGGCCGCCGTCTGGTGGCGACCGCGGGTCAGCGAATCCAGGCTGAACCGCGTCGGGTGGCTGTGGACGCTGGTCGCGCTGGCCCACAGCGTGCCCTTCCTCGCCGCCGCCGTGGCTCTGAGCGTGCTCAAGCCGGTGACGATTCCGATCGGGGTCGTGCTCCTGGTTCACGCGTGGGCGATCCCCGAGCTCTACGCGGCGCGCGGGGCGGCGGTGCTCAAGCGGCGGCGCGGGTCGGCTGACGCCGGAGCCGAGCGCGCCGCAATAGGCCTGCTCGGCGATCTGCTTGGGCACCGGGCGCGGGAGCTCCGGGCCCAGAGCGGACTGGCCATGGAGCGAGGGCGCTTCGGAGTCTGGGTCCTCGGAGAGGCGGGAGCGCTGCTGGTCAGGCCCGGGGGTCACCGCGTGCACTGCTACTGCGTCGGCGTGGCCGATCCCGACCTGCCACCCAGCGATCGGACCGCGCACCTGCTGCTGGCGCTGCGCGAGGATGAGACCGGGTTCGCCACGGTCGCCAACCTCGCCTTCGCCGGCGCCACGTGGCGAGTGCGTCGCCGCCTGGCTCCGAGCCTCCGCGGGGGTCTCGCCGCGGCGGTCCAGGAGGCGCGGGCGATGCGGAACCGCCCGGCTTAGCCAAATCTTCAGATCCTACGAGGGGCGGGCGGTACGCTTCGCGGTATGAGAACTGAGTTGGAGGCTCCAGCCAGCCGCACGCCGATCCTGCGCCGCGTGTTGGCGAGCGTCGTATTGATCGGTGTGGCCGCGCTGGTCGTGACGACCCTGGTCCACGTGGTGATGGCGGTGTTCTGGACGCTCGTCGGCGTGGTCGCGATCGTCGCCGTGCTCTGGGCCCTGAAGACGCTCTTCTGGTAGCGCGCTCGCATGGCGGGCGCCGGCTACGTCGTCATCTGCCTGGGCTTCGGCCTGGCGGGCGGACTGATCGGGCGCATGAAGGGCAGCTCGTTCTGGCTCTGGTTCTTGATCTCCGGCCTCGTCCCGGTCGCCGGTCTGCTGGCCGCGATCGTCTACCGCTGGGAGGACCGCGAGCTCCGGCGCCAGTGCCCCCGCTGCGGCCGGGTGGTCAAGCTGTATGACGCCAAGTGCATGCGCTGTGGAGAGGAGCTGGCGTTCCCTGAGCGCGCCGTCGCCTCCGAGGCCGCGATGCGGAAGCGGGCGAGCACCGGATAGCACGGGGACCGCGCCGAGTTGCGCGACTAATTGAGCACGGTCTGACGGCCGAAACCCACTGTTAGACTCGGCCATTCCGAGCCGTGGGGCTGAGCCCGGCGGCTTGAGGACCCCCGTTCCCTGACCTAGGAGCCGGATCGACGTGCGCGCGGTTGACGCCCTTATGGAGTGCCTGAAGGCTGAGGGGGTCGAGGTCGTGTTCGGCCTACCCGGCGGAGCCAACCTTCCGACCTACGACGCCTTCTACGACGCCGGGATCCGGCACATCCTGGTCCGCCACGAGGCCGGTGGAGGGCACGCTGCCGAGGGCTACGCCAAGGCGACGGGCAAGGTTGGGGTCGCGCTGGGGACCAGCGGACCGGGAGCGACGAACCTGGTGACGCCGATCTGCGACGCGATGATGGACTCCGTCCCGGTCGTCTTCATCACCGGTCAGGTCCGCACCGAGCTCCTCGGTACGGACGGGTTTCAGGAGGCCGACACGATCGGCATCACGATGCCGATCGTCAAGCACAGCTTCATGATCCAACACCCGCTGGAGATCCCGCGTTCGATCCACGAGGCCTTCCACATCGCCCGCACGGGCCGGCCGGGGCCGGTGGTGGTCGACATCCCGCAGGATCTGAGTCGGGCCGACATTCCGTATGAGCCGGTGACCGACGTCCATCTGCCGGGCTATCAGCCGACCACCGAGGGCAACCAGAAGCAGATTCGCCTGGCCGCCAAGGCGCTGGCCAACTCCCGGCGACCGGTGATCTACGCCGGGGGTGGCGTGGTCAACGCCAACGCCGCGGCCGAGCTGACCGAGCTCTGCCTGTTCGACCGGCTTCCCGTGACGTGCACCGTGATGGCCCTGGGGGCGTTCCCCGCCCCCCACGAGCAGTGGCTGGGGAT
>DATGFT010000042.1:0-4095 GCA_035308915.1 Solirubrobacteraceae bacterium
GCCCAGAACCGGGGTCTCGATCGGGTCGGCCGGACTCGCGAGTTGCAACTTCACGAGTCAGCCCAACACCGCGCTGCTGGTGACCGATCAGAGCGCCCAGTCTCCGACGCTCTGGGAAATCTCACCGGAAGGACTGTGTCGCGCCAGCACTACCGTTACTGGCCTCATCGGTGCGTTCGACTACTACGGTCAGGTGGACGCCTGCGGCGGGACGATGTCTTGCGTTCGGTATTACTTCGAGACGAGTAACGCCGGCGGCGTCGATGAAACCCACTACTGGTGGTCGAATCCAGTTTCGCTGGCCCTTTCCGACACCGACAGCCCTGTCTCACTGATCGCCGTCCCGCTAAAATGGCGCGAACTGGTCTGACTTCTACGGCCACTGCGGCACCGGTGCGTACGCGGCTGGCTTCACCGCAGCCGTGAGCAACGTGACGCGGATCGGCCTGTCGTTCAGGGGCGGGTGCTTCTTCGAGAACGGGTCGGCACGACTGACGGCTCCGGCACCTTCACCCTCAACTCCTACAGCGTCGTCGGCTAGCCTCGATCCGCCGGTAGGGGGCTGGTCGTGGTGTCGGGTGTTGTCCTCCTGGGCCGTGAGAATCGGGATTGCTGAAGTCTCGGACCCCGACCCAGGAGGACACCCAGTTGGTGAAGCGTGCGGGTCGCTTTGAAACGGTAGAAGTGACGGCGGACGGCGAGGGGCTGGTGTCGCACGCCGGGGCGGCGTTGCTGGTCGAGCTGGCCGACCGGGTTGGGCTGACCGGCGGGTTGTCTGGGGCGTTGGCGGCGACGCGGGAGCGCTGTTCGGCGCATGATCCGGGGCGGGTGCTGCGAGATGTGGCGGTGATGCTCGCCGACGGCGGCGACTGTGTCACGGATCTTGACGCGTACCGTGGTCAGGAGCGGCTGTTCGGGGCGATCGCGTCGGAGACGACCACGCATCGCGTGCTGAAGTCGATCGATGAGGGGCTGCTCGAGGGTATCCGGGCGGCTCGGGCTGCCGCCCGGGCTCGGGTGTGGGACGCTGGCGCTCGTCCTGAGACGCTCACGCTCGATATCGACGCGACGCTCCTGACGGCGCACTCGGACAAGGAGCTGGCGGCCGGCAACTACAAGCACGGCTACGGGTTCCACCCGCTGAGTTGCTATCTGGATGAGACCGGCGAGGCGCTCGCCGCGATCCTGCGGCCAGGGAACGCCGGCTCGAATACCGCCGAGGACCATTTCGCGGTCCTGTGCCTTGCGCTTGAGCAGTTGCCGGCCGAGGATCTCGAGCGGGAGATCCTGGTGCGGGCGGATATCGGTGGGGCCACGCACGCGTTCACAGGCGACTGCCGCGACGCTGGGATCCGCTTCTCGGTCGGCTACGAGCTCTCGGAAACGGTCCGCCAGGCGATCCTCGAGCTCCCCGAAACCGCGTGGACGCAGGCGATCGACGGCGATGGCGGCGAGCGCGACGGCGCCTGGGTCGCCGAGCTCACCGACCAACTCGACCTGTCTGTCTGGCCCGAGAGCACGAGGCTGATCTGCCGCCGCGAGCGGCCGCACCCCGGTGCGCAATTCACGATCTTCGACGAGCACGGCTCCCGGTACACCTGCTTTCTCACCGACCAGAACGGCAGCGACATCGCCGAGCTCGAGCTGCGCCACCGCGGCCGCGCCCGCGTCGAGGACTCGATCCGCGCCGGCAAGGACACCGGCATGCGCAACCTCCCCCACCACGCCTTCGCCCACAACCAGACCTGGCTCGAGGTCTCGCTGATCGCCCAGGACCTCCTCACCTGGACGAAGCTGACCTGCCTCGACGGCGAGCTCGCCAAGGCCGAACCGAAACGGCTGCGCCACCGGCTCCTGCACACCGCCGCACGGATCGTCCGCCACGGCCGCCGCACCCGCCTGCGCGTCCAAGCCGACTGGCCCTGGGCGCACGCGCTCGTCGCAGCCTGGACCCGACTGAGAGCGATCCCCGCGCTCTGCTGAGCGCCGCGGTCGCCTTGCCCCCAACCACGAGAGCGCAGCAGATACAGGGTCTGCCCCGGCCCGAAAGACACCACCCACGGCCCCGCACGAGCCCTACGCGAGCCACCCACCCGTTCCAACCCCGCAGCGAGAACCACTCCCACCGAAAACCCCACGCCGCCCAGCCTCCGCAATCACCTCAACATCGCTACCGGCGGATCGAGGCTCATATGGATGAGCGTTTGTCAAGAGGGTAGCCTCGATTTACTGTAAGTCGAGTCGGAGTGTCGTGTGGCATGGCGTGGCGCGGGCGGTTCCCGGGGCGGCACGAGCGAAGGTCCGGCGTGTTCGACCACTTGCTGGTCAGGCTCATATGCGAGGGCTGGTTACCTCAAGACCCTTGTTCGTCGCCGGGCTCGCATTCTAAGAACGGGCGCGGCCCAGCCCCTGTTGGCGGGGTTGCCCATAGCCTTTGTGCGCGGGCCCGTGGGGTGGCGACGTGGCGGCCTTCGTGATGCTCGTGCGCGCCCCGGCAGCCGTCCGGAGCACAGGGATGTCGGTTGGGGTCAGTTCAGCGTGGCGGCCTCCCAGAGAAATGCGGCGAGCTCGCGCGCGCAGGCGACAGCGACGGTGCCGGTGTGCATGCCTCGCTCGCCGGCGAGATGCGCCCAGCGCTGATAGAGGCGGCGCTGCGCGCGCCAGGCGATCTGGACGACCCTCGGGTCCTGGCCGCGTTGGCGGGCCGCGAGCTCCTCGCTCATGCGCGGCCGGCGACGGTAGTGATGCGCGGCCTCGACCAACAGCCGCCGCGCGAGCGTCGACCCGGCCTTCGTGATCTGCCCCTGGACGCGCTTTTGATCGGAGGTGTACTCGCAGGGGACGATGCCGAGGAACCCCGACAGCAAACTGGGCTTCGCGAACCGCTCGAAACTGCCGACCTCGGCGCACACGCCCGCGGCGGTCAGCGTGTTCACACCGCGGAAACAGCGCAACCGGGCGACGGCCTCGGCGTGACCGCTCTCGGGCACGGCCTGCTCGAGCAGGCCGATCAGCGTCCGTCGCCGGCCGACAAGCGTGTCGACTGCGCACAGGTAGTCAACCAACACCGCCTGCGAGAGCGCGTCATCGAAGACGAGCCGCTGCAGCCAGCGCTCATGGGGTTGTGTCCACGCCCGCGCCGGGAACCGCAGCCCGCGCCGCAGCAAGAACTTCGAGAGCCGGTGACGAGCGCGCATCAGATCCCCCCGCGCCGCCTCGACACAGCGCACCAGATCCCGGAAACGCTCATCCGTCTCGCTCGGCACGAACGCGAACGACAGCTCCCCGGCCGCGAACAGCCTGACGATCCGCTGCGCGTCACGACGATCGGTCTTCACCCGATCACCCGGCGAGCGCGGGATCGACCCCGGCGCGATCACCCGCAGATCAAGACCCGCCGCCGTCGCCGCCCTCGCCAGCCCGAACCCCGTCGGCCCGGCCTCATACACCGCCCGCACCGGCCGCCCCAACCCCTCCAGGAACGCGGGCACCACGACGAGCGGCTCGCCACGCAGCCGCTCCACCCGCAACTCGCCGGTCACCGGATCGAGCACCGCCGCAACCGACTGGGCCAGGTGCACATCGAGCCCGACAAGCGCCATACTCTCCGACATGGTCGGCACCTCCCATAGCTGGGGTGTCGGCACCAGGACCACCCTGGCGCCCAGTCCCCGCACACCTATGCGCGGGGTGCCGACCGACTCTGACTGAACCGCCGAACGACCGGCAATCCATAGGGTCTAGGCGTAAGGGCCATGTGTTCTGGTGTCTGGGGGCTATGTAATAGCCCCAGACAGAACACTGGACGCCTCAACCGCTCGGCGCGCGCCAGTGCAGCGTGGAGCGGCTGGGACCGTCCTTGGTGAGGACCATCTTGAGCTGCACCAGGTCGCCGAGGTGCTTCAGGGCCTTGTTGCGCGTCAGGCCGCACGACTGCGCGACCTGGTTGCCCGACCTGGCCTTGTCCTCGTCGGCCGGCACGGCGGCGAAGACCAGGTTCTGCTCGAGCTGGCCGGCGATGGCGCGCGTGTCCTTGGCGGACGGCGCCAGGGGCATCAGCTCCCACTTGAACGGCGTCCCGCCGACGGCGTAGTC
>DATGFT010000043.1:0-87112 GCA_035308915.1 Solirubrobacteraceae bacterium
CTATCTCGACGATGAACCGATCGTGGTGGACGGGGACATCGTGGTGGACGAGATGAAGGCGCCGGCCCTCGTCGCACTTTAGTCGGGTCTTGCGGCTCCGCTTCGCGTCGCTCGCCCGCGGCGCCCGACGAGCTCAACTCGCCACGGGCTCAACCGTTCAACTCCCGGTCGCTCAACCGAGCGCAACTCGCCACGCACCTCACAAAGCGCAGGTGGTGGGCGAGTTAGTACTCGTTTTCCGAACCCAGCTCGCCACGCGCTTCGCCGAGCGACGGTGATCGGCGAGTTACGCTCGCTTTGCCGGCTGACCGGGCGGGATCCGCACGAAGCACGACGCCCTCGCGCCCCGCCCCGCAACGGCGTCCCGCAACCGCCCCGGTCCCGCCCCGCAACCGCGCCACTCCCCTCAGTGGATCACGGGCTCGGAAACCTCCACCCGCCGCTCCAGGAAGTCGAAGTCGCACCCGAGGTTGGCCTGGGTCACGTGCTGGGTGAAGAGCTCGCCGTACCCGCTCAACCCCCGCGGAAAAGCAAAGGTGAAACCGGCCCGCCGCCCGGCGAGCTCCTCGTCGCTCACGAGCAGATCAAGACGCCGCCCCGGGACGTCGAGCTCGATCTCGTCGCCGTCGCGCACGAAGGCCAGTGGCCCACCGACAGCCGACTCCGGCGCGACGTGCAACACGCATGTCCCGTAACTGGTACCGCTCATCCGGGCGTCGGAGATCCGGACCATGTCCCGCACGCCCGCCTCGAGGAGTCGGCGGGGGATGGGCAGCATCCCCCACTCGGGCATACCGGGCGCGCCGACCGGGCCGGCGCGCTTCAGGACCAGGACTGAATCGGGCGTGACGGACAGGTCGGGGTCGTTTATTCGGGCTTCGAGATCGGCCTGGTCCTCAAAGGTCACCGCCGGGCCGCGATGACGAAGCAGTCCGGGGTCGGCCGCGACCGCCTTGATCACGGCCCCGTCGGGCGCGAGGCTCCCGCGCAGGATGGCCAATGCTCCCGTTGGGCTGACGGGGAGATCCAGCGGGCGGATCACCTCCCGGTTGAACACCTCGGCACCGAGGCACGCCTCTCCGACGGTCTCGCCCGTGACCCTCGCGGCGTCGAGATGGAGCAGCTCTCGCAGCTCGGCCAACACGGCCAGGAGACCACCGGCGTAGAAGAAGTCCTCCATCAGGTACCTGCCGCCCGGCCGGATGTCGGCCAGGACTGGCGTCGAGCGAGACAGCTCGTCGAAGCGGTCGAGCCCCAGGTCCACGCCCGCCCGGCGAGCCATCGCGATCAGGTGAATCACCGCGTTGGTCGAGCCTCCGAGCGCGAGCACGGTGGTGATCGCGTTGTCGAAAGACTCCGCCGTCAGCACGGACCCGAGCCTGCGGTCCTGCCAGACGAGCTCGACGATCGCCCGCCCACACGCGGCCGCCATCCGCCCGTGATTGGCGTCGACAGCGGGAATCGAGGAGGCACCGGGCAGAGTCAGGCCGAGCGCGTCGACGGCGGCGGTCATCGTCGACGCGGTCCCCATCGTCATGCAGTGCCCGGGCGAGCGCGCGATCCCGTCCTCGAGCTCCCGCCAGGCGCACTCGTCCAGCTGGCCCGCCTCACGTTCGGCCCAGAATTTCCAGACGTCGGTGCCGCTGCCGACCGGCTGACCGCGCCAGTTCCCGCGCAGCATCGGCCCCGCCGGGAGCAAGATCGCGGGCAGGTCGGCCGAGATTGCCCCCATCACCAGCGCCGGCGTCGTCTTGTCGCAGCCGCCCATCAGCACGGCGCCGTCGATTGGATAGCTGCGCAGCACCTCCTCGGTCTCCATGGCCAGGAGGTTTCGGTACATCATCGCCGAGGGCTTCTGGAACTGCTCGGCTAGCGACACCACCGGGATCTCCAGGGGAAAGCCGCCCGCCGCCCACACGCCGTTGCGAACCTGCTCGGCCCGCTCACGGAAGTGGGTGTGGCAGCAGGCGATACCGCTCCATGTGTTGAGCACGGCGATCACCGGCCGCCCGTGGAAATCCTCGGCCGAGTACCCCATCTGCTTGATGCGTGAGCGGTGGCCGAACGCCTTCAGCGAGTCGGGGCCGAACCACCGGTGGCTGCGCAGCTGTTCGGGAGAGCGGGTCACCCCCGCCACCTACACAACCGCCTCATCCTCGCCACCGGCACAACGACCTCACCCCCGCCTCCCCACCGAGATCTCGTTCGCGTAAACGTCGGGGTTCGCCACGCTCGGCGCTCGCCCGCCGTCCAGCACGGCGGCCATCCCGTCGGCCATTTCGGCGAACACGGCTTGCCGCGCCCGGCGCGACAGCGACATCACGTGGGGCGTCAGCACCACGTGAGGGTGCCGAAACAGCGGATGCGGTTCGGGCGGCTCCGGATCGAAGACATCGAGCCCGACCCCGGAGAGCCGGCCCGCGCAGAGCGCTTCGTAGGCGGCGTCGAGGTCGAGCAATCCCCCGCGAGCGCAGTTGACGAGCACGGCTCCAGGCCGGATCTGCTCCAGCTCACGCCTGCCGATCAGCCCTCGCGTCGACGGGGTCAGCGGCGCGTGCAGGCTGATCACGTCAGCGCAGCCCAGCAGCTCGTCGAGCCCCATCATCGTCACCCCGGCCTCCACCCCGTCCAAAACATATGGATCGCTCGCCACGATCCGCATCCCCAATCCCCGCGAGATCTCAGCCAGCCGGCTGCCGATCCGCCCGTAGCCGACGATGCCGAGCGTCGCCCCGTCGAGGTCTCCGGGCGCATCCGCGGCCGCCGGAGTCCAGCCGCCCTGGCGGACCAACGCCGTGAGCGGCCCGAGTCGCTTCACCAGGTGCAGGATCATCGCCAGCGCACCCTCGGCGACGGCGCGAGTCCCCCCGTTCGGCGCGATCACGACGGGGATCCCGTGGGCGCTCGCCGCCTCGAGGTCGATCCGGTCGACACCCACGCCGCTGCGCCCGATCACGCGCAGGTTCGGCGCGGCGGCGATGAGCGCGGCATCGATGACCGCCGTGCTCCGCGCCGTGATCGCCACAGCCGAGGGCAGGTGCGTCGCCACGGCCTCCCGGTCGTCGACCTCCACCTGCACGAGCGGCCCATGGGCAGCGAGCCGCTGGCCCACCACATCATCCGCAGCTCCGATGGCGAGGATCAACTGCGCCCCAAGGATCCTCAGGAGGCTCCGTGGAGGACCACCGTCTTGAGATCGGTCATCTCCTCGACGGCATAGCGCGGCCCCTCCTTGCCGATCCCGCTCCCCTTGAGCCCACCGTAGGGCATCAGGTCGGCCCGCCATAGCGGCGTCCAGTTCACGTGCACGTTGCCCGAGTCCACCTCACGCGCGAACCGGATCGCGCTCGAGAGGTCACGCGTGAAGATGCCCGCCCCCAAGCCGAACCGCGTGCTGTTGGCGAGGTGAATGGCGTGATTGAGGTCGTCCGCGGTGCTGACCGCGACCGCGGGACCGAAGAGCTCCTCCTGGCTCAGCGAGCTTCCGGGGTCGACGTCCGCCAACACAGCGGGCGTCACGACGGATCCGCTGCGCTCGCCGCCGGTGACGATCCGGGCGCCGTTTCCCGACCCCTCGCGAAGCGCCCTCTCGACCCGGATCGCGTCGCGCTCCGAGATCAGCGAGCCGAGCGCCGTATCCGGCTCCGTGGGGTCGCCGACCTTGATCGCCTCCACCTTGGGGACGAGGGCATCGAGCAGATCACCGACGACGCGGCGGTCGGCCAGGACGCGCTGCACCGAGATGCAGACCTGGCCGGCGTTCGCGTAGCCGCCGAGGGCGATCGCGCTTGCGGCCAGCTCGACGTCCGCATCGGGCAGGATCACCACTGGGCAGCTCGCCCCGAGTTCGAGCGACAGCTTCTTGACTCCCGCCACCCGGGTGATCCGCTCCCCCGTCTCTGAGCTCCCGGTGAAGCTGATCTTTCGCACTCGCGGATCGCGGCAGAGCGCGTCGCCGAGCACTCCGCCGGAGCCAGTGAGGCAGGAGATCGCTTCCGGATGGAGCCCGGCCTCGAGGAAGATCTCGCACAGCTTCAGCGCGGTCAGCGGCGTCTGCCGAGCCGGCTTGAGCACGACCGCGTTTCCCGTCGCCAGCGCGGGCCCGATCTTGTGAACGACGAGCAGCGCGGGGAAGTTGAATGGTGTGATCGCGACCACGACCCCGCATGGTTGGCGGAGCGTGAACCCGAGTCGGTTCGTCCCCCCATTCGAGGCCGCGTCCAGGGGCAGGCTCTCGCCATAGAGCTGCGAGCCCTCGAAGCCGGACAACCGGAGGAGGTCACCCACGCGTGACGCCTCGCCCCTGGCCTCGGCGATCGGCTTGCCCGTCTCTCGTGAGATGGTTTGAGCCAGGTCATCGACGCGCGCATCGGCGAGGTCGCCGGCGCGGCGGAGGATCGCCTCACGCTCGTAGGCCGAGAGGCGGCGCTGGTGCTCCGCGCCTCGAACGGCCGCGGCGATCGCCCGGTCGACGTCGCCGAAGTCAGCTACGGCGACGGTGTCGATCACGTCGCCGTCGTAGGGCGACCGGAGCTCTTCCTCCTGGGCCCCCGCTGTCCACTCGCCGGCGATGATCATGCGCACCGCGTCACCTCGCGCTCAGCTGCGGGCGCTCGACGGCGGCGCCGGCCTGACCGGCTCTCAGCCGAACCACCTCTGGTTGGCCAGGCCTTCCACGTACGCGGCGCGCTTGGTGGCAATCGACTCATCGCCGGAGACCTCCGCCGGCGCCACGTCCCACCACACGCCGGAGGGTGGCAGGAAGGTGTGCGGCTCGGTCGGCACGACGATCACCACGGGGCCCTCCGCGGCACGAGCGGCGGCAAGGGCATCACGCAGCTCGTCGGCGGTAGCGGCGGCTAACGCCTGCGCGCCCAGGCCTCTGGCGACCGCGCCGAGGTCGAGCTTCACGTACTCGCCCTCCAGCGGGCCCTCGCCGATCCCGCCCACCCGGCGGCGCATCTCGTTCCCGAAGTGGTGGCCGGTGACGTTCATCTGCAGCCGGCGAATGACCTGGAAGCCGTGGTTATCAGAGATCACGACGGTTACCTTAAGACCCTCCTGGGCCGCCGTCGCGAGCTCGGAGGGCGCCATCAGATACGCCCCATCGCCAACCAGCGCGACCACCTCGCCCTCAGGCTGGGCCAGGCGAACCCCGAGCGTCGCCGGCACTTCGTAGCCCATGCACGAGTAGCCGAACTCGAGGTGACAGTGCCGCCCGCCGGTGGCGTCCCACACCTTCTGCAGGTCTCCGGGAGGCCCACCGGACGCTGCGATGATCGTGTCGCCCGGCTGCGCCAGCTCGTTGAGGATTCCGATCACCGCGCCTTGGGTCATCGTCCCGCCGCCCGACGTGCCGATGGCCTGAGCCCTGTCCGAGAGCCAATCGGCCTTGGCCAGCCGGGCCTGCTCCACCCAGTCGGACCGGCGCGCGGCGCCGGCATCCCGGGCCATTTCACGCAGCGCCGCCAGCGCCAGCTTGGCGTCAGCCTCGATCGCGCGCGCTCCCTGCTTGCGGGCGTCCCTGTCGACCACGTTGATCGACGCGAAGCGCACCTCGGGATTGCCGAAGATGGACTGTGACGCCGTGGCGAAGTCGGTCAGCCGCGTGCCGACATGGAGGACGAGGTCGGCCTCGGCGGCCAGCGAGTTGGCGGCCGGATTGCCCTCGAGCCCGATTCCGCCCATGCCCCACCACTCATCGTCGGTGACCGCTCCCTTGCCGCCGAACGTCTCCGTCACCGGGATCCCGAACTCCTCGGCCAGCGCGGCGAGCTCGGGCTCGGCCTCGGAATAACGGACCCCGCCGCCGGCGACGATCAGCGGCCGCTCGGACGCAGCCAGCAGGTCAGCGACCGCAGCCACCTCCTCTGGGTGCGGTGCGGGACGACGAATTTCCCAATCGCGCTCCGTGAAGAAGCTGGCCGGATAGTCAAACGCCTCGCTTTGGATGTCCTGCGGCAGCGCGATCACCACCGCCCCGGTCTCGGAGGGGCTCGTGAGGACGCGCATCGCCTCGGGCAGCGCCGTCAGGAGCTGCTCGGGCCGGGTGATCCGATCGAAGAACCGCGCCACCGGCCGAAAGCAATCGTTGACGCTGATATCGCCCGCGCCGGGGTGCTCGAGCTGCTGGAGCACCGGGCCCTGGCGTCGGGTCGCATAGATGTCGCCGGGCAGCAACAGGACCGGGAGGCGGTTGATCGTCGCCAGCGCCGCGCCCGTGACCATGTTCGTCGCCCCGGGTCCGATCGACGACGTCACCGCCAGGGTGCGGTTGCGCAAATTCGCCTTGGCGAACGCCGCCGCGATGTGCACGAGTGACTGCTCGTTGCGCCCCTGGACGTAGGGCAGCTCAGCCTGGTACTCGTCGAGCGCCTGTCCGAGGCCGGCGACGTTGCCGTGGCCGAAGATGCCGAGCATCGCCGGGATCAGCCGTCGGCGCCGGCCGTCCCTGAGGCTGTACTGCGCGCCCAGGAAGCGGACGATCGCCTGGGCCGTGGTGAGGCGAATCTTCTCCTGCGTGGCGGCGATGTCGCCGCTCGACAGTGCGGTTTGCAGCGCGTCGGCACTCATCGGCGGGACCCGGCGGAAACGTTTGCACAGAGGTTGCGCGCCGTCAAGTCAGGCGCCGCCGGCGGCACACGAGAGCCGCGCGCCCGCAAAGTCACGCGCCAGCCGCCGGCGGGGCGGTCGACTCGCGCACCACCAGGTTTCCGCCCAGCAGCTCCCACTGGACGTCAAGGTCGTGAAGCATGTGCTCAAAGAGCAGCTCCGCGGCGCGTGCGCCCATCTCACGCTTCGGGGCCCGGACGGTGGTCAGCGCCGGTTGGAACAGGCCGGCCAGCGCAATGTCGTCGAAGCCGACCACCGATACCTCCCCGGGGACGTCTACGCCCAGCGTGCGAGCGGCGCGGACGACGCCGGCGGCCAGCAGATCGTTGAAGGCGATGATGGCGCTGAAGTCATGTCCGGGGCGCAGCAGCTCGACCCCGGCCGCGCGACCCTCCTCGAACGTGTCGCCGCCGCGAGTGACCGCGGTCAGCTCGAGACCCGCCGACTCGAGGACCCGCCGCACGCCGGCGATGCGCAGAACCGTGGCCAGCGTGGCCGGGCCGGCGAGGAAGGCGATCCGCCGGTGCCCGAGCTCGATCAGGTGCCGAGCCGCGATCTCGCCCGCGGCGACATCGTCGAAGCCGACGTGGGACAGGCCGACGCCCTCGCGGTGGCGTTGTGCCGCCTCGAGCAGGGTCGGGACCGGCGCCAAGCGGGCCCCCTCGAGCTCCAGCGGTCCGACCGGCGGATCGAGGCCGACGACCACCGTGGGGAGCCCCATCGGCGGGGTGAGACGAGGCTCGGCAACCCCCGCCGACGCCGTCACGATGATCCCGTCGACGCGATTACCCAGCAGCACCTCGAGCGTCTCTCCCGCCCGCACCGGATCGCCGTAGCCACTGGCGATCAGGACCGCGAAGCCGTCCTGCGCGGCGCGCGGTTCGATTCCCGCCGCCACCTCGGCCCAGTACGGGTCGCGGATGGTCGGAACGAGAAGTCCGATCGTCCGGGAAATGCCGGTGACGAGCGCCCGAGCCGCATGATCCGGTCGGTAGCCGAGACGGGTCGCCGCGTCCTGAACCCGGGCCCGGGTCTCGGGCAGCACCCGGGGGTGACCCTGCAGCGCGCGAGTGACCGTGGCGGCTGAGACGCCGCTCAGCTGCGCCACGTCCTTGATGGTGACTGGGCGTCTCCTCCGCACTGTGCGGAGGCCTATGCCCTGAGGGGGGTCAGCGGCCATGGCCTGTCGGGCGCCTGGATTCTCGCTTAGAGTGCCGACGGCGCCGTCTTGACACCCCGCGCGACCGCATGAAATCGTTTGTACATTCGCGAGTCAGCTTATCCGCGGGGCGATGCAGCCGTATGACGTGATCACCACCGGGCGGGTCGGCGTCGATCTGTATCCGCAGCAGATCGGAGTCCCGCTGGCGGAGGTCGAGACCTTCGCCAAATACCTCGGTGGCACCGCGACCAACGTGGCCGTCCAGGCGGCGCGGCTCGGGTCCCGAGCCGCGGTGGTGACCAAGGTCGGCGACGATGGTTTCGGCCCCTTCGTCCGCGACGCGCTGCGCCGCTTCGGAGTCGACGACCGATGGGTGGGCACCGACCCGGAGCTGCACACCCCGATCGTCTTCTGCGAGGTTCACCCGCCGGACGATTTCCCGCTTCTCTTCTATCGCGCTCCGAAGGCTCCGGACATGAACCTGCGGCCGGAGGACTTCGACCGCGACGCCGTCCGGCAGGCTTCGCTCTTCTGGATCACCGGCACCGGGCTTTCAGATGAGCCGAGCCGCAGCACCCTGCTCGAGCTCCTGATCGAGCGCGGCCAGAGCGGCTCCGCTGGCACGGCGCCGATGACGGTGCTCGACCTCGACTACCGGCCGATGTTCTGGAGCTCGGCCGACGAGGCGTCACGATGGATGCGCAAGGCGCTCGCTCACGTGACGATCGCGGTCGGGAACGAGACCGAGGTGGAGGTGGCGATCGGCGAGCGCGACCCTCATGAGGCCGCCGCCCGCCTGCTTGATCTTGGGCTCGAACTGGCGGTGGTGAAGCGGGGGCCCGAGGGAGTGCTGGCGGCGACCGCGAGCTCCGTCATCGAGGTTCCCCCGGTCCGCCTGAAGGTGCTGAACGGCCTTGGCGCGGGTGACGCGTTCGGCGGGACGCTGGCCCATGCCCTGGTGCGCGGCTGGGAGCTCGAGCCCGCGCTCGAACTGGCCAACGCCGCCGGAGCCCTCGCCGCCTCCCGTCTGGCCTGCGCCGATGACTTCGGGACCCTGGAAGAGATCGAAGCCGTCCTCGACCGCTCGCCCCGGCACGCGGCATGACCCTGCTCGTCCCCGCGGTCGAGCCAGCCGAGGACGGAACCATCCTCCGCGTCACTCCGGCCTCGGCGGGATGGGAGTACGTGGGCTTTGAAGTCCTCCGCCTGGGCGAAAGCGCCGTCGCCGAGCGCGATGCCGGCGAGCGTGAGGTGTGCATTGTCGTCATCTCGGGGGCGCTCAACATCAACTCGGAGACCGCCAGCTGGACTGCCGTCGGGGGCCGCGAAGATCCCTGGGCGGGCACTCCCGATGCCGTCTACCTGCCGCCGGGTACCAGCTTCAGCCTCCGGACCTCCGGGGGAGCCGAGACCGAGGTGGCGCTCTGCTGGGCCCCGGCCCGGCGCGGCGCCGCGGCGCGGCTCCTTCCAAGCTCAGACGTAACCCCGGAGATCCGCGGCTACGGCGCGCTCGAGCGGACGATCCATCCGATCCTGATGGATGACCAGGAGGCGGAGTCGCTGCTCGTGTGCGAGGTCATAACTCCGGCTGGCCATTGGTCGAGCTATCCACCCCACAAGCACGATCGGCTGGAGCCGCCGAGCGAAACCGCGCTCGAGGAGACGTATTACCACCGCCTCTCGCCCGCGCGCGGCTTCGGTCTGCAGCGGGTGTACAGCGACGACCGGACGCTGGACGAGACGCTGAGCTTCTCGGACCGGGACTGCGTCCTTGTCCCACGCGGCTACCACACGGTGTCCGCGCCCCCGGGCTACGACCTCTACTACCTGAACGTGATGGCAGGCCCGGTCCGGCAGTGGGCGGTTCAGAACGACCCCGACCACGAGTGGACACTCGCGCGCTGAGGACGGAGCGTCGTTGAACCTGTGCCTGCTCACTGACTCGGTCCCGGACCTCAGTTTCGAGGCGGCGCTCGACCTGGCCGCGAGCCTCGGCATCGGCTCGGTCGAGATCGCCGCCGGCGGACAGTCGAGCGCGCCCCATCTGCACCTCGAGGAGCTCCTCGCAAGCGCGCAGGCGCGGAGCGCCTTCCTCGAGGCGATCACCTCTCGCGGGCTCCGCCTCGCCGCGATCAATTGCTCCGCCTGGCCCATGCACCCGGTGCGCGCCGAGGAGGAGGCGCGCTTCATCGAGAACGCGATCCAACTGGCCGGCGAGCTCGGCGTCGAGAAGCTCGTGACCATGTCCGGCTGCCCGGGCGACTCACCGCAGGGGCGAACGATCAACTGGATCTGGTTCCCCTGGCCGCCGGAAACCGCCGCCATCCGGGAGCGCCAGTGGGAGGAGGCGCTCGGGGTCTGGCAGGAGTTCGGCGACCTCGGCCGCGCCCACGGGGTGAGCAAGATCGCCTTCGAGCTTCACCCGCTCCACCTCGTCTACAACGTGACCACGCTGCTTCGCCTGCGCGACGCCCTTGGCCCGATCGTCGGGGCGACCCTCGATCCAAGTCACCTGATCTGGCAGCAGATGGACGCGGCGCGCGTCGTGCGCGCGCTCGGGCCTGCCGTCTACCACGTGCACCTCAAGGACACGCAGCTCGACGATGAACAGGTGGCCCTCGACGGAGTTCTCGATCCCCGGCCGTGGGAGGACCCGGCGCAGCGAAGCTGGGTGTTCAGAACCGTCGGCGAGGCGAGTCCCGAGGGCTTCTGGACCGGCTTTCTCGAAGCGCTGGACGACGTCGGCTATGACGGTGAGCTGAGCATCGAGAACGAGGATCCCTACCTGCCCGGGGAGGTGGGGGTGAGGCGGGCGGTCGAGTTCATGACCTCGCTTAAGACCGCCCCGCGCGCCTAGGAACAGCGATCGTGCGTGACCCGCGCCACGAGGTTCTCTTCGAACCCGTCCGGCTCGGGCGCAAGACGATGCGCAACCGCTTCTACCAGACGCCCCACGCGGACGGCCTGAACTCGCAGTTTCCGGGCGCCGAGGCGGGGTTCCGGGGCATGAAGGCGGAGGGCGGCTGGGCGGTCGTGAACACCGGGATGACGAGCGTCTCGCCTGAGTACGACCATTCGGGACGGGAGGTCGTCTCCCGGATCTGGGATGACGCCGATGTGCGTAACTGGGCCCTGCTCTGCGACCGCCTGCACGAGCACGGCGCGCTCGCGGGCATTGAGCTGATGGCCAGCGGGGCGCACGTGACCGGCTACGAGACACGCCTGCCGGCCGGCGCCGTCTCGGAGATCCCGGATGACTGGCTGTTCATGGGCTCGTCGTTTCAGATGGACAAGGACGACATCCGCCGGGTTCAGGGTCATTACGTCGCCGCCGCTAACCGGGCGAGGGCCGCCGGTTTCGACATCGTGAACGTGATGGGCGCCGAGCTCGTTGCGCTGCCCATGACCTTCCTGATGAGCCGCTACAACCAGCGCAGCGACGAGTACGGCGGGAGCTTCGAGAACCGCTCCCGGTTCTGGCTGGAGACGCTCGAGCTGGTCCGAGCCGCGGTCGGCGACGACTGCGCCATCACCGCCCGCATGTGCATCGACACCCTTGACGACAGCGAGCACGGCATCCGCGCCGAGCACGAGGGCGCGGGCTTCATCCGCCTCGCCGACCACCTGGTCGACTTCTGGGACGTGCAGGTCGGCGGCGAGGGCAACACCTGGGGCAAGGACCTCGGCCCGTCGCGGTTCTACGCGGAGAACTTTCAGGGCGAATATGTGCGCCGGGTTCGCACCCACACGATGAAGCCGGTCGTCGCGGTCGGCCGCTTCACCAGCCCGGACACGATGGTTCAGGTCATCCGCGACGGCCAACAGGACATCATCGGCGCCGCGCGTTCCTCGATCTCGGATCCGTTCCTGCCCGAGAAGATCTCCGAGGGGCGGCTGGATGAGATTCGTGAGTGCATCGGCTGCAACGTCTGCGTGTCCCGGGTGAACACGGCGACGCGGATCATCTGCACCCAGAACGCGACCACCGGCGAGGAGTACCGGCGGGGTTGGCACCCGGAGCGCTTCACGCCCGTCGGCAACGGTTTGTCGCGGGTCCTGGTCGTGGGCGCCGGTCCGGCCGGGCTCGAGTGCGGGGTGGTCCTGGCTCGCCGCGGGGTCGAGTACGTCCACGTGGTCGACGCCGCTGATCGCCCGGGCGGGCATATGGAGTGGGTCCCGCGTCTGCCCGGGCTGGCTGAGTGGGCGCGCGTCATCCACCATCGCCTGACGCTCGCGGGCAAGCTGCCCAACCTGACCGTCATTCCGCGCAAAGCGCTGAGTGCGGATGAGATCCTCGACTACGGCGCCGAGATCGTGATCCTCACCACGGGATCGACCTGGGCCCGCGACGGCTTGTCCTCGGTCACCCGCGCGCCGCTGCCCGGCGCCGACGCCGAGCAGCCCCACGTCCTCACCCCGGACCAGATCATGGTCGAGGGTAAGGCGCCACCGGGCGAGCGCGTCCTCGTATATGACGCGGAGGGCTACTTCATGGGCGTGAGCCTGGCCGAGCGCTACGCGCGCGAGGGCAGGCGCGTCAGGTACGTGACCCCGCGGAGCGCCATCGCTCCCTACATGCATCACACCGGCGAGGACCAGCTGATGATCCCCCTGCTCGTCGAGCTGGGGGTCGAACTCGTGCGTGACCACGCGGTCACCGCGATCGAACCGGGCGTCGTCTGCGGGGTGCCGCGCTTGCCGGGCGGGCGACCCGTCCCGTGGCAGGCGGACGCGATCGTCCTCGTCACCCAGCGCATTCCGCGAAGCGAGCTCTACCGGGAGTTGAAGGCGCGCTCGGGTCAGTGGCCCGATGCCGGTGTCCGGGCCGTCTACCGAGCCGGGGACTGCGTCAGCCCCCGCCCGCAGGTCGCCGACGCGATCTTCGACGCCCACCGCCTGGCCCGAGAGATCGACTCTCCGGATCCCGCGACCCCCCTGCCGTGGGTCCGGGAGGAGCGCTTCATCGGGACCTCGGACGCCGACTACGACTCGATGCGCGTGCTCGCGACGGCTCCGTCGTCGGCCGAGGCTCCGACTGCCTCCCGGCTCGGGTTCTCGATCGGGCCGCGGTCGAGGTGAGCCTGGGCGATGGCCCGGCACAGCATCACGTCGTGCAGGCCGTCTTCACCGTCGGTCAGCGGCGTGCGGTCATCGCTGATCGCGGCGTGGAGCTCGACAAGCTCACGCTTGAACGCCTCGTCGTAGGAGACGGTCTCGACCCGTGCCCACGAATGCGCGCTTCCCGGCTCACCCCCCTCGACGGTGAGCTGGCTGGGCATGTTCCGCAGATAGGGCGAGGGCAATGTCAGGGTCAGCCGCTCATCGGGCGCCAGAAACATGAACTCCTGGCGATACCGCGCGATGCCCGACAGAAGATCGACCCAAGAGAGGTGACACTCGACCCCGCCGAAGGTCATGTGTATGGCGACCACGCGCGGGGACAGGTCGGCGAAGCTCACGCGATCCGGCTCGCCCAGTGCGCCGCGCAGGGCGTTGAGCTCATGGACCAGGTTGTCGAGAAGCATCCACCGGTAGCAGAAGCGAGTGTTCTCATCCGCCTCCGGTAACGCGGCCTCCAGCCGCCGGGCGTCCTCCTCACGCAGGGCCTCGATCAGATCGGCGGGAACGTCGCGCGCGGCGACGAGCGGGTAATGGTGCACATACGGCTCGAATGGCGATTCGAGCGTGGTGACCCGGACCATCCGCAGGTCCTCCACCCCCGGTAGCAGCTCGACCAGGCGCTGGTACGCCGGGTCATAGCGCTTCATCGTCCCCACCATCAGCCGCACGCCGGAACGGGAGGCCGCGTCGATCATCGAGCGCCCCTCGGCGGGGCTGAGACACATCGGCTTCTCCACGAACACGTTGGAGCCGGCCTCCGCGGCGGCGATCGCCACCGGAGCGTGGCTTCCCGAGGTGAGGACGAGCACCACGTCCAGGTTCATGTCGACGAGCTCCTGCCACCGGGTGACCGCCCGCGCCGCCCCGAACCGCTCCCGGCACGTCTCGGCCACGCTCGGCGATAGGTCGCAGACCGCGACGAGCTCGTACCTATCTTCGAGCTGGCTCAGATGCGGGAGGTGCATGACCTGCGCGATCACCCCACAGCCCACGACCCCGACTCTCAGGCGCGGCGTCATCTGCCCCTCACGCGGGCTCGGACGCGGCGGGCGAAACCGCCTGCAGCTGCTGGGCGCGCCGTCCCCGGACTCGCCGAATCATCGTTCGCAGGATGCGTGGGATGACCAGGCCTAGAGCGGTGATCCCTAGGGATATGACGATCAGCAGCGTGGCCACCGCGTTGATCGAGGGGGTGATGCCGAACTTGATCTGCGTGTAGATGTAGATCGGCAGGGTGATCTGCGCGCCGATGATGAAGAACGTGATCACGAACTCGTCGAGCGACAGCGTGAACGCGAACAGCGCCCCGGCGAACACCGCGGGGCCGATCAGAGGCAGGATCACGTGGCGGAAGCGGCGGAGCGCATTCGCGCCCAGGTCGCTTGCCGCGCGCTCGAGCGAGCGGTCGAAGCCCTCGAGCCGGGAGGCGACGATCAGGAGGACGAACGGCGTCGTGTACACGGACTGTCCGATCACCACCGTCGTCGTCGAGAGCTGAAGCCCGAGCCCCTGCCGGAGGAACGACAGCAGGCTGACCCCGATCAGGACGCCCGGGATCATGATCGGCAGCGTGAAGGCGATCCGGAATGCGGTTCGGAAGCGCAGCCGGCTCCGAACCAGGGTGAAGGCGGCCGAGGTGCCAACGACCGCGCTGATCAGTGTCACCTCGAGCGCTACCCGCAGTGACGTCTTGATCGCAGATTGCAGATCGGGGCTGTTGGCGATGGTCGTGAACCAGTGCAGCGTCCAGCCGGTGATCGGGAACGTCCCGTAGCGGTTCTTGTTGAAGCTGAGCAGGATCAGCAGCACGATCGGGCTGAACAGGAACACGTAGATCAGGACCGCCCAGCCGACGAGGCCACCACGGGCCAGGCGCGCGCGGCCGGAGGCGATCTCGATGCTGGCCGACTCAGCCGCCATACATCTCACCCCTGACCTCGAGCGACTTGCGGAAGATCACGAGCAGGACGACAACCACGGCCGCGATCAGGATGGCGATCGCCGCCCCCTCGGCGTATTGGGCCTCCTGGAAGAAGTTGTCGACCAGGTTGCCGATCATCACCCCGCGTGTGCCTCCGACCAGCTCCGGGGTGAGGTATTCGCCCAGGATGGGAATGAATACGAAGATCACCGCCGTCGTGATCCCCGGCTTTATCTGCGGCAGCATCACCTGCCGAAACGCCCGGGCCTGGGTGGCGCCCAGATCCATGGCGGCATGCAACTGGCGCCAGTCAAACCGCTCGAGCGCCGCGAACAGGGTCAACGCGGCGAACGGGAAATACAGGTAGACGAGTACGAAGATGACCGCCGGGCGGTCATAGAGAAGCCATGACGGCGTGCTCAGCCCGACGAGCCCGAGCAGCCGAGACAACGCCCCGTGGTTACCGAGCACGATCACCCACGAGGTGACCCGCAGCAGGTAACTCACCCAGAAGGGCAGGATGACCAGGAAGAGCAGCGGCCGCTGCCACCGGCGGCTGACGTACCTGGCCAGCCAGTAGGCGAAGGGGAAGGCGACGGCAAGCGTCACCGCCGTCGCCGCCGCCGTCATCCACAGGGTGGTCAGGAACGTGTTGACGTAGACCGAGGTGCTGAATACCTGCTGGTAGTTCGCCGTCGTCCACTGCGAGACCACCTGATAGCCGTTCTGCGTCCAGAAGCTGTAGGCCACGATCAGCGCCATCGGCGCCGCAAAGAACAGGCCGAACAGCACCATCGCCGGGGCGAACCCGGTGTATTGCGCCATCGTCGACACGACTCGACGCGCGCTGAACCGGCGCTCCGATGGGGTCCGGGCAGCCGCCGGAGGACCACTCGACACAGGGGCTGCCGAGATGGTCATCCGACGGCTATCCGAAGCTCAGTGGCTGAACCCATCACCACTCGGCCGCAGCACCCAAGCGACTAGGCGCCGAACACCGAGTTGAAGGCCTGGATGTAGGCGCTGATGTTCTTCGACGGGCCCTTGAGGTGGGCCTTGATCGCCTCCTCCGGCTTGTTGTAAAGGAGCGCGTCGGCGAACTCGCCCTGTCCCTGATTGACGAGCAGCTTGTACGCCTTCTCGTTGAACCAGGCTTCCTTGAACTGCTTGAACAGGGGCGGGATGTACTGCGCCTGGCCCCAGGCGTTGATGAACTCGCTGAAGCGGTTGGCGTGGGACGTCTTCATTTTCATCTCGGCGTCCAACCACCCGATCACGCCCTCCGAGGGCACCGCGGCCTTGATCAACGGGCCGCCGGCCTCCTTGACCCGAATGTCGGTGCCGAGGTTCTCGGAGGTGAACCATGCCGATTCGTTGGTGAGTGCCTGGACCACCCCGGTGTTCTGGGAAACCAGGGTCAGGAAGGCCGGCTTGGCCGCCTTGAGGAACTCGGTGGCGCGGCTGAGCTCCGCCGTCGTCATGTTGTAGGGATCCTTGGCACCCGTGGCCAGGCCCGCCTCCGCCATGATGTCGGTGGGCTGGTTCTCACGTACGAACTTGCCCTTGTACTTCGGATCCAGCAGCGCGTGATACGAGGTGGGCGCCGGATTGACGTACTTGGGGTTGTAGTAGATCCGCAGCGCGGACCAGGCGCGTGGATACGCCAGGTACCCGGAACTGCTTTGCCAGATCTGGAAGTCCCGGGAGACCGAGTAGAGCTCCTTCGACACTGGGATCTCGTTGATGTCAAACGGATAGATGAGCCCGTTCTTGTTGTAGTAAGGCACCCACAGCGCGTCCGCGGAGACGATGTCGAACTGGCCGCTCTGCTGGGCCTTGATGAACATCCCGGCGTCGTCTGAGCCAAGGGTGACGTTCACACTGATGCCGGTTTCCTTCTTGACCGCCGGCAACTGGACTGAGGGGTCGTAGTGGTCGTTCCAGGTGAGCATGTTCAGAGTCACCGGGCTCTTGCTGTTCACCACAGCTGAGCTGGAACCGGAACTCGAGCTCCCTGAGCTCCCGCTGCTGCCGCAGGCCGCAAGGCCCAGGGCTCCGACCCCGATCGCCCCGACCCGAAGCGCGTCGCGCCGGGTGATCAACTCGTCACTCATCTCTTCTCCTCTCATTAATTCCTGCTACGCGTCGTGAAACAACACGGCGGCTTCGGGCTCCCAGCGGAGCGCTACCAATGTGTTCTCCCTTACCTGCTCATTTGGTTCGCCTGGCATGTCGACGATCACCGGATCGTCGGCCGCCGGACAGTCGATGCTGACCCGGGTGAAGCTGCCAAGGAAGGACACCTTCACCACCGTGCCGAGAAGACCTGGATCATTTTGCGAAGCGGGTGCCAGGCGAACCGATTCCGGACGCACCATCAGCGTGCCACTGCCGGAATCCCGCGACGCACGCGCCGCGAGCGGGATCCTTTCCCGTGAGGTCACCGCCGTCCCGTTGGTGCACTCGACGCCGATGAAGTTCGACTCGCCGATGAAGTCGGCCACGAAGCGCGACGCCGGCTGGCTGTAGATCTCCTTCGCCGTCCCGATCTGTTCAACCCGCCCTTCGTTCATGACCGCGATGCGGTCGGCCATCGCCATCGCCTCCCCCTGGTCGTGGGTGACGAAGACGAAGGTGGTCCCGATCTCCCGCTGAATCTGTGAGAGCTCGACCTGGAGGCGCTTGCGGAGCTTGAGGTCAAGCGATCCGAGCGGCTCGTCGAGCAGCAGCACCGCGGGGCGGTTGACCAGCGCCCGCGCAACGGCAACCCGCTGCTGCTGACCCCCCGAGAGCTGAGCCGGGTAGCGATCGGCGAATGCGTCGAGGGCCACGAGCCGGAGGGCCTCGACCACACGCGTATCGGACTCGCTCCGGGGGACCCTGGCCATCCGCAGGCCGAAGCCGACGTTGTCACGCACGTTCAGATGCGGGAACAGGGCGTAGGACTGAAAGACGGTGTTGACCTTTCGGCGGTGCGGCGGCGTCTTGTTGACGATTTCGCCGCGAATCCGGATCTCGCCCGTGGAGGCGACCGCAAATCCGCCGATCAGGTTGAGGGTCGTCGTCTTCCCGCAGCCCGAGGGGCCGAGCAGGCAGAAGAACTCACCCTCGTTTATGTCCAGATCGAGTGACTCGACCGCGGTGTGGCCGCTGTACTGCTTCGACACGCCGCGGAACGAGATCGCGGGTGGCGCGGCCGTGGCCTGATCCTCGGTCGGGCTCGCCTGAGCGGTCACCACTGGGAAATTCCTCCGATCATCAGCTCAGCCGTCGATGCTTCCTCTCCCACCGCGGCCCGACCCCGGACCTCACGCGCGATCTGGTCCCGGGCCTCCTGCAGCCCGTTCAGCACCATCTCACGCGCTCCGGCGAAGCGGGCCTCGTTCATCGAGACACTGATTCCAACTGCACGCGTCTGGACCTGCCGAAACGGCGCGGTGACGGCGATGCAGCAGCGCCCCGCCACCGCCTCCCCGTGTTCCTCAGCGTGCCCCGCGTCGCGCACCCGGCCGAGCTCTGCAATGAGCTCGTCGACGCTCGTGATCGTGTCATGGGTGATCGCCGTCAGCTGCCCGTGCTGGCCGAGCTGCGCGGCGAAGATGTCCCTCAGCTGGTCGTCCGTGTGCAGGGCCAGGAGCGCCTTACCCAGCGCCACCGCGTTAGCCGGCAACAGCTTGCCCACCGTGGAGAGCGCGAACACCGACCGGCCGCCTTCCTCGCGTACGAGGTAGAGAACCTGGTCGCCCTGGAGCACCCCGAGGTTGACGGTCTCCTCGGTCAGCTTGGCCAGCCGCCGGCAGACCCGCCGCAGCGATGCCATCAGCGGCATCTGGACCGCAAACGCGCCGCCGAGCTCGACCGTGGCCAGCCCCAGCGTGTACTGCCCGGTCTCGAGCTTGGTCACGTAGCCGCGGGGCTCGAGCTCGGCCAGGACGCGGTAGACGAGCGATTTCGTATGCCCGGTGTGCTCAGACAGATCGCTCAACGAGAGCTGGGCGCCGCGGCGAGCCAGGGCGAGCAGGACGTCGGCCGCGCACCCGGCGGCCGGAGCCGAGTATTTGGGCGCCTTGACCGACGCCGCGGGCACCTTCACCGAGGCTGCGCTCATCGAGCCGGGACCACCTCCGACGCAGCGCTGATGGGCGACGCCGCCGCCCGCGCCGCGGTGGCCAGCAGCGCCGAATCCGAGGCCACGCCGAGGAAGGTGAACCCGGCCTCGGCGAAATCCTGCGCCCGCTCACGCGTCGGGGCGAGGATGCCGGCGGCGATCCCGGCCGAGCGCGCTGCCTGCACAACCGAGCCGAGCGCGACCTGGAACTCAGGTGCGTCGAGCCTTCCCGGCACGCCCAACGCGTGCGTCAAGTCGACGGGGCCGACGAACAGGACGTCGACGCCTGGAATCTCCGCGATCGCCCCCACCTCGGCCAGGGCCTCGAGCGTCTCGATCTGGACGACGCCGAGGATGCGGTCATTCGCGGTCTCGATCGCCTCCGGGCGCATTCCGAAGCCGCACGCCCGGTTGTAGGTGGCGACGCCGCGGTCGCCGTCCGGCGGATACCGCACATGACGAACCGCTCCGGCCACGTCCTGGGCACCCCCGAGGCGCGGGAACATGACGCCGGCAGCACCGAGATCGAGCACCCGGCCTGAGCGGATCCGCTCCGCGCTCTCGACGCGTACGATCACTGGAACCTGATGAATTCCCGCCGCGAGCACCTGCCCAACCAGCGCCTCCTCCCCGCCGCCTCCGTGCTCGAGGTCCACCACCAACCAGTCAAAGCCCGCGAGTGCACACGTTTCCGCGGCCAGGACCGAGCCGAGGTTGACGAACGTACCGACCGACGGTTCGCCTGACCGTACGCGGGCGCGGAGGGACATGCTCACGGCGGCGCCGGCCGACAGGAGAGGTAGAACAGGGCGATCACGCGGGGCGCCTCGCGCCCCCGGAAGCTGTGGAGCCGATTGCACGGCTCATATATGAAATGCGGTTTCATGACCCCCTTGGGCGCGGTCTTATACATCTGACGTAGGCCAGTGTCAACCGTCCCTAACGCCACCCACACGCGTTGATCGGGTTCATGGAATCGTTTACACTCGCGCGCTCGTGAAAGCCGCGAGAGTCTCCGGACCGGGGTCCGCAGCCGCGACCGACCAGAGGCTTGCCCTCCTCGGCGGAACCCCCGTCGGCGTTCCCTCCAAGCCGCATTACCCGCGGTTCACGGATCAGGCCCGGAGGGACATCGACGAGGTACTGCGTGAGGGCGACATGGTCGGCCTCGGACGGGCGCATCCGTGGATCGACGCCGCCGAGCGGGCGATAGCCGAGTGGCACGAGGTTGCCCACTGCCTGACCACCTCCTCAGGCCACGCCTCGCTGCACGCGTGCCTTATGGGGCTTCAGATCACGGGCGGGGCGGAGGTCATCACCACCCCCTACACGTGGGGGGCGTCGACCTCGCCGATCCTCTACAACAACGCGCTGCCGGTGTTCGCGGACGTCGACCCCGAGCACGGCCTGCTCGATGCGGACTCGGTGCGCGAGGCGATCGGGCCTCGGACCGAGGCCATCCTGGTCACCCACATCTACGGCCAGCCCGCGAACATGACGGCGCTGTCGAAACTCGCCTCCGATCACGGTCTGGCCCTGATCGAGGACGGAAGCCAGGCGCACGGGGCCAAGCACCACGGCCGGCGGATCGGGGGCTTCGGGGACGCCGCCGGCTTCTCATGCATGGGCGGCAAGCTCCTGGCCACGAGCGAGGCGGGCTATCTGGTGACAAACCGCGACGACGCGTACTGGAACGCCGTGATCAGCTGCCAGCACGCGGGCGGCACCGAGCACGCCGGCCGGGCCGACGAGGAGGGCTTCCCCTCAGACCTCCGCCCCTACATGGACTCGCTGCACCTCACCTACCGCGTCAGCGTCCTCAACGCGATCCTCCTCGTCCATCAGCTGGCCAAGCTCGACGAGGAGAACGACAACCGGATCCAGAACCGCGCCTGGTTCGTCGAGGCGATCGACGGCGTCGCCAGCGTGAGCGCGCCCGAATACCCGGACGGAGAGCCCGTCTACCACATGGTGTCGCTCAACTTCGTCCCTGGGCACGCGGGCATCTCCAAGCCGACCTATCTGGCTGCGCTTCAGGCCGAGGGGGTTCCCGCCTTCAGCTATATCGAGACTCCGCTGCACCGACTGGAGCGGCTGCGCCCCGGCACGCAGGCGCCGCGCACCATGTGGGCTGACCGCCTGGCGCGCTCCGGGGTGGATTACAGCTCGCTTGAGCTTCCCGGTTGCGACGCCAAGGTCGAGCGTTCGTTCGAGATGAGCTGGAACTGGATTGACCGCGATCAGGCCGCCATGGAGCGTCTGGCCTCAGCGTTCATCAAGGTCGAAGAGCAGCTGGACGCGCTCCGGAGCTACGAACGATCGCTGGGATGAGCGTGGCCGATCCGGTGCGGATCGCGGTGGCGGGGCTGGGCGGGATCGGCATCATGCACGCGCGCAACGTGATGCGCCAGGACGGCGCCGAGCTCGTGGCCGTGGCGAGCGGAACCCCCGATCGGGCGGCGGAGGTGGCGGCAGCGCTCGGCGCGGGCGTGAAGCCGCTGTCGCACGACGACGTCCCCGGGACGGAGGAGATCGACGCCGTCGTCCTCTGCTGCCGGGCGCGTGAGCATGTGCGCTACGCCCTGCCGTTGCTCGAGGGCGGCAAGCACGTCCTGCTGGAGAAGCCCGGCGCCACCAACCTGGCCGATCACGACCGGCTCCGCGTGGCGGCGGAATCAGCCACGGACAGCGTGCTTCAGATCGCCTACATGCGCCGCTTTGACCCCGCCTTCGCGGAGGCCCGCCGACTCGTGACCGAAGGCGTGATCGGTGAGCCGCTGGTCGTTCGCATGACGAGCCGCGACGAGGAGTTCCCGGCCGGCGAGGATCCCGCGGATACCGGGGGCTTCCTGCTCGACATGGCGGTGCACGACTACGACACCGCCGCCTGGGTGCTGGGTCAGCGCCCGGTTCGCGTCTCGGCGGCGCGGCAGGCGCTGGTGCATCGGCAACTTCTCGAGGCGGGCGATCTCGACAACGCCTTCGTCACCGTCAGCTTTGACGGCGGCGGCCTGGCGAGCTCGCACATCTCACGCACTTGCGCCTTCGGCCACGACATACGCGCCGAGGTCATGGGCCGCGAGGGATCGATCTTCGTCGGTAACGGCGCCGGGGGCCCCGGGGTCACGGTCCTCGACGTGAGCAGCGCGCAACGCTTTCCGCGTGACTACCAGGCTCGCTTCGAGGACGCCTTCCGGTCCGAGATCGCCCACTTCGTCGCCGCGTGCGCGGCCGTGCAGGAGGGGACGAGCGCGCTCAGCGCGGCGGCCGAGACCTCCGGCGGGGCAGCGGCCACCCTCGAGGACGACTGGAACGCCGTGGCCACGGGGGTCGCCGCCCGGGCGAGCGCTGTCTACGAGCGACCGCTGGCGGTCGGCGAGGACTGGCCGTGGCCGTCCGCGGACGAGCGGGCGGCCCAGGCTTCGAGCCAGGCGCCGGCGTCGCCATGAGCGGCAGCGTGCGGGCGGCGGTGATGAAGGCGCCGGGCGTCCTCACCGTGGAGGAGTTCCCGCTCCCCGAGGTCGAGCCGGGCGCGGTTCTCCTGGAGATGTCGATGTCGGGTATCTGCGGCACGGACAAGCACACGTTTCGGGGTGAGACGCGGCAGTACGCGGGAACCCCGCACGAGCGACAGATCGAGTACCCGCTGATCTGCGGGCACGAGAACGTCGGGCGGGTCGCCGCCACCGGCGGCGAGGTTCTGGACAGCGAGGGGCGGCCGCTTCGAGCCGGCGATCGGGTGGTGCCCGCGGCCAACGTCAGCTGCGGACGCTGCTGGTATTGCCAGAACGGCCTGCCCTACTACATGTGCGAGCGGATGGAGGACTACGGCAACAGCCTGAACTGCTCCCGGGCGCCGTACCTGTTCGGGGGCTGGAGCGAGTACATGTACCTCCTCCCCGGCACCAAGGTCTTCCGGGTGCCCGACGATCTGCCCGACCACGTCGCGGTCCTGACGGAGCCGATGGCCGTAACCCACGGCTTTGACCGTGCCCGACGCCTCAACGACACGTTCGCCGAGACCGTTCTCGTCTACGGCGTCGGCCCGCTTGGCATGTGTCACCTCATCAAGGCTCGGCTGATGGGAGCCGGAAAGCTCATCGCCATCGACCGCTTCGTCAACCGGCTCCGGCACGCCAGGGAGTTCGGCGCCGACGTCGTCCTCGACGCGAGCGAGCTCGCGGCCGATGAGCTGCTGGCGCGGGTCCGGGAGCAGACGGCCGGCCGCGGGGCCGACATCGCCCTCGACTGCAGCGGCGTCCCCGAGACGTTCGTCACCAGCCTGCAGATGGTCCGCGTCGGCGGGGCCGTCGTCGAGGCCGGCGCGTTCGTCGACATGGGCCCGGTCGAGGTCAATCCCAATGCCGCCATCTGCAGCCGGAATGTCGCGGTGCTGGGGATCGGGGGCGAAACCGCGGAGTCCTACCTCCCGGCGATGGAGCTGCTGGCCCGAAACCTTGAGCGACTGCCGCTCGAGAGCTTCGTCTCTCACCGCCTCCCGCTCGAGGCGGCGGAACAAGCCGTCGAGCTCGCACAGCGAGACGAGGCGATGAAGGTTGTGCTGACGCCGGGCTCGGCCTAACGCACGGCGAAGTCCGCGTTCTGCACGAGCATCGCGGCGTAGGCCGGCCAGTAGGTGCCGGTCGGCGGAGCGCCGGGGACGCAGGCCCCGCCTGACTCGCCCGGGTTGCTCGTCCAGGCGAACGCGTCGACCTTGGGATACCCCGTGTCGGTCGTCGGCTTGGGCCCGAGGCCGCGACCGGGCGGGTTACACAGCACCTCGTTGCCCTGGCGGACGCGGTCGGCCGGGATCAGTGGGCCCTGGCCGTTCTCGCCCGTGTTGACGACGAAGTGCTTGCCGTGCGTCATCCGGGAGATCCTCTCCCCGTAGCGGATCTCCTTCGAGGTCCAATCGAAGTGGGTGGAGTTGAGGAAAAAGCCCTGGATCTTGGCCACGCCGGCCTCACGCAGGAGCTTTGCCGTGCGCCCCGCCGAGAGCGCGTCGGCGGCACCCCCATCGAGATAGATGACCAGGTGCGGGCACCTGGTCATGAGGACGTTGATCGCGTAGCGCAGCTCGTGCATCCGGATCGTGACGCCCTGCGGAGTCAGGCAGGGAGACGTGATCAAGGCGTCCATCTCCAGGAAGAGGACGGCGCGATGCCGGCCGACGCCCCTCGCGAACTGGTTGACGAAGTCGTGGTAGCTGCTGACATCCGCGGAGGCGGGCGTCCAGTGGCCGCAGTGACCGTCGGTGACCCGGTAGGTCGAGATCATCGGCACCGTCCCGGGCTCCGCACGGGCCGCCGCCGCCAGGTAGTCGTGGACGGCGGCCCCGGGGCTCGGCCAGCTGAAGGAGCCGAAGCGCATCGTGCCCGGCTGATCGGCGATCACGTTCAGCAGCGGGTTATGCCGCGCCGCCAGCGCGGCTGCGCTCCCGTGATCGACGTAGAAGGTCGCACCGGACAGCGGATTTCCGTTCTGTGGGGCGGGAACCAGGCCGAGGGGGTTGGGCGGCGGCAACTGCCGCGGCGTCGCTCCTGCGGTCGCGGCGGCAAGACAGGCCAGGCACCCGAGTGTCAGGAGCAGCGCCAGCGCGGAGGCCCGGATGCCTTCGTCCAGAGCTGTACGGGCTCGCCGCGGCGCGCGGGACGGCGTCTCAGAACGGCGCATTCCCCTGACCAACACGTCGGGAGGCCGTTTGTTCTGTTGGCCTGGAGCGGGTGGGGGCTGATCGTCAAGCACCGCGACTAGTGACCCGGCCGGGCGGCGGCCGTCACGTGAGCCGGCGCTGAAGAACCGTCTCGAGCGTCGGGCTTCGCCAATCCGGCCCCGTCTTCTCGATCATCAGCTCGGCGGACCGCCCGTCGCAGGTCACCGTCGCGACTGAGTTGGCGAAGGTCGGCGGCTCGACAACCTCCCAGGCCAGGTCGGGAGCCGGAACGCCCGCCCTTCGCGCCAGGCGTCGTGCGGCGGCGGTCGCCGGCTTGGACATCGCGCCCTTCATCGCGCGGCGATCGTTAGCGTCGAGAGGATGACGGAAGGGTGAGCAGACGACCTGATAGATCAGGCTGCCCGCGGCAGGGGCGTTCCCATTTGCACCAGCGGGCCATGCCCGCGTCAGATAGGTGTGGTGCACGTCGCCGGATAGCAGCGTGATCGTCGCCGGCGGCGCTCCGCGGGCGCCGGAGGCGACCTCCAGGATCATTCGCGAAAGACGGCCGAAGGACTCCTCGAAGGCCGCCCAATGCTCCAGGTCAAGGCCCTGCCGCATGCGCTCGCCCAGGGACGCGAAGCGCCGCCCCCAGGCCCCCGCGCAGACGGCCTCGTTCCAGGCCTCGAGGTAGTGCAGCGCCGGCGTGAGCAGGAACGGGAGCGAGGTGGCGAGAAGCAGGTGATCGACGCCGCCGGTGACCTGGCGCTCGAGCCACTGCCACTCCTCCGCGTCGAGCATCGAGCGATGCCCGTCCTTCAGGACCCGGCCCGCGCGAGAGTCGATGACGACCAGACGGCTTGTCCCCAGGGGCCGGGCGTAGCTCCACTGGCTGCCGTCCGTCTCATGGGCGGCGCGGATCGCGAACGCACGCAGAACGTCGGTGGGGTTCTCGCTGCTTGTCACCTGCCGATAGAGCCCGTCCTCGGCCAGCTCGCTCGGCGAGAGGTTGCCGAGGTGCTGGTAGACCCAGTAGGACATGAACGCCCCGATGATCCGGCCCTCCCACCACGGCTGGGCGCGCATCTGCCGGACCCAGGCCTCGGACGTGTTCCAGTCGTCGTGCAGGTCGTGGTCGTCGAAGATCATCGCCGTCGGCATGGTCGAGAACAGCCACCGCAGCCGCGGATCGGTCCAGGCCTCGCGATACAGCTGCGTGTACTCCTCGAAGTCCGCGACCTGCTCCCACGGCGGCTGCCGGACATCACGACGCTGGCGGATGAACTGCTTGACCGCCGGCGAGACCTCATCGGCATACACCTGATCGCCGACGAGCAGCAGCAGCTCCGGCCACTCGCCGTAGGGCCGCGCCTGCATCCTGACTGCCATCGCGTCGAGCGCGTCCACGCCGAGGCCCTCGTCGTGGTCGTCGCAGCTGAGCGCGTAGGGCGGTCGCTGCGGTGCCGACACGCGACACGAGCCAAAGGCGACTCGGAGCTTCTGGCCGACCGGCAGCGTGCGGATCACACTCGCGGGCGCGTCGCCTTGCGGCCAGCAGCGAGTCCCGTCCAGCGCGACCTCGTACGGTTGGACCTCCCCCGGGCGAAGGCCCTGGACAGCGACTATCGCGTAGTGGTGGTTGGCGATTTGAAAGGTGCGAGCCCGATGCCCCAGGACCTCGACCTCGCACTCGGCATCGGTCTCCACCCACACCGTCGCCGCCGTCTCACCGACGTAGCGCAGGAGCGGACCGACGACCAGGCTGGGCATCGCCGGATGTCTACCAGCGTGCTTCCGGTGGGGCGCCGGGGGGGCCGGGCAGGCGAGGGTGCTGCTTGGACGGCGACCAGCCGAGCCCCGGCTTCAGCCGGGCGGCGCGTGCCGGAAGCCTTCGGCGTGCTGATACGTGACCCGATCCGGCTCCACGACCACCAACGTTCCGGCCTCCGGGACCGGATCTGGGTAGCGCTCCCCCGTGTATTCAAGTGCTTGCTGGTTGAGCCATTCGGCCGCCGCCGGCTCCCCACGCATTTCGACCACGCGCCCGCGGATTAGCGCGGCCCGATACGGATCCTGAACGTCGGTAATCGAAATCGCCACACGCGGATCTCGCCTGAGGTTCCGGAGGCCGACCGAGCTGTCCTCCTTGTAGAACACGACGCGATTCTGGTCGTCGACGCCGATCCAGACCGGCACGGAATGCGGTGAGCCATCCTCCATGACCGTCGCCACGTGTGCGTAATTCGGGCCGGCCAAAATCCGGCGAGACTCAGAATCCAGCACAGCCGTTACCTACGCCGCGGCGTGCCCGGCCAGCTCCAGCTCCGCGAGCTCATCGAGCAGCGCGGGTATATCTGCCGGCAGCCTGATCCCAAGCTTCGACAGGTCGCCTCTCACATCGATGGGGATGTCGGAGCCGTCGATGTCCTCGTTCAGGACCCCACCCATGAACACGGGCTTCTCGTCAACCTGAGCCCGTCGCATCTCTTCAAGCAGCGTGACGGCGAATGAGCGTGCGACGCCGTTGTGAGTCGTTATCACGACCGCGTCGGCGTCGGTCTCGACGACAACCTTGACGATGTCCTCGGGATCTCGGTTGACACCGAAGTCGATGACCTCGTTGCCGGCGGTGCTCAGAACCGACGTGAGGAGAAACTCCGCGAACTCGTGGACATCCGTCGAGCTCACGACCACCTTGCGACTCTGGCCGCCGTTGCTGGGTCGGCGAGCCGCAAGCTCGGCCAGCAGGTGCTCCCGCCGTTCCATCGTGTCCCGCACGAGGTCTGTCTGGAGGATGGGGCGGCGCCCGCGCGGGAACGCCGGATCCGGTTGTCCCGCCCCAAACAACTCCTCGCAGCGCTGGGCTCCGATCGCCCGGAGAGCGAACAGCATCTGAGCCGGGTCTCGTATGTCGATACCAGCGGCACGGAACGTTCCGAGCAACGAATCCCGGAACCGCAGCCCCCCCTGGACGAGCTGATCGCGGAGTGCCTCGATCGTCCGCCAATCAATGGCTCCGTCAACGAGCGGCACGTAATACTCAAGTCGCCGGCTGATCGCCTGTGCCGTCGCGACCTCTCGCCAGGTGGGGATCCGCTCTGTCTCGGTCACGGGCACCGCAATCGGCGCACCGCCCAGCCGGTAGTGGGCGTCAACGAGCTTCATGAACAGGACGTCGCTTGAGAGGACAGCCGCGTTCGCCTCGAAGTCAGGGGTGTTCCCGATCGTGTCTCCCTGGACGAAACCAGCGGGAACCCGGTCAGGGTTCGTCGCCTCGAGCGCGAGTGTCACTGCGGACTTGGTGATCGGATTCTGCGTCAAGCCCCCCCAGGAGCACGAGTACGGGGCGCCGATCAACTCCTCGGAGATGTACCGCTCCACGATGGCCCAGCCGACGTAGTTGGCGTAGTCGTGGAAGACGCCCGGATATCCATCCTCCAAGTAGGAGTCAAAACACACGCCCTGCTCGCGCCAGGCGGCGAGTGCACCCGCTGCCTTCACGACGCTCACCGTCTGGGCAACCTCGTCGTCCCAATACGGCCATCGCCAGCAATATTGCGACAACACGCCAATGTGCGTGATACCGACGCGGAGGGCGTCGAGCGCGTTATCCACCGATCCGGGCCCACCGATCATGTTGTCCGCCGCCTGGGGCTGAATCGGAACCGTGTGCGCGAGTTCCCACCAGTCCTGGTCTGTCCAAAGCACCGGCCCTGTCTCCTGAGGGGCGTCGGCGCGCATACCCTTGGGGAGCCCCATGCGACGCTCAGCCAATAGGTTGAATCGATCAGGCGGACGGATGCCTCGCGACAGCGCGTCCTCGTAGATGCAGCCGAGTGCCTCGCGGGTGTCTGCCCACGTTGCCAGACCGATGTTCATGCACGTACAGAGAAATCCCTCCGCACGTGCCCGCTCCCGCCATTCACGTTCGGAACCGACGCCGTTCTGCTCGTTGAACATCGAACGTGCACGATCGACCTGCCGTCCCAGATCCATGCCCTCGCGGACGATTTCGTCACCCGGCGGCAGAGCATCTGGAATCAGCGTTTGGAGATCGAGCTCAGTGGTCATGCAAGCGCCCCTCTCACGGAAGAAACTGCGGGCTCTTCGCTACCGAACCGCGGTTTGCCATCATAACCCTGGTTGGACAGGTTGTCCAGCCACGTAGGCTACCGCGAACCCGCGGCAGCACAGAACCTGAGCCCGAGACACGAGAACTCAGCTGCCCGTGAAAACCGCGCTCCTAGCTGACTTCGGCAGCACGTTCACCAAGGTATCGCTGGTGGAGCTCCAGACGGGACGGCTCGTATGCCACGCGCAGGCTCCGACCACGGCCGACTCTGACGTGATGAACGGCTACCAATCAGCAGCCGGCGAAGCGTTATCGACGGTTGGCCCGAGCGTGACGATCGAGGCGAGGCTGGCCGCATCAAGTGCTGGCGGGGGCTTGCGGGTTGCCGCGGTCGGTCTTGTCGAGGACCTGACGGCTGCTGCCGCTCGCCAGGCCGCGCTCAACGCGGGCGCACGCGTAGAGCTCGTGCTGAGCGGTCGCCTCGGCGACAACGACCGACGGGCGCTCGAGGTCGCAGATCCGGACATCGTGTTGTTTTCCGGCGGAACTGACGGCGGTCAACGAAGGATGGTCCTCGAAAGCGCAGAAGCAGTCGCGGACGCCGGTGTCGACACGCATTTTGTTGTCGCCTGTAATCGCGACATCGCGGCGCAGGTGGCTGACGTCTTGGCGGCCAGCGGTCGGCGAGCGGAGGTCGTCGAGAACGTCCTGCCCAACATCTCGACGCTGAACGTCGCCCCCGCGCGCGAGGCGATAGGACGCGCGTTCCTCGATCACGTGATCGCTGGCAAGGGGCTCAGTGAGACGGACGAGTTCGGCCGTGCGGTCGTGATGCCGACACCCGAAGCCGTGCTCACCGCGACGGAGTTGCTGGCGCGGGGCGCCGATGGGATCCCGGGCTGGTCCGAAGCCGTCGTCATTGACGTGGGCGGAGCTACGACCGACGTGCATTCCGCGACCGGGCGGTCGCGGACGACCCCAGGCGTGAACCAGCCTCTCCTGCCGATCCTTCCCGTCCTGCGCTCGGTTCAAGGCGACCTTGGACTCCGGTCGAGCGCCGCGTCGGTGCTGGAGCAGGACCGCCACTGGATACTGGAGCAGCTTCGGCCTGCACGCAGCCCAGCTGAGGTGGAACACGCGGTCGCGAAAAGGACCGAGGACCCGTCTTTCCTCCCCCGTGACGATGACCAGGGGGTGGACAGCGCTCTGGCCACCGCATGCCTCACCTACGCGCTGGAGCGACACTGCGGTCGGCTAACGGTCCGCGTTCGGCCGAACCAAGACGTCCGCTTCTCGGTCGACGGGCCGGACCTTCGTGATGCTCCGATCGTCATCGGGACCGGTGGCATCCTCGCGCACAACGCGCGGGCAAGCGACCTGGTTGGGGCGGCGCTTGAACGTTGCGACACGCAGGCCCTCACTCCCAAGACCCCGTCGATCGTGATTGATCACAGCTACATCCTCGCGGCGGCCGGCCTGCTCGCTACGATCGACGAGCCGGCGGCCCTCTCTCTCATGAAGGCGCAGCTCGAGAACCACTCGGCGGCGGGCCGTCAGACCACCGCCCAATCGCGAAATTAGCCGGCCGCGACCGCGTTCGACGTGCTGATGGCCGCGCTCAGGCTCGGCGCGGCGTCCAGCAGACGCTGCGTGTACGGATCTTGAGGTGAACCAAGCACCTCGGCCGTGGGTCCGCGCTCGCAGATCACGCCCTCGTTCAGCACCAGCACCTGCTCAGCGATCGTCGCAACAACACCCAGATCGTGGGAGATGAAGATCACCGAGAGACCGAACTCCCGGCGCAACTCCCGGAGCAGCTCGAGCACCACCGCCTGGACGGAGACATCCAAGGCGGAGGTGATCTCGTCACAGACCAGTAGGGCTGGGTCCGCGGCCAGCGCCCGGGCGATGGCGACACGCTGACGCTCGCCACCTGAGAGCTCGCGCGGGTACCGCCTGGCGATTCGAGCCGGAAGCCGGACCGCCTCCAGTAGCCGCTCGACTTCGGCGGCGGCCGCTCGGCCGCCCAGGCCGCGCAGCAGACGGGCGGGACGGGCGATCTCGTCGGCGACCGAATGGCGCGGGTTGAGCGCCTCGGTTGGATTCTGAAAGACGATCTGGATGCGCCGACGCTGCTTCACCGTACGCTTTCGAGCCAAAGGCTCGAGGCGCTCCCCGTCGAGCAGGATCTGCCCCCGCGAGGGCGCGTGTAGGCCAGCGATCGCACGGGCGATTGTCGTCTTGCCGCTCCCTGACTCCCCGACCAAGGCCACGCAGCCATGCGACTCGACCTGGAATGAGACGTCCTTCGCCGCGGTGACGCGCTCCCCGCCGGTGCGATATTCGGCACCCAATCCCTCGACGGTCATCAGGGGTGTGGCCCCCGCCGTGGGTGCTTTGGGCACGAACGCCGTCCACCCGACAGCTGGCGTATTCCGCCATTCGTAGCAACGCACGTAGTGCCGAGGGTCGATCTGCTCAGGCGGCGGCAGCTCCCTTTCGCAGTGTGGCTGGCGTTGAGGACACCGAGGTGCAAACGGGCACCCGGGCGGGCGCTCACCCACGCCGACTGCGGTCCCCGGCATCGCCTCCAGAGCGCGCGGGCGCAAATGGTCTGGAGTCGCAGCCATCAACCCACGCGTGTAGGGGTGCCGCGGGCGGTAAAGGATCTCGGCGGCTGGACCCTGCTCGACGATGTGGCCGGCGTACATGACAGCGATCTGCGTGGCGATCTGGGCGACGACCGCCAGGTCGTGGGTGATGTACAGCATCGCCACGTGTTCCTCATCCCGCAGCCGCAGCAGCTCCTTGAGGATCCGGTCCTGGGTGACCACGTCGAGGCCGGTCGTCGGCTCGTCTAGTACGAGCACGGCCGGATTCGGCGCCAGCGATGCGGCGATGCACACGCGTTGCTGCTGGCCCCCTGAGAGCTGATGGGGATAGCGGCGGGCGAACTCCCGGCCCGGGGGCAGACCCACCCGTTCGAGGAGCGCCGACGCGTTCTGGTCCTTCTTCCGTTCCCGGACCATGTCGAGGACCGCGTCCCCGATCCGGAGCGCTGGGTTGAGCGCGGTGCCGGGGTTTTGCGGCACGTACGAAACGAGGTTCCCTCGCGCCTGCTGAAACTCCCGCTTCGTCCGGAGCTCCTTGCCCGCGAGTTCGATTTCGCCGGCAGTCAGCTTCTGGGGGGCGGCGTTGTAGCCGAAGATCGAGAGCGCGGTCGTCGTCTTGCCTGATCCGGACTCCCCGACCAGGCCCAGGATCTCGCCCGGCTGAAGCTCCAGATCAACCGAGTCGATGATCGCGTCACCGTTTCCCAGCTCGACTCGGAGGTTGGCTGCGCGGAGGACGCTCACGTCAGGTCCCCGGACCGCGCACGCTGACGAACGTAGGCGTCCCCGACCAGGTTCACCGCGATGATCAGGAGGGCAAGAATGGCGGCGGGCGCCAGCAGCGAGAGCGGGTTGGTCGAGACGATCTCGCGGTTCTCGGAGACCATCAGCCCCCAGTCGGCCGTCGGCGGTCTCAGGCCGAGGCCGAGGTAGTTGACGCTCGCGATCAGAATGATCGACCAGCTGAAGCGGATTCCGAGGTCGGCGACGATCGAAGGGGCGATGTTGGGGAGGATTTCTCGCCGGAGTACGTTTGCCGTCCGTTCACCCCGCGCGACGGCGGCCTCGACGTAGCCTCTCGTCGAGGCCTCCAGCGTGGCCGTGCGAACGATGCGCGCCACTCCCGGGAAAAGGACAATCGCGGCGGCACCTACCAGCACCCCGGGGCCGCCCCCGAAGGCCGTGACAAATAGGAGCATCACAAGAAGCGCCGGGAACGACAGGAAGACATCGACGGTGCGCATGAGCAGTGGATCAGCAATCGAGCGCGCGTAACCGGCGACGAGCCCCACGGTGATTCCGACGAGGTAGGTCAGGGCGGTCGCGGCGCCACCGAGCAGCAGCGTGGATCTCCCGCCGCTCAGGACCCGGCTGAGGACATCACGACCGAGAAAGTCGAGGCCGAAGGGAGCCGAGGAGCTCGGCCCCGCGCCAGGGATCCCGATCGGCGTCGTCGTGTCGTGGGGGGCGAACAGCGGGCCCAGGATGGCGACCAAGAGGATGAATGCGAGCAGGACGGCGCCGATGCGTCCGCCCCAGTCGGCGGCCACAGCGCGAGGAAGCCTGATACGACGCCGGCGCGCGGGGAGCGACAGCGCGCTCATCGCATCCCGGTCCTGAGCTTGGGGACCAGGAAGACCACGATCAGGTCGGCGAGCAGGTTGATTGCGATGTACAACGCCGCCAGGATCACTGCGGCTGCTTGCACCTCGATGACATCCCGGGACGTGACCGCGTTGACGAGATAGGTACCGATGCCCGGATAGGCGAAAACGCTCTCGACGATGATGATTCCGCCCACCAGGTACTGGAGGTTTTGCGCGATTATCTGCACGCTTGGCGCGAGTGCGTTGCGCAGCGCATAGCGCCAGATCACGCGCCGTTCGCGCACCCCATTGAGACGGGCAAAGTGGATGTAGTCCTGCTGGAGCGTCTCGGCCATGCCAGCTCGCACCTGGCGCACACCTGCTCCAGCGGCCACCGCGAGCAAGGTCAAGACCGGAAGCACGAGCGCCTTGAGGTTCGAGAACGGGGATTCTCCGGGGCTGAGCAACGCCACCGGCGGAAGGAGGCCGAGCTTGTTGAAGAACACGTAGATCAGAATCGTCCCGGTGACAAATTCGGGCAACCCACCCATGACCAGGGCGGGGAATGAGATCACGTGATCGGCTGCTCGCCCGGCCTTGATGCCTGCGACCGCCCCCAGCAGAAGGGTGAGCGGAATCAGGAGGGCCGTCGTGAGGGCCGCCAGTACGAAGCTGTTCCTCAGCGGGTCGCCAAGCGTCGACGAGACGGCGGTATTGGGTTTGGACTCGACCTCGGCCACGACCGATTTCCCGAAATCTCCATGCACTGCCCCGCCCAGCCAGCTGAAGTAGCGAGCCGGCACGGATTTGTCGATATTCAGCTGGCGCTCGAGGCGGTGAACCACAGCGGGCGTAGCGCTACGACCGAGAATGACCGTCACCGCGTTGCCGGGAAGGATGTTCGTGGCCAGGAAGATCAGGATCGAGACGACAAACAGCGTCACGATCCCCGTCGCGACTCGCCTCGCAACGAAGCCGGCGATCGGGTGCTTGCGCGCCGCGCGAAAGCGTCGCGGCTCAGCCTCGGGCGTTGGAACGACTGCGTCGGGTACGACGACCATCAGGCTGCGTGCATGACCGTCACCGGCGAGGCCGTGCTAATCGATCCAGCCGTCCAGCAGTCGCCAGTTGTTGTAGCTGAAGCCCGCGCCGGCCCTGAGGCCTCGCACGTTGCTGGCCGCTGCATCGACGTAGGGTAGGTTGCCCCACACCAAGTAACCGCCTTGGTTGAACTGCTGGAGCTGGCACTCCCGCCACAGCGAAGCAGCCTTGCTCTTGTCCGTGGCGCCCATCGCTTGGGAGATCAGCTTCTCCGCCGCAGCGCCGCCCGACTGCTTTCCCCAGTGCGTATCCGGATAGGGGCAGCTCAGCGTGTACTCCGAGAGGTAGGCCGACGTGAGCGAGCAGACCGGCTGATCCACCTCGTAACCGAAGTCCCGAACGGTGAAGCCGCCGGCGGGCGTGAAGTAGGTCGCGGCGTTCTTCGTCGTCACGACGACCTTTATCCCCGCGGCGGTCGCCTGCTCGGCCAGCAGCGTCGAGGACTCGACCATGCCGGGAAGGAAGTCAGTCGTCGGCAGCTGGAACGTCTGGCCGAGAACCCCGGCCGACTTGAACAGGTGCCGAGCCTTCTCAACATCTCGCTTCCGCACCAGATCCGATGCGTAGTACTCGGTCCCGGGGGCGAGGAGGTCATACGCCGGACTACCGAAGCCGGCCCAGGCTCCGTCGATCAGGGCCTGGCGGTCCACGAGCGTCTTGAACGCCTCCCGGATGCGGTTGTCGGCGAATTGTCCTGAGTCGACACGCATCGCGAACATGTAACTCTCGGCAGCGAACGGCGAGGCCAGGATTTGGACCTGCTTGGCGTTGAGCTGCTGGCGGGCAGTTACCAGAGGCGGCGTCGGGAAGAGATTGATGCTCCCGCTCAGCAGGGCGTTGAAGATCGAGGTGTTGTCGGTGAACGACGAGTCCACCACGAGCCGATCCACGTAGGGCTTGCCTGACTCCCAGTAGTCGGGGTTGCGCTCGAACACGCTGTGGCTCCCCGGCGTGAAGGAAACGTACCGGAACGGTCCTGTCCCGATCGGATGCTTAGCCACACTCTTGGGCGTGGCGCCGTTTTGCACGACTCCAAAGTCGTAGTAGGCGAAGATCGTCGGAAACTCGGCCACCGGCATCGCCAGCGGGACCTCGACGGTAAGTCGGTCGCGTTTGCGGACATCCCTGAAGCTCACGAGTCCCGCGAGAAACCCGGACGCGAAGTTTGCTGCCGGGTTCGACCACAGGGACTTGAAGTTCCAGACGACGTCGTCGGCCGTGAATGGCTTGCCGTCGTGCCATGTGACGCCGTCGCGGAGCTTGAACGTCCACAGTGTCGCATCGGCGTTGGGCTCCGCCGATAGCGCCAGCCCCGGCACGATCGGCGAGATCTTCTCCCCCGGGTAGAACAGGAGGTTGTACAGGTTGTAGTCCCGGACGTAGTCGGGCGTCCCGACTGGAGTCCCCGGGAAGATGTTCTCCGATTGACCACCGCTGATCACTCCGACGGTGAAGGTGCCGCCTCGCTTCGGAGTGCCCCCGGGAAGCGCCGTCAGCGCTCCCGCCGGCGTGTTATTGCTAGCGCTCGACGTACTGCCGCCGCTCGATGAACCGCCACAGGCGGCGAGCAGACCAGCTCCAGTCAGTGTGACTCCCACCTGCGCGGCGCCCGCGAGCAGGCGGCGCCGGGTCATCTCGCTGGTAACGCCCGCGTCCGCTGCGTCACTGGCCTGGAACGACTCGCCCTCGTGCTCCACGTCTATCTCCTCGTTCGTGCCGCGCCCCGAGATGTGGGCCCACAGACGGCTGTCATGTCGATCCCCGACGTGCCCGCCGGAGCGCCGCGACTGTACCAGCAGTTAGACAAGCTGTCCAGCCGCAAGGCGGGCCCGCCGCACCTTCGGTTAGCCTCCTGCGAGGCCGAGAAAGAAGGGAGGGTTGTTGACGACGGCGTTGCTGGCCGGGCCATCCGGAGGAACCCCGAGCTATGAGCGAATCCTCGACGCTGCGAAGTGGCTGTTCATCACAAGAGGCTTTCCCTCAACGTCGATGGAGGCGATCGCACAGCAGGCCAACGTGGTCCGCGCGACGGTCTACAACAACTTCACCGACAAGGAGGCCATCCTCGACGAACTCATGCGTCGCTACATCCTCGGGTACACCGAGATTCCGCAGCGCCTGCGCGCCAAGGCGAGGCCGGAGCAGACGTCGTTTGAGCTCGTCGAGGAAATGATCCGCAGCGCCATCCTGTGGCGGATCGAGAATGCCGAGTTGCGGCCGCTGATCGACCTTTCGAAGCATCTGCCGAGGTCGCGCTGGAGCGAGTGGAACGCCGATGCTGACGCGGCAATGCTCGGTTGGATCAGCGAGATTCACCGACGCGATGCCGAGCGTGGCTTGCTTCGCCCCGGCGTCGACCTCAATTTCGCCGCGCCGGCTCTCTATTCGATGATCGAGGCTGTCATCGCCTCGTTCGATGTGAAGGCCAACCGCCGACGGGTCAATGGGGCGGTACGCCAGCTGACCCTGCTTCATTGGCACGCGCTGTACCGGATCGAACCTGACGACCTTGTGGATGATTAGCCGCTACGGCGGGGTTCAGGTCGGGAGGGCAGCGATGGCTGCGTGCGCGCGATCAAGGGTTTGCGACACATCGTCCTCAGTGTGCGCGGTCGAGACGTACCAGATGTCTCGGGGCGTCGGCTTCGTGTAGATACCGCGCAGGCGCAGCTCTTTCTTGAGGTCGAAGATCCGTCCCGGATCGTTGTGCCAGAGCTCACGCATGCGGCTGCCGGGACCCGGACCGAAACCGATCCCGAACATCGTGTTGGTGCCCTGGACGTACCCCCCGACGCCCCGCAGAAGCTCCGCCAGTCCCTCCCGCAGCCGTCCGGAGAGGCTCTCCATCCGCTCATACACTCCGGGCTCCGAAAGCACCGAGACCACCGCAGGGATCGCGGCGAGGCAGAGTGGGTTCGAGTTGTAGGTCCCGGCGTGGAAGACACGCCGATCCGCTATCAGCTCCATGATGTCGCGCCGCCCGCCGACGGCGCTGATCGGGAACCCTCCAGAGAGCGCCTTCCCGAGGCACGTCAGGTCGGGCGTGACTCCATAGAGCCCCTGAACGCCCGATAGGTGGACGCGAAACCCGGTCTGAATCTCGTCGAAGATCAGGACGGCGCCGAATCTGTCGCAGAGCTCGCGCAGGCGAGCCAGGTAGCCCGGCACAGGCTCAATAACCCCAAAGTTGCACATCAGCGGCTCGGTGAGAATCGCCGCGATTTCGCCGCCTCGTTCGGCAAAGAGTCGCTCCAGCCCTTCCGAGTCGTTCCATTGCGCGACGATCGTGTCGGCGTACGTCCCCTCGGGCTGCCCTTCTGAGACTGGCACGACAGCGGGCGCGTCCGCGGGCCCGGCGTCGGCCGCTGAGGGGGCGTAGGAAATCGCAACCTGATCAAGCCAGCCGTGGTACTGGCCTTCGAACTTGACGATGAGCTTCCGGCCCGTCGCCGCGCGTGCCAAGCGCATTGCCCCGAGCACCGCCTCCGTCCCGCTTGAGCTGTAGCGGACCATCTCGATGCTGGGGTAAACCTCGGCCAGGAGCTCCCCGACCTCGCTTTCGAGACGATGGGGGATGCCGTAGACCGAGCCGAGGCTGAGCTGCCGCTGCACCGCGGTGACGATTTCCGGATGGGCGTGGCCGAGGATGAGCGGGCCGTACGCGAGGAGGTAGTCGATGTATTCGTTGCCATCCACGTCCCAGATCCGCGACCCAGCGCCGCGGGCGACGAAAATTGGATGCGGGTGGACGAGACCCCGGTCGTTGGAGCCCACTCCGCCCGCGATCACCTCACGGGCAGCGCGGTAGAGCGCTGCCGAGGCGTCGAGTGCGTACGTGCGATCGGTCAGCATGACCGCGGAAAGTGCCGAGGGCGCGAGGGCGCAGGGTCGCCTGGGCGCCGGCTCATCCGGTCATCAGCCATCCGCCATCCACCTGCAGCACCTGTCCCGTGACGTAGCCACCGCCATCCGAGGCCAGGAACAGCGCAGCTTCGGCGATCTCCTCGGGACGGCCCATTCGCTTGAGCGGCGTCATCTGAATCGCCTGCTCGACGTGGGCAGCTGGAATCTCCCAGTCGGCTTCCCAGTTCGCCTCGATCGCTCCCGGGGAGATCGCGTTGACGCGGATGGCCGGGGCGAGGTCCCGCGCCAGTGACGCCGTGAGGGCGCGGATCGCGCCCTTCGCGGTGCAGTAGCCGACGGCTACGGAATTCACGAGATTGTCCTGGTCGATTCCGTTGCCGTAGGACCCGGAGAAGTTGACGATCGCGCCCCGTCCGGCTGCCTCCATATGCGGACGTACGGCCTTGCACATGCGCACGCTGCCGAGTACGTCGACGTCGAGAAGCGCCGCCAGCTCCGACGGGGCGATGTCGCGGAAGCGGACAGCGTCTTTCGGATCTATGCGTCCGGCTGTGTTGACAAGGACGTGAATCGCACCGTATTGCTCGACCGCGGCCGAGATGAATTGCTCGACCGACCCGTCATCGGTGACCTCCAGCGGCGCAGCGAACGCCTCGCCTCCATCCGCTTCGATCTGGGCTACGTTCGCGTTGGCCGAGTCAGCCGACGTGCGATACCCCAGCACGACCCGCGCGCCCTCGCGCCCGAGCGCACGTGCCACAGCACCGCCGAGAGCGCCCCCGGCTCCGGTTACAACCGCGACCCGGCCAGCGAACCGGTGGCCGTCGTTCCAGATCGCCTGGCTCGGCGTCATGGACACTGCTGTGCCACGTGCTCTAAAGCCCCCACGGGTGTGACACTAACGGGTGTTGGACAACATGTCCAGTGTGATCGAAGCCGGTCTAGCCTACGGCCGGGTCGCGGTCCTTCAGCACCCGACGGAGGATCTTCCCGGATGGCGACCGCGGGATCTCGTCGATCTGCTCCACAAGTCGGATTCGCTTTTGGGGGGCGACCTGGGCGGCGACGTAGTCGATCAGCGCGTCCGCGTCGACCGTCCCGCCTGAGCCAACGACGAACGCCTTGGGCAGCTCACCGGCTTCTTCGTCGGGCACACCAATGACCGCGACGTCGGCCACTTGAGGGTGGGCGATCAGGATTGCCTCGAGCTCGGCCGGCGGGACCTGGAAACCCTTGTACTTGATGAGCTCCTTCAGCCGGTCGACGATCGTGTAGTAGCCATCCTCGTCAACCCGTGCGATATCGCCGCTCCGCAGCCAGCCGTCAGAGTCGAGCGTCTCGGCGGTCGCCGCGGGATTGTTCAGATATCCCGCCATGACCTGGGGGCCGCGGATCCACAGCTCGCCCGCCTCGCCCGGCGCTGCCTCGGTCTCTGTCAATGGATCGATCAGCCGGCACTCGGTACCGACGAGCGCAGGGCCAATTGATCCGGGGCGGTTCTCCGCGTCCGAGCGAATCACGTGTGTCACCGGGCTGGTTTCGGTGAGGCCGTATCCCTGGACCACCCGACATCCAAGCCGCTCCTCGACCTGATCTGCCAGCTCGGCGCCGAGCGGCGCGGCGCCGGACAGGATCAGCTCGACCGATGACAGATCATGCGCGTCAACCGCGGGGTGTTTCGCGAGCGCGAGCGCGATCGGCGGGACCACGTAGAGGCGGGTAACGCGGTACCGCTCGACGAGATCCAAAAACTGCTCCAGATCGAAGCGCGCCATCGTCACGATCGTCGCGCCGCGCCACAGGCCCTGATTCATGATCAGGTTTTGCCCGTAGATATGGAAGAACGGCAGAACGCCCAGGAGAACGTCGTGGGAGCTGATCGGGACGGCATCCTGGATCTGCGTCAGGTTCGCGACGAGATTCGCGTGGGTGAGCATCACGCCCTTGGGGAGTCCTGTCGTCCCGCTCGAGTACGGGAGCGCGGCGAGATCGTTCGCCGGATCGATCGCTGCCTCGGGCACTTCGTCGGGATCACCCAACAACTCGGCCAGTGGCCGCGCGCCGCCACTCTCGCCCACCACGAAGATCTCCTCGACTCCCGCGATGGCGGCGGCTTCACCCGCCACGCTGAGAAACGGCGGCACCGTGAGCAGCAGCTTTGCGGCTGCGTCACCCAATTGGTGGGCGAGCTCACGAGCCGTGTACAGCGGGTTGGCGGTGGTCGCTCGGGCACCTCGGCGCGCCGTGCCATGGAATGCGATCGCATATTCGGGCAGGTTTGGCATGAAGATCCCGACCGTTTCGCCCGGGCCGACCCCACGCGTTGCCAGCCCCGCTGCGAAGGCCCGCGTCGCTCGCTCCAGCTCGACGTAGCTGATCGCTCGCCCGCTGGCCCCTTCGACGAGTGCCGGCTTCCCGCCGAAGTCAACGGCGCGCTCGAGGACGAACGAAGCGATGTCGCGGTCGGGAAACTCGACGCGGTCAGTAGCAGCGGCCATCGAGCACAACGTACTGGCGAATCGCTAGCCGGGTTCTTACGGCAGCTCAGCTACGCCGACCGGCACCCGTTCCCGCGTCGGCTACTGCGCTCGTGCAGACTTCCGCGCGATGACATTCCGGCTCGCCCCGTCCCGAGCGCCTGCCGTGGCGGGCGAGGCGATGGTCGCCTCGAGCCAGACGCCGGCCACGCTTGCCGGGCTCGAGGTACTGCGCGCCGGGGGGAACGCCATCGATGCCGCCCTCTGCGCCGCAGCCATGCTCTGCGTCGCCGAACCGCACGCCACCGGCATCGGCGGGGATCTGTTCGCGCTCATACGGACGGCAGACGGTGAGCTGGTCGCCCTGGACGCGGCCGGTCCGGCACCAGGCAACGCCCCGGCCGAGACGCCTGCCGAGTCAGGACCTCGCTCGGTCACCGTCCCGGGTGCCGTGGCCGGCTGGAGCGAGCTGTCAAGGCGATTCGGACGGCTGGGTCTTGATCGCTGCATTGCCCCTGCGGTTGACGCGGCTCGCAAAGGCATCGCGGCTGGGTTTCACACGGCGGAGGACTGGGCCCAGGCGACGAATGCTCCGGCCGCTCTTGGCCCTGCGCCGCGCTTCGGCCAGCGCTATTCGCTTCCGGACCTGGCCGCGACGCTGGCGGCGATCGCCACCAACGGCCCTGAGGCGTTCTACCGCGGGCAGGTTGCCGAAGCCATCGCGGACGCCTCCTGGCTCGAGCTGGAAGACCTCGCCAGCTATAGGCCTCGCTGGGTGACGCCGCTGAGCCACACCTACGCCGGGCTCACCGTCTGCGAGCTTCCACCTCCAACGCAGGGAATCGCGGCGCTTGAGGCGCTGGCGATCCTGGGGGACGACGAGCCGACGCTGCCCCGGCAGGTGCGGGCCGTCGGCTTGGCGCTCGAGGATGCGCTGAAGACCGTCCGTGACGGCGCCGACGTCACCCACCTGATCTCGCCTCAGCACATCGAAGCTCGGCGGAGCAAAGCCATTCGCGACGGCGGGGAGCCGGGCGGCGGCACCGTCTACCTGTGTGCGGTCGACGGCGAACGCAATGCGGTTTCGCTCATCCAGAGCGTTTTCGAGTCGTTCGGGTCAGGGGTCCTCGCGGGATCAACCGGGGTGGTCCTCCACAACCGCGGAGCCTGCTTCGCGGTCGGTGGCCGCGTCGTGCCGGGGCAGCGCCCGTACCACACGCTGATCCCTGGGATGCTGCTCCGCGCCGGTGGCCTCGTGGGCCCGTTCGGTGTGATGGGCGGCTTCATCCAGGCGCAGGCGCACTTTCAGTTCGTCGTCGAGCTGGTTCGCAACGGGCTCGACCCTCAGGCCGCCCTCGATCACGGCCGCTTCCGGATCGACGGTGACGCCGTGTCGCTCGAGGAACCGCTGTGGGAGCACGCGGCCGAGGTGGCGGCGCTGGGCTACCGGGTCAGTCAGGACCTCGATCGAGCCCAGTTCGGCGGTGGCCAGAGCATCATCTGTAGAGACGGGTCTCTGTTCGGGGGCTCCGATGCTCGCAAGGACGGCTGCGCCCTCGGGTTCTGAGAACCGGCCCGGCTACCTGACGGGCAGATATCTGAACCGCGGCTCGTAGGGGCAGGTCGCCCCCGTGGCGTTGCCGTTGTTGGCCCAGAAGACGAGCATCTCGCCGCTGGGCGCCCCGTCTCCGGTATGTGCCTGCACCGAGTAGGTGAGCGTGCAGCCCCGAATCGGGCTGATGGCGAAGCTGCCGGCCTGCGACCAGCCCGAGGTGACCTGCCGGGAGCTCAGCTCCTCGATCGCCGACCCGATGATGTCGTTCTGCTTGGTGAAGATCACCCAGTGGCTTCCGGCGCGCACGAGGCTGGCCACCGTGCCGACGTCCCACCCCTGGCCTGAGGGCAGGACGCCCGGGCTCAGGCGCCACCTCGTCGCGTCGAGGATCGCGGTGAAGGGGACAAACGCGACGTCCATCGTCTTGCAGTCGACGAAGCATCCGCTTGCGCCGGTGTTTCTGGTCCCGGTGAGCCACCAGCCGCCCGCTGCTAAGTCGGCGACCGCGGCGCCCCATTGGCTCTGACCGGCCGTACCCGTGAGCTGAGTGATCTCCTTGTAGGTGAGGGCGTCGCCGGGGCCGATGGCAAAGCTGGCCACGTACTCGCCCTCGCTGCACCCGAACGAGCAGCCGCTACCTGTCGTGGTGGTTCTCATACCGACCACGTACAGGGTTTTCCCGAGCACCGCGGGGGCCGCCATCCAGAAGTACGAGCCGTCAGGCCAGTTCGGCACCCACTGCCATCCATACGGGCAGCCAAAGGCCGAGCACGACTGCATCACGAAGTTGGCGCTTCCGTGTCGCTCGATCGCCACCGAGCTGTGCGGATAGCCGAAGGGGCAGCTCGTCGGCGAGCAGATGACCGCGCGGTTGACACTCATCGTGTCTCCGAACACGTAGACCTGGCTGCCATCCGGCAGGCTGGTGCTGGCCACGACATCGGCGCTGACCGCCTTGGTGATGCCGAAGTCCCAGACGACTCTTGGCAGCGGGGTGGCGCCGCTCGCCGGCGCGGCGACGGCAGCGCTCCCGGCTATCACCAGCGCGACCAACGCGAGCAGCTTCATCTCCGGGCACCGTAGAGAAGCCGCCGCTGCTGAGTCAACCGAAGCGTCTTCGCTCCGGATACCGGGACCTGGGCGAATTACCTACGCTCACAGCACTATTTCGCCCAGGTAGGCGCGAAGCAGTCCTCCGAAGGTCGCAACTCCCCCAGCGCCCGCCGAAGCCTCGCCCCGGGAGCCGGCGGAGGATACTGCCGGTGGTGGGCTGCATCTGGGGAGGCCGACGCCAACCTGCGGGGCCGATCGGGTGCCGCGTCTAGGCCTGTACGGCTTCGCGCTCGCAGCGGCGATTGTCGCCGCCGTGGCCCTCTGGAGCGGGCCAGCCAGGCGCCCGCCCGACCATCAGCACGCGCCAGGAGCGCCCCTCCTCACCGCCCAACCCGCCCTCCCGAAACCCGACCAGCGCGCGCTCATCGAGTCGCGCGCCCGCACGCGGACGCTAACGCTCACGAAAGCTGTCGGCCAGCTCCTGATCGGCACCTACGCCGGCGTGCAGCCACCGCCGTCGATCCTCCACGACGTTCGTGCCGGCCACCTCGGCGGAGTCATCCTGATGGGCGCCAACACGGCGGCCGGCCTCGCCGCCACGCACGCGGCAACCGACACTCTCCAGGCGGCAGCCCGAGCCGGGGGAAACCCCGGACTCCTGATCATGACCGACCAGGAAGGGGGCGAGGTCAAGCGCCTGGACGGTCCGCCCGAATACTCGGCCGCGGGCATGGCCGACGTCGCGCTCGCGCGGCAACAGGGGACCGCGACGGCCCAGCTCCTCCGTCAGGCCGGCGTGAACGTGGACCTGGCCCCGGTGGCTGACGTCAGCCGGACCGACGGCTTCATGACCCAGGAGCAAAGAACATTCGGCAGCGACGGGCAGGGCGTAGCCCGGGCTGCGTGCGCGTTTGCCCGCGGGCTGGCGGCCGCGGGCGTCGCGTACACCTTGAAGCACTTCCCCGGCCTCGGCGACGCGACCCAGAACACCGACGGTGCCCCGGTGGGCGTCGCCGAGCCCGCGGGGCAGATTCGCGGCGACGACGCGCCCTACCGCAGGTGCGGTCGCGGGCCCCTGGCCCTCGTCATGATGAGCAGCGCGAGCTATGACCGTCTGACCGGGTCAACCCCGGCCGTCCTGGCGCCGTACATCTACCGCACGGTCATGAAGCGAGACGGCATCGATGCCGTCACGATCAGTGACAGCTTCGAGTCCGGCGCCATCTCGGTGCAGCGATCCCCCGCGCGGGCGGCGATCAACGCGGGGCTCGACATGGTCCTCTATCCCGGCTACGAAGCCACGAGTCAGAACGCGTACGACCTCCTGCTCCAGGACGCCAGGGCCGGCACGCTTCACCCGGGACGCGTGCTCGCCGCCGCCGGCAGGGTGCTCACACTCAAGGCCAACCTCGGGCTGGGGTAACCCCCACCTGCAGGCAGGGGCTCACCCCACCGCAGGGCCGGGGCTTACCCGACCCGAATCAGCTTCTTGTTCACGAATTCGTCGGCGCCGTAGCGGCCGAGCTCCCGGCCGAAGCCGGACCGCTTGGTGCCGCCGAACGGCAGCTCCGCACTATCGGCGCCGACGATGTTCACGTAGACCATCCCGGCGTCGATCTTGTCCGCGACCCGCTTGCCCTGTTCGTCGTCGTTCGTCATCACGTACGAGCCGAGACCGAACGGCGTGTCGTTGGCGAGCTTCACGGCCTCGTCCTCGGACGACACTCGGTACACCTCGGCCACGGGTCCGAACAGCTCCTCGCGATAGGCGTCGTTGTCCGGTGTGATGTCGGTCAGCACCGTGGGCTCGAAGTAGTTGCCGTTGCGCTTTCCACCGATCTTGATCTTCGCCCCCTGGTCGACCGCGCGCCGAACCTGGTCCTCGAGCCGATCGGCGGCGGTCTCCGAGGACAGCGGCCCGAGCTCGGTGTCCGACGAATGTGGGTCGCCCGCCTTGGCCGCCGACATCGCCGCGGTGAACTTCTCCAGGAACGGCTCGTAGTACTCGTCAAGCACGATGAAGCGCTTGGCCGCGTTGCAGGCCTGGCCGGTGTTCTCAAGCCGGGCGGCGACGGCCGCCTGCACGGTCGAATCGAGATCGTCGGTCCCGAGCACGATGAACGGGTCCGAGCCGCCCAGCTCGAGCACGACCTTCTTGAGGTTGCGCCCGGCGATCTCGGCCACCGCCGCGCCGGCGCGCTCCGAGCCGGTGACGGAGACGCCGCGCACCCGCGGGTCCGCGATCACCCACTCGATCTGCTCGTTTGACGCGTAGATGTTCTCGTAGGCGCCTTCGGGGGCGCCGGCGTCGTTGAAGATCTTCTGAATCGCCTCGGCCGATTCCGGGCACTGCGGCGCGTGCTTGAGCAGGATCGTGTTGCCCACGATGTGGTTGGGCCCGACGAAGCGCGCGACCTGGTAGTAGGGGTAGTTCCAGGGCATGATCCCGAGCAGGACGCCCATCGAGCTCCGGCGCACGATCGCCGTGCCGTCGCCCTCGAACCACTTGATCTGCTCGTCCGCGGTCAGCTCCGCGGCGTTGTCGGCGTAGAACTGGTAGATCGCGCCGACAAAGTCGATCTCCCCGAGCGCCTGCTCGACGGGCTTGCCCATCTCCCGGACGATGATCTCCGCCAGCTCCTGACGCCTCTCGACGTGGAGCTCACCCACGCGCCCGATCATCGACGCGCGCTCGGAGAGCTTGTCCGGACCGGTCCATGCCCTGTGTGCCTCGTCCGCTCGTCCTATCGCCGCGCGAAGCTCGTCATCGCTGATGGTCGGATACTCCTTGACCTTCTCGCCAGTCGCGGGGTCGATAACTGCATAGATGCTCATGGGGCTCCTTATCTTCGAGGCACTGCGCGCTTGGGGCGAACATACCGCTTTCCGACCCGCTTGGACCGCGGGAGTATGCTGCGCGCGGGAGGGGCGCTCCTCCCAAGGAGGGCTCTCTGACCACAGAGAGATGAGGAGACAGATCGAGAGTGAGGAGGTGAGGGGATGCCTCTGATGGGTGTGTCGACCGGGTGGGTCGTCGGGCTCGTGCTCGGGGTCGTTGTCGTGCTCGTCGCGGCCGCGATCGTGATCACGATCGTGGCCCTGGCCAACCGGATCGCGGGTCAGGCGCGGACCGCTGTCGCCGGCGTGGAGAAGGTGCGTGAGCAGACCAATGCCCTGGACGGCGTGCCGCGGATCAACGACTCCGGGGTGCGGATCCTCCACTCCGCGCGGGCGCTCCGGAAGGTGGCGGTTGGAAAATGATCGCCTTCGCGCTCACCAACCACGGCGCCTGGGGGATCGCGCTCATCATCGGCCTGGTGGCCGCGCTCGCGGTCGCCGCGCTGCTCCTGCTCCTGATCAGGGCCACCGGCGATATCCGCCGCTCGGTGGCTCGGCTTCTCGCCGCGGCCGGAGACGTGGCCGGAAACACGGCCAACATCCCTCAGCTTCAGGCCACCGCGCCCGTGCTCGGGAAGATTGTCGATGAGGCGGTCGTCCAGGACGGTTATATGAACGCGCTGACCGACGGGTACGGCGGCGTATGAGCGAGACCACGCTGATCATCCTGAGCGTCATCCTCGCCGTGGTGGTCATCGCCGTTCTGGCCGCGGCGCTGATCAAGGTCCGCAGCGACCTCGAGGCGACCTCAAAGGACCTGGCCACGCTCGCCGCGGCCCTCCAGGGAGTCGAGGCCGAGCATCTGCGCCCCCTCGAACCCGCCGTCAAGGCGATCAACGCTCAGTTCGACGTGATCCTGAGCGCATTGCCCGGGATCGCGGCCAAGGCCAAGGTCGTCGCCGAGCGGCGCCCGGAGCCCGCGGGAGCCGCGTCCGCCCCAGCCGAGGGGAGGCCAGCATGACCCTCGAGTGGATCGGCGACGCCGTGCTGCTCGTGATCGTGCTCCCCGTCGTCGTCTACCTGCTGCACGGCGTGCTCCGGGCCGCCAACAGCATCGTGCCGAGCACGCGCCAGATCGCGGACTCGGCCACAGCCGCCTCGGCGGACCTCGACGCGGTGCCGCTGCTCCTGACGACGCAACAGCAGGTCATCCAGACGATCGAGACGGCGGCCGACTACGGCGGCTCGCTCGACGTGATCCTCGACGACGCCTAGGAGGTAGACGATGCCGGCAGCTGGTGTGGTCATGATCATCGCCGTCGTCCTGATCGTGGTGGCGCTCGTCATCTATCTCCTGTCCACGATCGTCGCCCTGCGCCGGATCACCGGCAACCTCGACGACGCGATCACAGGTGTGACCGGGATCATCGACAAGACGGCACCGGTCGGCGACGTGGTCGGGACGATCAACCGGAACCTCGACGCGGGTGTCGATCTGCTCGAGGGCCTGCTCGTCAGGAAGGCCGGCCTCGAGGATGCGGTCGGCCTGGTCGATGGCCTCTATCCCGGGGCCGCGGCCGACGGGTTCCGCAACTTCCGGGACAGCCGGAGCGTCCGCTCCCCTCGGATCTCCGAGGTCTACACGAAGGGCACGCTCACCCTCGCTCGCCTGGGCCGCGAGGCTCCGATCGCCGCCGCGAGCCCTCGCGGCCCCGCGCTGCGCAATCCGGCCTACGGAAGCTCGGCGGCGCGCGCCCTCTATCCCGGCGGCCGACCCGAGCGGCCGGAGCCGATGCCACGCTCGCCGGTGATCGGCACCGACTCCCCAGTCCAGTATCCGGAAAGGAGCAACGGTGCAGACACCCCCGCCGCTTGAGTACGAGCGGGCCACGAGCGTCGAGGGCGCGATCGCGTCGCTGCAGCGCCTCGGGGGCGAGGCGCGGGTCATCGCCGGCGGCCACAGCCTGCTTCCGATGATGAAGCTGCGCGTGGCCAGCCCCTCGCACCTGGTCGACATCAACGACCTCACCGAGCTCTCCTACATCCGTCAGGACGGTCCGGACGTCGTGGCCGTCGGCGCGCTGACCCGGCACGCCGAGCTCCTCGACTCCGAGCTCCTGGCCGAGCACTATCCGATCTTCCGCGACGCTGAGCTCGTGATCGCCGATCCGGTGGTCCGCAACCGCGGGACGATCGGCGGCTCTCTCTGCCAGGCCGACGCCGCCGAGGACCTCAGCGCCGTGTGCTCCGCGCTGCGGGCGTTTGTGGTGATTCGCGGACCGCTCGGCGAGCGGGTGGTCTCGATGGACGAGTTCCACGTGGGGCCCTACACGACGGCGGTCAAGGACGGCGAGCTGCTGACCGAGGTCCGCCTCCCTCTCCGCCCCGGCGGAGGTAGCGCCCACGAGAAGGTCGAGCGCCGCGCCGGGGACTGGGCGATCGCCGCGGCTTCGGCGGCCCTGTGGATCGAAGGCGGACAGATCATCGACGCCGGCGTGGCCCTGAGCGCGGTCGGACCGACGACGGTCCACCTCACGCGGGGCGAGGAGCTGCTGCGCGGATCCTCGCCATCCGACGAGCTGTTCGAGCAGGTGGGTCAGGTCGCGTCCGAGGACTGCGCGCCGTTCGCGGACGGTCGCGGTCCGGTCGACTACAAGCGCCACCTGGCTGGGGTCCTCACCAAACGAGCCCTCCGCCGAGCGGCGGCCCGCGCGCAGGGACGGGAGGCCTGAGCATGCAGCTGGAGATCAACATCAACGGCGAGCCCGTGTCACGTGATGTCGAGCCCCGGCAGCTGCTCGTGCACTACATCCGTGACACCCCAGGCCTGACCGGCACGCACTGGGGTTGTGACACGTCGAACTGCGGGGCGTGTGTCGTGCTCATGGACGGTAAGCCGGTGAAGTCGTGCACGATCCTCGCGGCGATGGCCGAGGGCCATGAGATCAGGACCGTCGAGTCGCTCGAGCGCGACGGCCAGCTTGACCCCGTCCAGCAGGGCTTCCACGAGATGCACGCGCTGCACTGCGGGTTCTGCACGCCGGGGATGCTGATGACCTCACGGGCGCTGCTGGACGAGAACCCGAACCCGACCGAGGAGGAGATCCGGATGGCGATCTCCGGCGGAATCTGCCGCTGCACGGGCTACAAGAACATCGTCGCCGCCGTCCAGTGGGCAGCCCAGCACCAGAGCGCGCCCAGCCCGGCGCCCCCAACTCCCCAGGAGGTCTGAGCATGGCCGTGGTCGAGAACCTCCCGAGCGCGACCCAGGAGCGACCCATCGGCTTCGGGCGGCTGAAGCGCAAGGAGGACGCGCGCTTCATCCGCGGCCAGGGCACCTACCTGGACGACATCCGCCTACCGGGGATGGTCCACGGCGCGATCCTCCGCAGCCCCTATGCCCACGCCCGGATCGTCTCGATCGACACCTCGCGCGCGCTCGAGCACCCCGGCGTGGCCGCCGTGATCACGGCCAAGGATCTCGAGACCCTCGGCCTGGCCTGGATGCCGACGATCTCCTACGACACGCAGGCCGTGCTGGCCGGCGACAAGGTTCGCTTCCAGGGCCAGGAGGTCGCGTTCGTGATCGCCACCGACGAGTACATCGCTCGGGACGCCCTCCAGCTGATCGACGTCGAGTACGAGCCGCTGCCCGCCGTCGTCAACGCGCGCAAGGCGCTCGACCCCGACGCCCCGCTGATCCGTGACGACAAGGACGGCCAGACCGACAACCTGGCCAGCCCCCTATGGGAGGCCGGGGACGAGGACGCGACCAACCGCGCCTTTGCCGAGGCCGACACGATCGTCGAGCGGGACATCATCTATCCCCGCTGCCACCCGGCACCGCTCGAGACGTGCGGGATGATCGCCGACTTCAACCCGAAGACCGGCCAGCTCGACATCTACAACGGCAACCAGGCCCCGAACGCCCACCGCACGGTGTATGCGCACGTCGCCGGGCTGGCCGAGCACATGATCCGGATCAAGTGCAACGACATCGGCGGCGGGTTCGGCAACAAGGTCCCCGTCTATCCGGGCTACGTGTGCGCGATCGCGGGGTCGATCGTGGCCGGCGTGCCCGTCAAGTGGATCGAGGACCGCACCGAGAACCTGGTCTCGACCGGCTTCGCGCGCGACTACATCATGCACGCCGAGATGTGCGCGCGTGACGGGAAGATCACGGGCCTGCGCGTGGACGTCATCGCCGACCACGGGGCGTTTGACTCGACCGCGCAGCCGACCAAGTTCCCGGCGGGCTTCTTTCACATCTGCTGTGGCTCCTACGACCTCGAGGCCGCCCACGTCAAGGTCAAGGCCGTTTACACCAACAAGGCGCCGGGCGGGGTCGCGTACCGGTGCTCGTTCCGGATCACCGAGGCCGTGTACCTGGTCGAGCGGATGGTGGGCGCGCTCGCGCTCGAGATGGACGCCGACCCGATCGAGCTCCGGATGCGCAGCTTCATCAAGCCGGAGCAGTTCCCGTATGAGACGACGACCGGGTGGACGTATGACTCAGGCGACTACGCGAAGACGATGAAGGTGGCGATGGAGATCGCCGGCTACGAGGATCTCCGCCGCGAGCAGGCCGAGAAGCGAGAGCGGGGGGAGCTCATGGGGATCGGCGTCTCGTTCTTCACCGAGGGCGTCGGCGCCGGCCCGCGCAAGCACATGGACATCCTCGGGTTGGCCATGAACGACGGGGCCGACCTGCGAGTCCACCCGTCGGGCAAGGCGATGATCTCGATCTCCGCCCAGACCCAGGGCCAGGGCCACGAGACGACTTTCGCCCAGATCGTGGCCGAGGAGCTCGGGATCCCGCCTGAGGACGTCCAGGTCCGCCACGGCGACACCGACCGCACGCCCTTCGGCCTCGGTACCTACGGGAGCCGCTCGACCCCGGTCTCCGGTGGCGCGGCCGCGGTCGTCTCACGCAAGGTGCGTGACAAGGCGCGGCTGATCGCCTCGACGATGCTCGAGACCCGGCCTGAGGACCTGGCCTGGGAGAAGGGACGCTGGTACGTCAAGGGCGACCCGTCGCAGGGCGCCGCGATCGGCGAGATAGCCCGGTACGCGTACTCCGGCGACCCGATGCCCGAGGGGCTGGAGGGCGGACTCGACGCCCAGGTGATCTATGACCCGCCGAACCTCACCTACCCCTACGGCGCGTATATCGCGGTCGTCGACATCGACCCCGAGACCGCCCAGGTCCGCGTCCGCCGGTTCATCGCGGTCGATGACTGCGGCGTGCGGATCAACCCGATGATCGTTGACGGCCAGATTCACGGCGGCCTCGCCGAGGGCATCGGCATCGCGCTGATGGAGGTCATCAGTTTCGACGCCGAGGGCAACTGCCTGAACTCCTCGTTCATGGACTACCTGATCCCCACCGCGCTCGAATGCCCGGACTTCGAGCTCGGTGAGACGGTCACCCCGTGCCCCCACCATCCGCTCGGTGCCAAGGGCGTCGGCGAGTCGCCGAACGTCGGCTCTCCGCCCGCGATCGTCAACGCGGTCATCGACGCCCTGCACGACACCCACGGCGTCAAGCACATCGACATGCCCTGCACTCCCGCGCGAGTGTGGGCCGCGATGCAGGGACGGCCTGAGCCTCCGCAATGACGGCTGCCGACGAGGTCAAGCACCTTGTCCCTGACGTCGAGACGCTGGCCCAGCGCCTGGCCGCGGTCGACTACCTGGTCGATGAGGGGCTGGCGACCTCGATGTTCCTATCCCTGCGACTCCCCCAGCCGTTGCTCCTGGAGGGCGAGGCGGGGGTGGGCAAGACCGAGGCGGCCAAGGCTCTGGCCTCCGCCCTCGACACGCCGCTGATCCGCCTCCAGTGCTACGAGGGGATCGACGCCGCCGAGGCGCTGTATGAGTGGAATTACCCGCGCCAGCTCCTGTCGATCCGGCTCGCCGAGGCGTCGGGCTCTGCCTTGAGCGAAGGGGACCTGTTCGGGTCCGAGTATCTGGTGCGCCGGCCGTTGCTGCGGGCTCTGCAGCATCCCGGGCCGCGGCCCGCGGTCCTGTTGATCGACGAGATCGACCGCGCCGATGATGACTTCGAGGCCTTCCTGTTGGAGCTGCTCGGCGACGCGGCGGTGACGATCCCGGAGCTCGGGACGATCCGCGCCACCCACCCGCCGATCATCGTCCTCACATCAAACCGGACGCGTGACCTGCACGACGCGGTCAAGCGTCGGTGTCTTTACCGGTGGATCGATTACCCGTCGCCGTCGCGTGAGGTCGAGATCATCCGGCGGCGGGTGCCCGCGGCGGCAGAGGTGCTGGCCGTGCAGGTGGCCGACGCCGTGGCCCGGATGCGTGACTCGGATGTGCAGAAGCCGCCGGGGATCGCCGAGGCGATCGATTGGCTGGCCGCTTTGGCTGCCCTTGGCGTGTCTGTGCTTGACGCTTCGGCGATCGACCGCACCCTGGGGTCCGTGTTGAAGTACCGCGAGGACCAGGACGTCGTGCGGGCGGAGGGTTTGGAGGCTCTGGTTGCCCAGCGCTGACTTCCGCGTGGAGACGATCGGGCTCGACCTGCCCGCGTTCGCCGGGGCGTTCAACCAGCGCGTGCTCCAGGCGAGTCTGCCCACGAGCCCGGTCGTCGCGGGCCGGTTTGCCGAGGCGCTGGCGCTCGTGCGCCCCATCTCCCGTCGCCGCCTCTACTGGACGGCGCGTGCGGTGTTCGTCTCGGATCGCTCGCAGGTGAAGGCGTTCGATGCCGTGTTCCGGGAGGTGTTTGGGGGAGCGGCGCCAGCTCAGGCTCAGGTCGATGAGGCGAGCGCGCCCTCGACGGCCACCCCCGAGCCGGCTGCTGCCGAGCCGGATTCTTCGGTGACCAGCTCGGCCTCGCTCTCTTCACTGGTATCAGGATCCGGCGCGGACACTGACTCCTCCTCGGAGGAGGAGATACCCGTCGCTCTCGGGCCTAGCGACGAGGAGGTCCTCCGTGAGAAGCGCTTCGACGCGCTCTCTCCGCACGAGCTGGCCCGCGTCTACGAGCTCATGAGCCGGATGCGCGTGGCCGCCCCGCGCCGGCGGACGCGGCGGGCGGAGCGCGATCGCCACGGCGAGCGGATCGACCTGCGCCGGACGCTCCGCGGTGCCCTTCGCACCGGCGGGGACCCGGCTCAGCTGAGACGCCGGCGGCGGCGGATCGTCCCGCGGCGGATCGTGATGCTGTGCGACATCTCGGGCTCGATGGAGCCCTACGCGCGCGCGTATCTACAGTTCCTGACCTGCGCGCGGGGGGCCGAGGCGTTCGTGTTCGCGACGCGGCTCACCCGCGTCACCCGCGCGCTGGCCTCCAACAACCCTCAGCGGGCCATGCAGAACGCCGCCGCGGCGGCACCCGACTGGTCGAGTGGCACGCGGATCGGCGATGCGCTGAAGACGTTCCTCGACCGGCACGGTCGGCGCGGGATGGCGCGCGGCGCCGTCATCGTGATCCTGTCCGACGGCTGGGAGCGCGGGGACCCCGCCGTGGTGGCACGGGAGATGCAGCGGCTCCGCCGGCTTGCCCATCGGATCGTCTGGGTCAACCCGCGGGCCGCGGCCTCGGAGTTCGCGCCGCGGACTGGAGGGATGGCCGCCGCGCTCCCCTACTGCGACGCCCTGGTCAGCGGGCACAACCTGGCGGCGCTGGCTGAGGTCATCGACGCCATCGCGGGCAACGGCCAGCCCCCGGCTCTGGTTTCGTTCGAGGAGGCCGAGCCCGAGGAGCCGTGGGCGAGTGCGACGCCCGTCGCCGGCAGCTCGGTGGCGATGCCAAGCGGTTACGGTCCCAAGCGCGGTCACACCACGCCGGGATGGAGCTCATGAGCGAGAAGACCTGTATCTATCCGGGCTGCGAGCGGCCGGTGGTGGCGCCGCATCCACTCGGGGGGCCGCCGTCCAGCTTCTGCGATCTGGAGGAGCACAACGCCCTGACCGCCCATCAGGAGCGCCAGCGGCTGGCCGAGAATCACGACGAGGAGGAGGTTCAACGTGGCCAATGAGGCTTACCGCGCGGTGTTCCTGCGCGTTCACCCGACCGGCAAGATGGTGCTGAGCCTGACCACCGAGGCCGACGGCAAAGAGGACCAGTACGCGCGGCTCGTCGCAACTGAGCTCGGGGTCCCGGCCCTTGACGTCAAGGTCGCCCCCGCGGACCTCGACCGCTTCGGCGAGGGTCACGGCTACAACACCGCGCCCTCTGAGGGAACCGCCGCGGCGATCCAGAATGCGACCGCAAAGATCAGGGCCAAGGCTCAGCTGCTGGCCGGCATGTCGCTCGGCGCCGAGCCGAACGCGCTCAACTGGGACAACGGCGCCTTCGCCACGAGCTCCGGCGAGCTGCGCACGATCGCCGATCTGGCTCTGTACGCCCACGGCACCGGCGCCCTCCCGCCCGGCGTCGAGGGCGGGCTTGACGCCCAGACGGTCTATCGCGACTGAAGGCTGGCCTCGACGGTGATCTCGACCTCGTCGGCCACCTTGAGCGCCCCGAACAGCGCCGAGTACGGCTTCATCCCGAAGTCCGTCTGCTTCACGGTGGCCCGGCCCGTGAGGTGGTTGCCGTCGCTGGCCTCGAGATCGAACTCCATCGGGCGAGTCTCGCCCATCAGCTCGAGCTCCCCGTACACCCGCAAATGGTCTCCGTCGGCTGTCCCCTCGACCTGGCTTGAGTGGAACTCGATCCGGGTTCGCTTCAGCACCTCGTCGTCGATGGTCTGCCGAATGTTGTCCTTGTCGCCCTCGTCGAGCGACTTCACGCCTCCGCGACCCGCCCGCACCCGGAGCGATGAGCTGTTGGCGGTGAGGGTCAGCGAGGAGGCCTCGCCGAGCTCGAGCGTGGCGCTCCAATCCGTGACGACCATTTCGAGGTCGTGGCCGGCCTTCGAGGCCGCGCCCTGGCGGCGCGTGTGGACGAGCAGCTCCCCGGTCTGCGGCCCGAGTGTGTACGTGCCTGGTGTTATGGCCATGTCCAGGCAGACCCTAACCTAGGAGCGAGAATGGTTGAGCTCGACCACCAGTTCACGATGTCGCACTCTCTCGATGAGAACTGGCGCACGATCCTCGACCTCGAGCGGCTCGTCCCCGCCGTCGAGGGGGGTCGCGTCATCGAGCCGACCGGGCCTGAGAGCGTCAAGGCCGAGATCAAGGTCAAGATGGGCGCGATGTCCATGTCCTTCAACGGGACGGTCGCGGTCAAGGAGCAGGACGAGCCGAACCATCGGGCCGTGATCGAGGTCAAGTCGCGTGAGGTCGGCGGCAACGGCTATGCCAACGCGAACGTCACCTTCGTCCTCTCCGACGGCGGCGGCACGATCCACACCGCGGCCCAGATCGCCGGCAAGGCGGCCTCGATGGGCGAGGGCGTCGTGCAGAGCGTGTTGGACGCGCTGATCACCGACTTCACGACCAAGCTGGCGGCGCTCTGAGATGCAGCGGCGGATGCGCGAGCTCGAGCGCGGCGAGATGCCGTTTGACGGGGGAACCGCGGTTCAGGAGAACCCCGAGCGTCCGGTGTTCCGCGGCAACGGGGCCGACGACTGGGTCTGCGCCTCGTGCGGAAATGTGCTGGCAGCTCAGATGGATGCCGATTACATGACCAAGAAGGTGCGGATTCGCTGCGGGCGCTGTCGCACCGTCAACGTGTCCGCCGAGGTTCCGGTGACCGCTGCGAGGAGGCCACGATGATCAAGGGGGATTTGGCCGAACGAGTCGCTCGCCTGAGCGAGGAGCGGACGCCGTTCGTGGTTGCCACGGTCGTGCGGGCGGTCCACCCGACGAGTGTGCGCCCGGGGTTCTCCGCCCTCGTCCTGGCGGACGGGACGATCGATGGCTTCGTCGGCGGCAATTGCGCTGAGTCGTCGGTGCGGCTCCATTCCTTGCGCGCCCTGGAAACCGGCGAAGCGGTGCTGCTGCGGATCGTCCCCGGCGAGGATCCCGATTCGCCTGAGCTGACGGGCCCCTTCGAGCATGCGGTGGTGGAGCACAACCCGTGCCTGTCGGGGGGCGCGCTTGAGATCTTCCTCGAGCCGCAGCTGCCCCCGCGGCGGGTGATGATCGTCGGCGCGACCCCGGTGGCGAGAGCGCTCGCCCGGATCGCCACCGCGGCCGGGCTCGATGTCACGACGGGCGGTGTCCCCGGCTCTGCCGACGCCGCGGTCGTGGTCGCCTCCCACGGGACTGACGAAGAGGAGGTCCTGGCCTCCGCGCTGACGGCGGGGGTGCCGTATGTGGCCCTTGTCGCCAGCCGCATCCGGGGTGAGGCGGTGCGTGAATCGCTTGATGTGCCCGCGGAGCTTCGCGCCCAGCTCCACACGCCGGCAGGGCTGGATATCGGGGCGCGGTCGCCCGAGGAGATCGCGATTTCGATCCTCGCCGAGCTGATCGCCGAGCATCACGCCCACCCCGCGCCCGACGTGGTGGAGTCGTTCGTCGACCCGATCTGCGGCATGACCGTCGCCGTGTCCGACGCCACGCCGTTCTTCGATTGCGACGACGGGCGGATCTACTTCTGCGGGGCCGGCTGCCGCGACGCGTTCGCGGCGCAGCATGCCTGAGTTCGTCACCGGCCTGATCCTGGCCGCCGGAGGCTCGTCGCGGCTCGGCCAGCCCAAGCAGCTGCTGCCGTTTGGTTCGGGAACGTTGCTGGAACACGTCCTTTCAGTTGCTCGCGCCTGCCCGTTCGATCAGCTGATCTGCGTTATCGGCGGCGCAGCTGATGAGGTCCGGGCCCGTGTGGACTTCAGCGGAGTTCAGGTGGTCGAGAACGTCGCCTTTGGGACCGGCTGCTCGTCGTCTGTGGCGGCCGCCGTTGGACAGGTGGACGAGCGGGCGGATGTCGTGGTGCTGATGCTCGGTGATCAGCCGGGGGTGTCGGCGGCGACCGTCGAGAAGCTGCTTGGCGGGCGCTTCGGGGCTCCGCTTGCGGTATGCGCATACTCGGATGGCCGGGGTCATCCGCTGGCCTTCGGGCGCGAGATGTTTGCTGAGCTGGCTCAGCTGCACGGCGACAAGGCGGTGTGGAAGCTCATGGACCGCCTGGGCGACCGCGTCGTCGAGGTCCCGATCGACGCGCCAATCCCGCGGGACGTCGATACGTGGGAGGACTACGAGGCGGTTCGCGCGCTGACGGGCTGAGGTGTGGGGGGAAACTTAGAAATAGGCAAAGTTTTAGCCCACACCGCAGCGTCAGCCGGCCTCAGCGAGTACCGCTAGTTGGCTGAATCAAGGTCTGTCTGGCGCGGCCCGGCGGCGGCGTCTTTAAGGTCCGGCTCGGCGTCACCGGGCGTCTCCGCGCCGCCGTGTTCCGTCGCGTCCGCGCGGTCGCCGGCCGCGCGGTCGATGCCTGCTTGGGTCGCCGGCTCATCCGATGCGGCCGTCTGCCCGAGCGCGTCGGACTTCAGCTCTGGGTCGTCAGCCAGCATCTCCTCCGGAGCGTCAGACCCTCCGAGCTCGGCGGGAACAACGCCTTCCTTGGCCTGAGCCACCCAGGCGCCCTTCTCCTCCGCCTCCTGCTCGCCCGCGGTCGAACCACCTCGTTGCTCGCTGGGGTTGAGCGGGGGCTGCTGATCGTCGGCGGGGGTCATCGGGGGTGGGATACCCGGCTTACGGCAGTACCTATCCGCGGGGGACGCGACCCGCGAGCCTCCGGCTTTCCGCTGCCTCAGTCGTCGCGCGGCGGCCGCTGAAACACGATCCGCTTCAGCTCGTTGAGGCTCGCGCCACCGAGGCGCAGGACCGTCTGGAAGCCCTCGCGCCCGAGCTCACCGGCGTCGAGCGCTCGCCGGAGCTCGTCGAGACCCGGCCGCTCCTCGTCGAGCACGTCATCACGGGAGGTCTCAATCAGGATCAGGTGGCGCGGGCGCCGCTGGCTGTGAGCGAGCCGGACCAGGCGGTCGCGCTCTGAAGCGTCGAAGCGCGGGATGGCCACCACGACGCTCTGGCCCGCCTTCAGCCGCTTCAGGATCGCCGCCTCGAGCAGTTCCTGTGACCGCGCCTCGATTTCTTCCGCGTCGACCCGACCAGCCAGAAGCGCGTGAACCCGAGCGAGCGAGAGCACCGCGCCGCGTTCCTCGACCACCCGGTCGGCGAATCGATCCGGCTCCGACGCCGCCGCGCCCACGATCAGAAGCAGGCTGCCCGGGGAGTAGCGAAGCCGGTCGGACGGGCGCAGCGTGGTCGCCCGAACCGATACGTCAACCGGCCGCGGCGGCGCCCCGTCACGACGGGGACGCTCCGATGACCAGCCGGTCCGCTCGTCGGAGCCAATCTTCACGCTTCTTGGCGCGTTCGGATCAGACATACGCCCATGATCGCGAACCGAGCAGATGGACGCGGCACCGCCTTCGCCCCGGGCCAGATGAAAGCAGCCCGGGCGTCTCTATCGTCAGTGATCGATGGCCACCCGCCACGACATCCGCAACATCGGCATCGTCGCCCACGTCGACCACGGTAAGACGACGCTGGTGGACGCCCTGCTCTGGCAATCCGGCGCCTTCCGCGCGGGCCAGGACGTCGCCGACCGCGTCCTCGATTCGATGGATCTGGAGCGTGAGAAGGGGATCACGATCCTGGCCAAGAACACGGCCATCCACTACGGCGGGGTCAAGCTGAATATCGTCGATACGCCGGGCCACGCCGACTTTGGCGGTGAGGTCGAACGGGGTCTGACGATGGTCGACGGGGTGCTGCTGCTGGTGGACGCGAGCGAGGGCCCGCTCCCCCAGACGCGGTTCGTGCTCCGCAAGGCCCTCGCCGCGAGATTGCCCGTGATCCTCGTCGTCAACAAGGTGGACCGGCCGGACGCACGCATCGCCGAGGTGGTCGATGAGGTCTACGAGCTGTTCCTGGACCTGGACGCCGACGAGGAGCAGATCGACTTCCCGATCGTCTACACGAACGCCAAGGCCGGCCAGGCCTCGCTTGACCCGGCGGCGCCGGGCACCGACCTCGGGCCGCTGCTCGACCTGCTGCTCTCGCACATCCCGGCTCCGGAGTACGACCAGGAGCATCCCCTCCAGGCGCACGTCACCAACCTCGATGCCTCGCCCTACGTCGGCCGGCTCGCGATCTGCCGCGTGCGCAACGGCTCGATCCGCCGCGGCGAAACCGTCGCCTGGTGCCGCACGGACGGCGAGATCGAGCGTGTGAAGGTGAGCCAGCTCTATGTAACCGAGGCCCTTGATCTGGTTGACGCCGAAGACGCCGGCCCCGGGGAGATCATCTCCGTCGCCGGGATCCCGGAGATCATGATCGGCGAGACCCTCGCCGATCCCGAGGATCCACGACCCCTGCCGGTGATCAGTGTGGACGAGCCGTCGCTGTCGGTGACGATCGGGATCAACACCTCGCCGCTGGCGGGGCAGGACGGCGACAAGCTGACGGCCAGCCAGGTCAAGGAGCGGCTTGATCGCGAGCTCGTCGGGAACGTCTCGCTCCGCGTGCTCGACACCGATCGCCCGGAGGTCTGGGAGGTCCAGGGCCGGGGCGAGCTTGCGCTGTCGGTGCTGGTCGAGCTGATGCGACGTGAGGGCTTCGAGCTGACCGTCGGCAACCCCCAGGTCGTTACCCGTCAGGTCGACGGGAAGCTGTGCGAGCCGATCGAGCGGATGAGCGTCGACGTGCCGGAGGACTACGTCGGTGTGATCACGCAGATGCTCGCGATGCGCAAGGGACGCATGGAGCAGATGGTCAACCATGGCACCGGTTGGGTTCGGATGGAGTACCTGGTGCCCGCGCGCGGGCTGATCGGCTTCCGGACCGAGTTCCTCACCGAGACCCGCGGCACGGGCCTCATGCACCACGTGTTCGATCGCTGGGAGCCGTGGCAGGGCGACCTGCGCACCCGCCCCACCGGGTCGCTGGTCGCCGACCGGCGCGGCACGGTGGCAGCGTTTTCCCTGTTCAAGCTCCAGGAGCGCGGCACCCTGTTCGTCGGCCCCGGAGACCAGGTCTACGAGGGGATGATCATCGGGGAGAGCTCACGGGCCGAGGACCTCGACGTGAACCCGACCAAGGAGAAGCACCTCACCAACATGCGCTCCTCGACCGCCGATGAGCTCGTGAGGCTCGTGCCCAAGCGTGAGCTCTCGCTCGACCAGGCGCTCGAGTTCCTCCGGGTCGATGAGGCCGTCGAGGTCACGCCTCACGCGGTCAGGCTCCGCAAGGCCGTCCTCGACGCGACGGCACGGCGCAAGCAGGCGCGCTCAGCCCGGGCAGCCGCCGCGGCCGGGTAACGGGTCTGCCACAAGGCGTCTGGCCGTCCAGGGCGGCGCGTACGCTGGCCCGGATGAGCGACTTCTCCACCCGGGCGCGCGTGCTGGTCGAGCAGATTGAGCTCAACCCGTCCGATCCGGGGCTGGAAGAGGAGCTCGACGGGCTGAGGACGCTGTGGCGCTCGCTTCCGGAGGCGGAGCGCGCCGAGGCGGCGGGGGCGGCACGCGCGTTGGCTAGCGCCCGCGCTGGCGCCGCGCGGCCGGCAGCGGTCAGCGACGAGGCCGCAGCCCAGCTCGCTCTCCAGGGCCTGGACCGGATCGACGTCGACGCTCCGCCCGAGCGGCGCTACGACGGCCCCCGGGATCCAGACGCCCTGCTCGCGTGGTTTGGCCTGAGCGAGTTTCGCCCCGGGCAGCGGGAGACCGTGGCGGCCGCGCTGGCCGGGCGCGACAGCCTCGTGGTGATGCCGACCGGCGGCGGCAAGAGCCTGTGCTATCAGCTCCCCGGGCTCGCCTCAGATGCCCTGACGGTTGTGGTCTCGCCCCTGATCGCGCTGATGGCGGACCAGTACCGCAGGCTCTTACTGGGCGGCCATCCCGCGACGATGATCGCGTCGGGGATGGAGTCGGGTGCCGCCGCTCGGGCGCTCGCCGACATCCGAACCGGCCGGGCCCGGCTCGTCCTCTGCTCGCCTGAACGATTCGCGTCGCCCGGGTTCCTCGATGCGCTGGCCCAGCGCGAGGTTGGCCTATTTGCCGTGGATGAGGCCCATTGCGTGTCCGAGTGGGGCCATGACTTCCGTCCCGACTACCTGCGCCTCCGGGGCGTCATCGAGCGACTCGGCGAACCCACGGTCATTGCCTGCACCGCGACCGCGACCGAGCAGGTGGCCGAGGAGATAAGCCTCCGCCTCGGGCTACGCGATCCGCACGTCGTGCGCGCTGGCTTTGACCGGCCGAATCTCTCGTTCGATGTGATCACGCTCGAGGGGACGGGGTCGAAGGCGCGCAAGCAGATGCTGCTCGCCCTGGCGCTGGGCGACCCCGCGAATCGGCCCGCGATCGTCTACTGCGGCACCCGGCGCGATGTCGAGGAGGTGACCGAAGCGCTCCGATCCGATGGACTGCTTGCGGTCGGCTACCACGCGGGCATGCCCGCGGACGAGCGTGCCTCCGCCCAGCATCGCTTCATGGAGGGCGACGCCGAGATCGTCGTCGCGACCAATGCGTTCGGGATGGGCGTGGACAAGGCCGACGTCCGGTCGGTCGTGCACTGGGCGATCCCCAAGAGCGTCGAGGCCTACTACCAGGAGGTCGGACGGGGTGGGCGCGACGGCGATCCCGCGCGCGGGATCCTGCTGGCCAGCCGCACTGACCTGGGGAGGCTGATCAACTTCATCAAGGGCGACGCCGTCGAGCCCGAGGACGTGCTGGCCTACGTCCGGCGGCTGTGCGCCTCGGCGGCTGGCGGTGCGATGGTGATCGAGACGCCTCGCTCGGACCGCGACCGCGTGATGCTCGGGGTCGCCGAGCGGGCCGGCCTGTGCGTGCTTGAGCCGGCGTCCGGAGGACGGCTGCAGATCACGTTCACGGGCTCGTGGGCGGTTCGTGAGGTTGACTCGATCTGCCGAGCGGCACGCGACCGGGCCTGGCGGGCCTATCGGGCGATCGAGTCGTTCAGCTCAGCTTCCGACACCTGCCGCCGTCGCGCGCTGCTCGACCACTTCGGCGACGCCCGACCCGGCGCGCCCGTAGGCCGCTGCTGCGATGTGTGCGATCCCGACACGATCGGGCTGCCTGATCCCGTGACGTTGAGCCCCGCGAAACGCGGCAGGCGGTCGCGGCCGCAAGGTGCCGCGGCGCTCAGGCCGGAGGATCTGGGCCTGTTGGAGGTCCTCCGCGCCTGGCGCACTCGGGCGAGCAACGGCAAGCCCGCCTACACCGTTGCCCACAACAGCACGCTCGAGTCGATCGCCTCGGTACGACCGACCTCGCTGCGCGAGCTGGCGAAGATCAAGGGCGTGGGCCCGGCGTTCGTTGAAAGGTACGGCGAGGCCGTGATAGGGCTCGTGGCGGGCCGTCAGGGGTCCGCGGCGAACGCCTCCTGAGCTGCCGCACTAGACCCCAGCGCCAGCTGTCGCCAACGCCCCGAAGGGGTCATCGTTCGTAACGCCCTGGGGCAGCGCGTCGAGCGCGCTGACGAAGCTCGACCACGCGTGGCTCGCCGCGTTCCCGCTGAGCTCCGCGTAGAGCTGAGCCAGCGTGCCGTTGTCCCCGAGGCGGACCATCGCCTGGGCGACCTCGGCCAGCGAGTGCTGCTGGCTCATCACCCAGGACAGGAACGCCATCCCGCACCCCGTGCTATCGGCGTCCTGGTCGCTGTGCTCGGTCCGGTCGACCCAGTTCGGCCGTCCGTCCTGGTCCCACTGAGGCGCCGTCGCGAAGTCGGCCAACGCGTTGGACCCCACGACGGCCGCGCACCAGCGCGAAAGCGCCTCGCCCGTGCTGTATCCGCACAGCTGGCCGTTCATCGCGCACTCGCTGAGCTCGGCCTCAAATAGCGCCACGACCCGATTCGAGTTGCCGTAGGAGGCGTCCACCTCGATCGCGTTCCCGCTCGTGAAGTCACAGCCGCCGTGGTCGGCGCCGCCGGTGCCATCCGTCTGGCCGTTGAGCGCGAACACGATGACATCGACCGATCCGCCTGTGATCCCGAAGATCGTGTTGTTCTGCTGAACCACCCGGTCCGCGGCGGCCAGCAGATCCTGCGCGTTCCGCAGAGCCTGGCTCCCGAGCGACGGATCGACATAGACGGTGACGCCGCTGGTGCTCGTGCCGACCAGATGCGCGGTGCCGGTGTAGCTCGGCCAAGCCGCCGCGGCTGCCGCTGCGGCTGCGGCGGGGACTCTCGGCAGAGGTGGACGCAGGGGATGGGACATGGGTTCCTCCGAGGAGCCGGGTGCGGGTCTCCCCGAAGCTACCGGCGACCTCCTCGCGGTGTGCCGCTCAGCCGTTGGGCATGTGCGCCACCTGCCGCGCGGCCTCCACGAGATCGCCGTCAAGCCGCCGCACGCGAATTTTGGCCGTCATCTCGGGCGAGGCGCCCGGGCCGCTGAGGAAGAGCGGCGCAATCCGCCCGAGCCGGCGTAGCGCGGTGCCCTCGGCCTCGAGCAGAGCCGGGTCGAAGGTGACGAGCACGATCACTGCGGGTGCGGTCGTCGTTGCCGTGTCCTCGAGCGTCAGCAGTGGCGTGTCGGTCCCGAGGAAGAGGACCCGCCAGCCGTAGGAGCGCAGCAGGAGGCCGAACATGATCAGGCTGATGTCATGCTGCTCGCCCGGAGCGCAGGCCAGCAGCGCCATAGGCCCGGCCCCCCGTCCCCAGAGCCGGGCTAGCGCGAGCAGCCGCCCGCGGATCAGGTTGCTCGCGAAATGCTCCTGGCTCACCTCGACCTCCCCGTCCTTCCACCGCCGCCCGAGTTCGAACAGGGTCGGGAGGATGAGGTCCCGCACGAGCGCCTCGAGCCCGAAAACCGCGATCGCTTCGTCAAGGACGGCCTGGATGCCCACTTCGTCGTAGCGCTCGGCCGCGGCGAGCAATCGCGATCGCGCCGCCTCGACCAACCCCATCGAAGCCGCCCCGGAATCGAGCGTCTCGAGCGATCTCCGCGCAGCCTCGGCGGCCGAGAGCCCCTCCTCCAGGGCACGGCGCATGCGCGCCACACGTCGCGCGTCCTCCTCTCCGTAGAGCCGGAAACCGCCGGCCGAACGGACCGGGCGCAGTAGCCCATAGCGCTGTTCCCACGCGCGCAGAAGCTCGGGGCTGACGCCCACGCGTCGTGAGAACTCCCCGATGCGGTGGGGTCCCTCGGCAGCTGCCATGAGCAGACTATACAGACTCTCTACAGAGTCTTGACAAAGACGCTCGCCCGCGCTAGGTTCACAGGCCTTGTATAGCTTTTGTAGAAGGAGTGTCGAAGTGCAGAAAGTTCATTCTTTCGTATCCGCGGGCCCGGTCATTCAAGCCCGTGCGCTGATCTTGATCGCGGCATTCGCCTCGTTCGTCATCTCGGTGGTGCTGTGGTTCGGTGGTCACCATCAGGAGGGCATCTTCGTCGGTCTCTGGGTGCCGTCAATCCTGTCGCTCGGAGCAATCGTGCTGCCGCGAGGCCAGCGATGAGCGCCGCCGGGCTGTTCACGGTCGGTTTCCTGGTCACCCTGATTGTTGCCGCTGCCCTGTCGCTGCTCGTGTACGCCGCAATCCTCGACGGGCGTGACGCCGCGGCACGTCGGAACGATCAGCCACCGGCACCGCCGGGCAGCGTGAGGAACATCGTCGAGACGGCCCGGACGGCCGGCGAGTTCACGACCCTAGTCACTGCCATCGACCGGGCCGGGCTGGCCGGAATCCTGGCCGACCACGGGCCGTACACCGTCTTCGCGCCAAGCGACACGGCGTTCGCACGTCTTCCCGAGGGGGTGGTCGATTCGCTGCTCGCCTCCCCCGACACCCTCGCCGACGTCCTCAGCTACCACGTCGTCTCGGGCCGGCTGACGACCGCGGACGTGGCCCGGCGGGCCTCGGCCGAAACCTTCCAGGGAGAGGACCTCACGATCTCCAACAACGGTGACGTGAGGGTCGATGGCGCCCACGTGGTCCATGGAGACATTGAGGCCTCGAACGGAGTCATCCATGTCATCGACCGCGTGTTGCTGCCGGCGCGGATCTGAAAAGGAGGAAGGAGACCAGCGATGGCGCGCTATCACGCCTCGACTGACACCCAGCAGGCGCCAGAGGCAGTGTTCACCTACCTCAGCGACTTCTCGACGGCCGCAGAATGGGATCCGGGCGTTGTCGAGGCCGAACGGTTGGACGATCACCCGATCGGCGAAGGCACCCGGTTCCGGTTGGTGGCCGAGTTCATCGGGCGCCGGAGCCCACTGACCTACCGGATCGTCGAGTACGACCCTCCTCACAGGATCACCTTCCTGGGCGAGAACGCGACCGTGACCTCGCGCGATCGCATCGCCTTCGAGCCAGTCGAGGACGGCACGCGCGTGACGTACGACGCGGACCTGCAGCTGAAGGGATTGCTCAGAGTGATCGACCCGCTGCTGCAACTCGCGTTCAATCGCACGGGCGACCGTGCCCTCGATGGACTGCGCCGCGTCCTCTCGCGGGCGCATCCGGCAGGCCTGGGCGCCGAGGCATGACCGCGAACGTCCTCGTCACCGGCGCCAGCGGGTTCATCGGCGGCCGCCTGGCGGCTCGTCTCGGGGCCGACGGATTCGACGTCCGCTGCTTGGTGCGTGACCGAACGACGACCCGGGCCCGAGCCCTCGAGCGCCAGGGGTTCGAGTTGCGAGAGGGCGACGCGCTTCGCCCCAGCACTCTTCGCGGGGTCGGGCACGGGATCGACGTCGCCTACTACCTCATCCACTCGATGGGGCGCGGTGGCCCGAGGGAATTCGCGCCCCGCGAGCGCGCCGCGGCGACCGCCTTCGCCCGGATGGCGCGCGCCGAGGGGATCGAGCGGGTGATCTACCTCGGCGGCCTGGGTGAGCGGCCGCGGTCCGAGCACCTGCGCAGCCGGCACGAGACGGCGCTCCTGCTGCGCCAGCATGGGCCGCCGCTGACCTATTTCCGCGCCGGAATGGTCGTCGGCCCGGAGAGCGAGTCCTACCGGACGCTCCGCTACCTGGTGCAGCGGCTCCCCGCGATGATCGCCCCCGCCTGGCTTGCCAACGCGACGCAGCCGATCGCCGTCGCCGACACGCTCAGTTATCTGAGGGCGTCGCTGGACGTCGACGAATCCGCGAGTCGCGACATCGAGATCGGCGGCCCTGACGTCCTCACGTACGCCGAGATGCTCGACCGCATGGCCGACGCGCTCGGTCTTCCGCATCGGCCCCGGATTCCCGTCCCGCTGATCACTCCCTGGCTGTCCTCGCTCTGGATCGGACTGGTGACGCCCGTCGACGCCGGCGTGGCCAGGCCCCTGATCGAAGGCCTTGCCATTCCGACCGTGGTCGAGGATCCCTCGGGGATGGAGCTGTTCGACATCGAGCCGGTCTCCTTTGAGGAAGCTCTGCGACACGCGGTGGCTGGCGACCCGGAGCTGGTGCTGGCATGAGACCGCTCGAGCGCCTCTTCGCCTCACGCGGGGCGCGAATCGGGATGGTCGTCCTCTGGCTGGTTCTGGGCGGTCTCGGCGGATCGTTTGCCCAAAGCTTCCAGAACATCCAGAAGAACGAGGAATCGTCGTTCCTGCCTGGATCCTCCGAGTCGGTCAGGGAGCTCACGCTGGCCAAGCGCTTCCCCTCCGGCGAGCGCTTCGCCGCGATCACGGTGATCCGCCGTGACGGTGGCCTGACCTCGGCTGACGCCGCCGCGATCGAGCAGGTCAAAGCGTCGCTAACCGCCTCGCCGCCCCCCAGCGGATCGCACGCCGCGGCGGTCAGGGTCTCACGCGATCACACCACCGCGCTTCTGATCGTGGATCTCAAACCGCGCGGTGAGGAGACCCTGCTGAAGTCCTCCGTCAGCAACGTCGAGCGTCGGGTCACCCCGCTACGCGCTCGCGGGCTGACGGTCAAGGTCTCGGGCCCGGCGGGGCTCTCACGTGATGCGGTCAACGTCTTTTCCTCGATCAACGGGACGCTGCTGCTCGCCACGGCGGGCCTCGTGTTCGTGCTCCTGATCATCATCTACCGCTCCCCCATCTTCTGGGTCATACCGCTGTTCAGCGTGCTCATGGCGGAGGCCTTCTCCCGCTTCTGCGGCTGGGCGATCGCCGAGGCGGGCGTGACGGTGAACGGACAGAGCGCGGGTGTGCTGCCCGTGCTCGTCTTTGGCGCCGGGACCGACTACGCGCTGCTACTCGTCGCGCGGTATCGCGAGGAGCTGCGACGTCACGAGCGCCCGGTCGACGCGATGCGCCAGGCGCTGCGGCGTGCCGGCCCCGCGGTCCTGGCCTCGGGTTCCACGGTGATTCTGGCCCTCCTCTGCCTGTCCTTGGCTCAGGTCAACGGGACAAGCGGGCTTGGGCCGATCGGCGCCATGGGCGTGGCGCTGGCCATCGCCGCGATGCTCACGCTGCTTCCCGCCGCGCTCGTGATTGGAGGCCGGCGCGCCTTCTGGCCCTTCGTGCCGCGCCAAGGTTCAGCGGGGGCCGACGAGACCCACGGCGCTTGGCGCCAGGTGGGTGAGCGAGTGTCGGCGCATCCGCGGCGGGTGTGGGTGACGGCTCTCCTCCTGCTCGGCGCCGGTTGTCTTGGCCTCACCAGCTTCTCGTCCGGGCTCACCAATACCCAGGACTTTCGCGGCGCCGTCGAGTCGGTCCAGGGCCAGCAGCTGATTGCCCGGGCCTTCCCTGCCGGGTCGAACGCCCCCACCGACATCGTCGTCCGCGACGTGGCTGCACTGCCCGCGGTCGAGCGCGCCGTACGGGCGGTTCCGGGTGTGGCCGCCGTGGGCGCCCCCGAGCGCGGCCAGCCGGGAGCGCGTTTCGCCGTGATCCTGAAGCCAGATCCCTACTCGATCGCGGCCAAGGACCTGATCCCGCGTGTGCGCGCGGCCGCGCATGGCGCCAGCTCAAGCGCCCTCGTGGGAGGACCGACCGCGCAGCAAAAGGACTTCGACGTGGCTGCGGCTCACGACAACCGGGTGATCGTCCCCATCGTCCTCCTCGTCGTGTTCCTGATTCTCGTCCTCCTCCTCCGGGCGATCGTCCTACCGCTCACGCTGATCGCGACCGTGGTTCTGTCGTTCGGCGCTGCGCTTGGCGTCGCGGCCTTGGTCTTCAAGCACCTCTTCGGATATCCGGGCGAGACCTCGACACTGCCGCTGCTGGCCTTCATCTTCCTGGTCGCGCTCGGGGTCGACTACAACATCTTCCTCATGGCCCGGACGCGGGAGGAGACACTGCGCCACGGGACTCGGCTGGGGATGCTGCGCGGGCTGGCGGTGACCGGCGGTGTCATTACCTCAGCGGGGATCGTGCTCGCGGGGACGTTCACGATGCTCGCGACGCTCCCGCTCAAGACGCTGACCGAGCTCGGCTTCACGATCGCATTCGGGGTCCTGCTTGACACGTTCATCGTCCGCTCGGTGCTCGTCCCCGCGCTTGTGTTCGACGCGGGACCACGGGTCTGGTGGCCGAGCGCGCTGGCCCGCCGTGACGGGGTGAGCGAAGAACCGGGTGACGAAGAACCAGCTGAAACGTTGCCCGTGGGCGAGGCCGCGAGTGTCGCCTGACCCCCCGAGAACGTCTGGGAGTACCCGCGGCCTCCCGCGGTGGTGTCGTGCTCACGTCACGTCCGGGTGGACTGGAGACGAGCCATCCACCCACGATCTATGTCACGCCGGCCGACATGCCGCGCGGCCTGCTGGTCAAGAGCCGCGCCCGCATGACCTGGTGCGAGTACAAGGGAGCGGCCGTCTACCTCGACGCCCTGGTGGGTGGACGGCGGATTGAGGCGGTGGCCTGGACGTACCCGAATCCGAGCCCCGGTTACGAAGTCCTACGCCACCACGTCGCGTTTTACGCCCAACGCGTCGACGCGGCGTGGCTCGATGACGAGCTGGTAGGGGCTCAGGAGGGCGGCTTCCACGGCGGCTGGATCACCCGTGACCTGGTCGGCCCGTTCAGTCCCACCACCGGGAGGGGCACGCCGCGGTCAGGATCTCCGGCTCGCCGTCGGTGACGATCAGGTTCTGCTCGAAGTTCGAGCCGCCGATCTCAGGCCTGGCCAGGTAAGCCTCGATCGCGAGCACCATGTTCGGCTCGACCACCGTGCCTTCGCCCGCCACGATCCACGGCGCCTCCTGGGTGAGCCCGAGGGAGTGCCCGAACAGCCCGAGCTCTGCCGCATCGAAACCCTGCGCTTCCACCCACGCCTCGCCGCGCTGGTAGAGCTCACCGAAGCTGACGCCGGGGCGCACGGCGTCGATCAGGTGCTCGACCAAGGCGACCGACGCCTCGAGGAGGTCACGCTGCTCGGCCGAGGGCGCTCGCCCCACGACCGTGGACCGGCCGAAGTCAGTGAAGTAGTTCTCAACCGGCCCCCACTGGTCGATGTGCACCATGTCGCCCTTTTGGAGCGGGCGGGTGTGATTCCAATGCGGCACGCCGGAGCTTCCGAAGTAGTGGCGTGATATCGGGCCGCTCGCGATCGCCACGTCCGCATGCGTCCCGCCCTGCGCCGCGAGACACCGAAGTCCCTCCCCCACCGCCTCGGCATCGGTGCGGCCCTCGACGATCGCCCCCATCGTCGTGTTCATCCACCCGACGCCCACCTCCGCGGCCCGGCGCATGAACGCCAGCTCCGCCTCGCTCTTGATGAGGCGCCGACGCTCAAGGATGTCGTCCGCCGGGGTGACGTCCAGCGCGCGCCCGGCGCCCTCCTCAACCTGGGCAAACCAGCGAAGGGTCATCGTCTCTCCGCCGACGAGCCCGAGCCGCTCCCCCGCGAGTCCCAGCTCCTGCAGCACCTCCCCGAGCGCCGTCGGCACCCTGAGCGACACGCGCACGTCGTCGACCTGAACCCGATGGTCGTGATCGTCGAAGTAGTCGGTGATCAACACGCTCGGCCCGTCCACCGGCACGACCATCGCGGCGTGCCCCCGCGCCGCCCAAACCGCAGAATCGGGCACCACCGGGAAGGCCGAGTGGAAGTTCGCGAGGTACATGACGTCGCCATAGAAGTCGACTGTCGTGCCGCCGCGTGAGAAGAGGACAAGCGCGGCGAAGCCGCGGTCTGCGGCGTCCTTCGCGACCGTGTTTCGGCGGGTTCGAAACTCGTCGGCGGTGATTTGGGGGGGAGCGAGGTGCTGGTTTGAGGTGGTGGTGGTCATGGGTGGCGAGGGGCTGTGGCGGTGCTTGCGAGTCTCGTCGAGATGGGGGGTGGATTCAAGGTCGGTGGGTCCCCTTGAGAGGTCGGTCGATGTTCGTCCGTGAGCGGCGGCGCACGGGCCGAGTCTCAGCGCAAACGGCGGGCAGCCGAGACAGCGCCGTGGGTTCGGGCCCTGGCCTCAGCCGTCGCGAGCCACCCCCGCTGACCTCTACGGGGGCGGCCGGGGTGTCGCGAATCAGCTCCTAACCCGAACGCGGTCTGGATCGTAGACGGGCGTGCGAACGATCTCGCCCTCGATCTGTTCGTTGCTCACCGTGGCGAGCACACGTGTTCCGGGGGTTGCCCAGCCCTCATGAACATGAGCGAGCCCGAGCGTCTTGCCGCCGAGGTGTGGCGAGCGAACGGCTAGAGTGATGCGGCCCGCCTCGTTCCCGTCCACGGACAACGGGGCGCCAGTCGCGGCATCGTCACCGTGGTCAAGTACGACGCTGGCCAGCCGCAGCGTTCGTTGTTCTCGAAGTTCCCTGAGCGCGTCGCGGCCACGGAAGTGCGCCTTCTCCATATCGACTGTCCAGCCGAGACCACATTCCCAGGGAGAGATCGTGCTGTCGTACTCGACGTCTCCCAACACCATGCCGGACTCGGTACGGGCAATCAATATCGCCTCGATTCCGACAAAGCGGATCCCGGCGGGTGCTCCGGCTTCCATGATGCTGTCGTAGAGCTGCAATGCCCCCTGCACCGGGGCGAACAGCTCATAGCCAAGTTCTGCCGTGTAGCCCATGCGGGTCACGAAGACGTCGCTGACGCCACCGACAGTGACTTCCTCCCGGAACGTGTAGTACGGAAACGCGCCGTTCGATACGTCGATCGACGTCAGCGCCGCCAGCACCTCGCGGCTGCGCGGTCCTTGGATCGGCAGATGAACGAGCTCATCGCGGCGCTCGACCGCCCGCAACCCTCGCTCCTCGGCAAACGGGATGACCTCCGGAGGCATCGTCGGGCTTCCCACGACGCGAAGCCGGTCTTCGCCCCGAATCATCACGGTCGAGTCGTCCCTCATGAGTCCGTCGTCACCGACAATCGCCGTGTATGCGACGCGCCCCGTGGGAACTCGCGACAGATCGCGCGTAACCAGCTCGTTCAACTTGGCCTTGGCATCAGGGCCTTCAACATCAACCTTTGCCAGGGGCGTCCAGTCCATGAGTGCAACCGCCTCGCGAATGGCGCGGTACTCCGCGTCCGTATCCTCGAAAACGAGCGGAAGCGCCATGCCGTATGCGTCGAACAGCACGTGGTCGTCGCGCAGGTAACGATCCGCGAGCGGAGACCGTATGAGGTTTTGTTGGTCGGCCTCAGCCATTGCTCGCTCCTGAGGCCGACGCGAATGCGATCTCGCCCATGTCACTCGAGAGGGCGCGGGCGCCGAGCACAAAGTCCTCTTCAGTGCCGCCAATGAGTCGCCGCTCGCGAATGAACGGCTGGTGCTCGGCTGGGTTCGGCGCGTCAAACTCTCGCGCGAGACGGTGACCGGCGAAGACGGCCTGCGCAATTATCCCAGGGGTGTCGGCGTCGCCGATCAGGAACAGTCCCTTGATCCCAGCATCCTCTAGCCTTGAGGGGGTCTGCTTGAGCACGTCATAGAGCGAGCAGTCGGACGTCTTGTGGGTTACGAGAATGAGCGTATCGGCGTCGAGTGTTCGCTCTCGTCCTGACCACGCGTTCTCGATTGCCACGGTGCCTGGCGATGCCGCGCCGACGACATGGGAGGTCACCATCTCGACGCCCATGCTGTCCAGCAGTCGATACTGCCGGTGCTCCTCCAACGTGAACCGCATGTAGGGGGCGAAACCGTCGTACGGTGTGACGTAAGTCACCTGCTTACCCTGGCGGCCCAAGAGTTCGGCCATCGACGCGGCCACGTAGTAACCATCCGTGTCGTAGACGACCACGCGATCGCCCACCGGCTTTCCCTCCACCACGACCTGCTCCGGCGTTGCTACATGGGAAAGGTCAGCCCGCGCCCCGTCGATCGCTTCGTGACTCGGCCACTGCATGCCAGAGGTGTCCCAATGGGAACCAGTCGCGACCACGACGTAATCCGCGCCGTAGTCGAGAACGGCGTCAGGAGTTAAGAACGTTCCTGGAACGTGCGTGACGTTCTTCAGTTTGGACAGCTGGATCTTGCGATAGTCGATGACCCTCGCCCAGCTCCCGAGCCCGGGCAGCGTGACCGTCCAGCGGACATGTCCGCCGAGCTCTGCCCCCGCGTCCACCAGATGGACGCGCCTATAGCCGCGTTCACCCAGCACCCTCGCGCATTCCATGCCCGCCGGCCCCGCACCGATGACGAGAATATCGTTGTCCGCGTTCGAGGCGCGTGTGAAGTGCTCGGGATGCCATCCCCGGCGGAATTCCTCACCGCTCGTAGCGTTCTGTGTGCAGAAAATCGGGCCGACCGACCCCTCCCATCGGGAGATACAGATGTTGCAGCCGATGCACTCGCGGATGTCCTCCAACCGACCCTCATCTATCTTGCGCGGCAGAAACGGATCTGAGATCGACGGTCTGGCGGCTCCGATGATGTCGCATTGACCTGACTTGATCACGTTCACCATGACATTAGGGTCGGTAAAGCGGCCGACGTTGACGACTGGTTTGGACGTGAACTCCTTAACCACCCGCGTGTACTCGGCTTCGTGATTGGTGTCGAAGAAGCGTGACGAGCCGGAGTCCTCGCCCCAGTCATCGATCTTTCCGATGACGATGTCCCAGTAGTCGACCAGGTGATCGAGGGCTGCGATGAAGTCCTTTCCCTCTTCATGGGCCCGGACACCCGCGTCGCCGTACCCGTACGGACCGTCCAGCGTGTCGATCGCGAATCGAATACCGATCGCGCAGTCATCGATCTCCTCGTGAAGATCTTCCAGCAGCTCGCGGGTAAATCGAATCCGGTTCTCAAACGATCCGCCGTACTCGTCGGCCCGCTTGTTGAAGAACGGGTACAGAAAGAAGATCGGCCACGCAGCATTCACTGCGTACATCGTCAGGAGGTCGAAGCCTGCTGCTCGTGCACGTTTGAACCCCCGCACATGCTCAGCCCGTATTTCACGGATTTCTTCGCGGTCGAGCGCTCGACCACTCGCCATCGGGTTTGTCGTACTCGGCAGAGGGATCTGCGAGACCGCACGACCGGGTCGGCGAGTCTCAGGGTTGCCGGATAGCGGGCCGCAGTGGAGGAGTTCGACCCCGGCAAGGGCACCATGCGCGTGGACGCTGTCGCACATGACACTCAGGTTGCGGACGTCGCCCTCGTCCCAGAGCTTCGTCACGACCCATGGCAGGATGTCGCTGTCCGGTGAGATCAGACACGCTTCGGTGAATACAGCGCCCCACCCCCCCTCGGCCTTCATGCCGCGGAATGCGGCCTGCATCCCGGGCCCCCGATCCCCGACACCGTTGCAGTGCGGGACTTGCCAGAAGCGGTTTGGCAGGAGCTTTGGTCCCACCTGAACCGGCTCGAACAGGACGTCGAAACGTGGGTCGCGCGCCATCAGCCTGCCCTTCGAGATTGGTGGTTGGTCTGAGAAGCGTCGCGTGGAGCATACCAGAATGGGTCAATGCTCGGACCATTACTTTTTCTCCGCCGGGCGCTGAGCACCAGGGAATTGGTCCGGCCGACCGAGGGCGGCCGCCGTGCAAGGAACAACGGGGGCCACGCGCGGGAACGCAGGGTTGACCGCTAAGGGTCATCGGTCATAAGATTGACCCAATGTGGGTTGCGCCCAGTCCTCTCGCTGAGCAGCGAGACCGGCGTGCTGCCGAGCTCCAGCGCATTTGCGACGAGTTCTCGCAGAGGGGCGTCGAGGTCATGCACGTGCAGTTCCCCACGTTTCCCGGGTCTCTGCGGAGCAAGATGACCCCTCTTGAGAGCGCGTTGAGCCCACACGAGCATGGCTTCAACGCGGCCATCTTTGGACTCACCAACGGCGACGGCAACCCTCGCGGCGACGTGGTTTTCGAATCCGCCGCGTCGGGCTCGCACAACGGATGGCCGGACGTCATGAGCCTTGCTGATCCGGGCTCAGCGCTCATCATCCCGTGGCGCCCCGCCACCGGGGCCGTGATCCTGAACACGTTTGAGCCAGACGGCAGCGTGAGCCCTTTGGACGTGCGTGCGCGCCTGGCCGCGACCGAGCGCAAGGCCTTCGAGCTGGGCTACGAAACTCGCTTCGCGATGGAATACGAAGCGTTTCTGTTCTGGGGCGACGACGAGGCCCTCGCGGAAGGACGCTACCGAGACCTCAAGCCCTTCGGTCGTGACCTCGGGTACTGCGACCACCTCCGCCATCCGCAGTTCGAAGAATTCGCGCGCGAATACATCCTCCGACTCAAATCGATCGGGATCGGGATTGCGAGCTTCCATACCGAGTATGGGCGGGGCATGGTGGAATTTGCGCTTCAGCCAGAGCCCGCACTTCGAGCCGCGGACGCGGCGGCGCGCGCCCGGCTCTACCTGAGCGAGTTATGCGAGGAGAACGGCCTGCTCGCCACATTCATGGCTCGCTGCACCGCTCTGGGGACTGAGAGCAGCAGCGGCGCCCACCTCCATCAGAGTCTGACCCAAGGCGGCAGCAACGCGTTCGCGGTCGCGAGCGACGGAGATGCGCCCGCTCTGTCCGAGGTCGGTCTTCACTACCTGGGTGGCCTTCTGGAAACGATGCGCGACTTCCAAACGATATTCAGACCAACCGTCAATTCGTATCGTCGGATGAATCGGGACGAATGGTCTCCGGTGGATGTCTCCTGGGGCTTTGAAAGGCGGACGGCTGCGGTCCGGGCGGTGACCCAGCCGTTTCCTTCCGGCGTACGGCTTGAGCATCGCGTCAGCGGTGCTGACACGAGCCCGCACCTCGTGATCCTCGCCGTCCTCGGCGGCGGCCTGCGCGGCATTGAACGTCAGATCGAGCCCGGCCCGCCAGAGGGATCTGCGGAGGATGGCGCGGAGCCACTGGCTGACAACCTACCCGCTTCGATCCGTGCACTCGAGAGCTCGGAGGCTGCGCGAGAAATCCTCGGAGACGGTCTCCTCGATCACTACGTCGCGAGCCGGCGAAACGAATGGGACGCCTGGCAGGAGTGGCTGGCTACTACGGTTACCGAATTCGAATTCAGGCGCTATTTCGAGGCGCACTGATGCGAGAGCTCCTCACCGAGTTCGATCACAACGCCCTCACCACGCGGGCGCAGGCTCGTGACCTGTTTGCGGACATGCACGCCAATCACCCGCTGTTCCATAGCCAATCGTGGGGAGGTTTCTGGGTGGCCACGCGACATGCCACCCTCCGTGAAATAGGGCGGGACAGCGCGACGTTCATCTCGGGCGACGGCGTGATGATCCCGCCGCTCGGCCACGGACGAGCGCTCGTTCCCATGGAGACGGATGGGGCGCGCCACTCGCGCTACCGCGAGATCCTTCTTCCCCATCTCGGCCCGAGAGCGGTGGCGGAGCTGGAACCACGGGTGCGAGGCGCGGCGAGCGGGATCCTCCAGGATCTCGCCCCAGGTGGTGCGGCAGATTTGTACGAGCTCTACTGCAAGCGGCTACCGGCCGAGATGATCACGTTCCTGCTCGACATCGAGGACGAACCCGAGTTCTGGGACTGGACCGAAACCCTGATCTACGGCCGCTTCGAACGTCCTGAGGACGTGAGACATGTGGGCGACTCCCTCTATCGCTTCTTTGAGGAAGTCGTCGCGCGCCGGCGCGGTGATCGAATCGAACCAGGGGCGAGCGATCTCGTGAGCGTTTTGATTGACGCCCATGCCTCAGGGAAGCTCGAGAGCAACGAGGAGGTGGTTGACCTCTGCTTCTTCCTGCTGATTGCCGGGCTTGACAACACCGCGTTTGGCATTCGTGCCGCCCTTTGGCATTTGGCGGCGTACCCAGCTCATCGGCAAGCGCTGCTCGAGGACCCGGAACTCCTGCGCCCGTTCGTGGAAGAGGTTCTACGGTTGTATGCGCCGGTGCCTGGCCTCGGCCGCGCTTTGGGATCTGACGTAGAGCTCGAGGGATGTCCGATCAGTCAGGGCGATCACATCCTCTTGCTCTTTGCCGCGGCGAATCGAGACCCGGCTCTCTTTGAGGACCCGCATGAGTTCAAGCTAAATCGCCAGGGCAATCCGCACGTTGCATTCGGTGTCGGCGCTCACCGCTGTCTTGGCTCGCATCTGGCCCGGCTGGAGTTACGCATCGCCGTCGGCGAGATTCTCCGCCGCTTTCCGGATTACGAACTGGTTGCTCCAGAGACGACGAGCTGGCATCCGGCGGGTCCACTCGAGGCGCGGTGGCCCTGATGAGAGTTATGGTTGATCGACGCCGATGTCAGGGGAACGCCCAATGTGCAGTGATTGCGCCGCGTGTGTTTGCCACCGACGAAGGCGGCTACGCGGTCGTACTGAATCGTGGCAGCGTTCCCGACGGCGAGGAGGAAGCGGCAACGGCCGCGCAGGGCGCTTGCCCCGAGCAGGCCATCGTGATTTTGGGCGCCGAATCGCAGGCCGATCCGGACCACTCGTCCCGATGAGTCAACGATGACGAGCCACCTTGGGTCTCTGGACGGGATCACACCGATCGAGCACGCATCTGTTTACGAGCTGGTGGTCGAACAGCTTCGCGGCGCGATCCACATGGGAACCTATGCACCGGGGGAGAAGCTGCCCACTGAGCGTGAGCTGGCACAGCGGTTACAGGTCTCGCGGCTGAGTGTCCGCGAGGCCGTTCGTGTCCTCGAGGGAGAGGGCTACGTCGAAACCCGGAGGGGCGCAACAGGCGGGATTGTCGTCCTTGACCGCGGGATCGAGGAACAGCGGATCGGGCCGTACATCCGCGAGATGCTGCCGCAAATAGTCGAGATATTCGAGTTTCGCTCCGCCGTGGAACCGGAAGCCGCGCGTTTGGCGGCGCTCCGCCGGACCGATGAACAGTTGGCGCGTCTGCGGGAGGCCAACGACCAGATCGAACACAGCCTGGAGACGCAGCGGTTTCGTTTGGCCGACTCGCAATTTCATCTCGGGATCACCGACGCCGCGCAGAATTCGTGGATGCGTGAGGCCGTCGAGCGGGCTCGGTCGGCGATCTGGATGCCTGCAGATCCCCTCTACGACCATGTCTTTCGCACTGCCGCCGCCCACCACGGCGCGATCCTGGCCGCGATCGAAGCCCAGGACGGCGACGCCGCTGCGCGTCTCATGCGAGAGCACCTCGACTTCACCGTCGCCGACCTCCATAAGATCGCTCAGAGCGCCTGATGCCTGCGGGCCGTCTTGCCGGCCGCGTGGCGTTGGTCACGGGCGGCGCAGCGGGGATAGGACAAGCGATCGCGCATCGGCTCGCCCAGGACGGGGCAAGCGTCGTCGTCCTGGATCGCGATGAAGCGGCGCTGCCTCCAGACGGTCTGGCAGCTGATGTGGCCGACCCCGCCGCCGTGACGGCTGCCATTGATGCGGCGGTTTCTCGACACGGAGGCCTCGACATCGTCGTCAACAACGCGGGCATCATCGGTTACACGGCCTTCTCCGATCTTTCGCTGGATGAGTGGAACGCGGTGCAGAGGACCAACCTGACGGGCACGTTTCTCGTCTCTCAGGCCGCGGCGCGCCGCATGTGGGAGCTAGCACCGGCCTCCCGGAGCATCCTCAACCTCGCGTCCGTCGAGGGGCGCCGTGTCGTAGCTAGGAGCGGACACCCCCAGGTTCACTACGGCGCCTCGAAGGCCGCCATCGAGCAGCTCACCCGCGCGCTGGCGGTTGAACTGGCACCGCACCAAATCCGCGTCAACGCACTCTGTCCCGGTCTGATCCGAACCGGATTTACCGAGGCCGCGTTGGCTGATCCCGCGAGCCGCGACTGGCTACTGGAGCACATCCCTCTCCGACGGCCGGGCGAGCCCGAAGACGTTGCTGCCGCGGCGGCGTTCCTGGTGTCAGAGGAGGCTTCCTACATCACCGGAACGTCCCTGGTCGTTGACGGCGGTTGGCTGACCTCTTAGCCAGCGACGCCTCGATCAGCGCGCGGAACAATCGCCTTTGCGCCTGGTGCCGAGCCTCCATCGCTTCAGGGTGCCACTGCACCCCAACCATCCAGAAGTCCGGTTCCGCCAGCTCGAGTGCCTCGACCACCCCGTCAAAGGACCGCGCGGTTACACGAAGTGGACGGCCAACCACGTCGACCGCCTGATGGTGGGTCGAGTTCACGTCAATTTGCTCGGCTGCCACGGCGGTCGCAAGCAGAGAACCCGGCTCGATGATCACCGGGTGGGCCGGCACTGTGTCGGGAACATGCTTTGGATGATGATCCGTAACCGTCTCATGCCTCAGGTCCTGCCGGAGCGTGCCCCCAAACGCGACGTTCATGAGCTGAAGCCCTCGGCAAATTCCAAGCACCGGGGTATGACATTCTGCGGCACAGCGCAGGAGGTCCTGCTCGGCGAGATCCCGCGCCGGTTCGACGTCGACCAACCCATCCTCAGCCGGTGCTCCGTAGGCCGCTGGGCTTATGTCGCCGCCGCCAGAGAGGATGATCCCGTCCACCAGCGCCAGCAGCTCGTCGGCTTCGGCGCTCGGGGCGATCGGAAGGTGGACCGGCAGACCACCGGCCCGCAGGACCGCGTCGGTGTAGACAGTCGGCGCGTAGCGGATGTGCAGGAGCTCGCCCTCAATCGAGATCTCGGTCGAGCTCGTCGTTATCCCGATTACCGGGCGCGCAGCGGGATTCCCGTTCTCGGTCACGCAGCGTCAGCGGGCTGTCGATCGAGAACCCTGCGAACGCTGGCGCCGACGTCACGTATGGCTTCGCGGCCGGCTGTGAGGTCAGCCGCAAACAGCATGAACCCGTGCACCATCTCCGAGTAGTCGCGCAGGGTGACGTCGACTCCGGCATCGATCATGCGCTGGGCCAGATCGATCCCCTCTGCGTGAAGCGGGTCCAGGCCGGCCACCACGATATACGTGGGGGGAAGGTTCTTGACCTCCCCCAAGAGCGGGATGGCGAGTGGATCTGCACGCGCAGTCTCTGATTGGAGATACCGAGACCAGTACCACTCCATCTCGCCCCGGGTGAGAAAGGCCGAGCTCGGACTCTCGGCCTCCTCACCACCGAGCCCACCTGGCACGGTTGGCGGGTAGAGGAGAAAGAGTCCCGCAAGCTTGACTGTCGCGTTATCGCGCGCGTGCATGGCAACTGCGAGTGCGAGCGCCGCTCCAGCGCTATCGCCGGCAACTGCGACCCGCGCATCGCGCTCGGCGGCCCAGCGTACGGCCGCGCAGGCGTCGTTCAGCGCCGCCGGGAACGGGTGCTCCGGGGCGAGGCTGTAATCGACGGCGAGGACCTCGACGTCGGCGGCGTGAGCTAGCGCACAGCAGAGGCCGTCGTGAGAGTCCAGGCTTCCAAAAACCCACCCACCGCCGTGCAGGTAGACGAGGGTGCCATGACGAGCGGATGGAGGGCTATAGCGGCGCAGGCGGAGGACGCCGCCGTCACTCCGGATGGTGATCTCCTCCGTGGGCGTGTCGCCGTCGGTGAGCGTAAGGTCACGGACGAACGCCTCAAAGTTTCGCCGTCCCTCATGCAGGGGGAGGTCGATGCTGGACGGCCAGCGAGCGGCCTCGAGACGCAACACGAGTCGTGAGAGCTCGCGGTCAGCCGTCACCCGGGTGTGACTGATCGAAGGCCGCTCCATGGTCGCCTGGACAAGATTATAGGCCAATGGACTGAGTATTGATCCATCGGCTCGACTGGCGGCTGTCGACGTCGGCCCGGCGGGGCGCTAGGTGGAGTGGACCTCCACAGCGTGCCCGTCCTCAGTGTGCGAGACCTCCCGTACCGAACCCACGGTCTGGGTGACGATTCGCGTGCGATCGGAACGGAAGAGATCGATCGAGAACTCGTACGGCTTGCCGCTCTTCACGCGGGCAAGCCGCTCCACTGAAAGGAGAGGCGCCCCCGCCTGTACGCCGAGGAACTGTGCCTCATTGCGACTCGCCCGCACGACCTCAATGCGCTCCACGGCGACGCCGGGCTCGAGTTCGTACTGGTCGCGCAGAATCTGCATGATTGATCCGCTAAGAGACTGCTCCAAGAGGCCCGGGAAGTCGTCGGCCGGAAGCATTGCGTGCTCGAGCGAGATTGGCTCGGCGTTCGCCAGACGAATTCGCAGGAGATCGTAAACCGGCGCGCCAGGAGCTATCTCGAGATGAGTCGCAAACGCGGGATCGACTGGACGCAGCGAGGCTGCGATGACTCGGGTCCCGGCGAGGTAGCCGCTCCGGCGAAGGTATTCGGGCAGGCCGGCGATCGTCGAGAGGTCCCGCTCAACCTTCGATTGATGGACAAACGTTCCACCGCTACGCCCGGGCAGGCGCCGGATCACTCCTGATCGTTCCAACGAATCGAGCGCAAGGCGCAATGTGGAGCGTGTTACGCCGTATTGAGTTGCAAGCGCGCGCTCTGACCCTAGGCGCTCGCCGGGTTTCAGTGCCCCAGTTTGGATTTCATCCAAGATGCGCCGGCGGATGCTTTCAGCGTCCGCCTTGGCCAGCGGACGCTCACGTGCTCCGTTCGTCATCTCAGCGCATCCATTTACCGCACACGATAATTGGTGGCCCAGAAGGTGAGATCAGATTCCGAGGCCGTCGCCGCCCAGATAGCGGCCTGCGAGCCAGCACGTGCCCTCCGTGTAGGCGACGCCCTCTGCCTTTGCCAGAGGGGTCTCGGCATGCGAGCCGATCCAGGCCAGGACCAACAGGCGCCGGAGCATGATCATGGTCGGAATGATGGCCTCCGCTTCATCCTCCAGCGGCGCAACGCCGCGATAGCCCGCAAGCCACGACGTGGTCAGTGCCGGCAGATCGGGACGATCCTCGATGAAGGTGAGGCAGGCCGCCAGGTCGTACATGAACCACGACCACCCGCAGTCGTCAAAATCGATGACGTACGCGTCGGGACCGTCGAAGAGCACATTGTCGAGTCGGAGATCCGCGTGGACGAGACCGAAGCGCTCCGGTCCCGTCCCATAGTTAGCCAGCCTCTGCTCGAGGACCCGTTGCAGCCGCTGGAGAAGCTTGCGTTCGGAAACCCCGACTCCGATGCCGTCCTCCCACGCCCCCCAGTGCGGACGATCGCCGATGGTCGTCTCGTAGTCCCAGCGCCGGCGCTGGAACTCCTGGGGCGGCTGCCAACTTTGCGCATGCCCGTGCAGCTTCGCGGCGAGCTCACCGAGCACCCGGAAGTAACTGACGAGATCCGCGTCTTCGGGGGCGGCCTTACCTGGCACGAAGCCGAACACGACACAGGGCCGCGCCGCGGGAAGTTCCGGGACCGATATCTCGACCACCCTCGAGCCATCGCGCGCGCGACGCACCGGCGCGGTCAGGACCGCGCGGTCGCCAGCAAGGGCCTCGATCCAGCTCAGCTCTGAGTCCACTTCGCGGACGGTGCTGTACTCCGGACGTCCGACACGGAGGATCAGCGGGGTCCGAGTGTTCGGGTCCGCGACGGCAAAGGTTGCGTTCTCTGAAAGATTGAGCAGCTCGACGTCTGCATCCGTGGGAATGTCCCACCGGGTCAGAGCCGTCCTCGCTACGTTCACCAGGCGAGCGAGGTCATCCTCAACGTAAGCCTGCGTCATGCTGCTCCGTGCTCCCGGCCTTCGACCGCGGACAACCGGGCGGAGATCGCATCCCGCGCCCGCATCACCTTGCCTGGTGTACCGCTGATGTAGACACGCCCGGTGGCGCCGATCATTTGCACGTCGACCAGCGTGTTATCAGGCACCGCGCGCTCCGCCTCGTTCGCCGCGACGGTCGCAAACAGGGCCGGTGTCATCTCATATACCAGCAGCGTCTCGCCGGGCATCACCATCGATGCTTGCCGTGTGCGGTTGAGGATGATTGCGTGCTGGTCGCCAATATCCTCGATCACGTCCACGAAGAGAGTCCGCGGCCTAAGCTGATCCACAGCCGTCGCTCCGATACCCGCGAGGATGGCTTCTCCTGCGCTGCGGACGTCCTCGAGGCGGTAGGCGTGAACTTCGAGTATTCCGAACTGACGCTCGACGTACAGAAGGCCAGGTTCCACCTCGGGTACCGCCTTGAGCGCCAGATCGATGATGCGCTCGATGGCAAGCGCAGGCGCAACCTCCACGATCAGCGCGTGGCTGCCCTCGAGCGCCGGATACCCCCGCGCCCGCGTCGGCGTCCCGAGGTACGCAGCGAACTGCCGTTGTATGTCTGCGATCAGGAGATAGACACGGAGTTCCGTCTGGGATACCGCCTGGGTTGCGGTCTCAGGAATGCGGCTGGAAATGCTTGCCAAGCTCGTTGTGCGGCCGCGGGATGACATGAACCGAGATGAGCTCGCCCAGGCCGGAGACCGTTTCGGCTCCGGCTTCTGTGGCTGCTTTCACCGCGCCGACATCACCGGTGATGACGACCGCGACCAGGCCGTCGCCCACCTGCTCCCGTGACACGATGCTCACGTTGGCCGCCTTGACCATCGCGTCGGCAGCGGCGAGAGCGGCGACATATCCCTTGGTTTCGATCATGCCGAGGGCCATGCTTGAGCCATTGGCTGTAGTTGCCATGCTTACTCCTTTTCTTTGTCGTGTGCCGTCGGATCGACGGACCCGATGATCAGCGCGTCGATGGGTGGAGCCGATCCATCGAACCATCCTGCGGCAGCGGAGCCGCGCGCTACCAGCACGCGCTCACCGACGCCGCTGCCCAACACATCGAACGCCACCACGGTCCCATCACTGCCTTCCAATTTCACTTCGAGGAACGCACCCGCTGGGAGGTCATCCAGATGGCGCGTGGACCACACGTTGCCGATGACGCGCCCGATGTTCATATGGTCTCCTTTCGCACAATGACTCCGAGTGCCCGTGCTTTGTCTAGAGCCAGTGGTGTCGCAATGGCGCGTGGTCCAAGCATGATGGAGCGACCATCCCGAGCGGCCGCCGCTACGACCTTCTCGGTCAGCGCACCCCGATCGATTCGTAGCGTCTGCAAGTCCATTTCACCGCGTGGTGCCTGATGGCTCGCAGCGCTCGCGAGTCGGAAGCGAATCTGGCCCGTTCGGAGTGCCCGGCGGCGGTTCGGATCCTCAGCTAGCTCGAGGACGCGCTGTACTACATCGTGAAGGTCGCCGTCGCTCGGCACAGTCACGGTGATGACCTCTTCTCTCCTAGGCCCTTCGTTACCGTTCTTTTGGCCGCTCGATGCTGCGACGAATGCCTCCTCCGGCGCCTGGAGGAGCTCGGCCAGAAGTTCGCGAACAACACTACGCAGGTCGCTGCCCTCGACGCTCATGCCGCGAGTTCCAGCGCGCTTTGAGCGGTCTCGGCGGCCGCGCGCACATCCGCGTCGTTTCCGGTCAGGTAAACACGTCCGGTCGCCCCCATCATTCGATAGTCCACAACCTTTACGTCGGTGGCCTTCTCCGCCTCATTGGTCGCCAAGATTGCGTATGCCGCAGGCTGCACCTCGAGGACGAACAGCGATTCGCCGGCCAGTGCCATGTGGCCGCGCTTGCTTCGGTTGATCAGGAACGCGTGTAGGTGGTCGAGTCCCGTCACAATCTCTGAGGCCAGGATCTTGGGGCGCATGGCGTCGCCGGCGGTCGCGTTGAGTTCGACGAGGACAGCTGACGCCGCGGCCTCGACCGCCGCCGTCGAGCGACTGTGGATCTCGAGGTACCCGAATTGCCGCTCGACCACCAGCACGCCTGCCTGCACCTCCGCGTGCTTAAGGGCGATGTCGGTCAGGGGCTCGATGTCGAGCCCGGGAGCTACCTCAATGATCTGGGACGCCATCTTGGCGCGCGGCAAGCTGCCGCGAATCCACGTCGCCAACGTGCACAGCGTCTGCGGCTGGAGCTGATCCAGAAAGATGAACGACCGCAGCTCGGACATCACCGCGAACCAACGAGATCGCGTAGCTCTTCGAGTACGAGCTGTCTGATTTGCTCACGGAGCTCCTGTGACGCGTCCGTCGTCTCTTCGACGTGCGGAATGCCTTGAGGCTTGAAAATGCGCTCCCAGGGCCGAAGCGCCTCGAAGTCCGGGAAGGCGATCGCCTCGTTCTTGTTATAGGCGACGCGACTCCAGTTGACGAGGTGTCGCGGCTCGAGGTTCTCCCCGAGTGAACTCCGTCCGGTGAAGCCCGTCCCCACGGTCATGGTCGGCGCGACGTTCGTATCAAAGCCCGCGACGCCGGTGCTATTGGGAGCGTTGACGACAACCCGCAGGACGTCGAGAGCCTCAGAGAAGGCGATTACCACGTCTGGATCGTTGCTGTGGATCGCCGCCGAGTGTCCAGCGCCGGCGACCCGAAGGACCGCGCGCGCTGCCCGGATAGCCGCGCCCGGATCCGGCTGAATGTTCAGCCCGAGAACCGGACACATCTTCTCCGACGCCAGCGGCTCCTCAGGGATGACAAGCGCGAGGGGCGTCACGAGAAGCCGAGTCCGAGTCGAAGTTCGGATTCCCGCACTGCGTGCAACGGTCGCAGCGGACTGTCCGACGGCTTCGAGGTTCAGATGTCCGTCGGGGAAGAGATAGGAGCGGAGGCGCTCCGTCTCCTCGGGTGCGCAGATGTGGGCACCGGCTCGCGTCAGCTCCGCAGTTAGCCGTTTCGCGATCTCAGCGTCGGCGATGAGTACGGACTCGGCGCTGCACAGAAGCGAGTTGTCAAACGCCTTACTGTCCACCAGGTCCTTTGCGGCCGCTGCAGCGTCCGCCGTGCGGTCAACCATCACCGGAGCGTTTCCCGGGCCGACACCGATCGCGGGCGTTCCGCTCTGATATGCCGCACGCACGACGCCGGTCCCGCCGGTGGCAAGGATCACGTTGGTGTGCGGATCCCCCATCAGTGCTTCGATCAGGGGGATCGACGGTTCGTCGACGATTTGGATCGTGCCGCGCGGCGCCCCCGCCTGAAGGGCGGCGTCGCGTAGCAACGCGCAGGCATCCATGCACACTTGGCGAGCGCCCGGGTGCGGGCTGACGACCACAGCATTGCGGGTCATGAGCGCGAGGATCACTTTGAAATAGAGCGTCGAGACTGGATTGGTCGACGGGATCAGCGCAAAGATCACCCCCGCCGGCTTCGGAACCTCGACGATGCGATGCTGAGCGTCGACCCGCGGCGTGACGAAATCGTCGCCGTCGTAGTGCTCGGCGATTCCCAGCGAAGCGATTCGGTTTTTCGTCGCCTTGTCCTCGGCGACGCCGTAGCCGGTCTCTTCGACGGTTGCCTTGGCCAGGGCCGTCGCATGCTCGTGACCCGCTCGAGCGACCCCAGCAACGATGTTTCGCACGCTCCCATGGTCGTAAGCCCTGAACCGTGCTGCCGCCCATTGTCCGGCCTGAAGCATCATGCGTGCCCGTGCAACCGGATCGTTCGACACAGGAGGACCAGTCATGAGACGCGCTCTCCCGCTTCGGCAACCGAGACGGCCACGCGGTCCAGCAGGTCGTCGCAGTCATCCGGGCTAAGAAGCAGCCCTGGCTTGAACTGCAGCACTCTCGTATCGAAGGTCGCGAAGATCGCCCAGACGCCGTTGTCGTACAGCGCTCGGGAGACGAGTTTTGCTCCCTCTGGATGATTGAACTCGAGGCCCATCACGAGCCCGTTCTGGCGCAGCCCGATGAGCCAGTCTGGCTGTGACGACGCTATCGCGCCGAGGCCCTCGGCAAAGTGGGCCGACGCAGCCTGGACCATGGCACGAACCGCGGGCCGTTGCGTGATCTCCAGCACCTTGAGACCAACGACGCAGCCGAGTTCCGATCCTGCCCCCGTCGAGATGTGACCCCACCCGTCCTCGTCCAGCCACTGGCCGCACCGCTCGTTCAGCACGACCGCAGACAGCGGGTAGAGACCGCCGCTGATCCCTTTGGCAGTGACGAGAATGTCCGGCTCGACGCCGTACCCATAGATGGCCCACATCTCGCCTGTCCGCATCAGGCCCGTCTGGACCTCGTCGGCGATATAGATGGAGCCATATTCCTCGCAGAGACGCTTGACCTCAGCGAGATATCCGGGCAGCGGCATCGGGAAGCCGTAGGTGGCCGGAATTGTCTCCATTATCACGGCCGCAACTTCACGGGAGGCAAGCGCCTCTTCCATGGCCGCGATGTCGTTGAACCGCACGTGTACGAACTCATCCGGCCGACCGGAAAGGAAGCGTTCCGAGAACCGTTCGTCGGTGGCGCCGAGGGACAGTCCCGTGTTCCCGTGGTAGGCACGGAAGATCGACACGATCTTCTTCCGCTTCGAGGCATACCGTGCCGACTTGATGGCGATGTCATTGGCCTCACCGCCACTCGCTCCATACACGACCTTGCTCATCCCCTCGTGACAGGTGGCAAGCAGTGCGTTCGCCAGGGCCGTTCGCGCCAAGGCTGGGAAATGGTGATTCCCCATGTCGACCATGCGCATCGCAAATTCGAGCGCTTCAGTGAGCTCGGGGTTCCGGTGTCCCAGGTTGAACGTACCCCCGTTGATATGTACGTCGATCAGGCGCTTGCCGGACGTGTCATAGACGTAGTAACCGTCTCGGCGGTCGATGACCAGCTCGGTCCCCTGCTCCCGCCAGAATCGGACCTTGTCCGGGTTCCAAACCGCGGCCGTTTGCGCAAGGAAATCCTCCTTGGACGCGAAGCCGAAGTAGTCGAGGCCGGATGGAGCGGATTCGGTCAGGCGCCCAGACTAGACTTTTGGTCGACCATTGTCAAGCCATTTCTTGACCAAAGACCTTAGCTAGGCGCAATCCGGGGGCCGCGCCCGGTTCCAGGGAACGGCTCAGCTGAGCCAGGCCCGCTCAAAATGCGGTCCTGCGAGCGGGCCCTTCGTGTTCTCGAGCGACAAACCCTCGAGATTGGACGCCACGGCGTCGACCGAGTTGGAGAAGCCAGGAATGAGGTAGCCGCCCTCGTTGTACTCGACCGTCTGCATCTGGTGGATGATGTCGCGGTACTGGGTCGAGTTTGCGGGGGTCTTGTTGAGCTGGAGCCACAGCGCGTCCCATTGGGGGTTTGCCCAGTGCGTCTCGTTCTGGCCGGCGGTCTTGGTCATGGTGGTGATGCACTGCGCTGGGTACGGCAGGTCGTACCAATAACCGGAGGCCATGGGTGCCTTCAAATAATCCTGAGCGACAAACTGTCCGATCGGCGTATTGCGCACGGTCAGCTTCACGCCCGCCGAGCTGGCCTGCTGCGCGATCAGCTCCGCTCCTTCCAGGAGTCCGGCGATCC
>DATGFT010000044.1:0-8147 GCA_035308915.1 Solirubrobacteraceae bacterium
TGCTCGGTGCTCACTACACGCTCCCGGTCACGGCCTATAACCGGGCCGGCGGCATGGTGCTGACCGTCGTCAACCCCACCTCGACCACCCCGATCATCATCGAGCCCGTCCTGTCCGGCAACGTCCTCACGATCGACATCCCGAGCCTGACCGTGCTGGGACAGCCCGCGACCGTTGCGGGACTCACGCTGAAGATCGCGAAGCACGGCAGCGCCAAGAAGGCCTACGTCACAACCCCGAAGACGTGCCCGGCCGGCAAGGCCTGGCCGTTCAAGGCACGCTTCGACTACCAGGACGGAACTACGACCACGCTGACGTCGAAGTCAGCCTGCGTCAAGCATTGAGAACAGGCGTCATGCAGCGGGGGGGCCGCCGGCCGCCCCGCTCATGGCGCCACTCTCGCTCGGCTCCCCGTCTGCCGTGATCGGCCGACCGCGGGTAGAGCCTCTTGATTCGCGTCATCACCTGGAACGTTGCCCGCCGGGCCTCGGCATTGGCCGACCAGGCCGCTGCGCTGGCCGAACGTGAGCCGGACCTCGTCGCGCTCCAGGAGGTCACGGTGCGAACCTTGCCGCTCTGGTCCCGCGCCTTCGAGCTGATGGGGCTGCCGAGCGTCCGCGCATCGGCTGGCCCGGCCTCCGCGGGCGCCTCGCCGCGAATGTTCGTGATGCTCGCCTCGCGCGTCGCCCTGGCCGACGCGCACGCGCCGTTGGTCGTCCCTCGGCCCGAGAGCGCGCTCAGCCAGATCGCCGAAACCTCCCCCGGCCCGATCGAGATCCACTGCGTACACGTGCCCAACGCCGCCAACGGATGGGTCAAGGTCGAGACGCTTCGGGCACTGCGCCGCGGCCTGGAGACGCCGGGAGCTGTGCCGCGGGTGCTGTGCGGCGACCTCAACATCCCGCGACGCGAGCTGCCGGACGGCACCACGATCTCGTTCGCACGTGACTCACGCGGCCGCCTGCGCCCGGAGCGCGGCCCCGAGTGGGACGCCGCCGAGCTGGGGGTCGTGCCCGGGCTGCGGGATCTCGGATTTCGCGATGCCTATCGGGCGCTCCACGGCTACGGGTCGCGCTCGCCGAGCTGGACGTGGAGGCAGATCGCCGGCCACGACGGCGGCTGGCGCCTCGACCACACCTTCGTCTCAGGCGAGCTGGTGCTGCTGGCTTGCCGCTACCACCACGAGTGGCGGGAGCGAGGGCTGAGCGATCACTCGGCTCTGGAGACCGATATAGAGCTCCCAACCCCGTTGGGCGGGCCATAGGTCTGCGACTCGGCTTCTAGTTCAGAGTCACGGGCCATCGGTCAAGAAAGATCAACGTATGGTCGATTAGTGGGGGCATGGGCCCCGGGACTGCAAATGATGATGTCGCGCGCGTTGTCGGCGGTCGCGCGCTGCCCGCCCGGAGCGGGAAGCCGTGGATCGACCACTGGCTCGAGACGTGCAGCGACCTGACCGAACTCACCGCGACCCACCCGATGATGGACGCTGTCATCGACGAGGTGCACGGGCGCATGATTCGCGTCGGCAAGCAGTGGCTGGCCGACTTCGCATCCTGTAATTATCTGGGGTTTGACCTCGACCGCGAGATCATCGATGCGGTTCCGGCCTACCTCGACGCGTGGGGAACCCATCCCAGCTGGTCGCGCCTGCTGGGCAGTCCCGTGCTCTACGAGCAGATCGAGGAGCGGCTGACCAGTCTCCTGAGCTGCGAGGACTCGCTCGTCCTGCCCACGATCACGCACATCCACATGTCGGTGATCCCGATCCTGGCCGCCTCAGGAACGATCTTCATGGATGCGCGGGCGCATAAGACGATCTACGACGGCTGCCAGATCGCGCGCTCGCGAGGGGCCGCTGTCAAACGCTTCCGCTTCGAGGACGCGGATCACCTCGAGGAGCTGCTTAAAGCCGAGCGGGATCCGGTGCGCATCGTGTGCATCGACGGCGTCAACAGCATGACCGGCAACGCGCCGGATCTTCCGAAGTTCGCCCGGGTGGCGCGAGAGCACGGCGCCCTCCTGTACGTCGACGATGCGCACGGCTTCGGCGTGATCGGAGAGCGCGCGCCGTATGAGCCGTGCCCGTACGGCATGCGCGGCAACAGCATCGTCCGCTACTTCGACGAGTCCTACGACAACCTCGTTCTCGTCGGCGGATTCTCCAAGGCGTACTCGTCGCTGCTCGCCTTCGTGGCCTGCCCGACCGCGCTGAAGGATCTGCTCAAGGTCGCGGCCTCGCCGTACTTGTACTCGGGGCCGTCCCCGGTGGCTTCGCTGGCCACCGCCCTGGTGGGGCTGGAGGTCAACGACAAGCGCGGCGACGAGCTGCGCCGCGTGCTCTGGGAGCGCTCCAAGCGCGTGCTCGACTGCCTGGCCTGCCTCGGTGTCCACACACCGAACCACTCAGGCTTTCCGATCATCGAGGTGCCGTTGCGTGACCACCGGCGAATTGCCGAGGTCGGGCAGTTCCTGTTCCAGCACGGCGTCTACGTGACGCTGGCTGCGTTCCCCCTCGTTCCCAAGGACGACGTCGGCTTCCGTATCCAGGTCACCGCCGCCAACACCGACAGCGAGATCGACACGCTCTGTGCCGCGCTCGAGGAGCTCGCGGAGCGCGGCGAGCTGCGCTCGGCGATGGCGCCCGAAGAGCGATCCGCGAAGGCTGCCTAACGATGGCGGTGCAGGACTTGGCAGCGCGACTCGACAGGCGTCGGCCGGCGGCGTGGCAGCTGTACCTCGTCGGCGGTGCGACGCTCACCGGCCTGTACGCGCTGGTGCCGCCGTTCAAGGGCAGCGCGCCGGTGATCAATCTCCTCGGCTTCTCCGGGCTGGTGGCGATGGCGCTCGGCATCCGGCGCAACCGTCCCCAGGCGAGGCTGGCCTGGTGGCTATGCGTGTTCGGCGTCTTCTTGTTCTTCCTGGGCGACGTCTACACCTATCTCCTGCCCCAGGAGTTCGGCGTGAACGTCCCGTTCCCGTCACCGGGCGACGCGATCTACCTGACCATGTACCCGGTCCTGATGGCGGGACTGCTCCTGCTCGTCCGTCGCCGCAACCCCGGTGGCGACCGCGCCGGGGTCATCGACTCGCTGATCATGACCCTCGGGCTGGCGCTCATCTCGTGGGTGGTTCTGATCTCGCCCTATGTGCGAGACCACACCCTGTCCTTCCTCCCCAAGGCGGTCTCGGTCGCCTACCCGATGGGAGACATCATTCTCCTCGCTGCGGCGATTCGCCTGGCTGTGGACACCGGCAAGCGACAGCCGGCCTTCTATCTGCTGCTCCTGAGCAGCGTGGCGATGCTCATCACGGACTTCGCCTATGGCGTCCTCACTCTCCAGAACGCGTTCACCCACCAGCTGATTCTCGATGTGGGCTGGATCAGCTTCTACCTCTTCTGGGGCGCCGCCGCTCTACACCCGACAATGCGCGCCCTCGAGCACCCGGGTCCTGACCGAGAGCCGCGTCTCACGCCGCTGCGGCTGATTCTGCTGACCGGCGCCACGCTGATCGCTCCCGTCCTCGAGCTCGACAACGTCGTCCGGCATAACAGCCTCGACCTGATCACGACGATCGCCGTCTCGGCGCTTCTCTTCGCGCTTGTCGTCGCGCGCATGGCCGGCCTGGTCCGCCAACGCGAGCGCTATATCGCCCGTGACCGGACGCTCGCTGCCGCGGCGGCCGACATCCTCGTCGCGACTTCGGTCGAGGAAATCTGCGAGGCGGCGTTGCGCGCTGTCCCATCGCTCGTGGGCGGAGACGTCGCCGCCAGGCTGTGCTTCGTCGGCGACCAGGAGGTGCACGTCGCCGGGGTGGATCTTGAGCCCGGGCAGGGAACCGCAAGGTGGTCCACACCAGGCGAGGCGCTGGCCGAGCTCCTGCTCGGACACGACTCCTATGCCGGGGTCGACGCTTCGCTGAGCGATGAAGCCCGCGCCGCCCTCCAGCTTCCGGCCAACGTGGCCGAGGCGTTCGTCGTCGAGCTGCCGCCCCGCGGCGACCAAACCTCGCGGGGGTTCCTGGTTGCGACCGGGGAAGCCGCGGCGTCGCGCGCCGCCAGAAGCTCGCTCGTGGCCCTCGTCACGCAGGCCTCGCTCGCCCTCGAGAGCAACACACTGACCGCCGAGCTTCACCGGCGAGCGGGCGAGGCCCGCTTCCGCTCGCTGGTCCAGCACGCTCACGATCTGATCACCGTGCTCGACGACGACGCCACCGTGATCTACCAAAGCCCCTCGATCGAGCGAGCCCTCGGTTACGCCCCCGAGGAGGTGCTTGGGACCCGCTTCGACCAGCTCCTCGTGCCGGGGGAGAACAACCGTGTCCTGCATCTCCTCGCGGACGGGCGCACGTACGCCGGCAGCGATTCGGAGGTGATCGAGTGCTCGCTGCGTCACCGTGACGGGAGCACGCGTCACTTCGAGATCCTCCACACGAACCTCCTCGACGACGAGGCAGTCGGGGGAATCGTGCTCAACGGCCGCGACATCAGCGAGCGCAAGGCCTTCGAGGAGCAGCTCGAGCGCCAGGCCTTTCACGATCCCGTGACCAACCTCGCCAATCGGGCACTCTTCAACGAACGCGTCCGCCACGCACTCGTCCGCGCCCGGCGTGAGCACGCCAACGTCGCCGTCGTCTTCCTCGATCTTGACGACTTCAAGACGATCAACGACAGCCTCGGGCATGCGGCCGGAGACGAGGTGCTGCTCGAGGTTGGGAAGCGACTGGCCACGAGCATCCGCGCCGCCGATACGGCCGCCCGCTTCGGCGGAGATGAGTTCGCGATTCTGCTCGAGGAGACAGCCGGGCCCGAGGAGGCGGCCGACATCGCCGAACGCATCGTCGAATCCCTGAAGAAGCCGCTTCACCTCGACGGGAAGGAGATCCTGGTCCAGGCCAGCCTCGGCATCGCGATGATCGACCACGCGTCGGCACCCGACGCGGACGAGCTGATCCGGAACGCCGATGCCGCGATGTACATAGCCAAGCGTGACGGGAAGGGCAGCTACCGGCTGTTCGAGCCCGAGATGCACGCCGAGGTCCTGGCGCGCCTGGAGCTGCGCGCCGACCTTCAGCGCGCGCTCGTCAACGACGAGTTCGAGCTGCACTACCAGCCGGTGATCCGCCTCAGCGATGCCACGATCAAGGGAGTCGAGGCGCTCGTTCGCTGGCGTCACCCGGAGCGTGGGCTGCTCGCGCCGAACGACTTCATCCCCTTCGCCGAAGCCACCGGGCTGATCGTGCCCATCGGTCGGTGGGTCCTCCGTGAGGGGTGTCGCCAGGCGACCGCAATGCAGCGGGAGGTGCCGATCGACCCGCCGCTGACGATGAGCATCAACATCTCGGTCAACCAGCTGCACAACAGCGACATCGTGGCCGACGTCCGCGACGCGCTCGCCGACTCAGGCCTCGACCCGAAGAGCCTGACGCTCGAGATCACCGAGACGGTGATGATGAGCAACGCCGATCTGGCCGAGCAGCGACTCAGAGAGTTGAAGCAGCTCGGGGTGCAGATCGCCCTGGATGACTTCGGGACCGGCTACTCGTCCCTCGGCTATCTGGCCCGCTTCCCGGTCGACGTGATCAAGATGGATCGGTCCTTCCTCGTCGAGGGCAGCCTGCCCGTCAGCTCGGGGCTGGCCACGGCGGTCATCGGGCTCGGCAAGACGTTCGAGCTCGACGTCGTCGCCGAGGGAATCGAGTTCCCAGAGCAGTGGTCAACGCTCCGAGATCTCGGCTGCGAGCTCGGGCAGGGCTTCTACTTCGCCAAGCCCATGGAGGCCGGCGCGGCCGTCGCCTACCTGCGCGAGCACCCCGAACCCGATTCAACTGCGCAGGACGCGGAGCGGGACCCAAATTGGGTCGATGCAACATAGCTACGAGGGCCTTGACCGAGTCGGCGGCTTCACCAGGGTCCGCCTCCTAGCTCCGCTGCGGCACCGGGACTTCCGGCTGCTGTGGACCGGGATGTGCGTCTCCCTCCTGGGGGACGGAATCTTCTTCGTGGCTCTGCCGTGGCAGGTCTACAGGATCTCGAACGTCCCCAGCGCCCTCGCCGTGGTCGGGGTTGTGATGGCGGTGGCGACGATCGCCCTGCTGCTCCTCGGCGGCGTGATCAGCGACCGCTTCGACCGCCGGCGGGTGATGCTCGCCGCCGATGGCACCCGCTGCCTCACCCTGGGCGCGATTGCGGTGCTGTCAGCCCTCGGCGTTCTGACGCTGTGGGAGATCGCCGGGCTGGCCGCGCTCTACGGCGCCGCCACCGCCTTCTTCGATCCGGCCTTCGACGCGATCGTCCCGGACATCCTCCCGTCGGATTCACTCGCGCAGGCGAACTCGCTGGACCAGTTCGTCCGGCCGCTCGCGCTTCGCCTGGTCGGGCCGGCTGCCGGCGGGCTTCTGATCGCCGCGTTTGGCATCTGGAGCGCGTTTGGTGTGGACGCGGCCAGCTTCGCCGTCTCGGCGGCCGCGCTGCTCAGCATGACGAGCCGCCCACGGGCGCCCCACGCCGCGAGCGCCGGCGTGGTCCGGGACATCGGGGCCGGCTTCGCCTACGTGCGCCGTCACGCCTGGATCTGGGCCACGCTGGTCAGCGCGGCCATCGCCTATTTGCTGTTCATGGGCCCCACGGAGGTCCTCGTGCCGTTTGCAGTGAAGAACGAGTTGCACGGCAGCGCGGCCGACCTCGGGCTCGTGTTCGCCGCGGGCGGCGTCGGGTCGCTGGGGTGCGCCGTCGTGCTCGGTCAGCGCGGGATCCCGAAGCGCGACATCACGCTCATGTATGTGTTCTGGACGCTCGCGACCCTGGCCGTGGCCGGGTACGGCCTGGCCCATGCCGTGTGGGGGCTGATGTTGGCCAGCCTCGCCTTCAACACCCTGGAGACCGCGGGGACGATCATCTGGGCCACGGCGAAGCAACGTCACGTGCCGTCGGCGCTTCTGGGCCGTGTCTCGAGCCTCGATTGGCTGATCTCGATCGGCCTGCTCCCGGCCTCGTTTGCCCTCACCGGCCCGATCAGCAGTGCCGTCGGAGTGCGGGCCACGCTGGTCGGGGCGGGTGTCATCGGGGCTCTAGTCACCCTCGGCGCGCTGTTCATCCCGGGCGTACGAGCGATCGAGGGGCGGCACGCTGTGTCTGCGGACGGCGCAGCTCCGGCTCACGTGCTCGGTCACGCGACGCCGATCTCATAGTCGGCGCTTGGGAGATAATTCTCGCTATGAGGAACTTATCTCCACACGACTATCTCCCCCACACGACCTAGCGGAGTTCGCCGGCGCGTACGGGCGTGCGCGTGGGCTCACGGGCGCGTCGGCGCTCCGGCCGCGGAAGCCGCTCGGCGAGGCGGCGAGCGTCCCGCAACCTGACCCGGGCCGGCCGGGAGAAGTCGAGCGGCAATCCGCCGAGCGGTGGATCAGGCGGCGCCGGACGCCGCGGCGGGCCTCCTCCTCCGCCGCCACCCTCGCCGCCCTCCTCAGGGCCGCTGGGTGGGTCGGAGTTGACAAACCGGCTGATCACCGCGGGCACGAAGAGCGCAAAGCCGAAGATGAGGATCGTGAAGACCAGCGGAAGCGCGTCTACGGTTGCGGCGTCAGGCCCTTGTGCCACGTCGCCAGACTACCCGGAGCGGGCCGTCCCGAGACGTGCCTTTGGACGTGCCCCTAGTGGACCGGTGCCTGTGCTGATTGGACGCGACACCGCGAGTCAGGGCAGCGGCCATGGTTCCTGTTGGGATGATCTCCGGCATGGCCCTGTCCGCGACGGCGAGCTAGCAACCGACTCGGTCGATGGCAGCGGTATTGGGCGGCCTAGGTGCCGCCGTGATCTGGTCGATCGGCAACATCTTCGCCTCGCAGGCCGCCAGGATCCTCGGCCCGCCCCGGACCCTCGCTTGGGTGATGCTCGTCGGGCTCCTGTTGTTGGCCATCCCTCTGTTGCTCTCGCCCGCCCCGCACATCTCGAGCAAGGCCGCGCTGTGGCTCGCCCTCGGGGGAGCGGGGAACGTGGCCGGGCTGCTGCTCCTGTACCGGGCGCTCCGCGGCGGCCGACTCGGGGTGGTGATCCCGATCGTGGCCACCGAGGGCGGTCTGGCGGCGCTGATCGCCGTGCTGGCCGGCCAGGCGATCGGCGCGATACGGGGCGTTGCGCT
>DATGFT010000045.1:0-7220 GCA_035308915.1 Solirubrobacteraceae bacterium
CATGAAATCGATCGCATCCTCGGTCCCGTCGAAGAACGGCCGTCCGTCGGTCTGCACCGGAACCCCCTCGTTGGCATCCGGAGCTTCGCCGTAGGTGTCGGAGCGACCCTGGCCCTGCGCATCCCACGTCAGCACCACGTACCCATCCTTGGCCAGGGCCTGGGCGGCATACCAGTAGAGCGTCTCGTCGGCCTGGACAGATCCTTCGGTGAGGACGATCGCGGGCCGCTTGGCCGGACCCGCCTTGGTGGCCCAGACGTGGCCGGAGATCGTCGCGCCATCCCGCGCCGTCCACAGCACTGGGCGGACGATCCCGTAGCCCTGCGGACCCCAGTCGTAGAGGCGTGCGTCCCCAGCGCAGCCGCTCCCCTCCTGCCAGCAGACGTCGGTATAGAACTGGCGCTCCGGGTCGGTCCGCTGAATCGCCATTGCATCCTGGAGGTTCTGCTGGCTCACCTGGGTCAGCAGAACCTGGTACTGCGGCGTCGTGTAGATCGTCTGACGCTCCTCGGTCTTCGAGTAGTTCTGCTGCTCGACGACCGGGTTGAACTGCGCGAGGGCCGCGGGAGCCGCCACGGCCAAGGCCGCCAAGGCCATCACTCCGCAAACCCAAGCGGTCACGCGTAACCTCATCTCCCTGCCTCTCATCTCCGCATCAAAGGCCGCCGGACGAGCGGCCCGAAGACAGCATCGCAACCCGAAGCCAGGGCAGGCAAATGGGAACCCGCTCGGCCCTCCCAAGGGGCCCGCAGTGCGCGCAGGTCTCATGCGTCGCTTCCTCATCCCCGGCGTGATCGTCGCCGCCGCCATCGGGGTCCTGGCGCTGCTGGCGTTCGGCGTCAGCCACCAGGGGACGAACACGTCGATTGACAATGCCCTGAGCCGGGGCGTGAAACCCGCGTCCCCCAATGCTCACATGGCGCTCCCGGTGCTCGGCTCATCGAGATCCGAGAGCCTCGCCGACTTCCGCGGCAAGGTCGTGGTCCTCAACGTCTTCGCCTCTTGGTGCACCCCCTGCCAAGCTGAGGCCCCGATCCTGGCCCGGGAGCAGCAGATGCTCGCCAAGCACAACGGGACGATCATCGGCGTGACCTACAAGGACGACACGGACGCGGCGGAGGCGTTCGTGCGCCAGGAGCACATCAGCTATCCGGTGCTGCGCGATGTGACCGGGAATTTCGTCCAGCCCTGGGGCGTCGACGGCGTCCCGGAGACATTCATCATCAACCGAGCGGGCCGGATCGTGGCCCTGCGGCGCTACCAGCTCGCCGGAAACTGGCTCGAGCAGACCGTGGCGCCATTGCTCACGCAGGCGTCATGACCACCCGCGCGACAGCGCCGATCGCACTCGTCACTCTCGCGCTCGTCGGAAGCCTCGTCGGGGCCGGCGGCGCAGCCGCCGCTCATCCCGCCCGGGCCTCACTGCTCGACATCGAGAACGACGTGATGTGCGTGGTGTGTAACGAGCCGCTCGCGGTCTCGAACTCGCCTGAGGCCTACCAGGAGCGTGGCTTCATCCGCGGCCTGATCGCCGAGGGCGAGACCAAGAGCCAGATCGAGCGGGCGCTCGTGGTCCAGTACGGCCCGGCCGTGCTTGGGCGTCCTCCCGCCCACGGCTTCAACCTCACCGTCTACGTGCTGCCGCCGGCCATCGTCCTCGCCGGGCTGGCGATTTTGGCCCTCACCCTGCCGCGCTGGCGACGCCGGGCCCTGGCGGCGCGAGCGCATCCGGTGGCGACGGGGCCACCGCTCGACCCCGCGGAGACCACCCGGCTCGAAGAGGAGCTCAGCCGCTACGGCGGCTGAGGCTACATCGAGTCCGGCGCGCTGACCCCCAGAAGGCTCAGCGACAACGCGATCGTCCGCTGCGCAGCCACCGACAGGGCCACGCGAAAGGACTCGAGTGTCGGCGGACTGGCACCCACGACACGGCAGGCCTCATAGAAGGCCGTGAACTCTCGCGCCAGCTCCAGCGCGTACTGGGTGATCCGGTGCGGCGCCCGCCGCTCGGCGGCTTCGGCGACCTCGGCGGGAAAGGCGGAGAGCTTCTTGATCAGATCGCGCTCGGGACGCGCGAGCGCCTCGATCCCCCAATCCGCGCCGCCCTCCACAGCCTCGCTGACCCGTTCCGCAGGCAGGCGACGGAGCATCGAGGCGATCCGGGCATGGGCGTACTGGACGTAGTAGACGGGGTTCTCGGCTGACTGCTGGCGCGCCAGCTCGAGGTCGAAGTCGAGGGTCCGGTCCTGCGAGCTCCGGAGCATGAAGAAGCGGGTGGCATCGACTCCGATCGCGTCCAGCAGGTCATCCAGGGTGATGAAGTCGCCGCGGCGCTTGGACATCGCGAACACCTCGCCCTCGTGAACGAGGTGCACGAACTGGAGGATCGGGACCTCGACCGTGTCAGGGTCCCCGCCTAGCGCCGCCATCGCGGCCTTCAGCTCCCGCACGTAGGCGTGGTGATCCGAGCCGACGGGCAGCATCTGGCGGTCGTAGCCGCGCTCACGCTTCTCCTCCAGGTAGGCCACGTCCGCCGCCAGATACGTCGGCTCTCCATTTGAGCGCACCACCACCCGGTCCTTGTCGTCGTCGAAGGTCGTCGTCCGCAGCCACACGGCCCCGTCGGACTCGTAGATGTAACCTCGGTCCCGAAGCATCGACAGCGTCCGCTCGAGCGCGCTCGGCGACCCCTCGTGGAGGGCCCGTTCGCTGAAGAACTGGTCGTAGTGCACGCCGTAGCGCTCGAGGCTGGCCTTGACCCGCACCAGCATGAGCTCGACGGCTCGCGCCGCCAGCTCCGGTCCGGGAAGGTCGGCGGCCCCGGGAATCTCCGCCGCCAGCTCGGCGATGTACTCGCCCTGGTAGCCGCCCTCGGGAACCTCGTCGCCCCGGGCCCGGGCTCGCACCGACTCGCCCAGGAGCCGGATCTGGTTCCCGGCGTCGTTGAAGTAGTACTCGCGCCAGACGCTGTGCCCGTGGTGCTCGAGGATCCGGCCCAGGGCATCTCCGTAGGCCGCGGCCCGCGCGTTGGCAGCGTTGAGCGGCCCGGTGGGGTTCGCCGAGACGAACTCGAGCAGGATCCTCTCGGCCGGCGCAGCTTGGCCAGCGCCAAGGCGCTCGCCCGCACCCAGGACCGCGGCCAGGGCCTGCCGGTGCCAGACATCGGAGAGGAACAGGTTGAGGAACCCGGGGCCCGCGACCTCGACCCGCTCGAGGTTGGCTCCCATGGCCTCGGTGAGCTCGGCTCCGATGCGCTCGGCCACCTCTCGCGGGGCTGCCCCGAGGGCGGGCGCCAGCAGCATCGCCGCGTTGGTCGAGTAGTCGCCCTGTCCCTCCCGCCGCGGACGCTCGATCCGGAGCTGCGGCGAGGCGTCCACCACCGAACCACGGACCGCAGCAGCGGCGGCGCGGACCAACCCGTCCAGCTCTCCGAGCGGTCCGCTTCCGGCTTCAGTAGTGGTAGGGCTCACGAGCCAGGATCTTATGGGCGCGGTAGAGCTGCTCGAGCAAGACGACGCGCGCCAGCTGGTGGGGAAGAGTCAGCTTGCCAAGCGAGAGCCGATGATCGACCTGGTCAAGGTCCAGCCCGAACGGGCCCCCGATGACGAAGCACAGGTCCCGGCCACTCCGGCGACGCTCTTCCAGGAAGCGGCTGAAGGCGATCGAGTCGAGCTCCTCACCGGACCGATCGAGCAGCGACACGAATGCCCGGTCGGGCAGGCGCCGGGCCACATGCTCGTCCTCCCGTACCTCGACCACCTCGACGCGGGCGTGTCGGGCCAGCAGCTTGTGGTAATGCTGGTTGTCATCGGCGAACGGCTGCCGCAGCCGGCCCACGGCGACGACGATGATCCGCACGGCTGAGATACTACGGTCGAGATGAACGACGCGGACCGCAACGAACGCCGAATCAACATCCACTTCTCGCCGGAGATCATGGCCGGCGTTTACGCGAACTTCGCCAACGTGAGCCACTCCGACTACGAGTTCACGATCACCTTCGCGCGCGTGGACCACGAGGTCGAGGATGAGGAGATCCCTGGCGTGGTCGTCAGCCGTATCAACCTCTCCTCGAAGTTTATGCGCGAGCTGATCGACGCCATGCAGGACAACTACTCCAAGTGGGAGACCCGCGAGGGGATCAAGAACCTGCCTGAGTTCGGCGGCTCCGAGCCGCCCCCGTCCGGGGATTAGGCCGGGACGCCAGCCTCCGAGCGGTGTGAGTACGCGACCGCGGCCCCGATCCGCTCGAGCGTGGGTGGATGCGTCGATAGCAGGGAGCTCACCCAGCGCGGTGGCTTGACGTCGGCCACGTTCTGAAGCGCGATCGAGCGCTCGAAGGAGACGAACGCCTCGGGGGAGCCGGACAGGGTCAGCGAGTAGTCGTCCGCCCGCCGCTCCAGCGCTCGCGACAACCGGTTGCCGATCAGGCCCGCGGGAGCGGTGACGAGCGCAGCCGACAGCGCGAGCGCGGGGAGAGCGGCGGGAGTCCCGCGCTCCGGGGAGAGGATCCAGCTCAGGCGCTGAATCGCCAGTGCGGACGCCGGCGCCACCGCCGCCGCGAACCCCAGCCCCCGGAGCACATCGCGGTGTCGGACGTGCGCGAGCTCGTGCGCCACGACGACCCGGACCTCGTCCCGGCTGTAGCGATCGATGAGCGTGTCGAACAGAACCACGCGCTTGGTTGGGCCGAGCCCGGTGACGTAGGCGTTGGCGCCTGTCGTTCGACGGCTCGCGTCAACCGAATACACCTCGCCCACCTTCACCCCCGCGGCTTCGGCGAGCTCGAGCACGTCGGCGCGGAGCTGGCCCTCGGGCAGCGGGTCGAAGTCGTTGAAGATCGGGTCGAGAACGACGGGCGCCAGCGCCCCGAACACCGTCCCCAACGCGACCGACCCTCCCGCCGCGGGAAGCCACCAGCCACGCGGATATCGGCGGGTCAGCGCGACCACGGCTGCGCCGGCGCCTCCCGCCAGCACTCCCTCGATCGCCAGCTGCTTCACGAGGTCGCCCGCCCACCCGCGCCACGGCTGCGTGATCAGGCCGACGGCCATGGCACGCCGGCGCGCGAGGACCGACAACGGCAGCCCGAGGCCGGTCATGCCGAGCGCCAGCGCCGATCCCACTTCCGCACCCCCCAGCTCCGGGCTCGCCAGCAGTCGGCGAGGCCAGGAGCGGCGCCGGCGCAGTCGAGGCATCGTCGCCCGCTTCAGCGGGCTCGGCACCTGAGTGCGCGGGCCACCGCGGGGTCGCCGCCGAGAGCCGGAGACAAGGCCGGCCAGCGCGGCGAGCTCAAGCAGCGAGCGGGAGAGGCCAAGCGCCAGCTGGGGTCGGGCGAAGGCGGCGCCCCGACGGACCTCCTCAGCGCTGAAGTAGCGGTCGAGCTCGACGCCAGCCGGCGCGGGCTGGGGCTTACGCGGTGCCAACAGACGGACCGCCGACTCGGCGCTGGCCGCCACCAGGAGCAATGGCCAGAGACCCTGGGTGCGTCGCAACCGCCTCACCGGGGAGACTGTAGCCACCATGCGGGTGGCGATCGTCTCCGATATCCACGGGAACCGGCACGCCTTCGAGGCGGTACTCGAGGACATTGATGCCTCGGAGTGCGAGGAGCTCTGGTGTCTCGGAGACCTCGTCGGCTACGGGGCTGAGCCGGACGCCTGCGTCGAGCTGGCGCGGCGCCACGCCGCCATCTGCCTGGCGGGAAATCACGACCTCGGCGTGCGCGGCGACCTGCCGCTGGAGGATTTCTCCCGGGGCGCGGCGCTGGCCGCCCGGTGGACGCAGCAGACGATCACGGCCGAAACACGGGAGTATCTGAGCTCACTGGAACCGGCCAACCTCGGGGAGCCGGTCGGCCTCTATCACGCCAGCCCGCGTGACCCCGTGTGGGAGTACGTCCTGTCGGCACTCCAGGCCGAGCTGTGCCTCGACGCCCAGTCTCACCGGGTCTGCCTGATTGGGCACTCGCACGTGGCGCTGTCCTTCGTTCGCCCACCCGGCGAGACGACGACCGGCCAGACCCGGAGCGCGGACGAGGAGCTCGAACTTCGCGTTGGCGAGTGGCTCATCAACCCGGGGAGCGTCGGACAACCGCGGGACAGCGATCCGAGAGCCGCCTGGCTCGAGCTCGATCTCGACGCGTGGCAGGCGGTCTACCGCCGCGTCGATTACGACATCGAAGGAGCTGCGGCCGCGATCCGGGCGGCCCGGCTGCCTGACTCCCTTGCCGAGCGCCTGGCCTACGGCCAATAAGACGGGACAGCTCGACTAACGCGATGTCAACGACCGCGATCTCTAAAGTCAGGCCCCGGATGCGCAACCGTTACCGCGGGCGCCTGGCCGGAAGCCTCGGTGTCGCCGCCCTTCTCGTTGCTGCGTGTGGCAGCGGGAATGGGCTGCTGACAGGCGATCAGGCCAGCACGCTGCAGAATCAGCTGTCAAAGGTCTCCTCAGCCCTCAACGCCGGGCATTGCTCGGGCGTCCGCCAGGCGACTCAGGACCTGGTCAGCGAGGTCGCAAGCCTCCCCGCGAGCGTCAACGGGAATCTCCGCCAGGCGCTTGACCAGGAGGCAAGCCAGGTGAGCACGCTCTCGGTGCAGCAATGTCATCCGGCGAGCACGCCGAAGCCCAGCACGACGCCGACCACTCCCACCACGCCGACCACCACCACGACCACTCCCACGACGCCGACGACGACCACGACGACCCCGACGACTCCGACGACGCCCACCACGACATCGACCACCCCTGCAACCACACCCACGACGACGGGTACTAATGGTGGGTCCAGCGGCGGAGGTGGCCTCGGCGGCACCGCCGGAGGCACCGGCGCTGCCGCCGGCACAGGCAGCACGACACCGAACGGGACCAGCGGCGGAAATGGCAATGGCTAGCACTGAGACCATCGCCGGGCGCTACCGGATCGAGCGTCGGCTCGGCGTCGGCGGCATGTCGACGGTCCACCTGGCCTTCGACCAGCGACTCGAGCGCTACGTGGCGCTCAAGCTCCTCGCCGAGCACCTGGCCGACGACCCGACGTTCGTGTCGCGATTCCGCCGTGAGGCCCTGGCCGCGGCCCGGCTCATTCACCCGAACATCGTCCAGGTCTTCGACTTCGGCTTTGACGAGCGACAGCACCAGCACTTCATCGTCATGGAGCACGTGCCGGGCCACTCGTGCGCCGAGCTGCTCCGAGACCACGGCGCACTCGACATCGA
>DATGFT010000046.1:0-2016 GCA_035308915.1 Solirubrobacteraceae bacterium
GGGCGGGGCCGGGTCCGCGAGCACGTTGAAATCCTCGCCGGTCGGTACCTGGCGGGCTGACACGCGCAGGACGCGGAGTGACTCCCGGCGGGCGGTTGTCGCCAGCCAGGCTCCAACGCGCTCGGGTTGTTTGATGGTATCGAGGTGCTCGACGAGCCGGAGCCACGTGGTCTGCGATACGTCCGCAGCGCTCGCTTCATTGAGCCTGTGGGCGCGTGCGATGGCCCACACCGTGGCGGCGAAGCGGTCCACGAGCCCATTCCACGCTTGCTGGTCGCCTTGTGTCGCACGGCGCACCAGCTCAGCCACCCCGGTGGCGTCTCTGCTGGGCTCCGCCCCCTGCGGGCCCTCCCCAGTCGCATTTGCCCCAGCCGGTGAGGAGAACACGGTGGTCATCGGCGGACGGCCCCTCGGCGCTGCCCACCCGAGAGACGGCAGGGTTGGGGGCCGGAGTGCCCGCTTCGTAGATCAGCCTTCACGTTGTCCTCTCAGCTCGGCGCTTCTGCGCTGGGCAGGCTGGCCTCAACGGCGGCGTCCCGACGACGACGACCAGAGCACCGCCCGACACGTTTGATACATGGACTCGCGCAGGGGGTCGACCCAACTCGTGCCCAACGATTTCGCGAGGGTGCGCGCCGCTACACTCCGAAGATCGAGACGGTGCTCGATCACGGCGTCGCGCGAAGGGGTGATGGCGGGCCCCAGCGCGCCTCGGGCATGATCGCCGAGCCGGACGATTTCGGGCGCCGCCTCGACGCCGTCCTGCGCCAGGCTGCGCTCCTTCGAGGTGCCCGCGAGGCGCCCGTTGCCTCCCGGTACCTGCCCCCCGTGCCCCGCCGGCCGAGCGCCCCCCGGTCGCGTACCCTCCGGGTAGCCGCGGTCGCCGGCGCCACCGTGGCCGCGTTCATGCTCGTCGTCGGGGGCGTGAGTGCTGGCGAGTTCGTGCTCGGTGCGCCTCCGCGGCCGACCTTGGTCGGCCACAAGGTCGGGCCCCCCTGGCGGGCTAGCCCGAGCCCGCGCCTGCCCTCGCCGCCGTCACCGCCCCGGCCATGACGTTGGGTTTCCCGGCCAGCAGTGGCCCCGATGCGTGATCGACCCGCAAAGGACGGCCACCTCTTCCGGCGTGCCCTTGGGGGTTACCGGCGCTCGGACGTGGACCGCTACGTCGGTGAGGTGGAGACGGCCCGAAAAGCGTGGTCAGAGGAGCTCGCTCGGCTCCGCAAGGTGGAGCCTCTTGCTCGGTTGGGCGAGGACATCGCTGAGCTGCTCACCTCGTTCGCTGCCACCGTGCTGGCCCGGCAGGAACGTGCCAGGGAGGACGCTGAGCGCCGTCGAGCGGAGGCTGAAGAGTACGCAGCTCGTCGCATGGCCGACGCGGACCAGATGCTGGAGATGGCGCGCAAGCAGGCGCAGGAGCTGGCTCGCGACATGGTGCGCCAGGCGCAGGCTGAAGTCGCCTTGCTCGCCGACCAACAGCTGACGATCGCGGAAGCTCTCGAGCGCGCCGCCCATGGCATAGCCATCTCAGAGGAGGCAATGGCAAAGATCCGGCGGCTGTCCGGGCTCTCAGTCGTGGCCCCTCTCACCATTCAGAACGGCGCTGCTGAAGGTCTACCAGGCACCCCCACCGGAACACCGCGGCACGCTCGCTCGGCAAGTGGTTGACGTGTGATGGCCTGAGCTCTGGCTCCGGGAAAGGCGTGCTGAAGCCGGCCGAGCAGCGAGTCAGGCGATCCGGGGGAGCACAAGCGATGCGAGGGTCCGTGCGGAGTCACACGGAGCCGTGATCACGAGCATCTCATCAGCCGCGACGGGTGCCCAGAGCATGTGTTGCCCGAGTGTCCCGCAGTAAGTCGTTCGTCCCCGGTCGGTCACCGCGGCAACGTCACGTACCAGCGGGCGCAGACGGTCAAACGTCCCGTGCTCCATGGCAAGGGTTGCGACAATTGTGCCGGCGGTTGATTCGAACACGCACGTCGGACCGAGCGGCGCTTCGTGGGAGGTTTGCACCTGTAC
>DATGFT010000047.1:0-22659 GCA_035308915.1 Solirubrobacteraceae bacterium
CCGGCTGGACCTACAGGTCGTGCAAGGTCACCGTGCGTCCGGCCTCGAAACCGTCTCCGGCCACGACCTCGTCGACCACTTCGCGAGGAACCGGGGTGTCGGTCGTGATGACCATCGCGGCCACCCCCTCCCCCGCTCCGCCCTCCTCGGGCTGGCGCCCCACGGCCGCCGAGACGATGTTGATGCCGTGGCGGCCGAAGATGGTCCCCACGCGCCCGATCATCCCCGGCACATCGCGGTACCGCACCACGGTCAGGTTCTCCTCGAGCTGGAGATCGAAGCGCTCGCCCCAGGCCTCGAGGAGATGCGGCCGGTTGCGACGCCCGATCAGGGTTCCCGCGGCCCTGACGGTGTCATCGCCGCAGTAGATCGTGACCCGGATCAGATCGGTGTAGTCGCGGACGACGTTCCGCTTGGTCTCCCCGAGCTGGATCCCGCGTTCCTCGGCCAGAGCCGGCGCGTTTACCTCGTTCACCGACTCCTCGGTGTGGCCTCTGAGCACCCCGAGGAGGGCCTCGATCGAGAGCAGGCGGGTGTCGCGGTCGGCGAGCCGGCCCAGGAATTCCGTCTCCACACGATCCACCGAGGAGCCCTCGGCGAGCGCGATGGCGATCTGTCCCAGGGCGCGGCAGAGGGGAATGAACGGCCCGAGGACCTCCATGTCCTCAGGGCTGATCGCGGGCACGTTGACCGCGCTCGAGACCACGGCTCCGGTGAGGGCGGCAATCACCTGCTCCGCCGCCTGGTAGCCGGCGCGGTCGGTCGCCTCGACGGTCGACGCTCCGAGATGCGGCGTCACGATCACGTTGGGGTAGCCGAACAGCGGATGATCGGTGACCGGCTCCTCCCGGAACACGTCAAGCGCCGCGCCCCTCACCTTGCCTGAGTCGAGCGCCGCCCGGAGGTCCTCGTCGACGACGAGCGGGCCGCGGGCGACGTTGAGCACACGTACGCCGTCCTTGCACTTGGCCAGCGCCTCGGCGTCCAGCCAACCCGTCGTCTCCGGAGTGTTGGGCAGATGAAGGGTCAGGAAGTCCGCCGCGGCGTAGACCTCGTCGGGCGCGCTCGCCTTTTCCACGCCGAGCTCGCGATAGCGGTCGGCCGAGACATAGGGGTCGAAGGCGATCACCTTCATGGCGAACGCGCGGGCGCGCTGGGCGACGAGCTGACCGATACGGCCAAACCCGAGGATGCCCAGGGTCTTCTCGTAGAGCTCGATCCCGGAGAACTTCGAGCGCTCCCAGGCGCCGGCGGTCAGCGAGGCATGGGCCTGCGGGATGTTGCGAGCCAGGGCGAGCAGGAGCGCCATTGTGTGTTCCGCCGCCGTGACCACGTTGGATTGGGGCGCGTTGGCCACCACGATCCCACGCTTGGTCGCCGCTGCGACGTCCACGTTGTCCACGCCGACCCCGGCGCGCCCCACGGCACGCAGGCGCCGGGCCCGGTCCAGCAGCTGAGAGTCGAGCTTGGTCGCCGAGCGGATCAGGAGCCCGTCGTAGTCGCCGATCCGTTCGGCCAGCTCCTCCCGGCTCCAGCCATTGGCGACATCGACCTCGAAGTGCCGCCTGAGCAGGTCGATTCCGGACTGCCCGATGTTCTCCGCAACCAGAACGCGGGTCACAGGCGCTCCAGGACCCAGTCGATGCAGGCGCAGAGCGCCTGGATGTCGCCGGGCTCGGTGGCTGGGAACATGCCGATCCGGAGCTGGTTGCGCCCCAGCTTACGGTAGGGCTCCACGTCGACGATTCCGTTGGCCCGGAGCGTCGCCGCGAGCGCGGCCGCGTCGATCTCCGACCCGAAATCGATCGTTCCCACGACCAGCGAGCGTTTGGCCGGATCGGCGACAAACGGCTCAGCCTGCGGATGGCGCTCGGCCCACCCGTACAGGTGGCGTGAGGACTCGCTGCACCTGGCCACCATCGCGTCCAGCCCGCCCCGCTCGAGCATCCAGTCGATCTGCGCCGCGAGCAGGAGCAGGGTGCTGATCGCCGGGGTGTTGTAGGTCTGGTCCTTGACCGAGTTCTCAACCGCGATCGCCAGCGAGAGGAAGTCCGGAATCCAGCGGGCCGGACCTACGGTGGGCCGCGCCGACGCGATCTCCTCGATCCGCTCGAGCGCGGCCGGGCTGAGAAACGCCAGCCACAGGCCACCGTCCGAGGCAAAGCCCTTCTGAGGCGCGAAGTAGTAGACGTCAGCCGCATCGAGGGCGACGGGAAGCCCGCCCGCGGCCGAGGTGGCATCGATCACGACCAGCTCGCCCTCGGATCCGGAGGGGCGCTGGACGGGGACCATGACGCCGGTGGAGGTCTCGTTCTGGGCCCAGGCGAGAACGTCGGCGCTCGGATCGGCGCGGGGCTCCGGCGCGTCGCCCGGCGCCGCCTCCATGATCAGAGGCTCGGCGAGGAACGGAGCATCCCGGGTGCAGGCCGCGAACTTGGAGGAGAACTCGCCGTAGACCAGGTGCAGGGCCCGCTCGCGGACCAAACCACACGTGCAGGCGTCCCAGAACGCGGTCGTCCCGCCGTTGCCGAGGACAACCTCATAGCCCTCGGGGGCGCCGAACAGCTCGCGCAGGCCATCACGCACCTGGCGCACGATCGCACGGACCGGCGCCTGCCGGTGGGAGGTTCCCATCACCGCTCTCCCGGCTTGCCCCAGGTGGACGAGCTGGTCCGGGCGGACACGTGAGGGGCCCGATCCGAACCGTCCGTCGGAGGGCTTCAGCTCGGACGGTATGTCCAGGATCGCGGATGTCTGGGGCATGTTGGCTCCTCGAACGTAGCGGGTCTACATGGCCCAGGCGCGGCTCCAGTCGAGAATAACCAAGGGTCCGGCGCCGCGTGGCTCAGAGCCGCCGGTAGCGAGCCTCAAACAACGAGGAGGCGGCGAACGTGAGCAGCCCGGCGGCCGTGAGCCCGACCAGCCAGGGACCGAACGGTTGGTGGTGAAGCCGGGCCAGGGCGCCATCGAGCCCGATCGCGTCGGCGGGGTTGTAATCGATGGCCGTCCGCAGCACGAAGTAGCCGATCAGCGCGAACACGAGCGCCCGCGCACTCAGGCCGATCCGTCCGAGCGTCGCGTAGAGCCGACGCACGGAGCTGTCCATCCGCTCGCCCTTGATGTCGTCGAGAAATCCGCCCCGGACCGCGTCGTAGAGCTGGTAGAGGCTGATCCCGATCAGGATCACGCCCGCGGCGCCGACGATCACGGTTCCCCCCGGCCAGCCGAGGACTCCGCTCGTGGCCTTTCGCGGTCCGGCCGAGGAGTTGCCAGAGCTCCCCGCGAGCACCGCAACGGCCACCGCGAAGAAGCCCACGTAGACGAGGCCCCCGGCGACGTTGCCCACCCGGTCCTTGAGATCTCGGCTTCCGCCGCCCTCAGGGCCGTAGCCAAAGATCCCCTGGGTGAGCTTCCACAGGGCGTAGGCGAGCAGGCCGGCGCTGAGGAGAAGCAGAGCGGGCCGGCCGACCGGCGTGCGGGCGATCAGCGCCAGCGCGCCCTCCTGATTTGGCGTCGTGCCGAGCGTGCCCGCGCCGAGGGCGAGCGCCAGCGCCAGGCCGCCGACCACACCGTAGGTCAGGCCGCGCGCAACGAACCCCGCGCGCACGAGCCATCTGAACGGCCGTGCGCGCTCCAGCCCCTTGGCCTCACGCGCCGCCTGGGTCGAGGAATATCCCTCCCCGGAGCGACCGACGAGTTGTCCGGTCCCGCTCACCCTCCGGTCCTACCCGCGGCCGGGCGTGATCTACCCGCCGGGTGCCGACTAATGAGCTACCGGTGTGGCCTCGGGCTCCGCCACCGCTGCGCCATCGAGCTCCCCGACCTCGGCACCGTGAGCTGACCGGCCCTCGATCCTGATGTGAGGTAGACCCTCCTCGATCCATCGCGGCAGACGCCAGGTCACCGCTCCCAACAGCTCGAGCACGGCCGGAAGCAGGACGCAGCGCACCACGAAGGCGTCGAGGAACACGGCTGCCGCGAGGCCGAACCCGAACTCCTTGACCGCGCGTTCGTCGCCGAGCATGAAGGAGAGGAACACGCAGACCATGATCGCCGCCGCGGCGGTGATCACACGGCCCGTCAAGGCGATGCCGTCGGCCACCGCGGCGGAGGCATCGCGCCGACGCACCCACTCCTCACGCACGCGTGAGATCAGGAAGACCTCGTAGTCCATGGAGAGCCCAAACACCACGGCGAACATCAGGACCGGGATCCAGGGCTCGACGGGCCCCCGCTGCACGCCCAGCGGGCCGGCGAGCCATCCCAGCTGGAACACGGCGACCGTGGCCCCGAGCGCGCCGCCGATGCTGAGGAGGTTCATCAGCGCGGCCTGGAGCGGGATCACCAGGGAGCGGAACATCACGAACAGCAGCACCGCCGAAAGCACGACGACGATGGCGATGAACACCGGCAGCTTGGAGGCGAGGACAGAGCCGAAATCGATCGAGCCCGCGGTGAATCCGCCCACGAGCACGCGAACCGATTGCGTTCGTTCGAGCGGCGGCAGCACCGTGTGACGGAGGTTGTTGACGAGCTGGGTGGTCGCCGGCGCCTGCGGAGCCGAGGCTGGATAGGCGCGGATCACGGCCAGGCGCCCCGAAGGGCTGACCCGGGGCGCGCTCACCGAGGCGATGCCTCGAGTGCGGCTGAGCGCGGCGGCGATCGCCGGCAGCCCGGAGGCCTCGCCGGGGCGGGGGAACTGAACCACGAAGGCCAGCGGCCCGTTGAAACCAGGGCCGAACCCTTCGGAGAGGAGGTTGAAGGCGCGATACGAGCTGGTGTTGCTCGGGTCGTTGCCGGCGTCGCTGTTGTCGAGCCGCATCGAGGTGATCGGCGTCACGAACACGAGCACCACCGCGAGCGCAGCCAGGGCAAGAGGCCAGGGATGGGCTTGCACGAGAAGACTCCAGCGCCGCCAAGCCGACCGCTCAGACGCCTTCGCGGGCGCCCGCCGGTGGGTCCTTCGCCCGGGCCGCGCGATCTGCTCTCCCCACCGAGCCAGCAGCGCGGGCAGCACCGTGAGCGAGGCCAGCATCGTCAACAGGACGGTGAACACCGAGGCGATCGCCAACCCGTACATGAACGACACGCCGGTGGCGAACATGCCGAGGAGGGCGATGACGACCGTGGTCCCGGCCAGGAGGATCGCGCGGCCGGACGTGTCCATCGCCTCGACCACGGCGTCCTCGGCCCGCCCGAGCCGGGCGTAGCTCTCCCGAAAGCGGGTCACGATGAACAGCGCGTAGTCGACACCGACGCCCAACCCGATCATCAGCGCGAGCTCGGGTGAGACGTCCGACATGCTCGTCACGTGAGTGGCCAGGCCGATCACCGCCACCCCGGTGACCAGGCCGAGACCGGCCGTCAGGAGCGGCATCCCGGCGGCGAGCAGCGACCCGAAGGTGATGAGCAGGATGACCAGCGCCGCGATCACGCCGACGATCGTCGCCGGCCCGATCGAGAAACCTTCGGCCTGCTCGATCACCGGACCCCCGGCGGCCACGCTGAGCGCCGGCACCCGGACACGCGCCAGCGCCCTCAGCACGGGCTTGCCTGTGCTGTCCGGAAGCTGATTCGCGCGCTTGTCGTAGTACACGCTGGCGAACGCGGTCCGCCGATCACGCGAAACCTGGACGCCTCCGTGTGGTCCGTAGGGACTGACGACGGCCACCACATGGGGCATCCGCTCGACACGCGCCAGCAGCCCGACCATGGCCGCGCGCACCGACGCGGAGGCGATCGTGCCACGAGCGGTGTGAAAGACGATCGTGTCGAGGTCGCCCCCCTGCTGTGGGAACTCGTGGACGAGAAGATTCTGTGCGCGCTGCGATTCGGTCCCTGGAAGCGTGAAGTTGGTCGCATACTTGCGGCCCACCACACCTGCGATCACGCTCAGCGCGACCGCCAGCGCCACCCATCCAAGGACGACCCGGCGGCGATGCTGGATGCACCAACGGGCGAGATTCAGCACACGGGGCTCCGTGGTGCCGCCGGCCGGCGGCTACTCCGAGAAATCCCTGTCGATCCAGTCCATCTGGGCGCGCAGCTCGCTGCCGACCACCTCGACCGGGTGGCTTGCCTGCTCCTCACGCATGCGCCGGAAGTTCTCCTGGCCGGCGCGGTTCTCCGCGATCCATTCCCGGGCGAAGTCGCCTGACTGGATGTCCTGGAGGATCTTCTTCATGGCCTCGCGCGTGGTCTCGCTGATGACCCGCTTGCCGCGGGTCATGTCGCCGTACTCCGCGGTATTGGAGATCGAGTAGCGCATCCCGGCGATCCCCTTCTCATACATCAAGTCCACGATCAGCTTGAGCTCGTGCAGACACTCGAAGTACGCCATCTTGGGGTCGTAGCCGGCGTCGACAAGGGTCTCGTAGCCCGCGCGCACGAGTTCGGTGACGCCGCCGCACAGCACCGCCTGTTCGCCGAATAGGTCGGTCTCGGTCTCGTCCTTGAAGGTAGTCTCGATCACGCCGGCGCGAGTGCAGCCAATGCCCTTGGCGTAGGCCAGAGCCCACTCGAGGGCATGCCCGGTCGCGTCCTGGTGCACGGCCACAAGGCCGGGCACCCCAGAGCCTTCGAGAAACTGGCGCCGCACCAGGTGCCCGGGCCCCTTGGGGGCGACCAGAGCGACATCGACCTCCGGGGGCGGGTCGATCTCGTGGTAGTGGATCGAGAAACCATGGCCGAACAACAGGAGGTTGCCGGGCGCGACACCGTCGCGCACGCCCTGTTCCCAGACCTGCCGGTGAAGCTCGTCGGGGACAAGCATCATCACGACGTCGCCGCGGCTCGCCGCCTCGGCCGGTTCCTCGACCGTGAGACCGTGGTCACGTGCTTTCTCGACGCTGCTCGAATCCGGGCGCAGCCCGACGAGCACCGAGACGCCCGAGTCGCGGAGGTTCAGCGCATGTGCGTGACCCTGCGAGCCGTAGCCGATGATGGCCACGGTCTTGCCCTCGAGGAGCGTCAGGTCGGCATCGTCGTCGTAGAACATCGCGCGTGAGCCTAGCGGCCACGCGCAGCGCAGGCTGAGAACTCGCGCCGCCGGTGCTACGCGCTCGCGGCCGCCACGAGCGATCGCCCCGGGAAGCGCAGACCACCGGCGGTGTCGGCGAAGGGCTGCGTGGCGGCCCCGATCCGCTCCTCGACCTCCTCCCACTGCGAGCGCGACAACCGGCGACGGAGGTCCGCCAACTGGGGATTGAGGTCAAGCGCCTCCTCCATGAACGCGTCCAGGCTCGGGGCTCCGCGCATCAGCTCGACGCCGTCGACGACCACCTCGACGAACCCGGCGGCTTCGAGCAGGTCCCGGAGCCGCTCGGGATCGGCCAGCGCGAACATCCCCGGCGCCTGCGGGTCAGGGGGCTCGAGGTGACCCAGCTCGACCAGGACCCGGGTGCCGACCGTCGCCCATGGGTTGCGATCGGGCAGATCCCAAACCGCGACCGCGATCCTCCCCCCGGGACGGAGAACGCGCCGACACTCCTGAAGCGCGGCGGCGGGATCGAGCGCGAACATCAGGCCCCACCGGCACAGCACGTCGTCGACGCTGGCCGTGGGCAGGTCGATCCATTCGAGCTCGAGCTGCTTGAACTCGACGTTGGTCACACCGAGATCGCGCGCCCGGCCGCTCGCCACACCGAGCATGGCGCGGGAGGCATCGCTCGAGATCAGCATTCCCCCGGGCTTGACCAGCTCCGCGGCGAGAAAGCCGGTATCGCCAGGTCCGGCGGCCAGCTCGAGCACGCGCTGTCCCGGCTGAAGGTCGAGGTGCTCGACCATCCAGACGGAGACGCGCATGCCGAACTCCTGCACGGCGTCGGCGCGCCGGCTCCACCCGGCGGCTCCGCGCTCCCACCGCTCGAGCATCTGCTGGCGTTCGTCGGCCGCGGAATCCACGTCTAGTGCTTGCGTTCGGAGAGACGGTGGGTGATCTCGCTCAGGGCACGCTCGATCTGGGCGCTCAGACGCTCTTGGAAGATCGTGACCAGGGCCTCTGAGGCCGCCGGGCGCAGGCGCTCGACGGCGTCCTCGATCTCCGGCCAACGCTCGACGGGCATGTCCTCCTTGGCGAACGGCTTCCAGACCTCCCGCAGGAACAGCCGCACAAACGAGCGCGAGGCCGCCTCGCAGTGTCGCTGCACATCCTCGATGACCGCCAGCGCGGCTCGGAGCGGAATGCCGCTGCGCACGGCTTCGTCACCGACCGCGAGGAGCGAGGGATTCGGGGCCTCGTACTTGTCGCCCCCGAGCGGGATCAGAACGCCCATCTTGACCGCTCGGCCCAGGACCTCCCGCCCCTCCTCGGCGTCGAGCTCGAAGCGCCGTCCCAGCTCCACCGCGGTGTGGGTCTCGGCCGGGCCGCTCTTCATGGGCGCCGCCAGCGCCTGCCGTACCCGGAGCAACCGCTCGGCGGTCCCGTGCGTGTCCTCGAGCAGCCGCTTGATTCCGTTGAGGTTGAACCCCTCCTCCTGGAGGTCTCGGATCAGCCGCAACTGAGCCACGTGCTGGGATCCGTAATAGCCCACCCGGCTCCGTACATCGGGTGGCGCCAGCAATCCGCGGGCCTGATGGGAGCGGATGTTCCGTACCGACATGCCGGTCTCGGCCGCGAGCTGTTCAATCGTCAGGCGGTGGGGATCGGCTTCCCGCTCGCCCTCGTCCTTGGCCCGCGCCGCTTCAAGTCGTCTGACGGTTGCCACGCGTCGATCATACGAGGCCGTTCAGCCGGTGGCGCAGGAGTTTGCCCGACGCGGTACGGGGCAGCGTCGCGGCCACCGCGACGGCCTTTGGCACCTTGAATCCGGCCAGCCGCTGGGCACAGAAGGCGCGCAGCTCTGCGGGGTCGATCGTCGCGCCGTCGTGCAGCACGACGATGGCCACAACCGCCTCGCCCCACTCGGGATCGGGACGGCCGAAGACGCCGGCGTCAACGACCGAGGGATGCTCAAGCAGCGCGGCCTCGACCTCGGCCGGGGCGACGTTCTCCCCCCCACTCACGATCGTCTCCGATCGGCGCCCGGTGATCTCGAGCCGGCCCCGTGAGTCGAGCTCGCCGAGATCGCCCGTGTGCAGCCAGCCATCGTCGGCCACGGCGCCCGCGGCGACGACGGGCCCGCGCACCAGAACCTCGCCGTCGCGGACGCGAATCTCGACGCCGGGCAGCGGCCAGCCGAAGGTAGCGATCTGGGAGCAGGCCTCCGTCATCCCGTAGGTGGGCGCCACGGGCACCCGTGCGGCCCGAGCTCGCGCGAGCAGGGCGGGCGGGATCGGGCCGCCCCCGAGCAGCGCCCAGCGCAGCGTCGGAGGAGCCTCGAGCCCGGCGTCGAGCAGCCGGGCGAGCATCGTCGGCACCAGCGAGACAAGCGTTATCCGGCGACTGGGCTCCATCAGATCGCCCACAACCGCGTCGGTCTCAAAGCCGCGATGAACCACGGCGGTGGTGGCATAGACAGCGCTGCGGACGGGAATCGACAGACCGCCGACGTGGGTCATCGGCATCGGACACAGCCAGCGCTCGGCGGGATCGAGGCCGAGAGCCACGGCCGAGCCAAGCGCGTTCGCGAGCCAGTTGGCGTAGCTGAGCTCGACCGGCTTGGCCTCGGCCGTCGTGCCCGACGTGTGCATCACGGTCGCTGTCTGGCGGTCGCTGAGCGGCGCCGGAGCCCAGGCCGTGGGCGACCCCGCGGGGAGCCGGTCGCGCAGGATCACGGCGGCACCTCGGCGCCGGAGCTCACGCTCAGCCTCTCGGAGCCTGAGGTCGACGGGCACCGCGGGACCGCCGAGCAACAGGCACGCGTGGAGGGCGATCACGAACTCGAGCGGGTCCTCGAGCTCGAGCGCCACCCGCGTACCCGGCCTGACCCCTTGGGACTTCAGCGCCGCCGCGGTGCCCGCTGCCGCCTCGAGCAGGGCGGAGTAGGTGAGCGTGACGCCGCGCGACTCGACGGCGACTCGGTCGGGATGCCGGTTGGCTGCCAGCTGGAGCCAGGAGTCCATGGGCGAACGGTAGTCTCAGGCCGCGTGAGCGTGATCTGGGAACCCGCGGGCGAATACACGGACATTCGCTACGAGCGCGGCGCGGGCGAGGACGCGGGGATCGCCAAGATCACGATCAACCGACCGGAGGTCCGTAATGCCTTTCGGCCCGAAACCGTCCTCGAGCTTTCGGCCGCGTTCACCCGAGCGCGTGAGGATCTCGACGTCGGCGTGGTCGTCCTGACCGGCGAGGGACCGGACGCCTTCTGCTCCGGCGGCGACCAACGCGTCCGCGGAAGCCACGGGGGCTACGTGACCGGCGCGGACCCGGCGAGCGCGGGCAAGCACGAGGCGGTGGGCCGCTTCGAGGTCACCGATCTGCACGTCCAGATCCGCCGCATGCCCAAACCGGTGGTGGCGATGGTGGCCGGCTACGCGGTCGGCGGCGGCCATGTTCTGCACGTCGTCTGTGACCTCACGATCGCCGCCGACAACGCGCGCTTCGGTCAGAGCGGACCACGCGTCGGGTCCTTCGACGGAGGCTTTGGAGCCAGCGTTCTGTCGCGGCTCGTGGGTCCGAAGAAGGCCAAGGAGATCTGGTTCCTGTGCCGGCAGTACGACGCCCAGCAGGCGCTCCAAATGGGCCTGGTGAACGCCGTCGTGCCGCTGGCCGAGCTTGAGGACACCACGGTCTCGTGGTGCCGCGAGATGCTCGCGATGTCGCCGTTTGCGCTGCGCATGCTCAAGGCGAGCTTCAACGCCGACGAGGACGGGCTGGCCGGGATCCAGCAGCTCGCCCACGACGCCAACCTCCTCTTCTACATGACCGAGGAGGCGCAGGAGGGGCGCAACGCCTATCTGGAGAAGCGCAAGCCAGACTTCGCGAAGTTCCCCCGCCGCGCCTGAGGCCATGAGTCTGCCCAGCGCGCCGAGCCAGGCCTCCGCCGCCCCACGTCCGGCACCCGTGACGGCACCCAGCGGGCTGCGGATCTGGCTGATGGCCGCTCGCGTGCGCACGCTTCCCGCCTCCCTGGCTCCGGTGCTCGTCGGCACGGCGCTGGCCGGCTACCTCGGCACCTTTCACGCGCTGCGCTTCGTGGCCGCGCTGATCGGGGCGGTCTTCATCCAGGTCGGCACCAACCTGTCCAACGACTATTCCGATGCCCGCCGGGGCGCCGACGCCGAGGATCGTCTGGGCCCCGTCCGCGTCACCGCGGGCGGTCTCGTCCCGCCCCGCCGCGTGCTCGTTGCCACCTATGTCTCCTTCGGCGTGGCCGTGGCGGCCGGCGCCTACCTGATCGCGGTCGCCGGTTGGCAGCTGCTCCTGGTCGGCGCCGCCTCGATCCTCGCCGGCGTGCTGTACACCGGCGGCCCGCGGCCCTATGGCTATGAGGGTCTCGGTGAGCTGTTCGTGTTCCTGTTCTTTGGGATCGTGGCCGTTGCCGGGTCCTTCTTCGTCCAGGTCCGGCACCTGAGCTGGGAGGCCTTCGCCCTCGCCGTGCCGGTGGGCCTGATCGCCGCGGCGATCCTCGTCGTCAACAACATCCGCGACATCGACACCGACCGGCGGGCTGGGAAACGAACCCTCGCGGTCAGGCTGGGCCGCGACCGGACGCGGACGATGTACGCGCTGATCGTCTACGTGGCCTATCTGGTGACGCCCGTGACCTGGGCCTTCGGGCCTGTCCGGGCCTGGATCATGCTGCCCTGGTTGACCGTCCCGCTGGCGGCCGCGCTTGTTCGCACCGTCCGCAACCGAACCGACGGAGCCTCACTGAACCAGGCGCTGGCCCGTAACGGAATGCTTCAGCTCGCCTTCTGCGTGCTGCTCTCGGCCGGGCTTCTCCTCAGCCGGTGAAGGTCACGATCGCGCGCCTGGCGGCCCGGCTGCGCTCACCCCTCGTCTCGGCCCGCGGCGCCACCGAGGTTCGAGAGTTACTCCTGCTCCGCCTCGAGACCGGGGCGGGGGCTACCGGCTTCGGGGAGGCCGCCCCGCTCGAGCACTATGACGGAGTGAGCCTCGCGGACTGCCGGGCCGCCCTGGAGGACTGCCGCGGCATCCTCGCCCGTGGCGAGACGGGCGACCGCGCCGAGCTGCTCGAGGCGTGTCGCCGGGCTGCCGTTCTCCCCCAGGCGCTGGCGGCGGTCGACCTCGCCCTGTGGGATCTGGCCGGCCGCCAGCAGGGCCAGCCGGTGTGGCGTCTGCTCGGCGCGGCCGAGGCCGCCCCGACTGAGGTCAACCACACGATCTCCTCTCCCGATCGAGCGGGTGCCGCGGCTGAGGCGCTGAGGGCGCGGGCCTCGGGATATCGCACGGTGAAGGTCAAGGTCGGTACCGGGGACGACGCCGGACGCCTGGCCGCGGTGCGCGCCGCGGCCGGCCCGGAGGTCGCGATTCGGCTCGACGCCAACGGGGCGTGGTCGGTGCCCGAAGCCCGCGCGGCGCTCCGCGCCCTCGAGCCCTCAGGCGTCGAGTGCTGCGAGGAGCCGGTGCACGGCCTTGACGCCCTGGCCGAGCTCTCGGTCCTGACAGAAGTGGCGCTTTCGATGGACGAGACGGCGGCGCTCCCCGGGGCCTTGGATCGCCGCGTATGCACCGCCGCGTGCCTGAAGATCTCACGCTGCGGGGGCATCTCGGGGGTCCTCGACGCGGCTGCGCGTGCCCGTGCCGCTGGGTATGAGGTGTATCTCGCCTCGACGCTCGACGGGCCGCTCGGGATCGCCGCCGCCCTGCACGCCGCGGCTGTCATCGTCCCTGAGCGGGCCTCGGGCCTCGCCACCCTGGGCCTGTTCGCCGAGCGAGAGGCGCCGCTGAGCCCCCGGGAGGGGTACCTCGCGCCGCCGCGGGGAGCTGGGCTGGGCGATGGCCTGACCGGCTGGTATGAGCGGTGAGCGCCCACAGCGACTTCGCGGTCGTCGGCGCGGGGATCCTCGGTCTCGCCGTGGCTCGAGAGCTGCTGATCCGCCGCCCGCGGCGCCACGTCCTCGTGCTCGAGCAGGCGAATGACCTGGCCCCCCACCAGACGAGCCATAACAGCGGCGTGATCCACGCCGGCGTGTACTACGCCCCCGGATCGCTCAAGGCTGAGCTGTGCGTCACCGGTGCCGAGCGGCTCTACGACTACTGCGAGCGGAATTCGATCGAGGCACGGCCGATCGGCAAGCTGATCATCGCCACGACGGCGCGCGAGCTGGCCGGGCTCGAGGAACTTGAACGGCGGGCTCGGGCCAACCGCGTACCCGGCATCCGCCGGTTGACGGCGGCGCAGCTCGCCGAGCTCGAGCCTCATGCTCGGGGACTGGCCGCGCTCCACTCGCCGCGCACCGGGATCGTGGATTTCCGCGCCGTATGCCGGCAGCTCGCCACCGACGTTCGCGAGGCCGGGGGCGAGCTCCGGCTCGCCTGGCGCGTGAGCGATGCGCGCGAGGACGCTCACGTTGTGCGTCTGAGCTCCGGCGCCGACGCCGTCGAGGCGCGGACGGCCGTCTTCTGCGCAGGCCTGTGGGCGGACCGGCTGGCCGTGGCCATGGGAGCGCCCCGGGATCCCCGCATCGTCCCCTTCCGGGGGGCCTACCTGCGCCTGCGCCCGGACCGGCAAGAGCTCGTGCGCGGCCTGATCTACCCGGTCCCGGACCCGGCCCTGCCCTTTCTCGGCGTGCATCTCACCCCGACCGTGCATGGTGAGGTGCTCCTCGGGCCGACCGCCCTGCTGGTCGGCGCGCGGGACGCCTATAGCGTCAGGACCCTCAGACCCCGGGACCTCCTTGACACGGTGTCCTGGCCCGGGACCTGGCGGATGGCGCGCAGGTGGTGGCGCACCGGCGCCCACGAGATTCGCCTGGCCACAAGCCGCCACGCCTTCGCGGACGCGGCCACGCGCTACATCCCGGAGATCACCGCCGAGGACCTGCTTCCCGGTCCGGCCGGCGTCCGGGCCCAGGCCCTGAGCCGCGGCGGGCGTCTGGTCGACGACTTCGTCCTCTCGGCCACGGCCCGGACGGTCCACGTGCGAAACGCCCCCTCCCCCGCGGCCACCTCAGCGCTCGCGCTGGCGGCACGAATCGCCGATGCGGCCGAGCAGCGGGAGCCCTAGTGGCCGGGCCGCCCGGCGCGCAGTCAGTCGACGCGGAGCCGCTCGGCGCCCAGCATCAGCTGGTCGCCGGGTCTCAGTACGCAGCGCCCGACGACCGCGCCGTTGACCGCGGTCCCGTTGGTGGAGCCGAGATCACGGAGGATCCAGTTGCCGTCGCGGAAGAGGAGGCGTGCGTGCCGGCGTGAGACGCTGGGCCCGGTCAGGACCACATCACATCCGTGGCCCCGTCCGATCAGCAGCTCGCGCTCGGCTCCCGTCCAGTCGAGCGCGAGCAGAAGCTCGGGCTCGGCCCGCTTCGCCGACGGCCAGACGGCGACTGCGGTCAGGACTCTCGCCTTCCACGAGCTCCAGCCTCGGCGGGTGCGAAAGCTGAGATCGCCGATCAACGCCATCGGATCGATCACCCGCTTCGCGAGCAGGTGCTCGATCCGAGCCACGAAGGTCTCCTCGCTGAGCAGGCCGTCCGCGTAGGCCGCGTTCAGGCTCCGCGCGATCTCCCGGCGGGATTCACCCTGGCGGATCACACAAGGATTCTCGCGCCGCCGGGCGGTCCTGTCCACCGAGCTCTAAAGTTGCCGTCATGTGCCGAAACATCAGAACGCTCTACAACTTCGACCCCCCGGCCACCGAGGGCGAGATCCGGGCCGCCGCGCTTCAGTATGTGCGCAAGATCAGCGGCTTCAACAAGCCTTCGAGAGCCAACGAGGCCGCGTTCGAGAGGGCGCTCGACGCCGTGACGATCGCGTCGGCGGAGCTTCTCGGCGCGCTTCACACGACCGCGGCGCCCAAAGACCGCGAGGTCGAGCGGGCCAAGGCCCAGGCGCGGGCCGCGCAGCGCTTCGCCGCCTAGGTTTCGCCGCCTACACGTCAGAGCGGACGAGCTCGGCCACGACGTCGGGGCCCTCGAGATGGGCCGCATGGCCCGCGCCCATGACGACGGAGAGCCCGGGATCGGGCAGTGAGTGGGCCATCAGCTGGGCGATCTGCCTGAATTTCAGGTCCCGCTCGCCCACCACGAGGACGACCGGCATCCGAAGCTCTCCGAGACGATCCCAAAGCGAGGGCAGCGCGCCGGTCCCGAGGCCACGGAGGGCGCGAGCCAATCCGGGGGGGCGGTTTCGCAGCCGGTCCGCGTGAGCCCGCTGGGCCGCTTCTGGGCGCAGGCCGGCCAGGACCGGGGACTCCGCCCATGTGCGAGCAAAGTCCTCGATGCTCCCGGCTTCGATCTCGTCCGCCAACCGCTCATCGTCCAGCCGTCGCTGCTCCCGCTCGGCAGGGTCGGCGAGACCGGGGCTGGCGCCGATCAGGATCAGCCGCCGCACACGGTCGGGCCAGGCCAGTGCCGCGTGCAGTGCGATGCGCCCTCCCATGGAGTAGCCGACCAGGGTGATCTCGTCTGATCCGAGGAGGATGTCCAGATCGCCGAGGACGGCCTCCAGGGTTACGGGCTCCAACTCGGAAGCCGTGCCGTGACCCCGGAGGTCGGGCGTGATCGCCCGGTAGCGTTCCCCGAGCGCCGCCACGACAGGCTCCCAGCTCGAGCCGGTGTGTGTGAAGCCGTGCAGGAACAGGACGGTCGGCGTCATCGCAGAGGATCATGACCGCGACCGATACCTATCTGCTGCTGCGGGCCTTCTGTGAGGAGCTGGCACGCTGCGGACTCCGGGACGCGGCCACGTCCCCCGGTTCACGCTGCACCCCGCTCGTGCTCTCGCTCGTCCGCCAGCCCGGCATCCGCTGCTGGTCTCACCTCGACGAGCGAGGAGCGGGGTTCTTCGCTCTCGGCGCAGCCAAGGCGTCGGGGAGGCCGGTGGCCATCACCTGCACCTCCGGGACCGCGACTGCCAATCTCACGCCGGCGGTGATCGAGGCCCGGTGGGCGCGCGTGCCCCTGGTCGTCCTCACCGCCGATCGCCCGCCTGAGCTTCGCGATGTCGGGGCCGGGCAGACGATCGACCAGCTCGGTCTCTACGGCAGGGCGGTCAAGTGGTTCTTTGAAGTCGGAGTCCACGACGCCACCACCGAGCGGTTGCGCTGGATTCGGACGCTGGCCTGCCGCGCCTATGCCACCGCACTCGCCGGCCCGCCGGGGCCCGTCCACCTCAACTTCCCGCTGCGCGAGCCGCTGGTCACGGGCGAGGCCCTGCCCGACGATCTCACCGGCCGCCCGGGCGGCGAGCCCTACGTGATCGTCGAGCCGCCGACCGCCGCCCCCCCGGCCCACGGTCCGGGGCCGCACCCGTCCGGGCGGCTGCTGGTGGTTGCCGGTTCCGGGACTCCGGACCCGGTCGGCCTGTCCGAATTCGCGGGCCGCGCGTCGATACCGCTGCTCGCCGATCCACTCTCCGGAGCGCGAGGCGGGCCGGCGGCCATCGCCCACTACGACCTGCTCCTGCGGTGGCCCGAGTTCACCGCCGCTCGCCGCCCGGACTTTGTCTTCCGCGTCGGCGACCTCCCGACCTCCAAGCCGATGCGGACCTGGCTGAGCGAGCTCGCCGACGTCCCCCAGATCGCCTTCGACCCCGAGCACACCTGGCAGGACCCCGCCAGCGTGGTCGGGATGCGGCTGAGCAGCCGACTGCCTCAGCCAGAGACGATCTCCGTCGACGCGGGGTGGCTCGAGAGCTGGGCGGGGCCCGACGCGGCGGTCTCCGCCGCCCTGGACAGCGCGCTCGGCGAGCGGCTCTCGGAACCGCTCGTGGCTCGGGTGCTCAGCCGGCAGCTCGGCCCCGAGACGACGCTGTTCGTGGCCTCGTCAATGCCGATTCGTGATCTCGAGACGTTCGCCCCCGCCCACCCCGCCGGCCCCCGCGTGCTGGCCAATCGCGGAGCCAACGGCATCGACGGCACCGTGGCCTCGGCGTTCGGGGCCGCCGCGGCCACCGGTAAGCCAACCGTCCTTCTGATCGGGGACGTGGCCCTGGCTCACGACATCGGGAGCTTGCTCACCTATCGCCGGTACCGCCTCCCCCTGACGATCGTGCTCTTGAACAACGACGGCGGGGGAATCTTCGAGTTCCTTCCCGTGGCCGAGCAGGTGGATGCCTTCGAGGAGCACGTGGCCACCCCGCATGGGCTCGACTTCGCCAAGGCGGCCGACCTGTACGGCTGCACCTACGCCCGTCCCCAGAGCCCGAGCGAGCTCGGGCGGATGGTGGCGCGCTCACTGGATGAGGCGCGCACGTCGATCCTCGAGGTGGTCACTGACCGAAAGGAAAATCGCGACCTCCACCGCCGCGTGGCCGCGGCCACGGAGCGCGCGCTCGCCGCCGGGCGGTGAGCGCGAGCCGCTAATTTCTCCTGCGCCGCGCCGTCCAGCTCGGCCGAGGCGCACTCTCGTTGTCCGCTGAACCCGAAACCAGCCGCTCGCACCGATCGCAGGTTCCGGTGTGGCTGCTGATCGCCCTCGGTGGCGTGCTCGTGGCGATCATCATCGGCAGCACGGTCGCTGTCCTCACCCGCACCTCGGCACCGGCGGCGAACGCGCTGGCCACCAACCCAGCCCTCGATCCCGGCCAGCCGCTGTCCGGACGCGCCCCGGATTTCACGCTCACCGACCAGTTCAACCGCCCGGTGTCGCTGCACAGCTTCCGCGGCAAGGTCGTCCTCCTCGCCTTCAACGACTCCGAGTGCACCACGATCTGCCCGCTGACGACGACCGCGATGGTGGATGCCAAACAGATGCTCGGCGCGGCGGGCAGCCGGGTTCAGTTGCTGGGTATCGACGCCAATCCGGACGCCACCGCGGTCAGGTACGTCCGCGCGTACTCCGAGGCGCACGGGATGCTCCACGAGTGGAGCTTCCTCACGTCAGCGCTGCCGCAGCTGAAGCGGGTGTGGAGCGCCTACCACGTCGGGGTCGCGATCGAGCACGGTCAGATCGACCACACGCCGGCCCTGTTCGTCATCGATACGCGCGGCCGGCTGGCGCGGCTCTACCTCTCCCAGCTGTCCTACGCCGCGGTCCCGCAACTCGGGCAGCTGCTGGCCCAGGAGGTGGCGCGGCTGCTGCCCGGCGAGCCGCGCGTGAGCTCACATCTCTCATACGCCCACGTCAATGGGGTCCCGCCCACGCAGAGCATCCGCGTGCCGGGAGCCGGGGGCGGCCAGATCGCCCTCGGGGCCAGCCGCGCTCCGCGGCTGTATCTGTTCTTTGCCAGCTGGGACCAACAGGTGATGGACCTTCGCCGGGAGCTCGAAGCGCTCGGCTCCTACCAACAGGCGGCTCGCGCTCGCGGTCTGCCGGGTCTCACTGCGGTGGACGAGGCCAGCCTGGAGCCCACGCGCGACAGCCTGTCCAACTTCCTGGCCACGCTTCCCACCCCCCTCCCCTATCCGGTCGGCGTCGACGCGAGTGGGCGCATCGCCGACGGCTATGAGGTCCAGGACGAGCCGTGGCTCGTCCTCACCTCGTCCAGCGGCCGAATTCTCTGGTACTACGACGTCTCGGTCGGCGGGCTGCCCACCACGGCCACGATCATTCGTCAGGTCAGGGCGGCGCTCACGCGCTCGCCGAAGACGCCGTCGAGCGCGGCCGTCGCAGCCGACCTGGCCGGCTCACCCGCCGCCCTGGCCGCGCTCCACCAGCAGGCCAACCGCGTGCTCGGCAACCAGCAAGCCCTCGAGGCCCGGATCCGCGCTTTGCGCGGCTACCCGATCGTGGTCAACGTCTGGGGGTCATGGTGTGCGCCCTGCGTGGCCGAATTCGGGCTCTTCGGGACCGCCTCGGCGTACTACGGGCGCCGCGTCGCCTTCCTAGGCGCTGACATCGGGGACTCCGTCTCCGACGGACAGTCATTCATGCAGCAGCACCCGGTGAGCTACCCGAGCTACCAGACGAGCGCGGCTCAGCTGACCTCGATCGTCCCCCAGGGCCTGTTGGGGACCCCGACGACGATCTTCATAAACCGTCGCGGCAAGCTCGTCTACGTGCACACCGGGCAGTACGACACCCAGGGCACCCTCGACTCGGACATCGCCACCCACGCCCTGCGCGGCTAACAGGCGCGCCGCCCCGCGGCGCCCGGTTGCAAAGCAACCTAACTGCAGATAGCGCCTGACGCTCCAACTTCAGGAGCGTTGTCACCCCTGAAAGCAGTGCCCCGGCGGACGGCCCCTCCCGATCGACGGCCGCCCGCCTTCCCGAAGCCCCCATAGCCCTTTTGCCACCGATGCAGGGAGGTAGCAAATGCCGAAGCGTCGGCGCGTGGTTTCGTTCGCGCTCGCTCTCACAGGCGCGGTACTCACCATCTCCTCGGTCGCGGGGGCAAGCGCGCCCGACCCCAGCTCGAACTTCTGGGTCAGCCCGTCATGTGCCGCCGCGAGCGGCCTCACGGGTCAACTGGACCAGGCCGCGGCGACGCGGTTCGCCTCGATACCGATCCGTCAGTCGGCGCGGCCGAGATCACGACGAGGACCGGCTCCGGGCCGGCGGCGCGATGGTCACGCGCGCCATCCGCATTCGAACGCGTTAGCGCAGCTCACCCGGCCAGCGCCGGGAGCAACGCGCTCAGCTTCACCTCGGTCTCGGCGAGCTCCTCAGCGGGATCCGAGTCGCGAACGATGCCGCATCCCGCGTACAGCCGGGCCAGCGCGCCTCGCAGCAGCGCGCAGCGCAGGGCTACGCAGAATTCGCCATCGCCCGAGGAATCGGTCCAGCCGACGGCGCCCGCATACCAGCCGCGGTCGATGCCCTCGAGCGCGGGAATGATCGCGCCGACGCGGTCTCGCGGCTCGCCGCCTACCGCCGGCGTCGGATGAAGCGCCCCCGCCAGTTCGACCGCCCCGATCGGCGCCGCGAGCTGCGCCCGGATCGGCGTCGCCAGATGCTGGATGTTGGCCACGCGCACGAGCACCGGTTCGGGTGCGGCGGTGGTCCAGACCGAGAGCGGGCTCAGGGTTCGGGCGATTCGGCGCGCGACGATCGCGTTCTCCTCACGATCCTTCTCGCTGTGCAGGAGCCGCTCGCCGAGATGGTCGTCGACCGCCGGGTCGGCGCTGCGGCCGATCGATCCCGCCAGCGCCACCGTGCTAGCGCGCTGGCCGTCACGCCGGACCAGAAGCTCGGGGCTCGCGGCCAGGAACGTGGCCTCGCCGCGGCCCACGGCGAACACGTAGCAGGACGGAAACTCCTGGCGCAGGAGCCCGAGGATCGCGCCCGGGTCGTGTGCGATCGGAGCGTGGACCTCGACCTCCCGGGCCAACACGATCTTCTCGAACTCACCGCGCCGGATCCGCTCCACCGCCCTCGCCACCGCCTCCTCGTAGTGCGATGGCGGCATCGGGCTGTGGACGCGGTAACTGCCCGTGGGGGCTGGGTCGAGGAGCGGCAGGCCGCCGCGACGAAGCTCGCTGAGACGCGTCATGGCCCGGCGCAGGGCATCGGCGACCGTGTCATCCGGTGCCACGTCGACGTTCAGCGTCACAACGGTGTCGCCACCGCGCCGCGCCAGTGAGAGTTCCGGCACCACGAGCGAGGCGGGGGAAAAACCGCTCCACGCCTCCCCGGCGCCGCCCTCGGCGCTGAACGCGAACCCTCCGACCCCCACCAGGCCCGACCCCGGCGGGCCTCCGGCGAGGTCGCCCACTGCGGCCGCGCAGAGACCCCGCCACCGGCTCGCCACCTGGACAAACCGGTCGGCTCCGCGGGCCTCGAACCGGCGCACGCAGCCCAACGCGCCCAGTGCGGCGTTGTCGCGGTCGCGCTGCTCAAAGCAGAACCAGGGCTCGCCGGGGCGGCGAGACGCGACGACGGTGGCAGTTGGGTCCAGCTCGCCCACCGCGTTCCCCCTGACGCTGACCACGATCGGCTTGCCGGAGGAGCGCGCCCGCCGCAGCGCGGCCTGTATCTGATCCTCCAGGCGCCTTGTGGCCTCGGCGCCGAGCCATCGCTCGGCGGTGAGGCGGGCCGTGTCGCGGGCCGGGCGACCGCTTCTAGGTCTCGCTGCGTCCACGCGAGATCGCGATCTCGCCGGTCCGCGCCATCTCGATCAGCCCAAACGGTCGCACCAGCTGCTCGAAGGCGTCCACCTTCTCACATGTGCCCGTGATCTCGGCCACGACCGAGCGGCGCGTGACGTCGACAATCTTGGCCCGGAAGATCTCGCAGATCTGCATGACCTCGGTGCGGGCCGTGCCATCGGCCGAGATCTTGAACAGAGCGAGCTCGCGGCTGAGCGTTTCCTCGGGCTCGAGGTCGCGGATCTTCAGCACGTTGACCAGCTTGTGCAGCTGCTTGGTCACCTGGTCGATCGGATGCAGCGCGCCGTCGAGTGTCAGGGTGATTCGCGACACCCGCTCGTCCTCGGTGGGACCGACGGCCAGGGTGTCGATGTTGAAGCCGCGTCGCGCGAACAGACCGGCGATGCGGGTGAGGACGCCCGGCTTGTTCTCGACCAGGATCGAGAGCGTGTGTTTGCGCCCGGTCCGGACACCCCCGGCCGCCTCGAGCTCATCGAGCGAGAGGACCTCCTTGGTCGCCGGCTCGCCCATGCTCATCCCACCATGTTCCGCGCCGGCTGACCGGCCGGGATCATCGGATAGGTGTTCTCCTCACGGGTGACCCGCACGTCGACCAGCACCGGACCCTCCAGCGCCAATGCCTCGCGCACGTCCGAGACCAGGGTGGCCTTGTCGGTGAGCCGGATCCCCGTCGCCCCGTGCGCCTCGGCGAGCTTGACGAAGTCGGGCCACTGGCCCATCTCGACCTGGCTGTAGCGCTTGTCCCAGAACAGCTCCTGCCACTGGCGGACCATGCCCAGATAGCCGTTGTTCATGATGAACACCTTGATCGCGATGCCCTCCTGGGCGCAGGTCGAGAGCTCCTGCATGTTCATCTGCACCGATCCGTCGCCGGCCACGCAGATCACCGTCTCATCGGGGCAGCCGACCTTGGCCCCCATGGCCGCGGGCAGGCCGAAGCCCATCGTCCCGAGCCCCCCCGAGTTGATCCAGCGCCGCGGCTTGGCGAAGTGGAAGTACTGCGCCGTCCACATCTGGTGCTGTCCGACGTCGCTGGTCACGATCGCCTCGCCGCGGGTCGCCTCATATAGCGCCTCGATCATGTACTGGGGCTTGATCTCGGAGTCGGCCGAGTCCTCATAGCCCAGGGGGTGGCGCTCGCGCCATGCCCGGATCCGCTGCCACCATTCCTCGAGCCGGTTGGGATCCGGCGCCAGCGCGCGGTATTCGGCCGTCAGCCGGGGGATGATGTTCTTGGCATCGCCGACGATCGGGATATGCGCGGGCACGTTCTTGGAGATCTCGGCCGGATCGATGTCGATGTGGATGAACTTCGCGCGCGGCGCGAACTCGTCCAGCTTGCCCGTGATCCGGTCGTCGAAGCGGGCCCCGATGGCCACGATCAGGTCGGCCTCGTCCATCGCGTAGTTGGCGGTGCGGGTGCCGTGCATGCCGAGCATCCCGAGCCACTGCGGGTGGCTGGCCGGGAACGCTCCGAGGCCCATGACCGTGCATGTGACAGGTAGCCGGTCGGAGGTCGCCAGCTCAACGAGCTCGGGCGACGCGCCGACGGTTCCGCCACCTGCATAGATCACCGGCCGGCGAGCGTTGGCAAGCGCTTTGG
>DATGFT010000048.1:0-17103 GCA_035308915.1 Solirubrobacteraceae bacterium
TCGCCGCAGCACGTAGCCGCGGTCCTCGTTGGAAGGCACGACGCCATCGGCGATCAGAAAGCTCATCGCGCGACTGTGGTCGGCGAGCACCCGCAGCGCGCGGTCGGTCGGGAGCTCCTGTCCGTAGCGCCGCCCAGAGAGCTCCTCCCCGAGCGCGATCAGCGGCGCGAACTGATCGGTCTCGAACACCGACTGCTTGTCCTGGAGGATCGCCGCCAGCCGGTTGAGCCCCAAGCCGGTGTCGATGTTCTTGGCCGGTAGGGGCGTCAGCGTGTTGACCGGGTTCTGGTCGAATTGCATGAACACGAGGTTCCAGTACTCGAGAAAGCGCTCGTTCTCGCCCCCGGGCAGATCGTCCGGTTCGCCGAAGGCCAGTCCGCGGTCGAGGTAGAGCTCCGAGCACGGGCCGCACGGTCCGGGTGGCGGCAGCTCCCACCAGTTCTCTGAGCGCGGGCATTCGACGATCCGCTCACGTGGGACGCCCACCTCCAGCCAGGCGTCGATCGCCTCCTGATCCACGTCGATCCCCAGCTCGTCGTCTCCGCCGAACACGGTGATCCAGATGTCCTCTTCCGCAAAGCCGAAGCCCTCACGGGAGAGCTCCCAGGCGAAGCGGACAGCTTCTCGCTTGAAGTAGTCGCCGAACGAGAAGTTCCCGAGCATCTCGAAGAACGTGAGGTGGCCCGCCGTCGTCCCGATGATCTCGATGTCGGCCGTCCGGAACGTCTTCTGGCAGGTCGTGGCGCGCGGGTGCGGCGGGCGCTCGATCCCCAGGAAGTACGGCTTCAGGGGATGCATCCCCGCCACCGTGAACAGCGCCGAGGGATCGAACTGAGCCGGGATCAGTGACGCCGAGGGCAGTCGCCGATGGTCGTGCTGGAGGAAGTACTCGGTGAACGTGCGCCGGATCTCGTCCGAGGTCATGAGCCGAGGAGTCTAGGACCAGCCCGGCGAACTCAAGCTCGCCGCATCTCGCGCCGACGCACGGTCTTGAAGATGATCGCCGCCGGCTCCCGTTGCACCCCTCGGAGACTGCTCCTCGCGGTCCTCGGCGTGCTCGTCTTGGCGGCGGCGCTCCTCCCCGCCACGGGCCGGGCCGATGATCCGCTCGGGTTTCAGATCGTGGTTCCCCCGGGTGGTCTCGTGGTCCACGAAAGCGCCGGGTCGGCCACGATCACGGTCAGCCGCGACCCGCGTGAGTCGGGAATGGCGGCTCAGGTCCGCTACATCACCTCGGGTAACGGATATGACCCGGACACGAACGCCCCGTTCGACTGCAACGGAACTCCCTGCTCGGCCACGTCCTACGACTTCACCTCGGTGAAGGGCGAGCTGGACTTCCAGCCCGGTCAGACGAGCCTGACCTTTTCCGTCCCCATCACCGATCACGGCGCCGACACGACGCCCAAGACGCTCCAGCTGGCGCTCTTCGGCCCCAACCCGATCGGCCTGGGGCCGGATTCCCATGCCACCCTGACGATTCTCAACGACGATCCCGTGGCTCCCCGCGTGCCCGGAAACCCTCTCGGCCTGCCGGTGCCGCCGCCGCCCGGCAATCCGCTGGTGGGCGCGCAGTTCTTCGTCGACCCGCAGAGCGAAGCCGCGCAGGCCGCCACGTCCCATCCGAGCCTGTGGGCGATCGCTCACGAACCCGGGACCGCGCGGTTCGGAACCTTCAGCTACAGCTCGCCCTACGTCGGCGACATCGGAACCGCCGTGTCGCGCTACCTGATTCGAGCCGCCGCCACGGCTCCGGGGACGATTCCCCTGCTCGCCACCTACCGGATCACGCAGGGCGCGTGCAGGCGCGGGAACTCGAGCGGGGACGATCCGGCACAGCAGCAGGCCTACCACGACTTCATCGACGGCTTCGCACACGGGATCGGCTCGTTTCCCGCCGTCCTGTTCCTCGAGGAGGATGGTCTCATCACCACCCCGTGCCTGAACCCTCAGGGCGTGGGCACGCGGATGGCGGAGCTGAGCGACGCTATCAACGTCCTCAACGCGACCTGCCCACACCTGGTCATCTACCTGGACGCCGGCGCGGCCGACGCGCTCCACGCTCAGGTCGCGGCCAACCTGCTCGAGCGGGCCGGCGTATCAAACATCGAGGGCTTCTTCCTCAACTCGACACACTACGACTGGACGCTCAACGAGATTCGCTACGGCGAGGAGATCTCACGGCTCACCGGCGGCAAGCATTTCGTTGTCAACACGGGCGATGCCGGCCGCGGGCCGCTGCGGCCTCGGAACATCGTCAGGCAGGGACTCGAGGTGCTCTGCAACCCGGTTGGGCGTGGCCTCGGCCCCAAGCCGACCACCGCCACCGGCTACCCCGACGTTGACATGTTCGCCTGGACAACAAATCCGGGCGAGTCAGGCGGTCAATGCCACGCGCCCGGCTACTCCCTGCCGGGTGCTCCGCCCACCGGGGCGTTCTGGCCCCAGTACGCGATGATGCTGGTTAAGAACGCCGACTACGCCGTCAGCGGCGGGGCATTCAGCGCGCGCAATCGCCACGCACACGCGAGCCGGCGCCGCGGACATCACCGCCACCACCGCTAGCCGCGCGCGCTGGGCGCCAGCGCCTCGTCTCCGGCCCGCGTGATCGTCCCCCACCCGATCACCTGCTCGCCCCCGATCAGGCATGCGAGCTGACCGGGCGCGGCAGCGGCGGCGTCCTCCCCGAGGTCGAGCTCGAGGCGCCGATGGGTTCCGGCACCGGGGTCCCCGACAAGCGTCGCCGCCAGCGGCCGGGAGCGGTAGCGAAGCTTCACCCGGTCCACGTGCCGGCCCGGCCGATGCAGCCGCACCCCCCGCAGAGCCACCCGTCGAGTGCGCAGCGCAGAAGCGGGCGCCACGGTCACGGTGTTGCTCGCGGCGTCCTTGTCGAGCACGTAGAGCGGCTCGGAGGCCGCGACCCCGAGGCCCCGGCGCTGCCCCACCGTGAAGTGATGCTGGCCTCGATGGACCCCGAGAAGATTGCCTGCCGGGTCGACCAACCTTCCCGGGCGGTCGCGCAAGCGCCCGTGGCGGGCCAGGAAGCGCCCGCGGTCGGTGCCGGCGAGAAAGCACAGGTCCTGCGAGTCGGCCTTTCCCGCCACCGGTAGGCCCGCTGTCGCGGCGATGCCCCGCACCTCGGGCTTGGTCAGCTCCCCAAGCGGAAAGTGCATCCGCGCCAACGACGCGGGCGCCAGCGCCGCGAGCATGTAGGTCTGGTCCTTGGCCGGATCGGCGGCCAGCCGCAGCAGCGGGAGGCCATCGACGCCCTCGGCCACGCGAGCGTAGTGACCCGTGGCGAGGCGCCGACACCCGAGCCGTTCGGCCAGTTCCAGCATTGCGTCAAGGCGTACGTGACCGTTGCAGCCCACGCAGGGGTTCGGCGTTTCCCCTGCCGCGTAGCCGGCGATGAACGGCTCCACCACGCCGCGGCGGAACTCATTCCGGAGGTCGAGTGTGAAATGCGGCAGTCCCAGCGAGTGCGCGAGCGCTCTCGCCTGGGCCACCGCCGATGCTGAGCAGCAGCTCCGCTCAGCGTCGTTCTCATGGTCTGACCACAGCTCGAGCGTGACCGCAACGGTCTCTCCCGCGTCTCTACACCGCAGCGCGGCCACCGCGCTGTCCACGCCCCCGCTCATCGCGACGAGCGTCCGGTCAGCTCCCTGAGCGAGATTTGCCCGGGCCGACGCGGCCTTCCCCAGCGCCCTGGCCAGCGCGTCCGCGGCCAGCTCGGCGGCGTGCGATTTCGCAGGGCTGAGGCCGCCCAGCTCAGCGGAAATCTCCCTGGCCCCGATGCGGGCCGCCTCGAGGAGGGGCCGCCCGCGAACCAGGGTGACCGCGGCGCTTGCCGCCGCGGTCGTGGCGCCGCAGCCGGACGCGATGAACCCCGCGTCGATAACCGATGCCGTGTCGACCTCGACCGACAGCGTCAGCTCGTCACAGCACGCTGCGCCGCCGACGCTTACGACGAAGCCCTCGGCCGGAAGCCGTCGGGAACCCTGCGGGGAGACCAGGTGATGCTCGAAGGCGAGCGCGTCCACGCTCGCGAATGTAGCTTGCGGTGGCTACTTGGCCGCCAGCGCGTCGTCGACGTGCTGGGAGATCTCGAGCTGATCGCTGAACCCGACGATCTCCCCGACCTGCCGGTTGGGCGCGATCAGAACCAGCGTCGGCGAGAAGTTGACCGGGACCTGCTGGGTGACGGCGGTGAAGTTCGAGGCCTCGTTCAGGGGAACCGTCAGCTTGACCACGCGACCGTGGTGGGTGGGCACCGTGGCCAGCTCCTGCTTGACGGCCTGGTCGTCGGCGGCCAGCGGGTTGTAGAACAGCATGGCCACGACCTTGTGGGCCCCCATCGCGCGCTGGACGGTGTTCACGCGCGCGGTCGCGGCCGGGCTGTGCTTTGACGCCTTACCGGTCGCGGCGGGCCGAGACGGCTGGGTGGCAGCGCCGCTGTGGCTCGAGCTCTGTGATGGCTTGCTGGCCGTTGAGGTCGTGGCGCCGCCCGAGGCCGCCGTGGTCGACGTGCCGCCCGAGGTTCCGTCATTGCCCGAGGCGGCGTTGCTCGCGTTTGAGGTCGCGACGGCCTGGTGGGCCTTGTTGATGGCCGACTGGTACTGGCCGAGGCCCTGCGGGCTGGAGCTACCGCCGCTTGAGGACCCGCTGGGCTTGAGCGCGACCAGCCACAGCGCGAAGAACGCGACTGTGCCGACCAGCAAGGCGATCAACGAGCGGGACGCAGGCATTGCCAGGCTCATCATCGGCACGGCGTCCGGCCGGCATGAGGATTTGCCCGTCGACTAAACGCCTTGAGCGCGCCGATTCGCCTCGCGCTGACGGACTAGCGGGTGCGGAGCCCCAGCTCCCGCAGCTGTGCGTCGTCCACGGGTGCGGGCGCCCCGGTCAGCGGGTCGGCTCCACTCGCGGCCTTGGGGAAAGCGACGACGTCACGGATCGAGGGGCGGCCGGCCAGCAGGGCCACGACGCGATCGATGCCCATGGCGATTCCACCGTGCGGCGGGGCTCCGTAACGCAGCGCATCGAGCAGGAACCCGAACCGCGCCTGTGCCTCCTCGGCTCCGATCCCGAGGAGCTCGAACACTCGCTCCTGCACATCCCGCCGGTGGATACGGATCGACCCTCCCCCGATCTCGCTTCCGTCCAGGACGAGGTCGTAGGCGCGTGAGCTGAGATGCGCCGGGTCGGCGAGATCGCCCATCGGCGCGGTGAACGGGTGATGCGTCGCGTCCCAGCGCTGCTCCTCGGCATTCCAGCTGAAGGCCGGGAACTCGACCACCCAGAGGATGTCGTGACGGCTCGTATCGATCAGGTCGAAGCGGCGCCCGATCTCCATCCGCAGCGCGCTCAGCGCCTGTCCCACGGTCGTCACCTCGTCGGCGACGATCAGCAGGAGATCCCCGCGGGCTGCATCGAGCCTGCGGTTCACGGCGGCGACTTGGGCCGGCGTGAGGAACTTGGCGATCGGCGAGCGCCAGGGCTCATCTCCGTCCTGGACGAACGCCCAGACCAGTCCCTTCGCGCCGTGCTGGGTGGCCAACTGGGTCAGCGCCTCGAGGTCCGAACGCGGAATCTCACGCGGGCCGGCATTGATGCCGCGAACGACTCCTCCGCCTGCCAGGACGTCCGCGAACACCTTGAACGTTGTCCCCTGAAGAGCCTCGCCGAGGTCCCGGAGCTCCAATCCGAAGCGACGGTCGGGTCGGTCGATCCCGTAGCGGGAAACCGCCTCGGCGAAGGTGACCCGCGGCCACGGTGGCGCCGGCACCGTGAACCCGGCGCGTTTGAACACCGCGGCCATCACCGCCTCCATCACGCCCATCACGTCGTCCTCGTCGACGAAAGACATCTCCAGGTCGAGCTGAGTGAACTCGGGAAGCCGGTCCGCGCGCGAGGCTTCGTCGCGGAAGCAGCGTGCGATCTGGTAGTAGCGCTCAAAGCCGCCGATCATCAGCAGCTGCTTGAACAGCTGAGGCGACTGCGGCAGGGCGTAGAAGGACCCGGGCTGGATCCGCGCCGGGACGAGGTAGTCGCGGGCGCCCTCCGGGGTCGAACGCGTCAGATCCGGCGTCTCGATTTCCAGGAAGTCCCGGGCATTGAGGACCTCCCTCATCGTGGTGATGACCTCGTGGCGCAGGGCAATCGACGCCTGCATCTCGGCCCGGCGCAGGTCGAGGGCCCGATGGCGAAGCCGGAGGTTCTCGTCCACCGCCTCCCCGTCATCGACGGGAAACGGCGGGGTATCCGAGTCCGCCAGCACCTCCATCTCGCCCACGGCCAGCTCGATCTCGCCCGTGGCCAGGTTTGGGTTGACGTTCTCCGGCTCACGCCGCTCCACGCTCCCGGCCGCGCTGATCACGTCCTCGGACCGCAATCCGTGCGCGGCCGTATGCGCTGCTGGGGCTCGGTCGGGATGGAAGACCAGCTGCACGATTCCCGAACGGTCACGCAGGTCGATGAAGATCAGCCCCCCGTGGTCACGCCGGCGATGCACCCAACCGGCAACCCGAGCCGGGGTGCCCGCGCGCTCGGCGGTGAGCTGGCCGCACCAGGCGTCACGAAACTCGTTCGGGCGAGGTGGCTGCTTCACGCCAGTCGACTCCCGCGCAGGATCTCGGGAATCACGCTGCTCAGCGGCAGTTCGCGCTGATCGCCGCGCTCCATCTCCTTGAGACTCACCTCGCCATCGCCGCCCAGGATGGCCACATAGCGTGCTCCCAGCCGGTCGGCCTGCTTGAGCTGCCCCTTGAGCGAGCGTCCCGCGAGCTCGAGCTGGGCGCTCAGCCCGGCGAGCCTGGCATCCCGGGCCAGGCGAAAGGCACGCGCGGAGGCGCCGGGATCACTCACGGCGACGTAGAGGTCGGTAATCGGTGGAGGTACGGGGAGGTCCGCGGCGGACAGGATCATCCGCTCGATCCCGGCCGCCCATCCCACCGCGGGCGTCGGAGGGCCGCCCAGCTGCTCGATGAGCCTGTCGTACCGGCCGCCGCCGCCCACGCTGGGGGCCAGCGCGTCGCTGGAGAACTCGAACAGCGTGCGGGTGTAGTAGTCAAGCCCGCGCACCAGAGTGGTGTCGATTTCGTAGCTGACTCCGGCGTCGTCGAGCAGCGAGCGCACAGCGGCAAAGTGCTCGAGGTCATCGTCGGTCAGACGTTCGAGCAACCTCGGCGCATCCACCATCACCTCCCGCGTCCCCGGGTCGGTGGCATCGAAAGCCCGAAGCGGGTTGAGCTCGATCCGCGCCCGCACCTCGGGCGACAGGCGGCCTTCGTGGGCCCGCAGGTACGCCTTCAGCTCCTCACGGTAATCGGTGCGGGTCTCGGGGCTTCCGAGGCTGGTGATGCGCAGACGCACACCGCGCACGCCGATGCTGTGCAGAAGCTCGGACAGCACCACGATCAGCTCAGCATCTGCCTCGGCCATATCCGAGCCGATCGTCTCGGCCCCGACCTGCCAGAACGCCCGGTAGCGCGCGCGCTGCGGGGCCTCGGCGCGGAAGAAGCTCGACAGGTACCAGAGCTTCACGGGCTGGGGGAGCTTGTGCATGCCGTGCTCGACGTACGCGCGACACACCGGAGCGGTGCCCTCCGGGCGGAGCGTGAGCGACCGACCCCCGGCGTCCTGGAACGAGTACATCTCCTTCTGGACGATGTCGGTGGCCTCCCCCACACCGCGCTCGAACAGCTCCGTGTACTCAAACCCCGGCGTCTCGATCCGGGCGTAGCCCGCGGCCTCGAGGATCCGCTTGGCGTGGGACTCCAGGACGTCTCGGCGCGCCGCCTCCTCCGGGAGCACGTCGAACGTGCCGCGCGGGGCTTGGATCACCGGTTCGTCGTCAGCTCGCGCAGGAACGGATTGGTGTCTCGCTCGCGCCCGAGCGTGGTGATTCCCATATGACCGGGGTGCACGGTGGTCTCCGGCGGGAACGACTCGACCAGTGACTCGATCGAGCTCAGCAGGGTCGGCCAATCGCCGCCCGGAAGGTCAACGCGGCCGACCGATCCCTGAAACAGGACGTCGCCTGAGAACAGGGCATCGTGGGCCGGGAGTGCATAGGTCACGTGGCCGGGGCTGTGGCCGGGCGTGAACACGACATCAAAGCTGAGCCCCGCCAACTCGAGCGTTTCTCCCCCCTCGACCGTGTGATCGGCCTCGTAGCTCTCGAACGGCCCGAAGCCGGGCCACGGCACGTAGTCCATGATGTTGGCCAGGACCTCGGTCTCGAGCTGGGGGCAGTAGACCGGCGCGCCGGTCGCCCCCGCCACCGGCGCGACGGCGCCGATGTGGTCGAAGTGGGTGTGGGTGACGAGAATTGCCTCGACCGTCTCGACCTCAAGCTCGTCCAGTGCGTTGAGGAGCCGGTCCGCCTCATCTCCGGGGTCCACGATCACCGCGCGCCGGGCGCCTCGCTCGCGCACGACGAAGCAGTTCTCCTGGACCGGTCCAACCGTGAACATCCGCACGTCGATCGTCGCGCGACCGTCGCGCTCCATCATCGGCCACCGGCCTTTCGCCGCTGGCGCCGCCGATACAGCGTCAGCTCGAGGTAATACCCGGCGGGTACGTAGATGAGAAGCGCCAGCGCTGCGATAAAGAGTGCCGTGGGCAGCTTGTTGTGCCCCTTGCCGGTGAGGAGCAGGAACACGAACACGAGCACGGAGGCGATCGCCGCTCGATTGATCGACGAACGCCACGTGGGAGGCGTGTTGAGGCGCCGTTCACGCGCGGCGACCCGGTCCTGCTTCTTGCGCTCCTCGGGGGCGAGGGGCCGTCCGGTCCGTCCCCGGGTCTCGATCGACCCCGCGGGAGTGCCGCGATGCTTGGTTCGACGCTTGCGTCTCGTCTGGGCCATGACCTGATTGGAGCTTAGTCGCTAGCCGCGAGCGCGTCCTCGATCGTCCTGCGGCCGCGCACCGGAACCTCACTGGGAAAGCCCTCGAACGCGACGCGGGGGGCGAGCCCCACGAGCTCCGCCTCGAGCACCTCCGCGTGACGGCTCACCGCGGCGACGACGCCGGCCAGCGGTGTGGCCAGATGATCCTCGACGTTGGTCGAGACCTGCGCGATGTTCCGGTTCTCGAGCCAGATGCCGATCGCCCTGACCCCGGGCAGCCCCTCGGGACCGTTCTCCCTGATCCGTGCGGCGATCGCGCGCGCGTCGTCCAGCGTGGCCGGGGGTGCGAGCTCGACGTTGAAGGCTACGAGGGGCGGCCGTGCTGCGACCAGCGTCGCGCCGGCCGTCGGGTGCAGTCGTGGCGGGCCGAAGTCAGGCGCGAGCTCACCTTCGGCGATTCGCTGCGCCAGACGCGCCGGACCGCCTCGTCGCAGCTCCGCCCGCGTCCGTCCCCCACCGAGCGAGCCGTAGAGGAAGACGGGCAGGTCCAGCTCGCTGCCCAGAAGGTCGCCGAGCACGAGAGCCTCGGCATGAGCCGCGCCCCGATCACTCGGACCCAGGTATACAACGGGCGCGACGTCCAGCGCCCCGACGCGCGGATGCTGCCCCTGGTGGGCGCTCACGTCGACACGGCCGGTTACCTCGCGCGCGCCTACTAGAAGGGCGTGGGCCAGGCGTCCTGGCTCGCCGGCCAGCGTAAACACACTCCGGTTGTGGTCCGGGTCGGTGTGGACGCCGAGCAGCTGCGCATCGAACGCCTTTGCGACCGCTTCGACCACCTCGGCATCTCGCCCCTCGGAGACGTTGGGGACCGCGAGCAGCGGGCTCACGAATCGTCGAGCACGTATGTCCCGGCGTCGAGCACGCGACGGCCGCCGATCTCCAGCGTCGCCTCGAGCACCACCGCATCGAGGTGGATGGGAACCGAGACCGTGCCACCGATGCCGGCACTGGCGCCAAACGCCACATGGACCGTCCCCAGCATCTTCTCGTCCTCGAGCATGCTGCCGGTGAGAATCGCCCGGTCGTTGGTGCCCACGCCCAGCTCGGCGAGGTTCCGCCCCGGGTCCCCATGCGCGGCCAAGCGTTCGAGGAAGACCGGGCCAAGGCCACCGCGGGCGCCCGTGATCCGCCCGCCCTCAACCTGAAGGACGGCGGGCTCGTCGCTGATCCCGAGCCCGGCCAGGCTCGAGACAACGACCGTCCCGTCCCCCCCGCGCGGCGAGATGAAGCCCTCGCCGCAGGGAAGGTTCCCGAACGCGCCATCAGCCGTGAGGTCTCCGTCGTCGGCCCACCCCTCCCGAGCGCTCAGGTCCAGATGCAGGTCAGACCCGCGCGGGCACGTCACGTGGGCGCTGTCGGCATCGGTCAGGAGCACCGCGACTGCCCTGGAGCGGCTCGCCATGCGGTCGAAGTCGACCGCCAGCACTCGCGCCAGCATGTCCTCGGTCGCCCCGGGCATCGTCGCGCCCCGTGCGCCCGCCTCCGAGGCGGCCTTACGCGCCCGGGTGTGGCTGAGCGACTTCGTCGTCGGCGCGACGAATACGTCCGCCGCCTTGAGTGCCGCGGCCACGCTCCTTGGCGGCTCGTTGCCGTGCTCTTGACGCTCGGCCATGGTCATCAGCACCGCCTCGGCCCCCCGGCTTCGCGCACCGTCGGTTATGGCCTCGCCGATCGTCCGCGTCCCCGCATCGACGACCACCACGACCTCCTCCCCGCTGCTCACCGCCAGACAGCGTTCGAGAATGGCGGCGACGGCAGGACCGAGGTCGGGCATCGAGGTGATCATATGGGCGCCGGTGCTCGGCGGGCTCGTGAGGGTGGGCGGTGCTGTCGGTGCTCATCTCGAGTGAGAGACCGATCCGTACTCGCCCATCACTCGCAATTGAGCCAGTGCTCGGCGAGTTAGGGTCGGAAAACGGCACCTAACTCGCCTATCACTCGCAGTTGAGGGAGTGGTAGGCGAGTTAGTGTCGGAAGCTGGCACCTTGGCAACCACGCGGGCCGCCCCTCCCGGTCACCCGATCCTGGCCACCCGCTCTAGCCGCCGCTCCAAGCCACCCCATCCTGGCCACCCGTTCTAGCCGCCGCTCCAAGCCACCCCATCCTGCCCAGCCGTCCTGGCCGTCCCGCGTCCGGGCCTCGGAGCCGCACCGCTAGACTCGCCCCCGCGCCGGAGTAGCTCAGTCGGTTAGAGCAGCGGAATCATAATCCGCGTGTCGGGGGTTCGAGTCCCTCCTCCGGCATCGGCATTTGTCCCTCCGTGCAGGGATTTGTCGAGCGCCTTGCGGCTTAGCGCGCCGGGCTGTAGCGCAGGCCGTCGAGCGCGATCCGGAGGATGTGCTCGATCTGCTTGGGGTCGGCGGTCGGGATCTTGGTGATTCCGATGACCATGTGCATGATGTCGGAGAACTCGACGTCGCCCCGCACCTCGCCAGCATCCTGAGCGCGCTTTAGCAGCGGCTCGCCGGCGGCAAACAGCGATGTGCGGCATGCCTGGAACAACGGCGCGTCCTTGTCGAGGTAGTTGGTGAGCTCCGCCGCGAGCGCCCGTTTGGTGGCGAGGTAGCCGATCAGGCGCTCGAACCAGCGATTGAGGGCGTCCCACGGGTCGAGCTCACCAAGCTGCTCGGCCGAGCGCGCGAGCTCGTCGACCTCGTTCACGTACAGCGCCTCAACCAGCGCCTGCCGGTTGGGGAAGTGGCGGTAGAGCGTGCCGATCCCGACCCCGGCGCGGCGCGCGATCTCCTCGAGCGAGGTCGCCTCACCCCCCTCAGCGAAGGCTTCCCGCGCGGCGGCCATGACCTTCTCGTAGTTGCGCTGGGCATCGGCGCGTTTGGGCCTGGCGATCAGCGCTTCGGCGGGTGTCTCGGTTGTGCTCATGAAACTTCGGTTTGACAAACGGAGGAGTCCTCCGTATAGTTCCGGAGGGTACCTCCAGATATTTCGGAGGTGGCCTCCAGTTTAGCCGCAACGTCAACGCCCCACAAGTCCCACAAGCCCCACAAGCCCCACAAGCCCCACAAGTCCCACAAGCCCCACAAGTCTGGATCCTCATGAACCTTGTTTCACCACTTTCCCTTTCCGCGGACCGTCGCCGCTGGGTGACGCTGGCCGTGGTCTGCCTGGCGCAGCTGATGATCGTGCTCGATGTCACGATCGTGAACGTTGCGCTGCCATCGATCCAGCGTGACCTGCACTTCAGCCAGGCGAACCTGAGCTGGGTCGTAAATGCGTTCCTCGTCACGTTCGGCAGCCTGCTGCTCCTCGCCGGACGCCTCGGCGATCTCGCCGGGCGCAAACGCGTCTTCCTCGTCGGCCTGACCGTCTTCACCCTCGCCTCGCTGCTGTGCGGTCTCGCGCCCACTCAGGGACTGCTGATCGGCGCCCGGTTCGTGCAGGGCATCGGCGCCGCCGCCCAGGCGTCGGTGATCCTCGCGATCATCGTCACCGAGTTCGCCGCGCCTGCTGAGCGCGCCCGCGCGATGAGCGCGTACGTGTTCGTCTCGGTCGCCGGAGGCTCACTCGGGCTCCTCGCCGGAGGCATCCTCACCCAGGCGCTCAGCTGGCACTGGGTGTTCTTCGTAAACCTCCCGATCGGCGCGGCGACCTTCGCCCTCGGTCAGGGGCTGATCCGCCGGGACGACGCACTCGGGCTCAGCCATGGAGTCGACTGGCTCGGGTCGCTGCTCGTAACCACCTCGCTGATGAGCGCGATCTATGCGATCGTCGGCGCCACCCGTCACGGTTGGGGTTCGGTGACCGTGTTCGCCTTTGGCGGCCTGGCGGCCGTGCTGATGGCTGCGTTCATCACCCTCGAGACCCGGATCGAGAATCCGATCATGCCGCTGCGCATCCTCAGGGTCCGCGGGCTCGTCAACGCCAGCTTGGTCAGAGGCCTGCTGGTGACCGGGATGTATTCAACCTTCTTCCTCGGCACCCTCTACCTCGAGCATGTGCGTCACTACGGCGCGCTCCAGACCGGTGCGGCGTTTCTCCCCTGGACGCTGACCGTCGCGATCCTCTCGAGGGGGATAACCGCGGCGCTGGTAAGGCGCTTCGGTCCGCTCGCAGTGCTCACGACCGGGATGGCCGTCGCTGTCGCCGGGCTCTACCTGTTCAGCACCGTCGGAGCGCATACCGCGTATTTCCCGACGATCTTCCTCGCGAACTTCGTGCTCGGCCTCGGGATCGGCAACGCGTTCATGCCGCTGCTGACCCTCGCGATGGAGGACGTGCCGGCCGCGGACGCCGGGCTTGGGTCCGGCATCACGAACGTGTCGCAGCAGATCGGCGGCGCACTCGGCCTGGCTGTCCTCAGCACCGTGGCCACCAACGACACCAAATCACTTCTGTCCTCCCACCACGGGCTCACCACCTCGCTGATCAGCGGTTATCACCTCGCGTTCCTGGTCGCCACCGGAGCGACGGTTGTAGCGATCGTGCTCGCGTTCTGGCTGCTCACTCCCCGCAGCGGCCGGCCCGAGCTTCAGCTCGCAGACGACGAGCCCATCCCTGCCCTCGCCGATTTCGAATTGGAGCACCAAGCAGCATGACAACCATCATCTCTCACCCCCCCACCCCGACCCGGTCAACCGTCCGCCCCGCGCGGCACCCCGACGCGGAGCGCAGGTTTGCCCGCAGACGCCGCCTTGTCCACCGCGGAGTCGTTGCGTCCTACCTGCACGAAATCTCCGCACGCCACGCCCCGACTATGGCCGCCACCTAGGCGGAGCACAAACACCATCGCGACAATGTTCTGTCGCTTCAAGGCGCCGAGATTGAAACCTTGTTGATCTACTCGATGGGCGTATCGGTGGACGGATTTATCGCCGACCGCGAGGGCGGGTTTGGGTGGACTGTCCCTGACGAGGAGCTGTTTGGCTTTCATCTCGCACGGGTGCGCGAGCTCGGCTGCCATCTGTGCGGCCGCAAGCTGTACGAGACGATGTTGGTGTGGGAAACGGACCCGTCGCTGCGCGACTCTGAGCTTCACGCCGCGTTCGCGGACGTCTGGTGCGAGCTTCCGAAGGTCGTCTTCTCCCGCACGCTCGACAGCGTCGAGGGGAACGCTCGTCTGGCCGAGGGGTCGGTGGCCGACGAGGTCGCCGCGGCGCTCGCCGCCACGGACAAGGATGTCGCGGTCGGTGGCGCCAGCCTTGCCGCAACCACGATCGCGCTTGGCTTGGTCGACGAGCTACGCATCTTCCGCCATCCGATCATCGTCGGTGGCGGCACGCCGTTCCTGCCGCCGGTCACCGACGATGTCCAGCTGGAGTTGATCGAGACGAGGACGTTCGGCGCGCGCGTGATCTACGAACGCTACAGGCGCGTTCGTGGCGACATGAACCGCCAGGTTTGACAGCACGCCCCACCTCTCGCCTCGGGATCAACTCCTAGCCGGCACGGTCAACCGCCTTGTAGCCGAACCGCTCCGAGATGACAGCGATCGCATCTTGGTCGCGAGAGGCCACGGCTCTGAAGAAGTGCTCGAACCCTCCCGGAGCGCAGATCGAGAGAAAGCGAGCGGGTTGGTCGTACGGGTTGCTGAACGTGTGCGGAACCGCCCCGCTGACGTAAGCCACGGCACCTGGCACGAGCTCGCTGCGCTCGTCGCGGATCACCACCTCGAGCCTCCCTTCGAGCATCACATAGGTCTCGTCGAACCCGGGGTGAACGTGCACCGGCGGCCCGGCAAAGCGCGGCGCCGCTAAGTAGTCACAGACCAGGTGTCCGGGGCTTGCCACCTTGATCGTGATTCGGTTCCCAGCCGCTTCGATGGTTTCACCCTCGTCGGGCGAAACCAGTGCATGGTCCGTATCGGTCCTCTGCATGTCGTCTCCTTGTGCGCCGTTTCTTCCGGAACCCGATCCTGCCGAGGCGACGGCCCGAAGGGAAACGGAGACCGCTTGTCGCAGCCACAGCAGAGGCGTGTGGCGGGAATACTTGGGGCTGATGGAGATCGAGATGCGGCACCTCAGGGCGCTGCTGACGCTGGCCGAGGAACTCAACTTCACGCGTGCCGCCGGGCGACTGCACCTCACCCAGCAGGCACTCAGCGGGCAGATCCGCCAGTTGGAGGAGCGCATCGGAACTCGATTGGTCGAGCGCGACTCCCGCCGCGTCGAGTTGACGGAGGCCGGGCGGACGCTCTGCGTACACGCCCGCCCCCTGCTGGCGGGCGCCGAGCATGCGGTCCTCGCGACCCGCGCGGCCGGCCGGGAGACGCCGCAGCTGACCGTCGGATACGTCGCTGCCCTGACGAGGCGGATGGTCGCCCCGGCATTCGAGCACTACCACGCCGCGCACCCGGAAGTCGACATCACGATCCACTTTGCGGGCTTTCTCGACCCGCTTGGCGGACTGCGCGACGGGCCCTCCGACGTCGCGATCCTCTACGGCGTATTCGAGCACGAGGGGATAGAGCTCCGTGCCCTGTTCAGCGAGCCGCGCGGCATCGCGCTCGCCGCCGACCATCCCCTGGCCGCCCGCGGCGCACTCACGGTTGAGGACTTCGTGCGCGAACCCTTGGTCGGGGTACCCGTCAGCGATCGGCTTTGGAATGACTTCTGGACCCTCGCGAGCCAGCGCGCCGGCACTCCGCCGAAGATCGGCGCCTCGGTTACGACGCTGGATGGGCTGATTGAAGCGGTGGGCGCGGGGCTGGGCGTCGCCATTACGGTCGCTCCCGTCGTCGAGATGCTTGGCCGGCCTGCCGGCGTTGTCTTCCGCCCGGTCCCGGAACTGCCCCCGCTGGACTTCTGGGCGGCTCGGCGCGAGCACGACACCCGCCCTCATGTCACGGCGTTCCTCGACGCCGCAGTCGGAGCACTCGCAGCGAGCTGAGGGCACTGCCGACCGACCACGATCCATGACGATGGCTGCGAACGCAGGCCGTCAATCGTGCCCGCCCATGCCAAGCAGTCGGGAGTGCGAGTCCTGGATCGCGCGGCCCGGAATGATGCCCAGTTCCTGGTCGAGAGTGGAGCGGGCGCGGTCGTAGACGCGCATCGCTTCGGCGACGTTGCCCTGGGCGGCCAGCGCGTCCATCAGCAGGGCGTAGCCGGTTTCCCGCAGCGGCGAGCGGTCGAGCAGGCTCCGGGCGGCCCGCTCGGCCCCGGGGAGCTCAGTGCCGCCGATGCCGAGGCAGCTCGCAGCGTAGGCCTCGAGCGCGCGCTCGTGAACATCCTCGAGTCGCTGGCGCCATTGGGCGAGCCAGGGAGCGTCGTGCTCGGGCAACAGCCGTCGGCGCGCGATGAACTGCGCGCGCAGCGCCGGCCCCCACGCGCGCCTCCAGTTACCGAGCGCGATCGCGGACTGCGCCTCATGGACGGCGGCGAGCGCGTCCTCGACGTCGACGCGCGCATTGGGTGGAAGACTGAGGCGAAGTTCGCTGCGCCCGTTGAGCATCTGGCCACCCAGCGCTGCGCGAAGCTTGGACACCAGGACGGTGAGCGCGGACGGGGCCTCGCTCGGCGCCGCGTAGGGCCACAGTGCGTCGATCAGCTCGCCGCGGTCCGATGCGCGGTCGCGGTTGAGCGTGAGGTAGGCGAACAGGAGGCGCCCTTGGCGGCTGGGCAGCTGTGCGTCAATCCGCCTGCCGTCGAGCTCGAGGGCGAAACGGCCGCAGAGCTGGATGCGTAGCCAAGTCCCGGTCCCCATCGAGTTCCAACCTTTCTCCAAGGTTGCTGCCAAGATATGAGAAAGGACCGGCTTCGACAATCGCCGCGACAACAATGTCCAGGCAGATCAAGTGCGAATGTGGTTTCGTCGCTCGGGGCGACACTGACGACGAGGTGGTCACTCAGATCGAGGGCCACATCCGGAGCGACCATCCGGAGCTCGCCGAAACGCTCACGCGCGATGAGATATCCAGCTGGGTCGAGATAGTCGAGTAGCCGACCCGGTCCGCGCTGCCTGGACGCGAGCGAATGGAGGCCGAGCATGACGATTCCTGTGCCGCTTCTCAGCAGCGCGGACCTGGCTGCGCATCTGGGCGACGAAGACCTGTTGGTGTGCGACTGCCGGTTCGCCGGCGACGCGGAGGCATCACGCGCGGAGTACGAGACCGGTCACCTACCGGGCGCGATCCACGTCTACTGGCTCGGCGACCTCGCGGCCGCCGACACGACGGTGACGACATTTCTGCCAGATCCTCTGGAAGCCGCTCAGCGGCTTGGCCGGCTGGGAAT
>DATGFT010000049.1:0-3234 GCA_035308915.1 Solirubrobacteraceae bacterium
CAGCCCGAGCACGATCACCTACAGCACCCGCTCGATCACCGCCCGCTTCCACGTCTCCGCCTGCAAAGGCTCGGTCGAGGGAGCCCTCGTCTACGTCACCGCCGTCCCGTTCGGCCAGTTCGCGATCCCGAACGAGCAAGCAACCGGCTCGGACGGCTGGGCGACCGTCCAGCTCACGGCGCTCGCCGGCTACCCGGCCAGCAACAAGCAACAACTGCTGGTGATGTTCGTCCGCGCCCGCAAATCCGGAGAAGACCTGCTCGGCGGCATCTCCACCCGCCGGCTCGTCTCCTTCCACGTCACCCCCGGATAAAAGCGACCGACAGCGCGCCCCGGGGCCACAGGCCCGCGGCGCTACCACCCGGACTTGACCCCCAAACCAGCCCGGCCGCCGAAAACGGTCGACCAGCGAAGGAAAAACATGACTGCGAACGAACCCACGCAAGAGTTCAACCAACTCGTTGCTGAGGAACTCATGCATTACTCTCGCAGCGACCCTGGTTCCTCTCAAAACATGTTTCGGGCCTACTACCAGAGGCACCGGCTCCGAACGTTTGCACAAGGGAACGTCAGCGCGGCTGATTGCGAACGCCACGCCTTGAAACTCGTGCGGAGGAAGGATCCAACCTATGCTTCCGACCGCGTCTTGTCACGGTTCGGGCACCTCCGTTGACGGCTCGCGAGCAGATGCCGACCGGCTAGCGCGCCGCACATTCACTCAGTCGGTCTGCGCCGCCTGCACCGACGCGTACGCCCGAGCGATCCACGAAGGAGAAGAAGGCCATGAGCACCAACACCGGATTCACGATCGGAACCGGAGTTTCGTGTAGCGACGGTGTGTGCGGGGAGCTGATCCGGGTCGTCGTTGATCCCGTTGCCCGGGCGCTCACCCACCTGGTCGTCGAACCGATCCACGGGAGAGCGCCGGCTCGGCTGGTGCCGGTCGAACTCGTAGAGGAGTCAGGGGAAGAGATTCGGCTGCGTTGCGCGCTGTCTGAGTTCGCCGGGCTTGAAACGGCCGAGGAGACACAGTTCCTTCCCGGCCCGAGCGGGCAATGGGACTACAAACAAGACCAAATTGTCTCTTGGCCCTACTACGGACTCGGCATGGGCGGTATGGGCATGGGCGGGATCGGGCTCGGCAACATGAATGCTGGCCCCCAACTCATCACCCGCGAGCGCGTCCCGGTCGGCGAGGTGCAAGTACGCCGCGGCGAGCACGTCCAGGCACACGACGGCAGCATCGGCCGCGTCCAGGGCCTGGTCGTCGACCCGGCCGATCACCACGTCACCCACGTCCTCCTCGACGAAGGCCACCTCTGGGGCAAAAAGCAGGTCGCGATCCCGATCAGCGCCGTGACGAGCGTCACCGACGGCGTCCATCTCAGCCTCAGCAAAGACGAGGTGGCCGAGCTGCCGCCGGTCGATCTCGAGCACTCCTGACTGACCAGCGGACTCCCGGAAGGACGACTCGTCCAGCTTCTGTTTCACCGGGGCCCTCGCCTCGCGCGCGCCACAGCCTCGCACAGGGTTTCGGCTCTACGGCTCGTGCGTTTCCTGCGCGCGAGTAGCTGCGCCAGTCGTCCAGGTCACTCGCAGGCGCAGCGTGCCGCGCCGGTCGGCGTGCGCCTCTTTCGTGCTGTGGATGAGTTCACCTGATTCGAGCCGATTGAGCGCGACCTCGAGGCGTTCCGACGAGATCGGTTTCATCACTTCACGAAGCTGTGCATCCAGGATGCCCACTTCGCCGGCAAGCTCGATCGTCCGTCCGACGAGCGTGTCCGGCTCAGCCACCGTGAGCGGGAGCGGGCCCCCGCGCTTCTCCCGGTTCCAGTGTGCGAGCGCGATGTACTCCGCGACCTCTCCTACGCTCTCGAGCTCTGACGCAGAGCGGCTCAGGAATCCTTCGTGTGTGAGTCGCTCGAAACGTTCATCACGCTCGCGCTGCCTATCGGACCACTGATCGGACCATTCATCCATCAATTGGGTGCTCGAGCCAGTATGAACGCCACTCGCCCGCCCGCGATCATCGACCACGCGGGTCCTTCTCCGGACGGTCGCTGTCCCTCCGCGCCGGCAGCTGATCGAAGCGTGCGGTCGGGCTGCCCTTCGATCGGGTGACGGTGGCGATTGGTCATGCAGCTCGACGACGGGCGCCCGACGTAGTCACCGAGGGGCTCGAGCGGCCCGAGCAGGGCTAGGTCGCTGGCGCTCCTCCCCAGCGAGCCTTCCCCCACTCGATCAGCGTCTCCACGTCGTACCGCCCAGGAAAGTCCCCGGGCCGCTCAGGATCGTCGCGCGCGTAGGTGACCCCCGGTGCCGGATCACCGCCCTTCGGATACCAACTGACCCCCCACACGCCGTCACTTCGACGCCAGGTCTCGATCCGACCTCGCGGCACGTGCTCGTCATGAGACTCGATCACACTCATGAGCGAATCGTGACAGGTCGCGCGAATCTTGGCCCGAGACGTCAGCAGGCCGAGGAGTCCGGCAAGCTCGCGTCGAAGGGGATCACCGACGAGCGCTTCCGCTCGGTGATTCCGAGTGCTCCGAAGATCACGAACGGCACGGTCGTTGCGCGGCGCAACGGCGGCGCCGTCTCGTAGTTCGACCACACGCACCGTTTGATGAGAGGGCCGGGCTCGTGCCGGGCCCTCTCATACGTCTGGGCCGTCGCCCGGAGCGTTCACGCTGTGCTGCGAGTTGCAGCCAGGGAAAGCCCGGTTCGCCAGACGATCGCCGCGATCAGGACTGCGGCGCCCGTGAGCACACCGAGTGCGGCAACGGTGACGGCGGCCGCGAGCGCTTGCGAGGTGCCAATCCCCGAGGCGATCAGCGCCGCGGCACCGGCGCCGATCTGGGTGGCAGCGCCGGCCGGGCCGACCGGCAGCGCTGCGGCCGCCGCCCCGGCGCAAAGAAAGAGGAGAGCGAGCGGAATCGAGAAGCCGAGGCCGAGGCCGCCCAAGAGCAGAAAGAAGGCGAGCGCGCGGACAAGCCAGCAGGCAGAGACGAGCGCCCAGGCTTGCGCCGCCAGCCCGCGTGAGGTCGTGCGCGATCCAAGCCAGCGGCCAAACCGGAAGCGGAGGAAATGCTTCGTGGCTGCGAGGCGCGGCAGCGAGAAGACCAAGACTGCGGCCATGGCGCCGGCGACGGCCACGACCGCCAGTCCCGCGCGCACTCCCCAGCCGACGCCGGGCATGACCGCGGCGACGAGCGCGAGCGGAGCAAGGGC
>DATGFT010000050.1:0-14534 GCA_035308915.1 Solirubrobacteraceae bacterium
CTCAAGGCGCGCGCCGAGGAGCTCTCGCCGGGGCGGATCCGGTTTGGCCACGAGCTCATCGCCCTCGAGCAGGATGCCGATGGCGTCCGGGCCCTCATCCGCGAGAACGCCTCCGGGCGCGAATACACCGTCCGCAGCGACTACCTGCTCGGCGCCGACGGCGGGCGCCGTGTCGCCGGCCTCGTCGGCGTCAACTACGACGGGCTCGGGGTGGTCACGCAGACGGCCACCCTGCACGTGTCGGCCGACTTCTCGCGCTGGGCCAGGGATCCCGACGTCCTGATCCGGTGGATCTACTCGCCGCAGGCAGGCGTCCTGGTCGTGATGGTGCCGATGGGCCCGGAGCGGTGGGGCCCGCACTCCGAGGAGTGGGTGATTCACCTCAACTATCCGGTCGACTGCGAGGAGTCCGACGCCCAGGTCGAAGCCGACGCGCGCCGCGCGCTTGGAATCGGCGATCTGCCGATGGAGATTCACAAGATCACCCGGTGGTCGGTCGACGCCGTGATCGCGTCGTCGTTCCGCGTCGGGCGGGTGCTCCTGCTCGGGGATGCCGCGCACCGGCATCCGCCGACGGGCGGACTCGGGCTGACCAGCGCCATCCACGACGCGCAAAACCTGTGCTGGAAGGTGGGGGCGGTGCTTCGAGGCCAGGCCGACCCGGCGTTTCTCGATACCTACGAGGACGAGCGGCGTCCCGTGGACGAGCGCAACTGCCAGCGCTCGCTTGAGAACGCCGTGAACCATTTCGCCACCGGCGCCGCGCTCGGCATCTCTCCGGAGAGCTCGGCGGTCGAGAACCTGGAGCGGCTGCGCCGTGTCTGGAGCCGCCGACCCGAGGACGCCGAGCACCGCGCGGCGGTCCTGCGCGGGATGCGGGCCCAGTCGATGGAGTTCTCCGAGCTGAACGTCGAGTACGGCTACTGCTACGACTCGGCCGCCGTGGTCCCTGACGGGACCGAGGCGCCCGTGCCGATCGATGACGTTCGCGTCTACGAGCCCTCGACGCGCCCCGGCGCGCCGCTGCCGCACGCCTGGGTCGAGGACGCGGAGGGCAACCGCCGCGCGATCAAGGAGCTGGTCGCCCCCGGTCGTTTCCTGCTCATCGCGGGAGAGCGGGGCGCGGCGTGGTGTGAGGCCGCCGAGCAGCTCGCGCTCGCAACCGGGACTCCCCTCGACGCCCTGAGGATCGGCCATCTGGACGGCGATCTGTACGACCCCCGCTGCGCGTGGCTCCGCCAGCGTGGGATCGAAAGCGACGGGGCGATTCTCGTGCGGCCTGACCGTTTCATCGCCTGGCGGGCACCCGTCGCCAGCGACAATCCGCTGGCTGCTCTTGCCGATGCCCTCGGCCAGGTTCTGGCTCGACCTCTCATGGCCCGTTCCGCGCTCGCCACAGCGGGAGCAGCCCAATGAGGGCCCAGAATCTCGATGCCGACGTCGCCATCGTCGGCTACGGCCCCGTGGGCCAAGCCATGGCGGCGCTGCTGGGCCGCGCCGGTCACCGGGTGGTCGCGTTCGAGCGCTTCCAGGACATCTACCGGATGCCGCGAGCCGTGCATCTCGACCACGAGATCATGCGCCTCCTCCAGTCGCTCGAGCTTGCCGACGTGCTGGCCGAGGAGATGGTCCCCGTCCACGACTACCAGTGGTTCGGCGCCGACGGAGAGCTGCTGCTGCGCTTTGACCGTGACGATCTCGCCCGCTCGGGTTGGGAGGGGTCATACATGTTCTTCCAGCCTGAGCTCGAGGCGGCGATCCATCGCCACGCCTGCGTGCCGGCGGGCGTGACGGTGCAGCGCGGCTGGGTGGCCGACGGTCTCGAGGACCGCGGGGACCACGTCGAGCTCGCCGTTCATCAGGTCAGCCAGGACGAGTCCGGGCGGCTCGCGCGCACCGGGGAGTGCCAGACCGTGCGCGCCACCTGGGTGATCGGGGCCGACGGGGCGAACTCGTTCGTGCGGGAAACCGCCGGGATTACGCGACGCGACCTCGGGTTTCAGGAGCGCTGGCTGGTCGTCGACGCCGAGCCTCACGACATGAACGCGCTGGCCCATCTTCCGATCGCCAGCCAGCGCTGCGACCCGGCCCGCCCGACGACGATCATCCAGAGTGGGCCCCGCCACCGGCGCTGGGAGTTCATGCTCCTCCCGGACGAGCAGCCCTCGGATTTCGAGGACCCCGAGCGGGTGTGGGCGCTGCTCGAGCCGTGGTATCGGCCCCAAGACGGCCCGCTCACCCGGAGCACGGTCTACGAGTTTCGCTCGATGGTGGCCGAGCGCATGCGCTCAGGGCGCGTGCTGCTCGTCGGCGACGCGGCGCATCTGACCCCGCCGTTCCTGGGGCAGGGGCTCTGCTCGGGTCTGCGTGACGCCGCGAACGTCGCCTGGAAGCTCGACCTCGTCCTGCGAGGCATCGCGCACCACCGGCTCCTCGACACGATCGAGGCCGAGCGCCAGCCCCAGAACGAGGCCGTGATCAGGCTGGCGATCGAGCTCGGCAAGGTCCTCTGCCAGCTCGACCCGGACGCCGCGGCCGAGCGCGACAAGATCCTGCGCGCGGCGGGGCCGCCGCCGCCCCTGGAGCTGGCGCCGCTGAGCGCAGGAGTGCTCCATCAGCCGATCGGCGAACCCGATCTCCTGGCCGGCACCCTCAGCGTGCAGGGAGTCGTGGAGCACGGCGGCCGCAAGGGACGCTTCGACGACCTCCGCGGGGGAGGCTTTCAGCTGATCGTCGCCGACGGTGACCCGGTCGAAGGGCTCCCCCCGCGCGAGCGGAAGCTGCTCGACACCCTCAGCACGACCGTGGCCTCGCTGGATCCAGCAGCGCCGCACGGCGTGCGTGACAGCGACGGCCGCCTGACCGCGTGGCTGCAGGAGCACAACGCGTACGCGGTGCTCATCCGCCCTGACTTCTACGTGTTCGGCGCGGCCGCGGTGCCGCAGGCCGTGCCCGAGCTACTCGAAGACCTTCGCACCCAGCTGCACCTCACCTTGACCCCAGCAACCTCAGGAGCGCTCGCATGACGGACATCGTCGTCCACCCCAAGTTCCACCACGTCAACCTCAAGACCACCCGGCTTCAGGAGATGATCGACTTCTACCGCGTCCTTGTCGGAGCCGAGGTGATCTTCCAGGATCAGGTCGGCGCCTGGCTGTCCAACGACGGCGCCAATCACCGCATCGCCCTGCTGGCGTTTCCGAACTTCGTCGATGACCCGGAGAAGGACACCCGCACCGGGATGCACCACTCGGCGTTCGAGTACTCGTGTTTCGAGGACATGAACTCGAGCTACCTGCGCCTGAAGGAAGCCGGGATCACCCCGGCGCTGTGCCTCGACCATGGGATGACGTTCTCCTATTACTACGCCGATCCCGACGGCAACAACGTCGAGCTTCAGGTCGACTGCTTCGGCGACTGGAACAAGTCACGGGAGTGGATGCGGACCTCGGAGGAGTTCAAGGCCAACCCGATCGGTCACTTCGTCGATCCCGAGCACGTGGCCGAGGACTGGGCGGTCGGCATCAGCTTCGAGGAGATCCACGCGCGGGCCAGGGCCGGCGGCTACGCGCCTGACCACGCTCCGGTCGAGATCCCGGACGTGTCGTGATGAAGATCTGCCGCTTCGATGCCGGCGCCGGGCCGCGTCAGGGGATTGTCGAGGACGGCTCTGTCGTCCACCGGGACGACCCCAGCGAACGGCATGCGCTGGAGGACGTGCGCCTGCTGGCGCCGGTTCAGCCGCGCAAGTTCCTCGCCATCGGCCTCAACTACGCCGACCACATCGCGGAGTCAGGCATGGAGGCGCCGGAGTTCCCGGTGTTCTTCAACAAGCAGGTCACATGCGTGGTCGGCCCGGGCGACGACGTTCACATGCCGCGCGTCTCGAACCTGCTCGACTACGAAGGCGAGCTCGCCGTGGTGATCGGCACGCGCTGCCGCCACGTCCCAGCGGACCGCGCGCACGAGGTGATCCTCGGATACACGATCGCCAACGACGTCTCGGTGCGCGACTGGCAGCTCCGCACCCCGACGATGATGATGGGCAAGTCGTTCGACACGCACGGGCCGCTGGGCCCGTGGATCGTCACCCAGAACGAGCTCGGAGATCCCCACGACCTCTCGATCCGGACCTGGGTGGGTGACGAGCTTCGCCAGGACGGCAACACGCGCGAGATGATCTACGACTGCTACGAGCAGGTCGCGCACCTGTCTCAGGCCTTCACGCTCGAGCCTGGCGATGTGATCGCAACGGGCACGCCGGCGGGGATCGGCGCCGTGCGCCAGCCGTTCCCGGACGGCCTGCTGAAGGTTGGCGACGTTGTGTCGGTCGAGATCGAAGGCATCGGCGAGCTCCGCAACACGGTGGTCGAAGAGCCCGAGGGCTACCTCGCGCCCGAGGCATACCGGGAGGAAGCATGGGTACGGTGACCTCAGACCCGCGGCTTTGGCCACCGCTCACCGGCCCGGACGAGCTGGAGAGCGTCGAGCGCATCCCGCTCAGCGAGCGCGGCCTTCCCGCCAGTACCTACGAGCTCGTCACGCGCGCGGCGGAGCTCTGGCCTGACCGACCCGCCGTGTCGGTGTTGCCCGATGCCGAGCGCTTCCACCTGCCGTTTACGCGGACCTTCGAGGAGCTCGCCCAGGACGTACATCAGGCGGCTGTCGTGCTGAGCGAGCTGGGCGTCACGCGCGAAGACGCCGTCGCCGTCATCTCGGTCAACTGCGCCGAGATGATCCCGGTGCTGCTTGCCGCCGAGGCGGTTGGGATCTACGCGCCGATCAACCCGGGGTTGGCACCCGAGCACGCGATCGCCCTCGTGCGCCTGGCCGGCGCCCGGGTGATCGTGGCCGCCGGACCCGAACTCGACGAGGGCGTCTGGCTGCACGCGCGCACAATTGCCGAGGCGGTCGGCGCGCGGGCGCTCCTGGCGCTGCGACCGACGGCAGCGTCCGGCAAACCGCCGGCGCTCGAGCCGATCGACGGGGTGGAGGTCGGATACCTGCAGGAGCGGATGGCCACGGCGCAGGCGACCGGGCTCCCCGGAGCGCCCCCGGCGCCGAGCGACGTCGCCAGCTACCTGCATACGGGCGGCACGACGGGCACGCCGAAGTTGGCGGCGCGAACCCACGCCAACGAGGTCGCGAACGCCTGGATGATCCGGGCCAGCAACGTGCTCGACGAGAGCAGCGTCATCTTCGGGGCGCTGCCGCTGTTTCACACCAACGCGCTGGTGGTCACGGTGCTGGGACCGCTGCTCAAGGGCCAGCACGTTGTCTGGGGTGGGCCGCTCGGGTATCGCGATGTCCCGCTGTTTGAGAACTTCTGGCAGATCGTCGAGCGCTATCGGATCTCGGCGATGTCAGCGGTGCCCACCGTCTACTCGGTGCTGGCGCAGATTCCGGTCGACGCCGACATCTCGAGCCTGAGGCTCCCGATCGTCGGGGCCGCTCCGCTACCGCCCGCGGTCAGAGACGCGTTCGAAGCGCGCACCGGTGTGGGGCTATGCGAGGGCTACGGCTTGACCGAGGGCACGTGTGCCAGCGCCATCACTTGGCCGCAGGCGCCGCGCGCGGGCACGGTGGGTCAGCGCCTGCCCTACCAGGAGGCGCGAACGGTGCGGATCGACGAGACCAGCGGCGAATGGACATTCCTGGCTGTAGGCGAGGTCGGGACGCTCGTTCTGCGCGGCCCCAACATCTTCGCCGGCTATCTCATCGACACCGGCTCCGGACGTGAACTGCGGGCGGGCGGCAAGGTCAGGGATGGGTGGCTTGACACCGGCGACCTTGCCGCGGTCGACGGCGACGGGTTCATCCGTCTCGCCGGACGCGCCAAGGACCTGATCATCCGCGGTGGGCACAACATCGATCCCGCGACGATCGAGGACGGCCTGCTCGACCACCCGGAGGTCACGGCGGCGGCCGCCGTCGGCCGGCCCGACCCGCACTCCGGCGAGGTCCCGGTGGTGTTCGTCACCGTGACGGCGGGCAGCGAGCTGACCTCCGATGAGCTCGAGGGTTGGGCAGCCGAGCACGTCCCCGAGCGTGCGGCCGCGCCCAAGCACGTCGCGATCATCGATGAGATCCCGCTGACCTCGGTCGGCAAGCCCTTCAAGCCTGAGCTGCGCCGCCGCGCAGCTGAGCACGCGGCCCGCGACGCGCTCGCCGAGACGGGTCTGAGCGCCCACGTGCACGCAGTCCTCCTCGACGGAGTGGTCGAGATCCACGTTCCCCACTCGGCTCACGACCACGAAGTCGGCGAGGTCCTCTCCCAATACGCCTGGAGATGGCGACTGACGAACTAAAGGAACCGAAATGAGTACTGAAACCCTGACCACAACCACCCCCATCCGGTCCTCTGAGACCCCCAGCCTCGCTCAGGGCTGCTGGCGGATCGATCCGACGCGCTCCCGCGTCGAGTTCCGCGCCCGCACCCTGTGGGGACTGGGCACGGTCAAAGGCGAGTTTGAGCGCTACGAGGGGACGCTCGACCTCGAGCGGAGCCCGGCGATCGAGCTGACGATCGACGCCGCCAGCCTGAGCACGAACCTCAGCTTCCGTGACCGGCACCTGCGCTCGGCCGACTTCTTCGACGTCGCCCACCATCCCGAGGTCCGTTTCGTGTCTGACACGGCGGAGCTCGACGGCGATCGGTTGAAGGTGCGCGGCCGCCTCGAGGTGGCGGGGAAGAGCCTGCCGCTCGAGCTCGACGGCCAGGTCCGCCGAATCGGCGACGAGTTCGAGATCGACGTCCGGACGCCCGCCGATCACCGCCAACTCGGGATGAGCCACGGCACGCTGGGGATGATCCCCACACCGAGCGAGCTGATCGTCCAGGGGCGGTTGGTCCGATGAGCGCCGTGACGGAGCCGACCGCCGAGCAGCCCAGGCCGCCTGAGGCGCCTGGGCTGCGGCGCGCGGCAACCTCGGGGCTCGACGTGATGCTCAGCGACGCGGTGCTCGAGGGTGGCGTGAGCCGATTCCTCAAGCCCAAAGCCGCGGGTCGCACGGTGCTCGGCTTGGCCCGTCATCCTCGGCGGACGGCCGAGGATGCGGGACGCTTAGGCGTCGAGCTCGGTCGCGTCGCCGTCGGAAGCTCGGAGGCTCGACCCCGGAAGGGCGATCGTCGCTTCCGCGAGCGGGCGTGGCAGGGCAACTGGCTGCTGCGTCGCCTGATGCAGAGCTACCTCGCGTCCTGCGACGCCGTTGATCGCCTGATCTCCGATGCCGACCTCGATTGGCGGACCGAGCGACAGGCGCGGTTCGCCGCGAGCAACGTGCTTGACGCGCTGGCGCCGACGAACTTCCCGTGGTCCAACCCGGCGGTGCTCAAGGAGAGCATCGATGAGGGGGGCGCCAACCTGATGCGAGGCGGCAGGCGGTTCCTGCGCGACGTCACCACCTCACCCCATCTCCCGGCCAGCGTGGATGTGACGAAATTCGAGGTCGGCGGGAACCTGGCCATCACCCCGGGCTCAGTGGTGCTGCGCACCGACGTCTTCGAGCTCATCCAGTACCGCCCCGCGAGCGAGCAGGTTCGCGAGGTGCCACTGCTGTTCGTCCCCCCGACGATCAACAAGTACTACATCCTCGACATCTCACCCGGCCGGAGCCTGGTCGAGTGGCTGCTCGGAGAGCAGCAGCAGGTGTTCACGATCTCCTGGCGCAACCCCGATGCGGGCCAGGGGCATTTCGACCTCGACACCTACGCCCAGGCCGTGCTCGAGGCGCGCGACGCCGTCGCCGAGATCACCCGGCAGCCGGCGGTGAACGTGAATGCCGCCTGCTCCGGCGGGATCATCGCCGCCTGCGCCCTGGGGCATCTCGCCGAGAGCGACCAACAGGACCAGTTCGGGTCTTTGACCATGATGGTGTGTGCGCTCGACCAGGCGCGGATGGGTACTGCCGGGGCGTTTGCCAGTCGCGAGCTGGCGGCCGCCGCGGTGGCCGAGTCGGCGCGCAAGGGCTACATCGACGGTCGCGCCCTGGCCGGAGTGTTCGCGTGGCTGCGCCCGAACGACCTGGTGTGGAACTACTTCGTCAACAACTACCTGTTGGGCAAGGACCCGCCGGCGTTCGACATCCTGTACTGGAACCAGGACAGCGTGCGGCTGGCCGCCGGCCTGCACCGTGACTTCGTCCGCATGGCGCTCGATAACTCACTCACCCACCCCGGAGAGGCCGAGGTGCTTGGCACCCCGATCGACCTCGGTGCCATCGATGTGGACAGCTACAGCATCGCCGGGCTGAACGACCACATCGTGCCGTGGGAGAACGCCTATCGCAGCGCGCAACTGCTCGGCGGCGCGAAACGATTCGTGCTCTCGACGAGCGGTCACATCCAGGCGCTGGTCAACCCGCCGAGCGAGGAGAGCCGCGCGAGTTACCGGATCGTCGAGGACCCCGCGGATGCGCCTGAGGCATGGGTGTCGCAGGCCGACGTCAAGCAGGGCAGCTGGTGGCCTGACTACCGAGATTGGCTGACCGAGCGGGCCGGAGACCTCAAGCCGGCGCCGAAGACGCTCGGAAGCCGCAAGCACAGGGCGACGGCGAAGGCACCCGGCAGTTACGTGCATGCCAGCTGACGGCGCGGCGGCCCCGCCGAGCGAGGGCAGCGACGCCTCCGACGTTGGCGAGCGCTTCGCCTACGGCGCCGAGCCGGTGCGCGAGCGCTGGATGGGACGGCCCCTGGCCGAGACGCGCTGGTGCCTCGAGCTGGCTCGCCTGGTCGTCGACCCGGTCATGTACGGCGCCGGTGTGCCGCACGGGGACGGGCGGCCGGTGGTCTTGATGCCCGGCTTCCTCGCCGGCGACCAGACGCTCACCGTCATGGCGAGCTGGCTCCGCCGGCTCGGATACAGGCCGCGGCTATGTGGGTTTGTCGCCAATGCCGGCTGCTCGGATCGAACGCTTGACCGGGTGGAGCGCAGGGTCGAGGCGCTCTCGGCGCGTTCCGGACGCCGCGTGGCGCTGATCGGCCACAGTCGCGGCGGCCACTACGCGCGAGCGCTCGGCGTCCGTCGTCCGGACTGCGTCTCGCATGCGATATCGATGGGCGCGGATCTTCAAGGGCTGCTCGGCGCCAGCGCCCCGACGGTGTTTGCCGTCGGGGTGGCCCGTCGCGTTGTCCACGCCACCGGGCGAGCACGCAGGGAAAACTGCCTCACCGGCCACTGCGGATGTCGGTTCGCGCACGACTACGCGCGGCGCTTCCCGTCCGAGCAGGTCCGCCTCACCAGCATCTATTCCAAGGGCGACGGCGTCGTCCATTGGCAGTGTCAGCTGGTCCCGGACGCGGAGTGCGTCGAGGTGACGGGCAGCCACGTCGGGCTTATCGTCAACCGCAAGGTCTACCGCGCGGTGGCTGATGCGTTGGCGTTGCCGGAGCTGACGGCGGCCCGGATGTCGGCCTACGCCACCTGATCCCGGAGCGCGCGCAGCTCTGTCGTCAAAAGGATCCGCTCGCCGACCCAATCAGTGTGTAAACGCGAACGCCTTGAGCACCACTACCAGCAGCCCGAGGCCCATCCCCGCCGCGGCCGCGGCGACGACGCCCCGGGCGCTGGCGCCATGCCGGGCCGCCGCGTAGCCGCCCGCGGACGCCAGCTCGACCGCGGCCATCACGGTCGCCGCGACGATCGCGGTCGTGTCAGGAATCACCCCGAGCGCCCCCAGACCGAGGACGAGCACCAGCGGGATGACCACCTCGATCAGTGACCAGTTCTCCCGCAGGGTGTCACCGACCTCGCCTGGCGTCAGCCTTTGTTCCTGGGTCATGTCCCGCCCGAGCACGTACGCGTACACGTGGGCCAGCCAGAAGACGACGGCTGTGACCAGTACCGACAGGCCAACCCACGCGGCGTCGGGTCGGCCGTAGTACCAGGAGACCGCGATCACCGACAGCGCGAGCACCAGCCCGTAGATGCCCTCGGTCGCGCTGCCGCTGGTACGCATGAGGAGCGGACGTGCCTTCTTATGGGGTGGCTTGCGCTCCTGGGGGTGGTTCGGCGCTTCGTGGCGGGGCTGGTGGCTTGGCGTCTGGTGGTGAGGCTCGTGGGGTTCGGCCTTTCGCTCACGCTCTCGGGCCGCGACCTCCCGGGCGAGCTGATCGCTGGATTTTCCCTCCAGCAGGCTGTCGATACGGCGAAACGTGCTCATCTTCTTCCTCGGTGACAGGGCGATATGAAACGGTGCCCTCATCGTCGAGCCATGCGCGCGGCGTCGCATCTTCAGAGTTGACAGTCGTCGGCTTGCCCGCCGGCGGGCTCGTGATTAGCATCCCCTGGGCCAATGGCCGAGAGGGGGCTGCCGGCAATGCTGCTGGGCCGAAATGACGAGTGCGCGGCGCTCGAGGCGCCGTTGGCTGCCGTCCGCGGCGGCCAGAGCCGCGTGCTGGTCTTGCGCGGAGACCCGGGCGTCGGCAAGACCGCGCTGCTCGAATACGCGGTTGACGCGGCGCGGGGCTTCCGCCTCGCCCGGGCTGCCGGGGTGGAGGCCGAGATGGAGCTACCTTTCGGCGCGCTCCAGTCGCTGTGCGCACCGATGCTCGACCGGCTGCCGGCGCTCCCTGACCCGCAGCGAGCCGCGATCAGCACCGCGTTCGGCTTGACCAGCGGCACGCCGCCGGAGCCACTGCTGGTGGGTCTTGCCGCCCTGAGCTTGGTCGCGGATGCGTCGCGTGAACAGCCTCTCCTGTGCGTGATCGACGATGCTCAGTGGCTGGATAGCGCCTCGGCGCAGGCGCTCGCTTTCGTCGCCCGGCGCCTGTTGGCCGATCCGGTGGCGGTTCTGTTTGCGACCCGAGAACCGAGCCGCGAGCTGGCCGGGTTGCCCGAGCTGTCCGTGCGGGGCCTCGACAGGTCGGCGGCGCGGCAGTTGTTGGCATCCGTGATCACCGGCCCGCTCGATGACCGAGTGCGTGACCGCGTGGTGAGCGAGACGCGGGGGAATCCCCTCGCGCTGCTCGAGCTCCCGCGCGGGCTGACATCCGCCGAGCTGGCGCTCGGCTTCGGCGGGTCTGACGCGATGCCGGTGTCGGGACAAATCGAGCAGCATTACCAACGGCGCATCAGCGAGCTGCCGCAGGCGACACAGCGGTTGTTGCTGATCGCCGCCCTGGCGCCGCTCGGTGAACCCGCCCGCATCCGGCGCGCGGCCGAGCTGGGCGGCATCGGAGCCGGGGCGGCAGATCCGGCGCTCGCCGCGGGGCTGCTTGAGAGCGACCTCCAATTCCGCCATCCGCTCGTGCGCTCCGCTGTCCTTCGCGCCTCGAGCCCTGAGGAGCGTCGTCGGGCTCACCTCGCGCTGGCCGAGGCGACCGACGGCAAGGTCGACCCCGACCACCGCGCCTGGCATCGCGCCCAGGCGGCTCTCGGACCAGACGAGGATGTGGCCGAGGAGCTCGAGCGCGCAGCGGGCCGGGCCCAGCAGCGCGGCGGTCGTGCTGCGGCCGCCGGCCTGCTCGAGCGTTCGGCCGAGCTGACGCCAGATCCGCAGCGCTGCTCGCTGCGGCGCTTGCTGGCCGCGCACGGGCAACTGATGGCCGGAGCCACCGGGCGAGCTCAGGCATTGCTGGATGAGAGCCTGCCCAACCTCCACGACAGGCCGTTGCGAGCGCAGGCGCTCCGCATGCAGGGCGTGATCCGCTTCTCCGACGGGCGCGGAGGAGAGACGCCGTCGCTTCTCTTCGAGGCCGCGATGGGTCTGAAGGAGTCAGACCCGCAGCTGGCGCGGACGGTGTTGATGGAGGCGTTCGAGGCTGCGATGTGGGCGGGTCATCTGACCACCGGCACGACGCCCCTGACCGTCGCTGAAGCGGCGCGCGAGATACCCGCCCCCGACGACGACAAGCACCTCGGAAGCCTGCTCTTGACCGCCTTCACGCGGCGGCTGACTGACGGTTACGTAAGTGCGATCGACGGCTGGCGGCGCGCGATCGCCGCGTACGCCGAGGAGGCGCGTGGACAGCCCGAGCTCAAGTGGGACGGTCTCGTGTGGAACGCGGCCGGTGAGCTGCTCGACTTCGAGGCCTATTACGCAACCGCTCGGGAGTGGGCGCGGGCGTCACGTGAGCAGGGCGCGCTGGCGACGCTGCCGGGAGCCCTGAGCGCGCTGGCGTGGTGCGAGGTGCTGGCCGGACGGACCACTGCCGCTCAGGCCCTTGTCGATGAGGCCGAGGAGATCGCCGAGCCGATCGGAGCGCCGGCCACGCCCGGGGCGAGCGAGATCCTCAAGCTGGGCATCCTCTGCTGGCGTGGCGAGGAACCCGCGGCGATCGCGGTCGCTGATGCGGTGGCCGAAGAGGCGATGTCGCGGGGGCAGGGGCTGGGGATGACGATCGTCGAGTTCATGCTCACGATCCTCGAGCTCGGTCTGGCGCGCTACGAGGAGGCCGCCGTACACGCCCGGCGGGTGTTCGACGCCGACGCGCTGTGGTTCGGCCCCTCCGCGCTCGCCGACGCGGTCGAGGCGATGCTGCGCAGTGGCGATGACGTTGGCGCACGAGCGGCCCTGGATCGCCTTCGCGAGCGCGCGCAGGCGAGCGGCACACCTTGGGCGCTTGGGCTGCTCACGCGCGCCGCCGGGCTGCTCGCCGCCGGCGATGCCGCCGAGGGCTGCTACCGGGAATCGCTTGAGCACCTTGCGCATTCGGGATTGGTGACCGAGCTGGCTCGGACCCATCTCGTCTACGGCGAATGGCTGCGCCGGAACCGCCGGCGCCGCGACGCGCGCGTCCATCTGCGGGCGGCCCATCAGCTATTCGGAGCCGCAGGTGCGGGGGCGTTCGCGAACCGGGCTCGAGTGGAGCTCGTGGCCACCGGCGAGCGGGCTCGCGTGCGGGCCCCGGAGACGCGGGATCAGCTCACGCCACAGGAGTTGCAGATCGCCAGACTGGCCGCGGAGGGGGAGTCGAACGCCCAGATCGCGGCCGAGCTCTTCATCAGTCCCCACACTGTGGCCTATCACCTGCACAAGGTGTTCGGAAAGCTGGATGTCCGCTCCCGCAACCAGCTCTCAGGCGCCCTCGGTGACCAGCTCACGCCGACGCCGCCCTACGGCCTCGAGCCGGGGGCGGCGCCGACGATGGTTCAGAGCTAGCGTCAGCTTAGGCAGCGGCCGAGCCTCCGTGGAGCTTCGCGCCGAGGTGCGGGCGGCCGGCTGCCTTGGCAGCGGCCACGAGCAGCGTGATCCCGTAGGCGAGCAGGTAGACGCCGAAGATCAGGGCCAGCGAGACGGCTCCGATGCCGGGCCAGGCAATCAGGACGACGCCTGCCGCGATGGTCAGCAGTCCGGCGACGCCGAGCCATCCGCTGCGGCCCGTGAACGCGCCCGTCAGCTCGACCGTGCCACCGAAGATGGCCCAGAAGCCGACGATGATGGTGAGGACCTCGGCGGTCATGCTGGGGTAGACGATGGCGACTACGCCCGCCGCCACATCGATGACAGCCAGGAGGAGCCGCAGGACGTCGCGGCCGACCTTTCGCTCGACCGTGAACATCGCGACCAGCTGGCCGATCGCGTTCACGAAGCAGTAGATGGCAAACAGAGCGACGGCAACGCCGACCGTGACGCCGGGCCACACGATCGCGGCAACGCCGAGCGCGCCGGCCAGGAGCCCGAGGAACGTGAGGTGCCCGGGCGAGGAGGTCTTCGTCAGCAATGAGGTGAACATCTTTACTCCTTTGAGTCGGGGTGATCCGAGCCAGCAGCTCGGAATGTCCCGGCCAAGGTACGTCGGGTCGTGGGTGCCTCGCATCTAACGAATTGACAGTCGTGATCGATCGGGCGTCGGGGCGAAATCCGGGAGCCGCCTCCACCGCGCGCGGCGCGTCAGCGCGACCGCCGCCGACCCGCGGTCAGCCTCCGCGCTCGCCGAGCTCGATGGCGATCTCGACCGCGCCCTGCTCGCGGCTCAGGACGCGCACCTCGCCGAGGGTCCGCGCCAGGGCCAGCATCGCCCGGTTACTTGCCAGCACCAAGGCGGTGAACACCGTGATGCCCTCCTCACGGGCGCGCCGCGCCAGCTCGGCGACTAGCCGGCGGCCCACGCCGCGTCCTTGCCACTCCTCGACCACGGCGATCGCCAGCTCGGCGGCGTGGGGATCTGCGGGCAGCCGCACGAACCGGGCCTCGGCGACCCCTTGGCTGGTCCGCGGATCGATGGCCACGAGCGCCTCGTGGTCGTCGTGGTCCACCTCGGTGAAGTAGCGAAGCTCGGCGGTGGAGAGGTGGTCGTGGGGGGAGAGGAAGCGCCGGTAGCGCGATCGGTCGCTCAGGTGCTCGAAGCCCCGGACCAGATCGGCCTTATCCTCGGGCCGGACGGCGCGAATCTCGAGCTCCTCGGCGCCGAGCGGAGAGTCAGGCTGCGGCCCGGTCACAGACCGAGCCTACCCGCCTCAATCATGCAGTTTGGGTGATGTGGGGTCATCTGGTGGGGGGTGAGGATGGGGGTGTTGGCCTGGGTGGTTGTGGTGCTCGGGTTCTTTGATTGGTAAGGAGGCGGTATGCCGCTGTTGGGTTCGATCACGTTT
>DATGFT010000051.1:0-14357 GCA_035308915.1 Solirubrobacteraceae bacterium
CGGCCGCTACAGCTTCTCGGGGTGTGGCCGGCCGCCGACTTCCGGCTCGATCCCCCCCGGGCCCCGGTGCTCACCTACGTCCTTATCGGCCTCGTGATCGGCGGGATCTTCATCGCGCTGCTGATCGCGTGGCGGGAGCGCTCCCCAGTGCTCCCGGTGTGCGTCGGGGCGGCGGCGCTCGGAGCGCTGCTGGTCAGCATCGGGGGCTCCCCGTGGATCCAGGGCAAGGGCTTCGCCACCGCCTCCCCTGCCCTGCTGCTGGTCGGCCTGGTCGGCGCCGCGGCTCTGTTTGTGGAGCCAGCGCGAGTCGGCACCGCCGCCGACCGGCCCCGCGGTGACGGGATCATGGCGGCGCGCGGTCTCTCGCTTGGCGTCTGCGTCGCCGTGACCGTCGTCGTGCTCTGGGGCAATGGACTGGCCTACGGGCATGTCACGCTCGCGCCCTACGGGCAGATGTCGGAGCTCTCCTCCATCGGGCAGCGGTTCGCCGGCCAGGGGCCAACGCTGGTCAATGAGAACGAGGTTTACGCCAGCCGGCACTTCCTGCGCCGGATGGCACCTGAGAGCCCGTCGGATCTCCGCCGCCGTCCCATCTTCCTGCGCGGCGGCGGCGAGGTGCCCAAGGGCGGCTACTCCGATCTCGACCAGTTCGCGCTCTCGAGCCTGCTTGTCTACCGGACGATCGTGATGCGGAGCTCGCCGGTGGCCAGCCGGCCGCCCTCGCCCTACCGGCTCATCTACAACGGTCGCTGGTATCAGGTTTGGCAGCGGCCGCGGCGGCTGCTGCGGCCGGTGATCGACAGCCTGCCCCTGGGCGATCCTGGCACCCCCGCAGGGCTTCCCCCCTGTGGCGCGGTTGCGGCTTTGGCCAAGGAGGCCGGGCGCCACGGGCTCCTGGCGGCCGCGGCACGCCGCGCGCCGACGACGATCTCCGTTCCGGCACAGCTGCCCACCGGCACCACGACCAGGAGCTTCACCGTCGCCTCACCCGGCCAATATCAAGTCTGGCTCGGCGGGTCGCTGGTCGGGCACCTCGTCGTGCGGGTCGACGGCCAGCCGATCGCCTCGACCCGCGAGAGCCTCAACGAGCCCGGCGGGTTCATCCCCCTCGGCCGCATCAGCCTGGCCGCCGGACCTCACAAGCTCCGCCTGTCGTACACGGGCGCGAGCCTCGCTCCCGGCAGTGCCGGCCCCAGTGCCGCCGACCCCCCGTTCACCGTCGGACCCCTGGAGGTCGCGCCTCCGCCGGGCAAGGTTCCGGTCAGCTACGTCTCGGCCGCCGGATACCGCTCGCTGTGCGGGAGGCCTTGGGATTGGGTCGAGGCGCTCGGGGGATGACTCGCGGCCGACGCTAGAGCCGCCGGGCCAGGCAGAGCAGCGTCCGCATCCGGATTCTCACCTCCCCGCCATGGCCGTCGATCACCGCCGCGACGGCGGTGAGAAGGCGCTCGCGCGTGCTCGGGTCGAGCAGGCGCACATCGGATGTCGTGTCCAGCAGGCCGACGTAGTCGCCCGTGGAGAAGGTGTGGTCCCACTCGTAGTTGCGAACCTCCGCCTCACCGAGCCCTGGGACCGCGGCTATGTTGCCCTCCCAGCCCGCGTCCGCGTCGGGGTCGAGGTTGACGGGGTGCATTCCACCCGCTCGCGTCAGACCCGGTGCCGCCCGGAGGTACGCCTCGGCCATCGCCTCACGCAGCTCCGAGCGCTCCCAGGCAAAGCGATTCCAGAACGGAGCCAGCAGGCCGCGGGGTGAGAGCACCTCCCGCACCTTCGCGTAGCCGACGGCGGGATCTACCCAGTGCCACGCCTGGGCTGAGAAGACCAACGGGAACGTCCGCCCGCGCGGATCCCAGGCCTCGAAGTCCGTCTCGACGAGCTCGACGTTCGCGTAGTCGGTCGTGTTCCGCCGCGCGAGCGCGGCCATCGCGGCGTCGGGCTCGATTCCCAGCACGCGTATCCCGCGCGCCGCGAACATGCGCGTCGCCTTACCCGTTCCCGACCCCACCTCGAGCACCGACGCCGTCCCGTCGAGACCGGCCAGCGAGCCCAAGTCGTCGATCAGCTCATCCGGGTAGCTCGGCCTGTGGCGGTCGTAGCGCTCGGCCACCTCGCCGAAAACAAGCCGCTGCTCTCGCACTACCCGGAGTCAACCAGGCTGGCCGAAGCGGCCCCGGCTAGTACGCCAGCGGCACCTGCTCCAAGGGGTCTGGGTACGCCGAGGGCGCGAAGAACCATGTCTCGGTGGCGTAGCGCGTGGCGGTCATCGCGGGGTCCGTGAATGTCCGGTGCAGGCACACGTCGTCGAACAGGATCGCGTCTCCCGGCGCGAAGACCGGCCGTGAGATCTCGCCCCCCGAGACCTCCTGAGCGACGGCGTCGGCGACCGACCAATCGAAGTCTGCCCCGTCGGTCCCGGTCGCGACGATTCCGTCCAGCCGTTTGGGCACCACCTCCAGCCCCGGCGCGTTCCGGCCCGAATGCGAGAGCGAGAGCCAGATGTTCAAGGCCCGGATCCCGCGCCCGAGAAAGGCTCCGTCCTGGTGCCACCATGGCGTGCCCACGCTCGGCTTGGCGCGCCGAAGCGTGCCCTTGTGGACCGATAGCGCTGGGCGCTCGCCGAGGTATGACGTGACCACCTCACGCACGCCTGCCTGGTCGAACATCTCCAGCAGGTCGAACATCATCCGGGGCGAGTCGGCGGTCCACACGCCCGAGTTGGTCCGCTCCACGAAGCCGCGGCCGAACTTGACCGCCGGGCCCGCGTCACCCTCGGGGGCAAACTCGGCGTACCAGGGAGTCGTCTTGTCCCTGGCCGCCCCGTCCGCCGCCGCGTCGCGGGCTCGGAACGCCCGGTCGATTCCGGCGGCAAGGCCTTTCGCGCGTACTGGGTCGGCAAGGCCGCGGACGATCAGCGCGCCGTGGCTCGCCAGCGCGCCGGCGATCCTCCCGGGCGTTAGCTGGCTGGCCGCGAGTGCGGGCATCCCGTCATCCTCGGGAGCCTCGCCGGGGCCGACCGGCTCCGGTGCAGGCGCGGGTGAGGCTCCGGTGGCCAGCTCGCTGAACGCGAGATGCCTCGTGTCAACGAGTCGCTCCTCGATCTGCGCCGAGCGGCGCTTACGATTCGCGTCGTTGAGAAGCTCGATCGCCTCCAGGGCCCGCCCCTCGGCCTCGAGGCCGGCGGCCGCCTCAAGTGCGTCAGCGGCTGAATCGTTCGTGGCGCGGCGAAATATCGACTTCATTTGCGTACCCCCTGCGCAGCGTGCGCATCAGACCTCGTTCCTCCCCGTCCCAAGCCTCGCACATCGCGGGGAGATTGTGCTCCCGCGTAACCGGGAAGCAGCCCGACATGGTAGGTGACTTTCGAACGGGCTGGCCCGGGCGGGTCCTCCTCGTGGCCGTCTGCGCGATCAGCTTGGTCGGCGCGGGATGCGGGAACTCCTCGAATTCGTCGTCGAAGGCCGCCTCAGCTCCCAAGCCCTTGACCAAGGCTCAGTACGAGCGACAGCTCGGTCCGCTGCTGAACGGCGTCGTCGACCCCGCCCTCCGCGCTGCCTTCAGCAACGGCGCCATCACCCCCCAGAAGCTGACCGCCGCGATCACGGTGATTCGGCTGGCCCACGACAAGATGGCGGCCGTCACCCCGCCGCCCGCGGTGTCTGGCCTGCATAAGCAGGCGGTCACGCTGCTGGGCTCGATGGTCAACGACCTCACAAAGCTCCGAACCGCCACGGTGAAGGGCGACAGATCCGGCCAGTCCTCGGCCGCATCCGGGCTCATTGCCGATGCCCGGCGCATGCAGACCCTCGGGAGTGAGTTCACCTCGCGCGGCTACTGACCTGCGCGCCGCTAAAGCCGAGCCGGCGTCAGGTCGATTAGCGACATGTGCGCTGCATGAGTGGAGACAGATGTGCTGACGCCGCCCTCGAGGGCGAGCGATTCTGCGCTGCCCATCTCGAACAGCTGCATCAGATCCGGGCGGCGCTTCAGTCTGAGAGCAAGCTCGAAGTGCGAACCGGCCGCAAGCCAACCTGCCAGACGCCGGGCTGCGCCAACCGCCGGATCCCGCCCAATCCGCTGTGCTCGGAGTGTGCCGAGAACACGGTGGATGAGCTCGCGGCGTAGCCCAGTCCCTCGCAGAGCCCACCGCGAGACGCATCCCTACGCGTCGCGCGTGTTCGTCCTCCACGCTCCGATCGCGGCGGGAATCGCCGTCCAGCCGACGACCACGGCGACCGCTACGCCCGTCGCCATCGCGACGCCGAGCCCGCCGCCGTACGGCACCAACTGACCGAGGGCCGGGTTCAGCAGGACGTCGCGAGCCGCACCGAGCGAGCCGACATTCACGAGCAGCGGTGTGACGATCGCCTGTAACCCGACCAGCGAGATCAGGGTCACCGCCCGGGACCCGGTGAGCGCTCCGATGCCGACCGCCAGGGTGCTCATGGCGACGTCGGCAAGCGCGATCCAACCCGCACCCTGGAGGACGAGGCTTACGCTCGGTGTCGGGCGGCCGCCCGCGAACGCGAACGTGGCCAGCACGCCGAGCCCATACGCGACCGCCGAGAGCGCCAGCGTGAGCGCGACCGCCGCCGGCACCCGCACGAAGAAGAGGGCCAACCGGCTGCGCCCGGTCGCGACCAGATCCCGAAACACGCCACTCGATGCATCGGTCGTTCCGGCTTCGGCGCCGATAAGCGTGGCGAGCAGAACGCCGAAGAAGTATCCGAGCGCTCGGAGCAGGTGCTTGAACGCCTCGAGCCCGCCCGCGGGTCCGTACTTGGCCGGATTGGAGGCATGGCGCAGCTGGAGGTAGCCCATGAAGATGACGACGACGCCGACGGAGAGGAACGTGCCGACCGCCATGACCGCACGCTGGCGCCGGAGCTTCAGCAGCTCGGCGATGAACATCTGACGGGCGATCGTGAGGGTCATCGTGCTTCTCCCACTCGTGAGGTGATCTCGAGGAACTTCTGCTCCAGGGACTCGCGGACCGGCTGGAGCTTGAACACGCCGATTCCGGCGCTGACGAGGCGGGCGTTGATGGAGGCGACGCCGTCGTCTCCCGCCAGGGTGACCGACAGGCCGTCAGCGGTCTCGGCCGCGTTGGCCACCGCCGGATGGCCGTCGAGCAGGGCCAGCGCCCCGTGGGGGTCATCGCAGCCGATTTCGATCCGCGGCCTGCGGACCCGGACGAGCTCATCGATCGGGCCCTGCGCGACCAGCCGGCCCTGATCGATGACCGCCGCGGCGTGGCAGGTCTTCTCGACCTCGTCGAGCAGGTGCGAGGACAGGAACACGGTTCGTCCCTCGCCCACCAGCTCCGCGATCAGGGCCCGGAACTCGAGGATCCCGGCTGGGTCAAGGCCGTTCATCGGCTCGTCGAGGATCAGGAGCTCAGGGTCGGCGAGCAGACACCGGGCGACGCCGAGCCGCTGGCGCATCCCCTGTGAGTAGGTCCGCACGCGGTCATTCGCGCGGTCGGCGAGGCCGACACGGGCAAGGACCCGGTCGATCCTCGCCACCGCAGCCGGGCCCCGCACCGCCGCCACCACACGGAGGTTCTCACGCCCGGTCAGGTGCTTGTGGAAGTGCGGCTCCTCGACGATCGCCCCGACTCGCGCCAGGACGGTAGCGCGCTCCTGGGGCACCGGCCGACCGCCGATCCGCATCGTGCCGGCGTCAGGCTGCGTCAGCCCGAGCAGCAGTCGAATAAGGGTGGTCTTGCCGGCGCCGTTGTGACCGAGGAACCCGAAGGCGCAGCCGCGGGGGACGGTCAGGTCGGCGTCGATCAGCGCGGCGCGTTTCCCGAAAGCCTTGCTCAGCGCATGCGTCTCGATCATGGGTGATGAGCTGGTCATGCCGCTCATCATCGATCTGCGAGGCGAAGCTGTCGTCAGGCCGCCGCGTGATCTGTCGGTCCCGCGCGCGGGCGATCTGCGCTCGCGATCTCCCCCTTGCGGGGGAGGATGACCGTTACCGCTCGGACGTCCCGGCTTCGCCGTCGAAGACGAGGTGCTCGATGTGCACGAGTTTCAGCAGCCGCATTACGGGTGGCGAGACGCCCGGCTCGATCCGAAGATCCCAATGCTTGGCCCGGGCCTCACCAAGCTCACGGATCAGCAGATGCAGGCCGGTGCTATCGATGAACTCGAGTCCCGAGAGGTCGAGACTGACGCGGCGCTTGCGGGCTCGCAGGCTGGCCAGCCGCTCGTCCAGCGCCGGTGCCGAACCCAGGTCGAGCTCTCCGGTCAGGCTGAGGCGAAGCCGGCGCCCTACCCGGCTCTCACGAATCTCGAAGGTGGGTGGCGGTCCGGTCATTTCCCCCACTCCCGTTACGCACATTAATAGGGAATTTGAGCGCGGCGGGCAAAGCGTGGCCCGGGCGCGCCTCGAATCCCACACCACGCAACCCGGATTGCGTTGACATGCGCCCGCCGAAGGGCTGGAATACAGGGCGACCCCGGGGGTGGTTCGTGGGCGCAGGACCGGCATTTCGCATCGAGGAGATTCGTGAGGCTTTCCTGACACGCATCAGCGTGACGGGTGAGCTTGACCTGGCCACCGGCCCGGCGCTCGCGGAACGGTTCAGGGACGTCTCGCTGGCCGTCCGCCGCAAGCCGCGAGGCCAGAGAACGGTTCGAGTCGACCTTTCGAATGTCGAGTTCATCGACAGCACGGGCGTGCATGTCCTCTACGAGGCCATCCACCATGCGACGAGCGACGGCTGGAGGCTTCAGATCGAGCGAGAGCTCAGACCGCAGGTGCGCGACGTCGCCAGGATCACGGGGCTCGATCGCTTCTTTACAGCGTCCGAAGCCGGCTGACGCACCTCAGCCCGGCCGCACCAGCCCGATCTCGTACGCGAGTACGACCGCCTGCACCCGGTCCCGGAGCCCCAGCTTCATCAGCACGCTCGAGACGTGGGTCTTGACCGTGGCGTCGCCGATCGTCAGCGCTGTCGCGATTTCGGCGTTCGACATCCCGCGGGCCAGCAACTCGAGCACCTCACGTTCGCGCTCCGTGAGCTCGGCGAGCGCGCCCGCGCCCTGAGACACCGGCGCGGGCAGTCGCCGCGCCACCCGGTCGAGTAGCTGGCGGGTGATCGCGGGTGTGAGCAGCGCGTCGCCCGCCGCCACGACGCGCACGGCGCGAACCAGCTCCTCGGCGGGCACGTCCTTGGTGATGAAGCCGCTCGCCCCGGCTCGGAGCGCCTCGACGATGTACTCGTCGAGGCCAAACGTGGTGAGCACGAGCACCCGGTGGTTGGGCAGTTGCTTGATCGCCTCGATCCCGTCCAGGTTCGGCATGCGGACGTCCATCAGGATCACGTCCGGCCGCGTCAGGCGCGCGGTCCGCACCGCCTCGACGCCGTCCCCGGCTTCCGCCACCACCTCCATCTCCCCCGTCGCCTCGAGCACGGCGCGAAACCCGGCCCGCATCAGGGGCTGGTCGTCGGCGATCAGCACGCGGAGCTTGGCCATCGCGGCTACTCCGTCGGCAGCGCGGCCTCGACCCGGTAGCCGGGCACTCCGTCGCGGGCGCCGGTCCTGAGCGATCCGCCGAACAGAGCCACCCGCTCGCGCATGCCCACGAGCCCATGGCCGCCGGCGGCATCGTTGAGCGCGACCGGGCTAGTCCCGTCATCGGTCACCGTCACCCGCAGCTCGCCCGGCGCGTAGCTGAGGACGACGTCGACGTGCTCGGCCCCGGCGTGACGGATGACGTTGGTCAGCGCCTCCTGCACGATCCGGTAGGCGGAGAGGTCAACCGCCGAGGGCAGCGGACGCGGCGGCCCCTCGACGGCCAGCTTGACGTCAAGCCCGGCCTCTGCCGTCCGGGCCACCAGCTGCTCGAGGTCCGCGACCCCGGGCTGTGGCTCCCGGTCGGCCGTGCCCTCGGTGTCGAGCCGGAGCACGCCGAGCATCCGGTGCATCTCCGACAACGCCTCGCGCCCGAGGTTGGCCAGGCGACCGAGCGCGGCCCCCTGCTCACCGTCCTGATCGCCGGTCGCCGCCAGCGCCTGCGCCTGTACGACCATCAGCGACACGTTGTGGGCGACCACGTCGTGCAGCTCCCGGGCGATCCGCACTCGCTCCTCGCCCGCGGCCTGGCGCGCCAGTAGCTCGCGCTCACGCTCCAGGCGCGTGGCCCGGTCACGCAGGCCTCCGACGTAGTCGGCGCGGGCGCGCACATAGAGGCCGGCGGCGACCGCCAGCCCGACCGCCACCAGATGCGAGACCACCGCCGCCGCTGCCTCGGTCCGTCCGTGGACGAGCGGTTCGAGGGTGAGCGCCACGGCGGCCAGGATCGCGCCGGCGAACACCTTGTGGCGCTCGCGGTACTCGGCGACGGTGAACAGCGCGACCAGCGCGGGAAGGACGGTGAGCCGGCCCTCGTCGAGGGCCAGCGCCAGCACCAGCGCCACCGCGAGGACCCAGAGCGGAAACCGGCGCCGATAGAGCAGCGCCACCACTGCGATGACCAGGGCGCCCCAGAGCCCCGCCCCCGGCCCGACGCCCTTCGGGCGAGTCAGGATCGCGCCCGTTCCGGCCACGAGAATCAACGCCGGAGGCCCGAAATCGAGCATCCACCATGGGATCCGCCAGCCGAAGGCTGCCGTTAGCGGGCTCTCAGGTCGGGACACGATCGAAGCGTAGATCCGGGCGCCCGCGCTCGCCTCCCTCCCTGAGGCGAACTTCGCCTCCTACTTTTGGCGGATCGTCGTCACCTCGTCGCAGGCCGCGACCACTTCCTCGTCGCTGGAGGAGATCACCACGATCGCGCCCCGGCGCGCCGCTGTGCGCAGAAGCTCGAGCACGACCCCGCGCCAGTGCGGATCGAGCGCCGCCGTCGGCTCATCGGCCAGGATCACGTCGGGCCGATGGGCGAGCGCACGCGCCACCGCGACCCGCTGGCGCTGCCCCCCCGAAAGATCGCCCACGAGTTGGGCCATGTGGTCGCCCAAACCGACGTCGCGCAGGGCGGCGGCCGATCGCTCGGCCACCTCGGCTCTCGACACTCCGTTCGCCTGCAGGGGCAGCGCGACGGTTTCCTGGGCGCTCAGGAACGGCACGAGGCACAGGTTCTGGAAGATGAGCCCGATCGAGGCTTCCCGCCACAGCGCGAGCGCGTGCCCGTCGGCCAGCAGCCGACCCCGCGCCGCCGGCACGAGGCCGCCGATCACGTACAGCGCACAACCGAGTCACCCGCCGTCTGGAGGTAGAGCGGCCCGAGCGCCGCCGCGCCGACGGCGATGGCCGAGGTCATCACCGTGAGCAGCGAGATGCCGAGGCGCCAGCGGATGCCCTTGAGGAGCAGGCCTCCGTGCGCTCTCACCGTGAGCCACCGCCTCGGGAAGCAGCGGCCGTGGGCGCACAGGCAGGCGGCACGCCACCAGCGTATAGCCGGCGCCGGGGTCTACGACAAAGTAGGCGCACGCCAACCACCGACCGAAATCTAGGGCTCGGCCAGCTGCAGGCCTCCGCGCAGTAACCCCGGACCCGTGGCCCGGAACGCCGGCACCACCTCGCTGGTCACCAGTCCAGCCGACGTGGTGAGCTCGTCGATCAGCTTGAACCACCGCCGCGCGCTCTCGGGTGTGTCGACGACCACGGTCACGATCGGGACGCGTCGGCGCAGCTGCCAGAAGGAATCACCGTGCGGCGGATGCCCTCCGTGGTAGCCCCAGACACCGCGGAGGGAGGTCGCTCCCGATGCGCCGGCCCGGCGTAGGTCCGAGATCAGCCGGTGGTGCAGCGGCTGGCCCTCGACGTGCGATTGCTCACCGGAGAACACGGTCAGCTTCTGCCACACCCCGAGCCCGGCCGCATCGCTGGCTTGGAGCTCCTGAGGCTCGGCCAGGAGCCGCCCATCACGTTTGCAGACCCGCACGCGCTCGAGTGTGATCAGTGGCCGCGCCAGCCGCGCCTCGAGCTCGGGGAGGAGCTCGGCGATTCGCTCGCCGTCGCCAACCGAGATGACCATCACCGGGACCTGCGCGTTTGAGGAGAAGAAACCGGCGCGGCGGCGCACGCCGTGGGCCGTCCCATCCACGCCCAGCAGCGCGGTCGCCCCGGCCACTCCGTGCTCGTGGAGCAACCCGATCACCGCCTCGTACGCGACCCTGCCGTCGATGCGATCGTGCCGGCCCAGGTAGACGGTGAGCTTCACCTCCTCGCTCAGGTCCTCGCGCCGCACCGCCTCGAGACCGCCGGTGAGGATCCGCGCGCGCTCGAGCGTGACCAGGCCGTCGAAGCGCAACTCGTCCACCTCGGCCAGCGCGGCCTCGATGCGCGGCCGTGCGTCGACCGCCACCGAGACCAGCGGCAGGTCTTCGGACAGCGTGAGTTGGCGATCGGTCCGCAGGTGGTGCTTCAGCCCGAAACCCTGAACGCCGCGCATCAGCAGGCTCGTCTGAAGCTCTTGCCGCGCGTAGATGTCGGTGAGCGCGTCGGCGAGAAACCGGCCGTTGGCGCGATCGCGCTCCCCGAAGTACACGGTGAGCTTGAGCGCTTCTTCGCTCACAGCGCGCCTCCGAGTTTGCGTCCGGCCCACGCGGCCAGCACTCCGAGCATCAGGCTGAGGAGGAAATTCATCGCGCCGAGCCGAAGCTCGCCGTCCTCCCCGAGCCGGTGGCTCTCGAGCGCCCACGTGCTGAACGTGGTGAATCCGCCGATCAGGCCCGTGCCGAGCAGGCGGTAGGCGTTTGCGCCCACCGTCAGGCCCACGATGATCCCGAGCACCGCCGCGCCGAGCATGTTCACGACCAGCGTCCCGTAGGGGAACTCACGACCGACGCGGCCGGCGACCGCGCCGTCGAGCGTGAACCGCGCCACCGCTCCCAGGCCCCCCAGCAACCCGACGCCCAGCGCCACGATCAGGCTCACCGCGTGAACCTCGCCCGCCGTACGAGATTCGTGGCCACGGCGACGCCGGCGAAGCCGGCGAGGACGCTGGCCGCCGCGTAGCCCACGGCCAGCCCAAGCCGGCCCGCGTCCAGCATCCGCAGAAGCTCGATCTGCATGGCCGAGAAGGTGGTGAGACCTCCGCAAAGTCCGGTGCCGAGGAAGGGGCGGCGATAGGCCGAAACCGGAAGCCGCTCCTGAAGGCGGGTTACGAAGTATCCGAGCAGCAACGCCCCCACCACGTTCACGATGAACGTCGCCCACGGCCAGCGGCCGGCTCGGTCCGGCAACGCCTCGACCATCTCGGCGCGCACCACCGCGCCGATGAAGCCACCCACGAAGATCGCGGCAAACTCGCTCCGGTCAAACCGCATCCCACACGCACCTCCACTGAGTCGACGACGGCTGAGTAGAGGCCATCAGCGGTGTAGGACCGCGGTTATCGAGCGAGCCTCATCGCTCCGGCGTCAACGATAGCGATCCGGCTCGCCTGCAGTACTCGGGCAATTCCCCTCACAACAGGTCTCGATCTTCTGCCGACAGTCGCGGCACCACCACGCTGAGCGCATCCAGAAGAGCCGGTGTTCGCGACCGGTGAGGGCGCAGATCACGCCCTCAGTCTCGCCAATGAACCGGACGCTCCGGCGAGCAGGCGACGCTTCTCGCGCGCCTTGAGCGTCACACGGGCAGGGCCTGGAACGGATCCAGCGAGTCGCTGATCCGCGCCAGCGCTTCCTCGAGCTGATCGCTCGTACCCGGGTGGTACAGAGGACTCGTGCCCTTGCTCAACAGGAGCCGCAGTTGGGCGATCCCTCGTACGTCCACCGGCTCGACGTCTCCGACCCAGCGTGCCAGCTCGAGCAGCCGCGCGAGGTTGGCGCCGATGGCGACCTGAGCCAGCGGGACGGTCGGGTCCCAGAGGCCGCGCGGCCGTTCCGCACGTTTGACGACATCCCGCAGCTCACGCGCCAGGCGCCGGCGCATCGAGAGCGGGTTCTAACCCCGTCGACCACGCCCCTCCACACGCCTACAGCAACGCTGCTGCCCATAGGCAACGTCCCGAAATGGGGGGAAGACTCCGGCCCCTTGACGACCAGGCGCTACTTTGGCAGGCTCGGCCCCCGGAAAGCGGGACCGGGTGCCTACGCCGACACAGGGCTCCCAACAGCGTTGCTTGATAGCGACTCCGCCAAGCTGAAGGTCAGCACGGGCCTCCCGGCCCTGGATGACGTGCTCGACGCGCTCTACTGGGGGGACAACGTCGTCTGGGATCTCGCGGCCGGGGACGTGGAACCGTTCTACGCCGCCATCACTCGGGTCGAGGGTGCGTTCGACACGAAGGTGTTCGTGTCGTTGGATGGCGACGGCGCTGCCGACGGCCTCGAGGGCGTGAGTGTCCTCGACGCGGGGCCCACCTCGCCGCTCGCCCAGCCGATCGACCTCCTCCGTGAGATCCAGCGGCTCTGCCGCTCGTCGCAGCGTCGTCTGCTCCTGTTCGACTCGCTTGACGAAATGGTCCGCGCCTGGGGCGCCAACAACGCGCGCGGCTTCTTCGCGCGCTGCTGCCCGTTCCTGCTCGAGGTCGGCGCCGTCGCCTACTGGGCCATGAGCAGCGAGACCCCGGTGACGGTGCGGGAGACGGTGCACGCGGTAACCCAGTGCGTCCTGCGCATGGACGAGCGCGCCGTGCGGGTCGTGAAAGCCGAAGGCCGCGAGGACGGGGTCACCGGCAGCATGCTCCACTGGCACGTCGAGGATGGCCAGCCGGTGCTCGAGCCCGCCAGCATCACCGAGCGCGTCGCGGCGTCACTGCGCGCGGTGCGCCGGACGCGTGAACTCGGTCAGCAGGCCCTGGCCGACCTCGCCGGCGTAACCCCGAGCGCGATTTCCCAGGCCGAGCGCGCCGAGCGCGGCCTCTCGCTCTCCACCCTGGCCCGACTGACGGCCGCGCTGGGGATCACCATCGACGACCTGATCCACGGCGAGGACCCGGGCGTCTACCGCATCGGGCGCCGCGTCGATGACCCTGAGCACGGCGCCGAGCACGGCGTGACCCTGCTCGGGACCGAGGACTCTGACCTCCGCATCGACCTCGTCCAGCTCGGGGCGCGTGAGGAGGGCCGCCCGTTGCCCGGACAGAAGGGCAGCGGCATCGTCGCCGTCGCCCGGGGGCTCGTCCAGGTCCAGGTCGCCGGCCTCACCCCCGCGGTCCGCCACGGTGAGGTTCTCGTCGCCGACACCGAGCGCGTCGAGCGCTGGCGCAACCTCGGCCAGTCCGACGCCCTCCTCTTCTGGATCGTCATCTCCCCCGAGATCACGCTGCGGCCGCACCGGGAGCGGTAGGCCTCGGGTCAGGCCCTGCCCGGCTGGCCGCCTAACTAGGCACAACCACCCAAACCCCGGCCGCCCCGCCTACCTGGGCGAACGAGCCACCTGTGGGGTCGCTATTTCGCCCAAGTCCGACGCAAGGCTTGCACATAACCTTACGATGTATACTTTGCAGGACAACGTCCATGCCACGCCCCGCGTTGATCTCCCGGGAACAGATCCTCGACGCCACTCTCGCCGTGGCCGACGAGGAGGGGCTTGCCGCGGTGACGATGCGGAGGGTCGCTGCGCGAGTCGGAGTGACCGCGATGTCGCTCTATCACCACGTCCGTGACAAGGACGATCTGCTCGACGGGCTCGTCGAGCGGTTGCTCGCTGAGCTTGTCCTGCCGGAGCCCGGTCTGTCGGGCGAGGAGCGCTTGCATGGACTCGCGATCAGCCTGCGCCAGGCGGCCGCCCGTCATCCCGATGCCTTTTCCTTGTTGCTGCGGCGGCCGGTGGCAACCGAGGCAGCGTTGGCGGTGCGCGAAGTCGTCTACGCGGCCCTCCGGGACGCAGGCGTTCCTGACGATTTGGTGCCCCGAACCGAGCGGCTGATCAGCACCTTCGTGATCGGCTTTGCGGCGTCAGAGGTCGGCGGCCGCTTCGCGGCCCACGATGAGGCGGTGCGAGACGCTGACTTCGAATGGGCGTGGCGCCACCTCTCCGGGCGTCTGTCCGCGCTCACGCCGGAGCCCGCAGGGGCTCAGGCGTGACTTCGGCGACCTATCCAGTCGAGCTTGCGCCTCCGCCGCGCACCACGACTTCCGCTCGGAACCGGACCTCAGCACGTGAAACCCTCGTTATTGGGCTCGCCGCGGCAGCCCTGCTGGTCGCCATCACCGCGCCGGTCATGGCGCGCTACGGCTGGGATCGGGACGAGCTCTACTTCCGAACCGCCGCTCATCATCTGGCCCTCGGCTACGTCGACTTTCCGCCCCTCATCGCCGTCGTGGGGTGGATCGCGCAGCAGCTCGCCCCGGGGTCGCTCGTCGCCCTGCGCGCGGTGAGCCTCGCCTCCGGCGCCGGAACCGTGGTCCTGGTCGCGTTCATGGCGCGTGAGCTCAGCGGGGGCCGCAGAGCCCA
>DATGFT010000052.1:0-10307 GCA_035308915.1 Solirubrobacteraceae bacterium
CGGGGCTGTGGAGGGCTCTCGCGAGCGCGCGGGGCTGTGGAGGGCTCTCGCGGGCGCGCGGGGCTGTGGAGGGCTCTCGCGGGCGCGCGGGGCTGTGGAGGGCTCTCGCGAGCGCGCGGGGCTGTGGAGGGCTCTCGCGGGCGCGCGGGGCTGTGGAGGGGCTAGCCGCCGCGGGAGCGGAGCCAGTCGGCAGCCTGCTCGGCGAGGCCGCCGATCTGGTTGCCCAGCTTGGTCACGTTCTCGCCGATGTCATGGAAGATCGCGCGGAAGCGTTCGGCGTAGAACTCGACGGCGTCCCCGGCCTCGTCCTGCGCCGGGGGTTCCTCACCGCGGCGGACATACTCGCCGCGCTGGATGCGGTCGTACTCGCCGCTCTGCACCCACTTCATCACCTCGGAGACGCGCCGCACCGCATATGGGTGGGTGCTGTTGATCTCGTAGAAGAAACGGCGGACGCGGTCGCTGGGGTCGTCCCAGTCCTCGTACTCGCGGGCCTGGGCCAGGAAGGCGTCGAGGTTGAGCTGATCGGCGCGCATCCCACCCGCCAGGGCCATGAGCCCGCGGCACACGATCGTGGGGTCGCGGACGACCAGCGCCTCGGCGCGGTCACAGCTGAGCTCGGCGGCGCGTGCCCACTCGAGCAGGACCGCGCGCACGGCCAAGGCGGGGATCCCGAGTGGGAACGGGACGCTGCCGCCAAGGCGGAGCAGGATCTGAAGCGCCGTCGTGTACAGCACATGGTCGGAGAGGATGTGGGCGACCTCGTGGGCGAGCATGGCCCGCTGCTCGCCCGGGCCAAGCCGTCCGAGCAGAGGAGTCCCGACGACGATGATCGGGTTCTGGGAGCCGATAACCATGGCGTTGGCGATCACCGTGTCGGTGACGTAGAGGTCGTAGCTCCGCGGCATATCGAGGATCTGGCAGACCGCCACCTGGTGTGACCACAGCTCAGGCAGCTGGCGCTCGCCGACGCGAACGGAGTTGCTCAGGTACATCTGGCGCATCGCCCGCTCGTACTGCCACTCGATCAGCTTGCGCACGACGGTGTCGAGCATCGGGACCGCCTTGAGCGCCGCCGTGGCAGCGCGATCAGCCGGGTGCTCATAGGCCTTGGGCGAGATACCCGGGTAGGGCTCGATCGTCTCCGGGAGTGCCACCGACGGTGATAATCGCACGATGGCCAGGGTCCGTGTGCGCGACGTCCTCGAAGGCTCGGTGCACGAGGCGCAGACCTGCTGGCTGGACGTCCGCCGGTGGCCGGAGTGGGTCGATGGCGCGGCCCGGATCGTGTCGGTGGATAGTGGGTGGCCGCAGACCGGGGCGCGGGTGGTCTGGGAGTCCCGGCCCGCGGGACGGGGCACGGTCACTGAGACAGTCCGCGACTACGTTCCGCTGGAACGGATCCTCCTGTTCGTCGAGGACTCGCTGATGGAGGGCGAGCAGAGCGTGAGCTTCGAGCCGGTTCCGGCCGGGGTCCAGGTCGAGCTGTCGCTCGAGTACCGGATCAAACGCCGCTCGCCGGTGACGTCGCTGATCGAGTGGCTGTTCGTCCGGCGCCCGATGGCCCTCTCGCTGAGCCGGACACTGGTGCGCTTCGCGGCCGTCGTCGAGGCGTCACGCGGGCAAAGCCTCGGGTAGCGTCTAGGCGGATGTTCGTCTTCAAAGCGGCGGTCGTGGGCGCGGGCACAATGGGCGGGGAGATCGCCTACGCGATCGCCAACGCCGAGATCCCCACCGTGCTCAAGGACGTCAACGAGGATTTCGTCGACCAGGGGGTCGAAAGGGCGCGCTCGCTGTGGCAGGCGCGCGTGGATCAGGGCAAGATGGACGCGGCGGAGCTCCAGCGCAAGCTGCTGCTGATCGACGGCACGACGAGCTATGAGCGGTTCGGTGACGTCGACTTCGTGATCGAAGCCGTGCCGGAGCGGATGGAGATCAAGCAGGCCGTGTTCTCCGAGCTCGACGAGGTGACCCCCGGCCACGCGATTCTCGCCTCCAATACGTCGTCCCTGTCGATCACCGAGATGGGCGAGGCGACGAGCCGGCCGGAGAAGGTGGTGGGCTTTCACTTCTTCTACCCGGCGTCGGTGATGCGGCTGATCGAGGTGATCGAGGGCGACGACACCGCGGCGGAGACCGCCCAGGCCGCGGCCTCGTTTGCGCAGCGGATCCGGAAGATGCCGATCCGCTGCGCCGAGGCGCCCGGCTTCGTGGTCAACCGGATCCTCAACTCGAGCGTCTCCGAGCTGTGGCGCTACCAGGTCGAGACCGGGATGGAGGTCAAGGAGCTCGACCGGATCGTGGCCGAGTCAAAGGCGGCCCCGATGGGTCCCTTCTTCCTAACTGACCTCCTTGGTCTGGACACGGTCCTTCATGTGGCGATGCACCTCGCCGACTCCTACGGGGATCGGTTCGTCGTGCATCCCGGGATGAAGCAGCTGGTCGAGGAGGGCAAGCTCGGCGCCAAGACCGGGCAGGGGTTCTATGAGCACGGCAACTGAAGGCGCGGGGCCGGGCGCCAACGCCGAGCAGGACCTGGTCGAACGCTTCACGCTCAAGGCGCTGGTCGAAAGCTGCCTCGTGCTGGAGGAGGGGGTCTCCTCGTTGCGTGAGATCGACCTGGGGATGATGGCGGGGGCGGGAATCATGCCGCCCCCGTTCGCGCGGGCTGACCAGCAGGGGCTGGATGACGTGCTCAGGCGACTCGAGCGCGCCGCCGACGAATGGGGCGAGGCGTTCACGCCGCCGCTCATCCTGCGCCGCCTCGTCGCCCAGGGTCGCCTCGGCGTCAAGGCGGGACAGGGGTTCTTCCCGTATCCGCAGCCCGATCCGGGGCGCGAGGAGGGACCGGTCAAGCTCGAGACACGGCACCGTGTCGCGATCGCCTGGCTTGACCGTCCGCCGGCGAACTCCATCTCCCCCGAGGTTGTGCAGGCGTTGCAGGAGGTCTGGGATGCGGTCAGCGGGGCGGGCGAGATTCGCGCATTGGTCTTCGCCTCGGCCAACCCGATGCTGTTCTGTGCCGGGGCCGACATCAAGGCATTCGGGTCCATGGACGAGGCGGCGGGACGAGCGCTGGTAGACCAGATGCACGCGCTCCTGCGAGCGATGGAGCAGAGCAGCGTCGTCACGATCGCGGCGGTCAACGGAACCGCCCTGGGCGGCGGCAACGAGCTGGCCATGGCCTGCGATTTCCGCCTCGCCGCGCAATCGGCCAGCTTCGGTCAGCCGGAGATCAATCTCGGGATCATCCCGGGCTTCGGGGGGACGCAGCGGCTGCCGGCGCTGATCGGCGAGGCCAGGGCGCTCGAGCTGAATCTGATCGGCGAGGCCATCGAGGCCGCCGAGGCCTATGAGCTGGGGCTGGTCAACCGTGTGGTGCCGGACCACGAGCTGTTCGACACCGCGGTGGCCTGGGGACGGAAGCTGAGCGAGCAGGCGCCGCGCGCGATCGAGGAGATCAAGCGCGTATCTGGCCGCGCGGACCTCGAGGCCGGTCTTGAGGCCGAGAAGCGGGCGTTCATCAGCGCGTTCGCCTCCGAGGACGCTCGTGAGGGGATCGCCGCCTTTCTCGAGAAGCGCCCCGCGCGGTTCCAGGGACGATGAGTCGCGAGCCGTGACGGGCGTCGGGACCGTCGACGCGGCCACGCGTCTGGCCGCGATGATCCGCGGCGCCGAGTCCGTCGTGGCGCTCACCGGCGCTGGCATCTCGGTGCCGTCGGGGATCCCTGACTTCCGCTCTCCGGGTACCGGGCTCTGGACCCACGTCAACCCGATGGAGGTCGCGCACATCGACGTGTTCAAGCGTGACCCCGAGCGCTTCTGGAGCTTCTATGGGCAGCGGTTCGCCACGCTCGAGGACAGGGAGCCGAACCGCGCCCACGAGATCCTGGCCGAGCTCGAGCAGGTGGGGCTGCTCGACGCGGTCATCACCCAGAACATCGATCGACTCCACGGCCGCGCCGGGTCACGCGAGGTGATCGAAGTCCACGGGTCGATTGGGAGCGCGTCCTGCCTGGCCTGTGGGTCGCAGGTCGCGCTGGCCGAGGTCCGAGACCGCCAGGCCGCAGCCGCGGACGGAGTTCCGCGCTGCGACTGCTCTCGCCCGCTCAAGCCCGACGTGGTCCTGTTTGGCGAGCTTCTCCCGGTGGCGGCGCTCGAGCGCGCGCAGCAGCTCGCGTCGCGCGCCGAGGTCCTGCTCTGCATCGGCTCCTCGCTCGAGGTCTATCCGGTGGCCGGTCTGCCCGAGCTGACGCTCGAGGGCGGGGGCGTCGTCGCCATCATCACCCAGGGCGCCACGGCATTTGACCGGTTCGCCGAGGTGCGGATGCAGGGCGACGTGGTGGAGGAGCTCGAGGCGCTCCGAGGCGCGTTGGGACTCGGCGGGTAGCAGCTCACGTGCCGGCCACGGTGCGCGCGCGCAGCGCGGCCTCGGTCCGGCCCAGGGCGTACTCGACGGTGTCCAGCTGCTCTCCATCGAGCGGTCCCGCGAGTGCCGACTGGGCGGCCTGGTGGACCGGATCCCTGAGTTCACGCAGCTCCTCGAGGCGGGACTCAAGGAGCCCCGCGGCCGGGTCAGCGGTGAGCTCGGTGAGGGTGGCATCCAGGGCCACGAGGAGCTGGAGCGCGGCCTCACGGCCGCGCCCGTGATCGAGATCGAGCCGAGCCCTCAGGGCGAGCTCCTCACCTGCCAGCGGCTGTTCACGGCCGCCGAGCAGGGCGGCGAGGCGAGCCTGGGGCGCGAGAACGCGGCGTCGGCGCTCCCGCCGGGCCCGCGAGATGACCTCACGCGCGTCGGTCCACAAGCCGTCCGCCACCTCCTCGCCGCGACCGTAGCCCAGGCGGGCGACAAGCAGCTGATGGCGGCCCACGGGATGCTGGTAGGGATCGGCGGCGGCGAGGCGCAGGGCATGAAGCGCCCGATTGAGCACGCCAAGGCCGGCACTCAGCTCATCCTCGCCGGCGGCCGCCAACCAGGCGGCGGCCTCACGCTCATCGGTGCGCGGGATGCCGACGTCGATCACCGTGGCTCGCGCGGTCGTCACCGGTGCGGGACCCGGCTCCGGCTCGACCTGAGGGCGACGAGCGCGCCGGGCGAGGAGGGTGCGGCGCTCTGGAGCGCCGAGGGTGGCGATCACGAGGACGTGCGAAGGCGAGGCCTCAGGTGCCGTGCCCAGGTCACGGAGGAGGTAGCGGCCGTCGGGCAGGCCGAGGCGCCACGGGAGCTCGACCTGACTGAAGGTGAAGAGGCGCGGTCCGCCGCGACCGCTCGAGGGGTCTATCCGCCCGGGACCTTGATCGCGTACTTGCTCGGCGCGATCGGGACGATGGGCTCCGGGATCTGGCTGATGTGGTTGATCAGCTGGGTCCACTGGTTGGGCTGGAGAAGGTCGGCGACCTGGGCCGAAAGCTGCTTGTTCTGGCCGAAGAGCGGCGTGTAGGTGATCTGGATGCGGTTGGCGTGGTCGGGAAGCGCGAGCGTGTTGGTCTGACCCTTGTAGCTCATCGTGGAGACGATTGCGTTGGGCTTGAACGTGCCCTGGAGGGTCAGGAGCCTGCGGATCGTCATGTCGGTGACCGAGCCCGAGCCCTGATGACCGAGGATCGGGATGTTGTTAATCGCTGAGATGTCAACCGAGGCCCCGGTGGCGCCGGCGGCGTCGACTCCGGTCGCGGCGGTGAGACTGTGCCCGCACTCAAGCCCTGACACGGTCGGGTCAAGTCCGGAGGCGGACAGGAACTCGATCACGGCCAGGATCCGGCGGTCGATCAGTCCGGCCTGGATGTCACGGCGGCCGCAGGCGTAGACCTTGACGTGCGGGTCCTCGAGGACGCGGTAGGTCAGCTGCTCCTTGGACATGAGCAGGACCTGGCCCACGGTGGGGTTCTTGGCGCCAGGCCCGAAGAACGGGTTCACGCCGGCGGCGCGGTAGACCGCGGTGGCCTCGAGCAGCTTCCAGCCGTCGAGGATCGGCTTGGGGTCGATGTACGGCGCCTTCTTGCCCGCGGGACGGATCATGAAGCGCAGGTGGGGGGCGAGGGTCGGGGTGCCGGCACCGATTCGGCCCAGGATGGTTCCCGCTACGACGATCGAGCCAACCTTCAGCGGCTGCAGCGTGTACTGGCTCTTCCCCAGGTGCAGGACGGAGGAGAAGTAGTCCTGGAAGTTCGAGATCCCCGGTGCCGACTCCTTGATCTGGAGATCGCCGCCGGCGGCGTAGGAGGCCGGGCGCGACGGGTTGGCAAACAGGCGCTCCTTGACCATCGGCTGCGGGATCGAGGTCTGAGGCGTCGAGGACGCCGGGGCGGTGGCCGGGCCGGTGTCGCCAGACTGGGTTCCGGCGGAGGCGGGCGCCGGCGTGACCGGCAGAGAGATGGGCGCGCTCTTGGCCTCGCTGGTCGCCTTGCTCACGCTCGGCGTCGGCGCGGTGTTCTGCGAACCGGCGGTGGCGGGAGCGGTTGGCTTGGGCGCGGAGGTGGGCAGCGAGAGCTGGTGGGCGATCTGCTTGGCCGTCACCTTGACCCGCTTGGGGACCGGGTACATCTTGGACAGCTCGCCGAGCTGCGAGTACGTGTAGACGTTGCCGGTCGAATCCTGGAGCTCCACGTAGCTACCAAGCTGCTTCGAGGACCCGATCTTGACCACCTTGCCGTCGTTGACGGCGATCACGGGAGAGTCCTGCTTGGCGAAGATGTCGGTATAGGTGGCGTGCGGGTTCGAGCCGATGGTGATCGCGGCGTTGCTCGTCTTGACCCGCTTTGAGGCCAGCTTGGTTACCGCGCTGTCGGCGTACTTGGCCGGAGCGGCGACCGGGAAGTGGCCCTCGACGAGACCGCTCAGGGCGCCGACCAGCTTGGAGGGCATGCCGCCGATCAGCTTGGCGCGAAGGAGCACGGACTGGACGTACCAGCTGGCGTGGTTGTAGGCGTACACGGCGTTCCAGAGGTTCTTCGAGGCGCCGGCGGCGCTCAGGTACCGCGCCGCGGCAAAGATCGCGTCCACGGGGTTGTAGGGGTCGGCATAGCCAGACCCGGTGGCGTCGACTCCGTACCTGGCCCAGGTCGAGGGCAGGAACTGCATCCAGCCCACGGCGCCGGCGCTCGACACTGAGAGGTTGCGGCCGTAGTCGGTCTCGATCTCGTTGATCGCGGCCAGGACCTGCCACGGGACGTCGTACTGGATTCCGGCCGCCTGGTAGATCGGAAGCAGGAAGGGCGGGATCTCGAAGCTGTCGATGAAGAAGTTGGGCACGCCGAGCGGAGCCGGGCCCGGGAGCGCGAACGAGAAGGTGGGGTTCGACGGGCCGGGCACGCCAGGGCCGGTGGGCCCGGTGGGCGCCTGGTGGGTCTTCGCCTTGTGCTTCGGCTTTGAGTTCGTCGCCTTCTTCAGCTTGCTCGTCGGCGCGGAGCCCTTCTGCTTGACGTCCTTGCGGGAGGAGCTCTTGGGGTTCTTAAAGCTCGACGTAGGGTTGACGGTTTGCGACTTCTTGGTGGTGCTCGTGTGTGTGGCCGTCGTCTTCGGCTTCGGCGTGGACGTCGTCGCGGCCGGAGTCGACGTGGTGTTGGCTGGGGTGGTGACGGTGACGGTGCTCGTCGGCGTTGTCGCCGTCGTCGTCGTGGTCTGGCAGTTCGCAGTTACGTTCTGGACGGGCGGCGTCCCCGGCGGAAGCATCTGAGCCGGCGGCGTGCCTGGGGCCGCGTCCACGGTATAGGTGACGGTCTGGCCGGTGAGAAGCGTGGCCGTGACCGTGCACTGATCAGCCGATGCTGTCGGGATGGCGGCAATGGCCATCACAACGAGCACCAGTGCAACGCTGGCGAAACCGACTTTCAGCTTGTGGCTAATCGACACGGTCGTCTATTTCCTCCCGCCACGTACCTGGACCGCACCGAATACGCAGGCGCAGTGGCCAGGCACGCTAACGGGTGGCAGTGTGCTTTGCAACGGAGAACCGTCGTCTGAATCGGCCGTTTCAGCGATCGACTGAAGCTTCAGGGCCAAACGACGGCCAGAGGGCCAGAACGCCTGCAAGAAACGTGCCATCGGGGGGTCGGGGTTTGGCTGCGGTAGCGCCCCCGTCGGCGACCTCTTCCCGGAGCGCGGAGGGGGCTCGTGACGCATCCGTCTTGCAGGGAAAGACTAACGCTAGGGTTGAGAGTTACAGTTGCCATCGCGATCCCGAACTTTGGCGCTGCGGTTGCCAGGGCGATCCCGAACTTTGGCGCTGCGGTTCACCTATGCCACACCGCAGGGCCAAAGTTCGCGGGCCTCGGCCCGCGTGAAGCGGTCTTGGAGGCGGCGCAGCCAGGAGCCGGCCGGCGCTAGAGTGCCAGATCGGTGGAAGGCTCGGAGCAAGAGAAGGGATTCCGGGAGCGGATGACCCGCCAAGGCGAAGAGGCGATCGGAAAGCTCGCGCAGGAGCTGCTCGAGAACCCGATGGTCTCCGGTGCGCTGTCGGCCGCCCTGGAGACGCGTGAGCGCGCCGCACGCGCCCAGGAGGTGGCGATGAGCGCGCTCAACCTGCCCTCGGCCAGCGACATCGAGCGGCTGACCCGGCGGCTGCGGTCCGTCTCGCAACGGCTCGAAGGCGTCGAGGATGTCCTTGACCGCCTGGAGCGCAGCGTCGACGGGCTTGACGGCGCCCCGGTGGAGCGACGGCTGGCCGGGATCGAGCGCGCGGTCGAGCGGATCGAGGCCAGGCTGAACGAGCTCGCGGGATCGGCCGCGGGGCCCGCGGCTACAGGGACCGAGCCTGCCGCCGCCGGGGCGACGCAGACCAGCGCGAAGGCTGCGAAAGCCACGGCCGCGGAAGCGAAGGCGGCGGAAGCCCCCGCGGGCGCCAAGCGAGCCGGCGCCGCCAGCCGCTAGCCCGTTTCGCTGATCAGCGCGTCCACCGCGACCTCTCCCATCCGCCTCTCGGCTGCGTGCAGCGGCTCGGCTTCGATCCGGACCCGCGACGGGTTCAGCAGGTCCGAGACGACGAGGAGGGACGCCGCCCTGAGTCCGCGGCGCGCGGCGAGCGCGAACAACGTGGCCGACTCCATGTCGACGGCCAGCGCCCCGGCGCGCACCCATTCCTGATCCTCGCCCTCCGGCACGTCGTAGAAGAGATCGGTCGAGACAATGGGCCCGGAGTGGGTGGTTGCGCCTACCGCCGGGCTGGCGGCCGCGCTCAGCAGCGACTCACGGAGCTCCGGATCGGGCGATAGCCGACCCCGCGCGTCGAGGGCGGCGCTCGTCCCGTCGCGGGAAAGGGCCTCGGTGGCAATCACCAGATCGCCGAGGGAGAGAGGCGCGTCGAGGCCGCCGCAGGTTCCGATCCTGACCAGCCGCCGCGCGCCGAGCTGGCCGAGCTCAGCGATCACGATGGCGGCGCTGGGCCCACCCATCCCCGTGCTCTGGATGGTCAGCGGCTGACCGTCGCGGGCCCCCCCGGTGTACCCCCAGAGACCGCGGTTGTGGTTGAACATGAGCGGCGAGTCCAGAAGCGCCTGAGCGAGGCGCAGCGCCCGGCCCGGGTCGCCCGGGAGCAGGACCCGCTCGGCGAGGGGTGCCGTTGGGTGGAGGTGGATGGTGGCGGGTGCGGCCACGGTGGCGGTCGAGCCTAGATGTAAGACAACTAGACTGCCGCGCCATGACTCGTTTTCGGGCCGGGCCGAGATGAGCGTCTTCCGGTCCCCGGCGGAGTTCCGGGAGGTTATGGACCGGACCTTCACGCTGATGAGCGAGGACCCGGAGATGGGCCCGCGCCTGCGCGACGCCGACACCCCTCAGCAGTTCCGCTTCACCGACCTCGACCTGGTGGTGAACATTCGGGCCGGGCAGCCAGGCGGGCCGAACCTGACCTGGGAGTGGAAAGACGACATCGCGTGGGAGCCAAAGGTCAAGATGGAGATGACCTCGGAGACGGCCAACCGCTACTTCCAGGGCAAGGAGAACGTCGCGATTGCGATCGCCCGCCGGCGGATCAAGGCCGGCGGCGACGTCAAGGCGGCGCTGGCGATCATCCCCATCACCAAGCCGCTGTTCGCTCGCTACGCCGAGATGATCGCCCACGACTATCCGCACCTTCAGGTCTGACGTCGGGCCGCGGCTTGGGAGGAAGCCGGGCTGGTGCTCGTGCTGACATCAGGCCCCGGCTTGTGCGGAATTTCCGTAGGCCGCCAACCTTTGTGGGCCGTCGGCATTGACAGAACGGCTCCGGGCGAGTAGACCTAACGCCACTAGTAAGGCAATAGGCCGGAACGTAGACGCATTCCCGGTTCGCCGGGAGTGACCTGCGAGGCGCCGCCGGAAACGTGACGAG